>NZ_CP053660.1:3136670-3764004 GCF_013177455.1 Nocardioides marmotae
GGCGAGAGCGAGAAGATGCGGAACCACTCGAGCGTCTCGCCGGAGTAGCGGCCGAGTCCGAGAAGCCAACCGCGTCCGGGCCTCTCGGACCGGACGCGGTGGCTGAGCTCGAAGGTGCCCCCGTGCCGGGACAGCACCCGCCGCCGCACGATGAGCGCGGCGCCGTAGAGCAGGACGAGCAGGAGCAGCAGACCGGCTGCGTCGAGCAGCCACTGCCACACCGGCATCTGATCCCCTCTCCCAAGGAAGTGCCGTCACCCTAGCGGGCGTCGGCGCGGGGCTCCGTGCCGGGTCGTGCAGGTGGTACGACGGGGCTCAGCGAGCCCGTTCGACGGCGCGGAGCCGGGCCTCGGCCCGGCGGATGCGCAGCTCGGCGTCGTCGTCGGTGCCGAGCAGGGCCCGAGCCTCCTCGGCCTCGGCCTGGACCAGGTCCACATCGACCTCCGAGGCGAGCACAGCCCGCTCGGAGAGGATGGAGACCCGGTCGGCCGCGACCGAGAGGAAGCCGCCGTCGACCGCGGCGACGACGAGGTCACCGTCGACCTCGGCGATCTCCACGACCGCGTCGGTGAGCAGGGAGAGCATCGGCGCGTGACCGCGCAGCACGCCGACGTCCCCCTCCACCGTGCGGGCGATCACCATGGTGGCCTCGCCGGACCAGACCGTGCGGTCGGCCGCGACGAGGGACACCGTGAGGTTCTCAGCCATCGTCAGGACCTCAGAGGTTCTTCTGGATGTCGGCCCACTTGGCCTCGACGTCGTCGAGACCGCCGCACATGAAGAACGCCTGCTCGGCCACGTGGTCGTACTCACCGTCGGCGATCTTGTTGAACGCCTCGATGGTGTCGGCCACGGGGACCGTCGAGCCCTCGATGCCGGTGAACTGCTTGGCCACGTAGGTGTTCTGCGACAGGAACCGCTGGATGCGACGGGCCCGGGAGACGATGATCTTGTCCTCCTCGGAGAGCTCGTCGACACCGAGGATCGCGATGATGTCCTGCAGCTCCTTGTTGCGCTGCAGGATCTGCTTGATCCGGATCGCGCAGTCGTAGTGAGCCTGCCCGATGTACTGGGCGTCGAGGATCCGCGAGGTCGAGGTCAGCGGGTCCACGGCCGGGTAGATGCCCAGCGAAGCGATCTCGCGGGACAGCTCGGTCGTGGCGTCGAGGTGGGCGAAGGTGGTCGCCGGGGCCGGGTCGGTGTAGTCGTCCGCCGGCACGTAGATCGCCTGCATCGAGGTGATCGAGTGACCACGCGTCGAGGTGATCCGCTCCTGGAGCTGGCCCATCTCGTCTGCGAGGTTCGGCTGGTAGCCCACCGCGGACGGCATGCGACCGAGCAGGGTGGAGACCTCCGAGCCCGCCTGGGTGAACCGGAAGATGTTGTCGATGAAGAGCAGCACGTCCTGGTTCTGCACGTCGCGGAAGTACTCCGCCATCGTCAGGGCCGACAGGGCGACCCGCAGGCGGGTGCCCGGCGGCTCGTCCATCTGGCCGAAGACCAGGGCGGTCTGCCCCAGCACGCCGGCCTCCTCCATCTCGACGATGAGGTCGTTGCCCTCACGGGTGCGCTCACCGACACCGGCGAACACCGACACGCCACCGTGGTCCTTGGCGACGCGGGCGATCATCTCCTGGATCAGGACGGTCTTGCCGACGCCCGCACCACCGAACAGGCCGATCTTGCCGCCCTGGACGTAGGGGGTTAGCAGGTCGATGACCTTGATGCCGGTCTCGAACATCTGGGTCTTGGACTCCAGCTGGTCGAAGGCCGGCGCCTTGCGGTGGATGCCCCAGCGCTCGTTGACCTCGAAGCGCTCGCCCTCGGCGAGGTTGAGCACGTCGCCGGTGGCGTTGAAGACCCGGCCGAGGGTCTCGTTGCCGACCGGGACCGTGATCGGGCCGCCGGTGTCGCGCACCGTCGCCCCGCGGACCAGGCCGTCGGTCGACTGCATCGAGATGGCGCGCACGACGCCGTCCCCGATGTGGAGAGCGACCTCGAGGATCAGGGTCTTGGTCACGCCCTCGAGCTCGAGGTCGACCTCGAGCTTGTTGTACATCTCCGGCATCGCGTCCGGGGGGAACTCGACGTCGACGACGGGGCCGGTCACCCGGGCGACGCGCCCGGTCTTGCCGGCCGTCGAGCCCTGCTGGGTCTCTTCGAAGGTGGCAGTCATTGTCTCTCACTCACTCCCGGAGTTCGCGTCGGCGAGTGCGTTGACGCCACCGACGATCTCGCTGATTTCCTGGGTAATACCGGCCTGGCGGGCCTGGTTGGCGATCCGCTTGTACTTCTTGATCAGCTCGTCGGCGTTGTCCGTGGCCGACTTCATCGCCTTCTGGCGAGCGGCCAGCTCGGACGCCGCCGCCTGGAGCAGCGCGAAGAAGACCCGGCTCTGGACGTACTGCGGAAGCAGCCCGTCCAGGACCTCCTCGGCCGAGGGCTCGAACTCGTAGAGCGGGAGCACCTCGGAGGCGTCCGGTCGGTCGACCGAGCCGCCCTCCTCGGCCTCGACGACCTCGAGCGGCAGCAGCCGGACCGCGGTCGGCTCCTGGGTGAGCATCGAGCGGAAGCGGGTGTAGACGACGTGGACCTCGTCGACGTCGCCCTCCTCGCCCTGCTCCTTGAGGAAGGACTCGATCAGCACCGCGCCGATCTCCGCAGCCACGTCGTAGGACGGCTGGTCGGAGAACCCGGTCCACGACTGGACGACGGGACGCTGGCGGAACTTGTAGTACGCCTCGCCCTTGCGCCCGGCGATGTAGGTGTCGATCTCCTTGCCCTCGGCGCGGAGCTTCTCGTTGAGCCGCTCCGCCTCCTTGAGCACGCTCGAGGAGTACGCGCCGGCCAGACCTCGGTCGCTGGTCACGATCAGCACGGCCGCCCGCTTGGGGTTCTCCTCCTCGCGGGTCAGCGGGTGGTCGACGTTCGAGAACGTCGCCACCGCCGAGACCGCGCGGGTCAGCTCACGGGCGTACGGCGCAGCCGCCTGCGCCCGCTGCTGCGCCTTGATGATCCGGGACGCAGCGATGAGCTCCATGGCGCGCGTGATCTTCTTCATCGACTCCGTCGACTTGATCCGCGCGCGGTACTCACGCAGCGATACGGCCATGCGTCAGCCCCGCTTCTGCTTGACGATCTGCTCCTGGTCCTCGTCCTCGAGCGCCTCGGCCGGAGCCTCGTGGCCGACCTTGATCGACCCGCCCTCAGAGGTCTCGAACTGGTCGAGGAAGGAGGTGTAGGCGTCCTCGACCGCGGAGGCCGTGTCGTCCTCGAACTTCAGGGACTCACGGATCGCGTTGAGGATGCCCTCGTGCGAGCGACGCAGGTAGTCGAGGAACTCGCGCTCGAAGCGGAGCACGTCCTCGACCGGCACGCGGTCGAGACGACCGGTGGTGCCCAGCCACAGCGAGACCGTCATCTCCTCGACCGGGTAGGGCGAGTAGGCCGGCTGCTTGAGCAGCGCCATCAGGCGCTGGCCGCGGTCCAGCTGCTGGCGCGAGGCCGCGTCGAGGTCGGAGGCGAACATCGCGAACGCCTCCATCGCGCGGAACTGCGCCAGGTCGACCTTGAGCGAGCCGGTGACGGCCTTGAGTGCCTTGGTCATCGCCGCGCCACCGACGCGGGAGACGGAGACACCGACGTCGATCGCCGGGCGCTGGTTGGCCGCGAACAGGTCGGACTGGAGGAAGATCTGGCCATCGGTGATCGAGATGACGTTGGTCGGGATGAACGCCGAGACGTCGTTGGCCTTGGTCTCCACCATCGGCAGACCGGTCATCGAGCCCGCACCGAGGTCGTCGGAGAGCTTGGCGCAGCGCTCGAGCAGGCGGCTGTGCAGGTAGAAGACGTCGCCCGGGTAGGCCTCGCGGCCCGGCGGACGGCGCAGCAGCAGCGACACCGCACGGTAGGCCTCGGCCTGCTTGGTCAGGTCGTCGAAGACGATGAGGACGTGCTTGCCCTCATACATCCAGTGCTGGCCGATGGCCGAGCCGGTGTACGGCGCGAGGTACTTGAAGCCCGCGCTGTCCGAGGCCGGCGAGGCCACGATGGTGGTGTACTCCAGAGCGCCGGCCTCCTCGAGTGCGCCACGCACCGAGGCGATCGTCGAACCCTTCTGGCCGACCGCGACGTAGATGCAGCGGACCTGCTTGCTCGGGTCGCCGGTCTCCCAGTACTGCTTCTGGTTGATGATCGTGTCGATCGCGACCGTGGTCTTGCCGGTCGCCCGGTCACCGATGATCAGCTGGCGCTGGCCACGGCCGATCGGCGTCAGGGAGTCGATCGCCTTGATGCCGGTGGCGAGGGGCTCGTGCACCGACTTGCGCTGCATCACCGACGGCGCCTGGAGCTCCAGGGCGCGGCGACCCGAGGTCTCGATGTCGCCGAGGCCGTCGATCGGCTTGCCCAGCGGGTCCACGACGCGACCGAGGTAACCCTCGCCGACCGGGACCGAGAGGATCTCGCCGGTCCGGCGGACCTTCTGACCCTCCTCGATCTTGTCGAAGTCACCGAGGATGACGACGCCGATCTCGCGGGTGTCGAGGTTCAGGGCCAGGCCCAGGGTGCCGTCCTCGAACTCGAGCAGCTCGTTGGCCATGGCCGACGGCAGGCCGCTGACGCGGGCGATGCCGTCACCGGCCTCCGCCACGACGCCGACCTCTTCGCGGCTCGCGGCCTCGGGCTGGTAGTCGGCGACGTACTTCTGCAGCGCGTCGCGGATCTCCTCCGGACGGATGGAGAGCTCCGTCATCTCGGTTCCTTCTCTCTTGTCTCTACAGCTGTGAAGTGAGGGGTGGGTCAGCCGGCCAGACGACGCCGGGCGTCGTCGAGGCGGCTGGACACCGTGCCGTCGATGACATCGTCACCGATCTCGACGCGGATCCCGCCGAGGACCGTGGGGTCCACCAGCAGGTTGAGGTGCACGGGCCGCCCGTACTGGCGCGAGAGGACCTCGGCCAGCCGGTCCCGTTCGGCGCCGGACAGGTCACGCGCGACCCGCACGGTGGCCAGGCCCTGGTTCTGCACCTCTGCAGCGACCTTCTGGTACTCGGCGAGCGCGACCGCCACCGTCCGGTAGGTGCCGGCCAGCGACTGCACCGCGAGGGTGGTCGTCGCCGGGAGCGCCTTGCCCTCGAGCAGGGACCGCACGAGGCGGGCCTTGTCCTCGAGCGCGCGAGCGGGGTCCGAGAGCGCGTCGCGGAGCTCGGGGGCGTCCTTGACGGCCTGGGCGAAGGCGAACAGCTCATCGGAGAGCCGCCCGGCCTGGTCGCCGGCCGACGCCACGGCCGCGACGACACCGAGGTGCTCCAGCGCCTTCGGCAGGTCGCCGGCGGAGACCCACCGGCGCGAGACCGCGGAGCGGACCACCGAGAGGGTCGCCTCGGCCACCTTGCCGCCGAAGACCTGCCCGACGAGACCGGTCTTGGCCTCGTCGGGCACGGACACGTCGGAGACGAAGCGGCGCAAGGAGCCCTCGCCACGCAGGGTCTGCGAGACCCCGAACAGCTCACCGGCGACGACGGCAGCGGTCTCGGGCGAACCACCGACCGCACCCCGCAGCCCGTCGGTGAGGGCTGCCACGGACTCGGCGGAGGCGCCGCGGAACGACGAGGTCATCAGCGCTCCTCCATCAGTTCCGGCCCGGCGTGCCGGCCTCGAGGTCGGTGAGGAACCGGTCGACGACGCGACGCTGGCGAGCCTCGTCCTCGAGCGACTCCCCCACGATCCGTCCGGCGAGGGACGTCGCCAGGGTGCCGACCTCGGCACGGAGCGAGGTGACCGCCTGCTGGCGCTCGGCCTCGATCTGCGCCTTGCCGTGCTCGACGATGCGGGTGGACTCGGCCTGGGCCTGCTCCCGCATCTCGGCGATGATCCGCGCCCCCTGCTCGCGCGCCTCCTCACGGATGCGCGCGGCCTCGTGCCGGGCGTCGCCGAGCTGCTTCTCGAGCTCGGCGAGACGCGCGTCGGCCTCGGCCTGCTTGGTCTCGGCGGCGGAGAGCCCGCCCTCGATCGCCTTCGTGCGCTCGGCGAACGCGCGCTCGAAGTTGGGGACGACGAACTTCCGGATGGCCAGGAGCAGCACCAGGAAGACGGCGGCCCCCAGGATGATCTCCGAGACGTGCGGGATGAGCGGATTCAGCTCCTCCGCCGCCTGGATCGATTCACGCATGGGTCACTCCGGTCTGGGGGTCGCGCGTCAGGAAAGGACGAAGGCGAGCGCGATGCCGATGATCGCGAGCGCCTCGGCGAGCGCGAAGCCGAGGATCGCGATCGACTGCAGGCGCGACTGCGCCTCGGGCTGGCGGGCCACACCGTTGATGTAGGCGGCGAAGATCAGACCCACGGCCAGGGCGGGGCCGATCGTGGCGATGCCGTAGCCGAGCATGTTGAGCGAGCCGTTGATGTCACCATTCATGACGGTGAGGGTTCCTTTCGGTTTGGTACTGCTTCAGTTTCTCTTCTCGGGTGCTCACGGTGCCCGACGGGCACGGTGTGCTGCTCAGTGCTCGTCGGCGACAGCACCTGAGACGTACATGGCGGTCAGCAGGGTGAAGACGTAGGCCTGGAGGAACATCACCAGGAGCTCCAGGAGCGAGACTCCGAAGAACATGACCCAGGCCAGGACGCCGCCCACCGCGTTGATCGGGGAGAAGGCCTCCAGCAGGAGGTACTCACCACCGAGCGCGAACAGGATGAGGAGCAGGTGGCCGGCGAACATGTTGGCGAACAGACGCAGCGCCAGCGTGACCGGACGAACCAGGATGTTGGAGAGGAACTCCAGCGGCGCGATCAGCAGCAGCACCGGGCCGCGGACACCGGCAGGCACACAGGTGTGCTTGAGGTAGCCGAAGAAGCCGTGCTTCTGGATGCCGACGCCGTTGTAGAGCAGCCAGCTCAGGGCTGCGAGGCCGTAGGCGTAGCCCGAGTGCGAGAACGTCGGGAACTGGATGAGCGGGACCATGCCGAAGTAGTTGTTCACCAGCACGAAGGCGAAGAGGGTGAACAGGTAGGGCACGAAGCGCAGGTAGTGCTCGCTGCCGATGACCTCGCGGGCGATGCCGTTGCGGACGCCGCCGTAGGCCCACTCGCCCGCGAACTGCAGGCGACCGGGGACCAGCTCGGCCTTGCGCGACATCGCGTAGGTCACCGCGAAGATCAGCACGGCGGAGAGGACGACCAGCACCATGGGCTTGGTGACGCCACCGATGATCGGCGGCAGGTCGAAGTCCGCGGGGCCCGGCGGGGTGAATCCCCCACCACTGCTGGCCATCGGGACGAGCGCGGCTGCGAGGTTGCCAGCGATCAACGCCGTGTCTCCTTCATGTACGTCACTTCTTCGGGCTTGTCGGCGGCACGTGGCCGAACTTCTTCATGACCGCGTAGAGGCTCAGGCCGGCACCGATCACGATCCCGATGGCCACGAGGTACGACGTTCCCAGCCAGCGGTCCGCCAGCCAGCCGGCTCCGCCGTAGAGGAGCACGCCCGCGACGATCTGGCTGAATGCCTGCCAGGGGTCGCCCTGAGGGGTGTCCTCGGGAGCATCGGGCGGCTCCTGCTGACTCATTGCGGTCCGGACCTTAGCAGGCTGCGCGATCACGCCTCACCACCGGTTCGGTCGTCCTCGTCGGGCAGGTCGAACGCGGGGATGCGGGCCCGCGAGGCCAGCACCACCTGCACCACGAGCCACCCCAGGACGGTGCCGATCAGGGTCCCCGCGAGCCATCCGCGGGACAGGGTCTCCCCCGGTCCGGAGATGCCGTCCAGGGCCGCGAGGGCCACCAGGACGACGAGCAGCTGCAGGGCGTAGGTCAGCAGGGCGAACAGCAACGACGCCCCGGGCATGAGCCCGGCGACGACGTTCACCGTCGAGGAGCCGAAGACCATCACGGCGACCGCCAGCACGGCTCCCACGAGAGCTCCGTACGCCGCCGGCGCACCGTCGACCAGCGCACCGACCACCGCGGCGAGCACGCCGAGGGCCAGCGAACCGAGCGCGGCACCACCGATGACCGCCGCTCCTGAGCCACGTCCAGCACCAGTGGTGCGGCGCGGTCGGCGCAGGGTCTCGGTCGTCATGTCGGCGGCCGTTCTGGGAGGGAATGCGGTCGTCACGGCCCTTCCGGACCGCTCGTGAAAACTATCACAAGGTCTCGGCGGAGGGTTCATCGAGTGCCTCCAGGACCTTCGGCTTGTGCACCACGGGGAGCACGAAGGTGAGCACGACGGTGACCGCGGTGAGCAGCCCGACCGACACCCAGACCCACACGCCGGTGTAGAGGCTGGCGCTGACGGTGGCGAAGGCGATCAGGGCGGCCCACAGCCACATGATGAGGACGGCGCGGCGCTGGGAGTGCCCGATCTCGAGCAGCCGGTGGTGCAGGTGCTGCTTGTCGGGGGCGAAGGGCGAGCGGCCCGCGCGGGTGCGGCGCACGACCGCCAGCACCAGGTCGAGCAGGGGCACCACCAGGATCGAGACCGGCAGCAGGATCGGCAGCAGGGTGGGCAGCAGGCTCGCCTGGGTGCCGTCGCCGCCGCGGGCGATCTCGGTGCCCGAGAACTGCCCGGTCAGCGTCACCGCGCTCGCCGAGAGGACCAGGCCGATGAGCATCGAGCCCGAGTCGCCCATGAACAGGCGGGCGGGGTGGAAGTTGTGGATCAGGAAGCCCACGCACACCCCCGCCAGCGCCACGCTGAGCAGCGCCGCGGTCGTCGCACGGGGGGCGTCGTTGAGCCGGGTGAGCTGGTAGCAGAAGACGAAGAAGGCGATCGCGCCGATGCCGACCACGCCCGCCGCGAGCCCGTCGAGGCCGTCGACGAAGTTCACCGCGTTGACCGTCGCCACCACCACGAACCCGGTCAGCAGCGCGGCCTGCGAGGCATCCATGGCGAAGACCTCGCCGTTGGTGAGCGGGAAGAAGACGTACTGGATCCCGAACGCGATGAGGAAGCCGGACGCGAGCACCTGTCCCCCGAGCTTGGTGAGCGCGTCGAGCTCGAAGATGTCATCGAGCACGCCCACGGCGCAGATCAGCGCGCCCGCGATGAGCACGATGCCGGCGTCGCGGAAGACGAAGGGCCCGCTGAGGGAGAGGAACGGCAGCTCGCGCGCGACGAGGTACGCCGCCACCAGCCCGCCGAGCATCGCCAGCCCGCCGAGGTAGGGGATCGGCTCGTCGTGCACGTCGCGGTCGCGGACGGCGGCGACGGCGCCGGTGCGGATCGCGATCTCGCGGGCCACGACGGTGAGGAGGTAGGTGACCGTCGCGGCCACGAGGAAGACGAGGAGGTACTCCCGCACTAGGCGCTCGCCTGGCCCTCGTCGGTCAGGGTCGCGCCGAGCGGCTCGAGCACCTCGTTGAGCGCCTCGAGCGAGAGCGCCCCGCGGCGCAGGATCCGGCCCTGGTCGCCGGTGCAGTCCACGATCGTGGAGGCCTCGCCACCGGGCGACTCCCCCGCGTCGACCACGACGGCGACCTCCTCGCCGAGCATCTCCTCGGCCTGCTCGGCGTCGGTGGCGGCGGGCATCCCCGAGAGGTTGGCCGAGGAGACGGCCAGCGGGCCGGTGCGCTCGAGCACCTCGAGGGCGACCGGGTGGTCGGGCATCCGCACCGCGACCGTGCCGCGGGTGTCCCCGAGGTCCCACTGCAGGGAGGTCTGCTGGTGGCACACCAGCGTGAGGGGCCCCGGCCAGAACCGCTCGACGAGCGCCCGGGCGTAGCCCGGCACGCGCACCGCGAGGGCGTCCAGCGTGGTCGGGGAGCTGATGAGGACCGGGGGCGGCATGTCGCGCCCGCGGCCCTTGGCGTCGAGCAGGTCGCGGACGGCGTCGGGGTCGAAGGCGTCCGCGGCGATGCCGTAGACGGTGTCGGTCGGCAGCACGACGAGCTCGCCGCGCTGGACCGCCAGGGTCGCCGCCTCCACGGCCGCCTCGCGGGCCTCCTCGGTGTCGGTCGGGTAGCGCTCGCTCACCTGGTCATCGTGCCAGTCGCGCCGTCACGAAGCGCGCCCGACCTGCCAGGTCGGGGTGGTCGCGGACCTCGGTCCACCGTCCGGTGGCGGTGAAGACCGCCGGCGCGGAGGTGCCCTGCACGTCGGCGTGCTCGGCCCCGACCTCTCCCCCGGGCCGCAGCAGCAGCGCCGCGCGGCGCTCGAGCACCCGCATCGCCTCCAGCCCGTCGTCACCGGAGAACAGCGCGAGGTGCGGGTCGTGGTCGCGGGCCTCGGGCGCCACCGACTCCCACGCCTCGAGCGGGATGTACGGCGGGTTGCACACGACCACGTCGACCGCGCCGGCCAGGTCGTCGAACGCCGTGGCCAGGTCGCCCTGGCGCAGGTCGACCCCCGTGCCGGCCAGGTTCCGCTCCGCCCACCGGTGGGCGGCCTCGTCGAGCTCGACGGCGTGGACCTGCGCCTGCGGGACCTCGTCGGCCAGCGCCTTGGCGATCGCGCCGGAGCCGGTGCACAGGTCGACCACCACCGGCGTCCGGCCCGCCTCGGCCACCGCGGTCGCCCGCTCGATCGCCCAGCCGGCCAGCAGCTCGGTCTCGGGCCGCGGCACGAACACCCCGGGCCCGACCGCCAGCTCGACGTGGCGGAACCACGCCGACCCGGTCAGGTGCTGGAGCGGCTCGCGCGCCGCGCGGCGCGCGACCAGCGCGGCGTACTCCTCCACCGCGGCGGGGGCGACCTCGTCGAGGAGGACCAGCCGCCCGCGGGTCGTGCCGAGCACGTGGGCGAGCAGCTCGGCGGCGTCGTGCTCGGGGCTGGCCACGCCGGCCTCGCGCAGCCGCGCGGTCGCCTCGGCGAGCAGCGCGCGGCGCGGGGTCGGCGCGCTCACTGCTCGAGCGCCTCGAGCCGCGCGGCGAGGTCCGCGTCGAGGCAGGAGGACAGCACCGGCTGGAGGTCGCCGTCGAGGACCTGGTCGAGGTTGTAGGCCTTGTAGCCGGTGCGGTGGTCGGAGATCCGGTTCTCCGCGTAGTTGTAGGTGCGGATCCGCTCGGAGCGGTCCACGGTGCGGACCTGGCTGCGCCGGGCGTCGCTCGCCTCGGCGTCGGCGGCCTCCTGCGCGGCGGCGAGCAGCCGGGCGCGGAGGATCCGCATGGCCTGCTCCTTGTTCTGCAGCTGGCTCTTCTCGTTCTGGCAGGACACCACGATGCCGGAGGGCACGTGGGTGATCCGGACGGCGGAGTCGGTGGTGTTCACGCTCTGCCCGCCCGGCCCGCTGGAGCGGAAGACGTCGATGCGCAGGTCGTTCTCGTCGATGGTGACGTCGACCTGCTCGGCCTCGGGCAGCACCAGGACCCCGGCGGCGCTGGTGTGCACCCGGCCCTGCGACTCGGTGACCGGGACCCGCTGGACGCGGTGGACGCCGCCCTCGAACTTCAACATGCCGTACGGCGCCTCGCCAGGCTCGGGGGTCCCCTTGGCCTTGACCGCCACCGTCACCGACTTGTAGCCGCCGAGGTCGGACTCGGTGGCGTCGAGCAGCTCGACCTTCCAGCCGCGCCCCTCGGCGTAGCGGGTGTACATGCGCAGCAGGTCGCCGGCGAACAGCGCCGACTCCTCGCCGCCCTCCCCCGACTTCACCTCGAGGATCGCGTCCTTGTCGTCGGCCGGGTCGCGGGGCACGAGGAGCCGCCGCAGCCGCTCCTCGGCCTCGGCCAGCCGCGGCGCGATCGCCTCGGCCTCCTCGGCGAAGGAGGGGTCCTCGGCGGCCAGCTCGCGGGCGGCCCCGAGGTCGTCACCGAGCCGCTGCCAGTCGCGCCAGGCGCCGATGACCGCCGAGAGCTGGGCGTAGCGCTGGTTGAGCCGCTTGGCCAGCCGGGCGTCGGCGTGGGTCTCGGGCGCGGCGAGCTGCTGCTCGAGCCCTTCGTGCTCGGCGAGCATGCCCTCGACGGCCTCGAACACCGGTGAGCCTCCTGGGGAGCTGACGTACGACGGAAAGGGTCCGGCCCCGGCGGGCCCGGACATGCGACGAGCGCCGGCCCCCACCATGACGGCAGGGACCGGCGCTCGGAGGCAGCTACTTCTTGGCTGCCTTGGCGTAGCGGGCCTCGAAGCGGGCGACGCGGCCGCCGGTGTCGAGGATCTTCTGCTTGCCGGTGTAGAACGGGTGGCACTGCGAGCAGACGTCGGAGCGGATCTGGCCGGACGTCACGGTGCTGCGGGTCGTGAACTCGGCGCCGCAGGTGCAGGTCACCTTGGTCTCGACGTACTCGGGGTGGATGTCCTTCTTCATGGTGTCCTCTCAGTCGCCGGGTCGTCCGCCGCGCCCTGCGGCAGGTACGTGAACCGGAACCAGCACGAGATTGTGCCACCGGTCAGAACGCCGGCCCAATCGCGGTTGTTCCCCGGGCGCGGGCTCCGCTCAGACCTCCTGCGGGGTCGGCTCCTGGGTCGTCGATGACTCCGGCGCCGGGGTCGCCGGGGGCACCGGGTCGCCGAGGAGGGGCAGGGAGAGGGTCACCGTCGTGCCGACGCCCTCCTCGGAGTCGATGAGGACCTGCCCGGAGTGCTTGTCGATGATCGTCTGGACGATCCGCACGCCCAGGCCGGTGCCGGCGATCTCGTCGCGGACGGCGTTCGTCGCGCGGAAGAAGCGGGTCCCGAGGCGGTCGAGCTCGCCGGCGGGGATGCCGATGCCGTGGTCGCGGACCGCGACGCGCACCTGCCCCGTCGCCTCGGTGATCTCGACCTCGACCGGCGCGCCGTCGCGGCTGAACTTCACCGCGTTGCTGAGCACGTTGAGCAGGGCGCGGTTGAGCATGGCGCGATCGCCGAGCACCGGCAGCGGCCGACCCGGCGCCGTCACGGTCACCGCGATCCCCCGGCGGGCGGCGGCGATCCGTACGTCGGTCGCGGCGTCGCGCACGACCTGGTCGAGGTCGACCTGCTCGAGGTCGGTGCCGCGGTTCTCGGCCTTGGAGAGCATGAGCAGGTCGTCGATCAGCGCGCGGAGCCGACCGACGTTGCGGCGCGTGGCGACCAGCATCCGCTCGTGGCGCGGGGCCATGTCGCCCTCGAACTCCTCGGCGACCAGCTCGAGGTAGCCGCTGATCGTGGTGAGCGGGGTGCGCAGCTCGTGGGAGACGTTCGAGACGAAGTCGTCGCGCGCGGTGTCGAGGGCGCGCAGCTCGGCCTGGATGCGGGACTCGACGGCCCGCGCGCGGGACTGCTGCTCGATGAGCTCGTTGAGCGCGACCGCGACCGCCCGCACCTCCCGGGGCCCGGCGACCTCGGCGCGGACGTCGGACTCGGAGCGGGCGAGCCGCTGGACGGTCGCCTCGATCGCGCGCAGCGGCGCGGAGAGCTCGCGGTCCAGCCGGCGGCGGGACCGGCCGAGCAGGAACCACCCGATGAGCGCCAGCACGACGACGGCCACGATGGTCGACCGGAAGCGCCACTCCGCGTCCGAGCTCGCCTCGCGCTGCCGGCGGTCGAACTCCTCGTGGGTGGCCTGGTGGGCCTCCTGGACCTCGTCGAAGAGCCGCTGGCCCCGCTGGTAGCGCTGCCGGTCGAACGTCCCCGGGCCGGCGGGCGCCGCGACCCGCGGGTCGGCGTACCGCGTCACCCAGGCGTCCAGGGCTTCCTGCTGCCGGGTGACCAGCAGCTCGAGGTCGGCGTCGTCGCGCGCGAACTCGCGCACCCGCTGCGCGTGGCCGGGGAGCCGGCGGAGCGCCTGCTCGTAGTCGTCGAGCGCTTCCCGGTCCCCGCTGCGGGCATAGGCCCCGACCGCGGCGTTCATGTCGGTGAGGTCCTGGAGCACGTCCTCGTTCGCGGTCGCGGCGGGCAGCAGCTCGCTGGTGAGGTGGTCCAGGGCGCGCGTCGAGGCGAGCACCCCGGCGACGCAGATCGCCGCCGTCAGGGCGACGAGGAGCCCGACCCGCAGCAGGACCGGCGCGAGCAGCCGCGCCGCCGGGCGCCCGCCGACGCTCGTGGGGTCCGGTCGCCCGGGCTGCGAGGTCGTCATGCGCTGTGGCGGGTCATGCGCTGTGGCGGGGCGGGGCTCAGACCGCGCGCGCCAGGAGGGCCTCGACCCGCGAGGCGAGCTCACGCGGGCTGAACGGCTTGGTGATGTAGTCGTCGGCGCCGGAGTCGAAGCCGGTCTCCACGTCGGACTCCTGGGCGCGGGCGGTCAGCAGGATCACCGGCAGGTCGGCCAACGCCGGGTCGGCGCGGATCACGCGGATGGCGTCGAGCCCGGAGAAGCCCGGCATCATCACGTCGAGCACGGCGAGGTCGGGCCGCTGGGCCTGGCACGCCGCGACGGCTGCGGCACCGTCGGCGACCGCGACGATGTCGTGCCCGAGGGTCGAGAGCTTGAACTCGACCAGCTCCCGGATGTCGACGTCGTCGTCAGCGACCAGGATGCGTGCCACAGTTCCCTCCCCGGGAGTCATCTGCTGGTGCCGGACGGCGTCTGCCCCACCCGCGCTGGGTCAGCCTACGGGTCCCGGGCCCCGTCCGACGGTGGATGCCCAGATCGAGGGGCGACCGCCGGGCGGGGCGCGGGATCACGTGTCCGCTCAGCCCTCGGCGCTCGCAGCAGGCGTGGTCCGCTGCACCTGCATGAGGAACTCGATGTTGGTCTTCGAGGACCGCAACCGCTCCAGGAGCAGCTCCAGCGCCTCCGGGCTCTCGACGTTCGACATCACCCGGCGCAGCTTCGCGATGATCGCGAGCTCCTCGGAGGAGAGCAGCAGGTCCTCGCGCCGCGTGCCGGACGCGAGGACGTCGATGGCCGGGAAGAGCCGCTGGTCGGCGAGGTCGCGCCGCAGGCGGAGCTCCATGTTCCCGGTGCCGGTGAACTCCTCGAAGATGACCTCGTCGGTCTTCGAGCCGCTCTCGACCAGCGCCGTGGCGAGGATGGTCAGCGAGCCGCCGTTCTCGATGTTGCGCGCCGCGCCGAAGAAACGCTTGGGCGGGTGGAGCGCGGCCGAGTCGACGCCTCCGGAGAGGATCCGGCCGCTCGCGGGGGCGGAGAGGTTGTAGGCGCGGCCCAGGCGGGTGAGGCCGTCGAGCAGCACCACCACGTCGTGACCGAGCTCGACCAGGCGCTTGGCGCGCTCGATCGCCAGCTCCGCGACCATCGTGTGGTCGGCCGGCGGCCGGTCGAAGGTCGAGGCGATGACCTCGCCCTTGACCGAGCGCTCGAAGTCGGTGACCTCCTCGGGCCGCTCGTCGACCAGCACGACCATCAGGTGGCACTCGGGGTTGTTGGTGGTGATCGAGCTCGCGATCGACTGGAGCGCCATCGTCTTGCCGGCCTTCGAGGGCGAGACGACCAGGCCGCGCTGGCCCTTGCCGATCGGCGCGACGAGGTCGATGACCCGGCCGGTCATGTTCCCCGAGCCGGTCTCCATGCGCAGCCGCTCGGTCGGGTGGACCGGGGTGAGCTTGGCGAACTCGACGCGGTTCTTCCCGACCTCGGGGTCGGCGCCGTTGACGCTGTCGACCCGCACCATCGGGTTGAACTTCTCGCGGCGCTCCCCCTCGCGGGGCTGGCGCACCTGGCCGACGATCGCGTCGCCGCGCCGCAGGCCGAACTTCCGCACCATCGACAGCGACAGGTAGACGTCGTCGGGGCCGGGCAGGTAGCCGCTGGTCCGCACGAACGCGTAGTTGTCGAGGACGTCGAGGATGCCCGCCGCCGGCACGAGGACGTCGTCCTCGAGGATCGTGGTGTCGGGCTCGTTGCGCTGGCCGCGGGGGCGGTCGCGGTCCCGGCCGCGGCGACGGCGGCTGCGGCCGGAGCCGTCGAGGTCGTCGTCGTGCTGGTCGCGGTCCCGGTTCTGGTCGCGGTCGCGGTCCCGCTCGCGCTCGCGCTCGCGGTTCTGCTCCCGCTCGCGCTCGCGGTTCTGCTCCCGCTCGCGGTTCTGCTCGCGGTCACGCTCGCGGTTCTGCTCACGGTCACGCTCGCGGTTCTGCTCCCGCTCGCGGTCGCGGTCGCGGTCGCGGTTCTGCTTCTGGCCGTCCTGCTGCTTGTCCTGCTGCTGCTTCTGGCCGTCCTGCTTGGAGCCGTCCTGCTTGTCCTGCTGGCCGTCCTGGCGGTTGCGGCCCTGGCGCTGCTGGCGGTCCTGCTGGCGGTCCTGGTTGCGCTCCCGACGGCGCTCGCCGTCCTGGGCAGCGGTCCGCTCGGACTGCTCGGACTGCGCGGCCGGCTCGGCCTGCGCGACCGGCAGCTCGGGCTGCGCCTCGGCGGCGACCTGTGCCGGCCGGTCCTGCCGCTCCGGCTGCTGGGCGGGCTGCTGGGCGGGCTGCTCGGCGGGCTGCTCGGCGGCCGCCTCGGGCGCGCCCTGGGCCCGCTTCGCGGCGCGGCGACGCGTCGTACGCTCCACCGGCGCGTCGTCCGCGACCGGCGGCGCCACCTGCGTGGTCTCCGGCTCGGCGGCCCGCGCCGGGGCAGGGCGCCCACCGGTCTGGGCGGCCTTGATCGCCTCGACGAGCTGGGCCTTCTTCATCGTGCCCGCATCGGCGATGCCCATCCCGCCCGCCATGGAGCGGAGGTCGGCGATGAGCATCGTGCTGAGCCCACCGCCACGCTTGCGTGCCGGTCCGCCCGAGGCGGAGGGTTCGATCGTCTCAGTCACGTGAGGGGGTCCTTCCCACGTCGTCAGTGCCGGGGCCGCTCACCGCGGACCTTCCGGCTGCTCGTCAAGGCTCCCGGCTCACGCCCCGTTCGCCGGCAGGCGAGGCGGAGGCGGTGCACGGAGGATCTCCGTGACGAACGAGAGGGAGTGGTGCACCCTGCGGCTCCGGCGTCGGCCGGGAGTCACATCGCGGTGCCACGCCTGGTGTACGGCGCGTCGTCAATGTATCACCGGCGGGAACGGCCCGCCGCCGCTCGGCCCGGATCGGCGCGGCGGGCGCGTCGGTGAGCCGCTACCCGACCACCCGGGCGCCGTCGTCGCTGATCGCGAGCGCGTGGGCGACCCATCCCTCGGGGCAGCGGCCGAGCAGCCGGTCGCGCGCCTCGGGACCGTCGACGAAGGCGAGCACCGTGGGGCCGGCGCCGGAGACGACGGCCGGGACGCCGTCGGTCCGCAGCGCGTCGACGAGCGCCAGCGAGGCCGGCATCGCGGGGCGGCGCTGGTCCTGGTGGAGGTAGTCGCGGGTCGCGCGCAGCAGGTGCTCGGGCCGGCCGGCGAGGGCCGCGACCAGGAGAGCCGTGCGCCCGGCGTCCGCGGCCGCGTCCGCGTGCGGGACCCGGTCGGGCAGCAGCCCGCGGGCGACCTCGGTCGCGACGCCGTCCGGCGGGACGAGGACGACGACCGAGATCCGCGGGTCGACCGGCGAGCGGACGGTCCAGAAGCCGTCGTCGTCGTGCCCGGAGATGGTGAAGCCGCCGTGCAGCGCCGGCGAGACGTTGTCGGGGTGGCCCTCCATGCGGGCGGCCAGCTCGAAGAGGGCGGCGTCGTCGAGCACGGCCGCGCCGTCCGCGACCAGCGCGCGGGCCAACACCAGGCCGCCGACGATCGCCGCCGAGGACGAGCCGAGGCCGCGGGCGTGCGGCACGACGTTCTCGCAGCGCAGGCGGAGCCCCGGCGGCTGGGCACCGAGCGCCTCGAAGGCGGTGCGCATCGCGCAGACGACCAGGTGCGACTCGTCGAGCGGCACCGCCTCCGCGCCGGCTCCGGTCACCTCGACGACGAGCCCCTCGGCGAGCACCTCGCCCTCGAGCACGTCGCGCAGGTCCAGGGCCAGGCCCAGGCTGTCGAAGCCGGGGCCGAGGTTGGCCGAGGTGGCCGGGACGCTCACGCGCACCGGCCCGCCGACGAACCGGGTCACCTCAGGCCGGCGGCCTCGGCCGCCGCGCTGACGTCCGCGTCGATGACGGTGTCGACGACGCTGTGCCCGCTGGCGGCGTACCCCTCGAGCGCGGTCGCGGTGTCCTTGAGCCCGTGGCCGGTGACGGTGATGGCGACCGTGCTGCCGGCGTAGGACTCCCCCGCCGCGAGCTCCTGGAGCAGACCGGCGACGCCGGCGGCGGAGGCCGGCTCGACGAAGACGCCGTCGCGGCAGGCGAGCTCGCGCTGCGCGGCCAGGATCGCGTCGTCGCTGACCGCGGCGAACCGGCCGTCGGACTCGTTGCGCGCGGCCTCGGCGAGCTTCCACGAGGCGGGGTTGCCGATCCGGATCGCGGTCGCCTTGGTCTCGGGGTCCGGGAACGGCTCCCCGGTCACCAGCGGCGCCGCGCCCTCGGCCTGGAAGCCGCGCATGACCGGCTTCTTCGTGGCCATGCCGAGGTCGGCGTACTGGTTGTAGCCCAGCCAGTACGCCGCGATGTTGCCGGCGTTGCCCACCGGCAGCAGGTGGTAGTCGGGCGCGTCGCCGAGGAAGTCGACGATCTCGAAGGCGGCGGTCTTCTGCCCCTCCAGGCGCACCGGGTTGACCGAGTTCACGAGCGCGACCGGGTAGTCCCAGGCCAGCTGGCGGGCCAGGGCCAGGCAGTCGTCGAAGTTGCCGCGGACCATGATCACCTGGCCGCCGTGCATGATCGCCTGGGCCATCTTGCCGGCCGCGATCTTGCCCTCGGGGACCAGCACGAGCGGCTTGAGGCCGGCCTTCGCGGCGTACGCCGCCATCGACGCCGAGGTGTTGCCGGTCGAGGCGCAGACGACCGCCTGCGCGCCGTCGGCCTTGGCGACCGAGATCGCGGCGGTCATGCCGCGGTCCTTGAAGGACCCGGTCGGGTTGTTGCCCTCGACCTTGAGCCACACCTCTGCCCCGGTGATCCCGGAGAGCCAGGCGGAGTGGACCAGGGGCGTGCCGCCCTCGCGGAGGGTGACCGCGGGCGTGCCCGCGGGGATCTCCAGGAGGTCGCGGTACTCCTCGATGACCCCGCGCCACTGGTGCGTGGCGGTGCGCGTGCTCACTCGTGCTCCCCTTCCACCCGCATGATCGAGGTGACCTCGCGGACGATCTCCATGTCGCGCAGGTGCGCGACGGTCGCGCTCAGCTGCGCGTCGGTCGACTCGTGGGAGACGACGACCAGCTGGGCGTCGTCGTCGCGGCCCTCCTGGCGGACCGTCTGGATCGAGACGCCGTGCTCGGCGAAGGCGGTGGCCACCGCGGCCAGCACGCCGGCGCGGTCGTCGACGTCGATCGCCACGTGGTAGCGCGTCCGGGTCTCCCCCATCGGCAGCACGGCGCGGTCGGCGTACGCCGACTCCCCGGCGCCGCGGGTGCCGGCGAGGCGGTTGCGGGCCACCGTGACCAGGTCGCCGAGGACCGCGGAGGCCGTCGGCGAGCCGCCGGCGCCCGGACCGTAGAACATCAGCTGGCCGGCGGCCTCGGACTCCACGAACACCGCGTTGTAGGCCTCGCGGACCGAGGCGAGCGGGTGGGAGCGCGGGATCATCGCGGGGTGCACGCGGACGGCCACGGCCTCCTCGCCGCCCTCGCCCTCGCGCAGCTCGCAGATCGCGAGCAGCTTGACCACCGCGCCCATGTCGCGGGCCGACTGCACGTCGGCGGCGGTGACCTCGGAGATGCCCTCGCGGTAGACGTCGGAGGCGGTCACCCGGGAGTGGAAGGCCAGCGAGGCGAGGATCGCGGCCTTCGCGGCGGCGTCGAAGCCCTCCACGTCGGCGGTCGGGTCGGCCTCGGCGTACCCGAGCTCCTGGGCCTCCTCGAGGGCCTCGGTGAACCCGGCACCCGAGGTGTCCATCTTGTCGAGAATGAAGTTGGTGGTGCCGTTGACGATGCCCAGCACGCGGGTGACCCGGTCACCGGCCAGCGACTCGCGCAGCGGCCGCAGGATCGGGATCGCGCCGGCGACGGCGGCCTCGTAGTAGAGGTCGCGGCCGGCCTTCTCGGCGGCCTCGAACAGCGTCGGACCGTCCTCGGCGAGCAGGGCCTTGTTGGCCGAGACGACGCTCGCGCCGTTCTCCAGCGCGGTCAGGATGAGCGAGCGGGCGGGCTCGATGCCGCCGATCACCTCCACGACCAGGTCGACGTCGTCGCGGCTGACCAGGCCCACCGCGTCGGTGGTCAGCAGGTCCGCCGGCACCTCGACCTCGCGCGGCGCGTCCAGCCGTCGCACCGCGACGCCGGCCAGCTCGACCGGCACGCCCACCCGGGCCGCCAGGTCGCCGGCCTGCTCCTGGAGCAGCCGCACCACCTGCGAACCCACCGAGCCGCAGCCGAGCACCGCCACCCGGAGCTTGTCGGGTCGCTTGTCGCCCTCCATCACAGATCACCCAC
Source organism: Nocardioides marmotae (assembly GCF_013177455.1). Lineage (NCBI taxonomy): Bacteria > Bacillati > Actinomycetota > Actinomycetes > Propionibacteriales > Nocardioidaceae > Nocardioides > Nocardioides marmotae. The sequence continues at coordinate 3,156,880 of NZ_CP053660.1, forward strand.
GTCAGTTGCCAACAGGTCGTCCTCAGTCTCCCGCCGGACGAGGACGCGCGACGCCCCGTCCCGAACCGCGATCACCGGCGGACGCAGCAGGTGGTTGTAGTTGGAGGCCATCGAGCGGCAGTAGGCGCCGGTCCCGGGGACCGCCAACAGGTCGCCGGGCGCGAGGTCGCCGGGCAGGAACTCGTCCTTGACCACGATGTCGCCGGCCTCGCAGTGCTTGCCGACCACGCGACCGAGCACCGGGTCGGCGTCGGAGCGCCGGGAGGCGAGGGTGCAGGAGTAGTCGGCGTCGTAGAGGGCGGTGCGGATGTTGTCGCTCATCCCGCCGTCGACCGAGACGTAGGCGCGCGAGGCGCCGCCGTCGAGGCTGACCGCCTTGACCGTGCCGACCTCGTAGACCGTGCACATCGAGGGGCCGACGATCGCGCGGCCCGGCTCGATCGACAGCGCCGGCTGCGCGAGGCCCAGCGCGCGGCACTCGTGCTCCACGATCTGGGTCATCTCCGTGGCCAGACGCGCGGGGTCGGCCGGGTCGTCCTGGGTGGTGTAGGCGATCCCGAAGCCGCCGCCGAGGTCCATCTCCGGCATCTCGGTGCCGAGCTCCCGCGCGACCGCCGCGTGGAGGGCCAGCACGCGCCGGGCGGCCACCTCGAAGCCGGAGGAGTCGAAGATCTGGCTGCCGATGTGGGAGTGCAGCCCCCGCAGCTCGAGCGCCCCGGCGGCCGCCACGCGACGTACCGCCTCGAGGGCGGCGCCGGAGGTGATCGAGAAGCCGAACTTCTGGTCCTCGTGCGCGGTCGCGATGTACTCGTGGGTGTGGGCCTCGACGCCCGCGGTCACCCGCACCATCACCCGCGCGGTCGCGCCCTCCTCGGCGGCGATCCGGTCCAGCCGCTCGATCTCGGTGAAGGAGTCGACGATGATCCGGCCCACGCCGTTGCGCACGGCGCGGCGCAGCTCGGCCTCGGACTTGTTGTTGCCGTGGAAGCCGACCCGCTCCATCGGGAAGCCGGCGCGCTCGGCGACCGCCATCTCCCCGCCGCTGCACACGTCGAGGGAGAGGCCCTCCTCCGCGACCCAGCGCGCGACCGCGGTGGAGAGGAACGCCTTGCCCGCGTAGTAGACCTCGTAGGCCGCGAACGCGTCGCGGAAGGCCCGGGCGCGGGTGCGGAAGTCCTCCTCGTCCAGGACGTACGCCGGCGAGCCGTGCTCGGCGACCAGGTCGGTCAGCGGCACTCCCCCGACGGTCAGCACCCCCGCGTCGTCCTTGTGCGCCGTGGTCGACCACAGCTGCGGCACCAGGTCGTTGGGGTCGGCGGGCGGGCGCAGCCACGACGGGCCCCGGAAGGCCCCGGGGGCGTGGGCCCACCCTGCTTCGTGCGTCATCGGGTCCTCGTCCTCACATGCGCTCGGGGGCGGAGACGCCCAGCAGGCGCAGGCCGTTGGCCAGGACCGTGCGGGTCGCGACGGTCAGCACCAGGCGCGCCTCGTTGGCCGGGCGCACCGGCTCGTCGCCCTGCGGCAGCATGCGGCACTCCTTGGTGTCGTACCACTTGTTGAACACCGAGGAGGCGGCCTCGAGGTAGCGCGCGACGCGGTGCGGCTCGCGCAGCTCGGCGGCGGAGGCGACGACGCGGGGGAACTCCGCGAGCGCCCGCAGCAGCGCGCCGTCGCGCTCGTGGTCGAGCAGCGAGGGGTCGAACGCGCCGTCGGCCGGCAGCGCCATCCCCAGGGCCGTGGCGTTCTCGATCATCCGGCAGGTGCGGGCGTGGGCGTACTGCACGTAGTAGACGGGGTTGTCGTTGGAGGCCCGGGTGATCTCGGCGACGTCGAGGGTCAGCGGGCTGTCCGCGGGGTAGCGCGCCAGGGAGTAGCGCAGCGCGTCGACGCCGATCTCCTCGGACAGCTCCTGGAGGGTCACGATCGTGCCGGCGCGCTTGGAGAGCCGCAGCTCCTCGCCGTCGCGCAGGATCTTGACCAGCTGGCCGATCAGCACGTCCAGCGTCTTCTCCGGGTCGTCGCCGACGCACGCGGCCATCGCCTTGAGCCGGCCGACGTAGCCGTGGTGGTCGGCGCCGAGCAGGTAGATGCAGTGGTCGAAGCCCCGCGCCCGCTTGTTGAGGTAGTAGGCGGTGTCGGAGGCGAAGTACGTCAGCTCGCCGTCGGACTTGATCAGGACGCGGTCCTTGTCGTCGCCGAAGTCGGTGGTGCGCATCCAGAGCGCACCGCCCTCCTCGTAGACGTGGCCGAGGTCCTTGAGCCGCTGCAGGGTCTCGGGGACCGAGCCGCTCTCGTGGAGGGACTGCTCGGAGAACCACACGTCGAAGTGGGTCTGGAACGCGTCGAGCTGCGCCTGCTGCTCGGCCAGCTGCAGCTCGTAGCCCTTGGCGCGGACCGCCGTGAGCCGCTCGGGCTCGGGCAGGTCGAAGATCCCCGGCTGCGCCTCGCCGACGGCGCGGGCGAGGTCCTCGATGTAGGCGCCGGCGTACCCGTCGGTCGGCGTGGGCTGGCCGGTCGCGGCCGCGATGATCGAGGTGGCGAAGTGGTTCATCTGCACGCCGCGGTCGTTGATGTAGAACTCGCGGGTCACCTCGGCGCCGGCGGCCGAGAGCACGCGGCCGATCGCGTCGCCGAGGACCGCCCAGCGGGTGTGGCCGAGGTGGAGCGGGCCGGTCGGGTTCGCGGAGATGAACTCCACGTTGATCCGCTGCCCGGCGAGTGTCTCGGTGTGGCCGTAGGAGTCCCCCGCCGCGACGATCTCCGCCGCGACCTGCCCCTGGGCACCGGTCTCGACGCTGATGTTGAGGAAGCCAGGCCCCGCGACCTCGACGCCGGCGATGCCGTCGGCGGCGCGCAGCTGCTCGGCGAGCAGCTCGCCGAGGGCGCGCGGGTTGGTGCCCGCCTTCTTGGCGAGCTGGAGCGCGACGTTGGTGGCGTAGTCGCCGTGCCCCTTCTGTCGCGGTCGCTCCACGGTGACCTCCGCGGGTACGCCGTCGGGCAGGGTGAGCGCACCCTGCTCGACGAGGGCCGTCAGGCCAGCGACGATGGTCGTGGAGAGCTGTGCGGGAGTCACCCTCCAAGCGTATCCGCGGGTGTCGGTTTCTCCCGCACGGCCCGGGGCGGGTACGGTTCCACCGCACTCCCGGACGTCTGGGAGCGCATGCCTCCGTAGCTCAGGGGATAGAGCACTGGTTTCCGGTACCAGGTGTCGCAGGTTCGAATCCTGCCGGAGGCGCCCTCGACCGAACGGCCTCCCGGTGATCCGGGAGGCCGTTCGTCGTTCCCGGCCCTCTCGTGCCGCGTCCATCGACTGCCGGCGAGGTCTAGACACGTCCGCGCCCCGGGCGTGACCGACGTAACGAACGTGCAGAGTGCCCGTTGCAGGCGTAGAGGTGGCTTCCCCGGGCCGCCTCTCGGAGGGCAGGCCCCGGCTGGTCCCCCGGCTCCGGACCCTCGCGGTCCCGCCACCAGGATCCGACGTCGCCCGGCCGGGGAGGGTCGAGCGGCTCGAGCTACGAAAGCAGGAAAGCGTGAACAAGTCCCTGAGCAGGGCGATCGCGGTCACCGCGGTCGGCGCGGCCGGCCTCGCCGGCGCCCTCGTCGTCACCCCCACCGCCACGGCCGAGACCGCCCCCCGGGCCGTCGTCTCCGCCCCCGCCGGGAAGCTCACCTCCTCCGGCCGCCTGGAGAAGACCGGCTTCGGCTACAAGGCCGACGTCTTCGGCACCAAGCTCCTGCTCGAGGGCGTCGAGCTCCGGGCCCTCAAGGGCGGCTACGCCCAGCAGCGCTGCACGACCATGGCCGGTCGCGTCGCCGAGAAGAGCTCGATCCTCGCCCCGCTCGACGAGATCACCGACGGCGTCCTGCCCGAGGGCCTCATCGACCTGTCGGTGACCAAGCAGACCTCGCAGACCTACAAGCAGGGCAACCGCACCGGCGTCCGCGGCGTCAGCACCGTCGGCGACGTGTCCATCGGCGGCCTCGAGCTGCCGGGCCTCGGCAAGCTGCCCAAGCTCAAGATCGAGGGCCTCCAGTCGGTCGCCGACGCCTTCCACGACGGCAAGAGCTACGGCCACGAGGAGTCCTTCGGCTTCAAGGGCATCTCGCTGGACTACGAGGGATCCGTCGTCGACGGCACCCCGCTGGCGGCCCTCCTCGACATCCTCAACCAGGTCACCGCGCCGATCTCCCAGATCGTCAACCAGGTCATCGGCCTGCTCACGAGCCTCGGCCCCGGCAAGATGATCGAGATCCCGGGCCTCGGCGGCATCGGCCTCGGCGCCTCCTCGGGCAAGGCGACGGCCAAGCAGGGCACCTCCGAGGCGTACGCGCTCAAGGTCCTCATCAACGCCACCGGCAACGACACCGTCCTCCAGCTCGGTCGGGCCCGCACCCAGATCACCAAGGCCGGCCCCGCGGGCGTCTTCCGCGGCACCGCCTCGGGCGCCAACATCCTCGGCGACGTCCCGCTGCTGAACGTCGGCAACCTGGGCCAGCGCTCGATCCCGTGCGGCGGCACCGACGGCAAGGTCCAGACCACGAAGGCGGCGAACTACTCGCTGCTCGGCGGCCTGGTCAACGTCACCGGCGTGACCTACAAGACCATGGGCAAGTACGGCAAGGGCAAGGCCGCCAAGGCGCTCATCGGCACCGACCTCGGCACCGTGACCGTTCCCATCCTCGGCCTCGAGGTCAAGGGCCTCTCCTCGCTGGTCAACCTCAAGCGGACGGCGAAGTCCGCCCAGGTCAAGCCGACCGTGACCACGAAGTACCTGCAGATCTCGCACAACGGCAAGCCCGTCCGGCTCCGCGCCGGGGAGTCCTACGACCTCGGTGACGACAACTTCCTGAGCTTCCGCAAGCTGTTCGGGAAGAGCTACCACGGCACCGGCGTCCACGGCCTCCAGCTCAACCTCGCGGGCATCGGCCTCCTGGACCTCGCGTCCTCCTCGGGCCGCATCTTCCCCCGCTGACCCACCCGCTCCACCGCACCACCTGACCCACCCGCACCGGGCCGGTCCCCTCCCAGGGGGCCGGCCCGGTCGCCGTTTCCCGCCGACGTGGCACACCTGCACCGCCGAAGTGGCACTCCTGCACCGCCGAAGTGGCAGTCCTGCACCGCCGAAGTGGCACTCCTGCATGGGTCAGGAGCAGGCGAGGCCACCTCGACCCTGCACGGGCGCCACCTCGACCCTGCACGGGTGCCACCTCGACCCTGCACGGGTGCCACCTCGACCCTGCACGGGTGCCACCTCGACGGTGGGCGGTCGGTGGGAGCGGTCGTCAGCAGCCGCGGAGGGAGGCGTCGTCGCGGGCCGCGGCGCCGTAGCGGCGGGCCTGGGCGACGAAGGGGCGGACGATCGAGGCGCCGTCCACGTTGCCGATGGAGCCGCCGACCACGCAGGTGGTCACCTTCGCGGGGTCGACGTGCGCGAGGGCCTGGCCGAGGCGGAACAGCTCCCCCGGCGGCAGGTCGGTGTGCATGTGCTCCAGGACGCTCAGCACGCCACGCTCGATGAAGCCCGGCTCGTCGGCGCGGGCCCGCACGGCCTGCTGGATGCCGCGCAGCACGCGCTGCTGGTTGGCCGAGCGGTCGAAGTCGCCCCCGGCGAGCGTCTTGCGGATCCGGGCGAAGGCCATGGCGCCGTACCCGTCGAGCTTGATCCGGCCACGGTCGAACCCGAGCGGCTTGAGGTTCTCATCGGAGAACGCACGCGGGTTGCGCACGTGGATGCCGCCGATGTCGTCGACCATGTCCTCGAAGAAGGGGAAGCGCGTCACGAAGACGTAGTCGGGCTGCACGCCGACGAGGTTGCCGACGGTGCGGCCCATCAGGCCCGGACCGCCGTAGGTGAGCGCCGAGTTGACCCGGCCGTAGCCGTGGCCGGGGATCGGCACCCAGGAGTCGCGGGGAATGCCGATGGCCACGGCCGAGCCGGTGCGGGTGTTGAGCCCGACGAGCTGGATGGCGTCGCCGCGCGCCCGGGTCATCTTCTCGCCGGGCCGGGCGTCGGAGCCGACCGCGAGGACCCACAGCACGTCGCGGTCGCGGACCGCCACGCCCTCGGCGCGGTCGGCCTGGACCAGCAGCACGTCGGTGCGGTGCACGGCGGCGTCGGGCACGACGAGCGCCGCGGTCGCCAGCACCAGCGCGAGGACGCCGGCGCGCACCGAGCGCCGGAACGGTCGGAACGGTCGGAACGGAGCCGTCATCGAGCCCTCCCCCGGGAGACGTCGTAGCCGAAGACCTGCCACCCGCCGTTGCGCCAGGTCAGGTAGAGCCGTCCGGCGACCCGGTCGCGGCGGCGCACGTCGCCCTCGGTCTCGAAGACGAGGAGCACCCGCGCCGTCACGCCGGCGGGACGGCCGCGGACCGCGAGCACGTCGAGCCGCAGCTCACGCCGGCGTACGTCGACGCCGGTGATCCGTCCGGCGATCCCGACGTTCGTCATCAGCCGCAGGTCGCGCCGGGCCTCGTCCTTCGCCCCGCTGCTGAACCCGGGGAACGCCTGGCGGAACCCGCCCACCCGCGGGAAGTCCCCGCCGACGTACGCCGCGTCGAGCCAGCCGTCCACGACGCGGGCGACCTGGCGCTTCAGCGGCCGACGCCGGTCGGCGGCGAGCCGGCCGGTCACCCGGCCGATCGTCGTGGTCGTCGGCAGCGGGCCCTCGGGCGCCGGGGCCGCGGTCGTGTGCCGCTGGCCGGCGGTCCGGTCGCCTGCGGGCTCGTCGCCGTCGCCGGAGCACGCGGTCGCGCCCCAGGACAGGGCGAGGCTGAGGGTGAGCGCCGCCGCGGTCCTCGCCAGCGGCCGGCGGGCCCGGCGCGGCGCGGTCCCGCGGAGGGTGGTGGACATCCCTGGACCACTCCCTGGAAGCTCGTACGTCGATGAACCGGACCCATGCTCGCCCCGGGCCCCCTCCGACGGAGAAGCCACGCCGGTGTGCATCCGGTCATACCGTGCCCGATAGGCGACCCTGACCGGGGCATTTGCTTCCCCGGGGGACTAGCCTTGGCCACCGACACACCCACCCCGCGCGCTCACTTGGGAAGAGGCGAAGCAAGTCGTGCCGCAGTCCTCTGGCAACCAGTCCTCCGAACGTTCCTCCGGCTCGGAGCCACCCGCAGACTTCGGAGCCAATGAGTGGCTCGTCGAGGAGATGCACGAGCAGTACAAGTTGGACCCCGGCAGCGTCGACCCGATGTGGGTGAAGTACTTCGCCGGGTCGGGCAACGGCTCGAGCAACGGCTCGAGCAAGGCCGCCGAGAAGCCCGCGGCGAAGGCCCCCGCCAAGCCTGCTGAGAAGCCTGCTGCGAAGGCTGCTGAGAAGCCCGCCGAGAAGAAGGCCGCCGACAAGCCGGCCGCCCCGGCGAAGGCCCAGCCCAAGGCCACCCCGCGACCGGAGACCAAGGCGGCCGAGCCCGCCAAGGGCACCTCCTCCCCCACGCCCAAGGAGTCGCGCCCCGCCGACCGCACCGAGGCCGCCGACGAGCCGTCGTACACCGTGCTGCGCGGCATCGCCGCGGCCACGGCGAAGAACATGGACATCTCGCTGTCGGTCCCGACCGCGACGTCGGTGCGCAACATCCCGGTCAAGCTGCTGTGGGACAACCGGATCGTCATCAACGGCCACCTCGAGCGCGCGCGTGGCGGCAAGGTCTCCTTCACCCACCTCATCGGCTACGCCATCATCAAGGCGATCAAGGCGCTGCCGGCGATGAACAACACCTACGACGAGGTCGACGGCAAGCCGACCATGGTGACCCCGCCGCACATCAACCTCGGCCTGGCCATCGACCAGGTCAAGGCCGACGGCAGCCGCCAGCTGGTCGCCCCCTCGATCAAGGGCTGCGAGTCCATGGACTTCGCGCAGTTCTGGACCGCCTATGAGGACATCGTCCGCAAGGCCAAGAACAACAAGCTGACGATGGAGGACTACTCCGGCACGACCGTCAGCCTCACCAACGTCGGCGGGCTCGGGACCAACAACTCCGTCCCGCGCCTGATGAAGGGCCAGGCGGCCATCATCGGCGTCGGCTCCATGGACTACCCGCCGGAGTTCCAGGGCGCCTCGCAGGAGACGATCGCGCGCAACGCGATCTCCCGGATCCTGACGATGACCTCGACCTACGACCACCGCGTCATCCAGGGCGCGCAGTCGGGTGAGTTCCTCGGCCAGGTCGCCAAGTACCTCCTGGGCCAGGACGGGTTCTACGACGAGATCTTCCGCTCGCTGCGGATCCCCTACGAGCCGATCCGCTGGAACGCCGACGTCTCGGCCTCCCACGACGACGAGATCGACAAGCAGGCCCGGATCCTCGAGCTGATCCACGCCTACCGCGTGCGCGGCCACCTGATGGCCGACACCGACCCGCTGGAGTACCGCCAGCGCAGCCACCCCGACCTGCGCATCGAGTCCCACGGCCTGACCCTGTGGGACCTCGACCGCGAGTTCCCCACCGGCTCCTTCGGTGGCGAGGGCCGGCGCTTCATGAAGCTGCGCCACATCCTCGGCACGCTGCGTGACTCCTACTGCCGCACCACCGGCATCGAGTACATGCACATCATGGATCCCGAGCAGCGCCAGTGGATCCAGGAGCGCGTCGAGCAGCCGCACAAGAAGCCGCCGCGCGAGGAGCAGCTGCGGATCCTGCTGAAGCTCAACCAGGCCGAGGCCTTCGAGACCTTCCTGCAGACCAAGTTCGTCGGCCAGAAGCGCTTCTCCCTCGAGGGCGGCGAGACGACGATCCCGGTCATCGACGAGATCTGCGAGGCCGCCGCCCAGGCCGACCTCGACGAGGTCGCGATCGGCATGGCCCACCGCGGTCGCCTCAACGTGCTCGCCAACATCGTGGGCAAGAAGTACTCCCAGATCTTCCGGGAGTTCGAGGGCAACATCGACCCGCGGACCGTCCAGGGCTCCGGCGACGTGAAGTACCACCTCGGCGCCGAGGGCGAGTTCGAGGCCGACTCCGGTGACCGGATCAAGGTCTCGGTCGCGGCGAACCCCTCCCACCTCGAGGCGGTCGACCCGGTGCTCGAGGGCATCGCCCGAGCCAAGCAGGACGTGCTCGACCGGGGCGCCGACTACCCCGTGCTGCCGCTGCTCGTCCACGGCGACGCGGCGTTCGCGGGCCAGGGCGTCGTCGCCGAGACGCTGAACCTCTCCCAGCTGCGCGGCTACCGCACCGGCGGCACGATCCACCTGATCGTCAACAACCAGGTCGGGTTCACCACCTCGCCGGGCTCCTCGCGGTCCTCCCTCTACGCCACCGACGTGGCGCGGATGGTCCAGGCGCCGATCTTCCACGTCAACGGCGACGACCCGGAGGCGTGCATCCGCGTCGCCCGGCTCGCCTTCGAGTACCGCCAGGCGTTCAACAAGGACGTCGTCATCGACCTCGTCTGCTACCGCCGCCGCGGTCACAACGAGGGCGACGACCCGTCGTACACCCAGCCGCTGATGTACGACCTCATCGAGCAGAAGCGCTCGGTCCGCAAGCTCTACACCGAGTCCCTCATCGGCCGTGGCGACATCACGGTGGAGGAGGCCGAGCAGGTCCTGCGCGACTACCAGCAGCAGCTCGAGCGGGTCTTCACCGAGGTGCGCGAGGCCAGCACCCAGCCCTCGGAGTGGACGACCGTCCCGGACTACCCGGACAAGCCGGCCGGCGAGGCGCGCACCGCGATCTCCCCGGAGGTCCTCAAGCGGATCTCGGACGCCTACACCACGCCGCCGGACGGCTTCACCGTCCACCCGAAGGTGATGCCGCAGCTGCAGCGCCGGGCGCAGGCGATCACCGACGGCCCGATCGACTGGGGCACCGGCGAGATCCTCGCCTTCGGTGCGCTCCTCATGGACGGGCGGCCGGTCCGCCTGGCCGGCCAGGACTCGCGCCGCGGCACCTTCGTGCAGCGGTTCGCGACGATCATCGACCGGACCAACGCCGATGAGTGGACCCCGCTGAGCTCACTCACCGAGGACCAGGCGAAGTTCCACGTCTACGACTCGCTGCTCTCGGAGTACGCCGCGCTCGGCTTCGAGTACGGCTACTCGGTGGCCCGCCCCGAGGCGCTGGTGCTGTGGGAGGCGCAGTTCGGTGACTTCGTCAACGGCGCCCAGACGGTCATCGACGAGTTCATCACCTCCGGCGAGAGCAAGTGGAACCAGCAGTCCGGCGTGGTCCTGCTGCTGCCGCACGGCTACGAGGGCCAGGGCGCGGACCACTCCTCCGCGCGGATCGAGCGGTTCCTGACCATGGCCGCCGACGAGGCGTTCGTCGTCGCGCAGCCCAGCAGCCCGGCGTCGTACTTCCACCTGCTGCGCCAGCACGCGCTCGGCGAGCGGCACCGCCCGCTGATCGTCTTCACGCCGAAGTCGATGCTCAAGCGCAAGGAGGCCGCCTCGCAGCCCTCGGAGTTCACCGAGGGGACGTTCCGTCCCTTCGTCGGCGACGCCGCCGCGGACCCCGAGAAGGTCGACACGCTGCTGCTGTGCTCGGGTCGCGTGACCTGGGACCTCATGGTCGAGCGGGGCAAGCAGGAGCAGGGCGAGCGCTTCGCGATCGGCCGGGTCGAGCAGCTCTACCCGCGCCCGATCGACGACATCAAGGCCGAGATCGCCCGCTACCCCCACCTCAAGGAGGTGCGCTGGGTGCAGGACGAGCCGCGCAACATGGGTCCGTGGCCGCACTACCAGCTCAACGTGTGGCCCGAGGTCGACGCGAAGGTGGTCCCGGTGACCCGCCCGGCGTCCTCCTCGCCCGCCGTCGGCACGGTCAAGCGGCACCAGGCCGAGCAGAAGGAGCTGCTGGCGCAGGCCTTCGCCTGACCGGTCGCGACACACGCACGCGAGGTGGCCCCGTCCGTCAGGACGCGGGCCATCTCGCGTCTGGGGACCAGCACACGAGGAGACGAGATGTACTTCACCGATCGAGGCATCGAGGAGCTCGAGCGCCGCCGCGGCGAGGAGGAGGTCACCCTGGCCTGGCTCGCCGAGCAGCTGCAGGTGTTCACCGACACCCACCCGGAGTTCGAGACGGCCGTGGAGCGTCTCGCCACGTGGCTGGCGAGACTGGACGACCCCGAGGACTGACGCGATGATCGGGGGGTGACCGAGCCCTCCGCCGCTTCCTCGACCACCCCCTCGCCCGGAGCGCCGGCCTACCCGGCCGCGCCCTGGCCGATGACCGGGCAGCTGTTCGTCTCCCTCTTCCGCGTCCCGACCGCGGTCGACGAGATGCGCCCGGCCGGCGTGTACGGCGCCGCGTTCGTCTCCTACGAGGAGCCGAGCCCGCTGACCTACTCCGAGCTGCTGGTGGCCCGGCCGATCAAGGTGCCCGGGTCGCGCGGGCGCCGGGTCAGCATCACCGACATCTGGGTGGACTCCCCCGCCTCCGTCGCCGGCGGCCGTGAGCTGTGGGCGATCCCCAAGGACCTGTGCGACTTCACGTTGGAGTCCGAGCGCCGCGGCCCGTTCGCCCGCACGGAGTGGTCGGCCTCGCTGGACCGCCGCCCGATCGCCAGCGCCCGGTTCACCGACGCCGCCGGCCTCGCGCCCCGCGTGCCGTTCAAGGGCCAGACCTGGCAGCCCGGCATCGCCGACACCGACCACGAGGATCGCCGCGCGACCCTGCAGGGGACGACGAAGGCGATGCCGTGCTGGGGCGCCTGGGAGTTCGACCCCGACGGCCCGCTCGGCTGGCTCGCCGGCCGCCGCGCGATCGCGTCGTTCCGGATGAACGCCTTCCAGATGTCCTTCGGCTGATCAACCCTCCGGGAGCTCCTCGGCGGGGTCGTCCGCCTCCTGCGAGGCACGCCGGGCGGCGTCGCGGAGCTCGAAGACCTCGGTGGCCAGCCCGCCGAGCGCGCCGGCGACGTCGCGCACGGCACGGGTGAGGATCGTGGTCACCTCGCCGATGGTGGTCGCGGTCGCCTCGACCGCACCCTGCACGGCGTCCTTGCGGATCTCGGCCTTGCTCAGGTGGTCCTTCATGGCTGCCAGTGTGGCGGGGCCGCCCTCAGGCGGCCACCACCGTCTCGTCCGCCTGCGCGGTCGCGACGTCCGCGCTGCGCCGGTCGGGCAGGGCGAACCGGCAGATCTTCCGCGCGACGCTGAACAGCTGCTTGCCCAGCGGTCCGTTGTTGTACGGCAGCTCGTAGCGCTCGCAGATCTCCTGGACCTGCTCGGCGATCTCCGGGTAGCGCCGGGCCGGCAGGTCGGGGAAGAGGTGGTGCTCGATCTGGTGGCTGAGGTTGCCGGTCATCACGTGGAAGAGCTTCCCGCCGGTGATGTTGGCCGAGCCGAGCAGCTGGCGGAAGTACCACTGGCCGCGGCTCTCGTCCTCGCACTCCTCCTGGGAGAAGGTCGCCACGCCGGCCGGGAAGTGGCCGCAGAAGATGATGTTGAACGCCCACACGTTGCGGACCAGGTTGGCGGTCGCGTTGCCCGCGAAGGTCAGCGGGAAGAGCGGGCCGGTCAGCGCGGGGAACAGCACGTAGTCCTTGAGCGCCTGGCGCCGCACCTTGCGCATGATCCCGGCGTGCAGGGCCTTGTTGTCCTCGATCTTGCGCTTGCCCGCGACGAGGTTCTCCACCTCGAGGTCGTGCATCGCCACGCCCCACTCGAAGAAGACCATCAGCAGGAACGCGTAGACCGGGTTGCCGAGGTAGTAGGGGTGCCACGGCTGGTCCTCGTCCATCCGCAGGACGCCGTAGCCGATGTCGCGGTCCTTGCCGAGGATGTTGGTGTAGGTGTGGTGGATGTAGTTGTGGCTGTACTTCCACTGCTCGCTGGGGCACACGTTGTCCCACTCATACATCCGCGAGCTCAGGCCGGGATCGCCCATCCAGTCGTACTGGCCGTGCATGACGTTGTGCCCGATCTCCATGTTGTCGAGGATCTTGGAGACGCTGAGCGAGGCGACGGCGAGCGGCCACGCCGGCGGCAGGTAGAACAGGGCCCGGCCGGCGGCCTCGAAGGCGCGCTGGGCCTTCACGACGTTGCGGATGTACGTCGCGTCGTCCTCGCCGAGCTCGGCGAGCACCCGCTGGCGGATGGCGTCCATCTCCGCACCGAAGGTCTCGAGCTGCTCGGCGGTGAGCCGACCCGTGATCGGGCCGGCGGGCGCGTCGGTGGCGGTGTCGGTGGCGGTGTCGGTGGTCGGGGCGTGCTGGGTGGTGGTCATGGTGGTCCTTCCGCTGGTTCGGGCGGTGGTCACAGGTCGACGGTGCAGTCGCCGACCGGGGCGGAGACGCAGATCCGGACGTCCTCGTCCGGGAGCGAGGACTCCTCGCCGGTCAGCACGTTGCGGACGGTCCCCTCGCTCTTGCGGGAGACGCAGGAGAAGCAGATGCCCATCCGGCAACCGGACTCGGGCGTCAGCCCGAGCGCCTCGGCCTGGTCGAGCAGGGTGTCGCCGGTGTTGGCGCCGGAGGCCCCGGAGCGGCTGAAGACGACGTCGCCCTCGGCCGCGTCGGAGCCCGCGACCCGCGGCGGCTTGAAGTACTCCAGGCGCAGCGCCGGGGAGTCGCCGTACGCGCCCTGGACGGCCTCGATGAGCGGCGCGGGCCCGCACGCCCAGGTGGGGACGTCGCGGTAGCCCGGCACGTGCCGCTCGAGGTAGGCCGGGGAGAGGGCCGGGTCACCGAGCTCGGGGTGCAGCAGCCGCACGTCGATGCCGTGCCCGGACCGGCGGATCTCGTCGAGCTCGGCGGCGAAGATCTGGTGCTCGGGGCTCTGCGCGTAGTGCAGGAAGGTGACCTGCCCGCGGTGGGTGCGGCGCTGGAGCGAGCGGAGCATCGACATCACCGGCGTGATGCCGGAGCCGCCGGAGATCAGCAGGATCCGCTCGGGCACCGCGTCGGGCAGGACGAACTCGCCCTGGGCCTGGGAGAGGTGGACCATCGTGCCCGGCCGGGCACGCTCGATGAGGTAGCGGGAGACGAGTCCGTCGGGGTTGGCCCGCAGCGTGATCGTGAACCGGTCCCCTGGCCGGCTGTCGGGGCTGGAGATGGTGAAGACCCGGGTCGTGCGCCGTGCGCCGTCGATCTCGACGCCGACCTGCACGTGCTGGCCGGCCCGGTGGCCGCGCCAGGTGGAGGTGGGCTGCAGGGTGATCGTCGCGACCGGCGGGTGCCCGGGGACGTCGACCTCGCGGTGGACGTCGACGACGCGGGCGCGCACCTCGTGGGCTGCCCACATCGGGTTGACCAGCTCGAGGTACCTGTCGACGCCGTGCGGGGAGGCGAGGGCGGCGACGGCCCGGCTGCGGAGGACGGAGGTGGCGATGCCCATGGGGCTGCTCCTTCGGTGGTGCACGGCGTCAGTGAACGGATGTGCACTCACCAAGTTCCCCAATTTCCCGCCCCTGGTCAACCCGACTGGGGGTGAGCGTGCACACACGTCCTCCGGCGGTGTGACGAGCGCTACGATGAGCCGATGTCCGAGACCAGGGTCGAGCGCAAGGAGCGCACGCGCCGCGCGATCATGGACGCCGCGCTGGACCTGTGCGAGGACAGCTCCCTGGTGGCGCTCTCGCTGCGCCAGGTGGCCAAGGAGGTCGGCATCGTGCCCACCGCCTTCTACCGCCACTTCGACTCGATCGAGGCGCTCGGCCTCGCGCTGGTCGATGAGTCGTTCGTGTCCCTGCGCGCGATGCTGCGCGACGTACGCCGGGGGGACGGCGCTGCCGGCGGGTACACCGACATCGTGGACTCCTCGGTGCGGATCCTCGTCGAGCACGTCCACCAGCAGCGCCAGCACTTCCGCTTCATCGCCCGCGAGCGGGCGGCCGGCCCGCCGTCGGTGCGCGAGGCGATCCGGCACGAGATCGAGCTGTGCGAGCGGGAGCTCGCCACCGACATCGCGCGCCTGCCCGGCACCGAGCACTGGTCCAGCGAGGACCTGCGTGTGCTGAGCAACCTCATCGTCACCGCGATGGTGGCGACCGCCGAGTCGATCCTGGCCGCCGCCGGGCGCCCCGACCTCGAGCGCCAGCTCGCCGAGAACGCACGGACCCAGCTGCGGATGGTGCTCGTGGGGGCTCTGCAGTGGCAGTCCCGTTCCTGACCCAGACCCTGAACCAGACCTGCCCAGACCTGACCGGGGTCAGCGCGGCCTGACGACGACCTCGGGGACGACCGCGTCCTCGGGCAGGTCGAGCACGTGCAGCACCAGGTCGACCACCGTGGCCGGCTGGATCCAGGCCGCGGCGTCGTAGGTCTTGCCCTCCTGGCGGTGCACCTCCTCCTGCATGCGCGTCGCGGTGCGGCCGGGGAAGACCGAGGTGACCCGGACGCCGGCGCCGCCCTCCTCGGCCCGCAGGGAGTCCGCGAGCCCGCGCAGGCCGTGCTTGGAGGCGGCGTACGCCGACCAGTCGGCGTGGGCGTGGAGGCCTGCGCCGGAGTTGACCAGCACCACGGTCCCCCGGGCGGCGCGCAGGGCCGGCAGCGCGAGCCGGGTGAGCACCGCGGGGGCGACCAGGTTGACCGCCAGCGTCTCCTGCCAGGCGGCGGTCGAGAGCTCCGCGACCGGCCCGAGCTCCACGACGCCCGCGGCGTGCACGACCGAGTCCAGCCGCTCCGGCAGCGCGAGGGACTCCAGCGAGGCGGGGTCGGCGAGGTCGGCGGCCAGCACGTCGGCGCCGGGGTACGCCGCCGCCAGCTCCTCGGCCCGGGCCGGGGTGCGCGCCAGGAGCACGAGGTGGTCGCCGCGCTCGTGCAGGCGGCGGGCGAGGAGCTCCCCGATCCCGGACCCGGCGCCGGTGACCAGGTGGGTGCGTGCCTGGGTGGTCACAGCGTGAACACCACCTTCCCGAACAGGTCGCCGCCGGCCATCGCCTCGAAGCCGGCACGCGCCTCGGCCATCGGCAGCACGCGGTCCACCAGCGGCCGGACGCCGGTCGCGTCGAGCATCGCGACGAGCGCGGCGAGCTCGTGGCGGGTGCCCATCGTGGAGCCGATGACGCGCAGCTGGCGGTAGAAGATCCGGGTCAGCTCCGCGTCGTCGGGCTGCGGCCCGGACGTCGTCCCGGAGATGACGATCGTGCCGCCCGGACGCAGCGAGCGCACCGAGTGCGACCAGGTGGCGCGGCCGACGGTCTCCATGACCGCGTCGACCTTGACCGGCAGCCGCTCCCCCGCGGCGTACGTCTCGTGGGCGCCGATCTCCAGCGCCCGCTGCCGCTTGGCCTCGTCGCGGCCGGTCACCAGGACCCGCAGGCCCGCCGCGCGCGCCAGCATGACCAGCGCCGTCGACATGCCGCCGCCGGCGCCCTGGACCAGCACGGTCTGGCCGGGGCGGCAGCCGCCCTGGGTGAAGAGCATCCGGTAGGCCGTCAGCCAGGCCGAGGGCAGGCAGGCGGCCTCCTCGAAGGACAGCGACGCCGGCTTGGGCACCAGGTTGCGCCGCGGCACCACGATCGTCTCCGCGAAGGTGCCCCAGTGCCGCTCGGAGAGGATCGCGCGGTCCGGGTCGAGGGTCTCGTCGTCGGCGACGCCGGGGTCGCCGATCACCGCGTGGACGACGACCTCGTTGCCGTCCTCGTCGATCCCGGCGCCGTCGCAGCCGAGCACCATCGGCAGCGCCTCGGCCTTGATCCCGACCCCGCGCAGCGTCCACAGGTCGTGGTGGTTGAGCGCGGCCGCCCGGATCCGCACCCGCGCCCAGCCCTCGGGCGCGACGGGCTCGGGCTGCTCGCCCACCACGAGGGCGGAGAGCGGGTCGTCGGGTGCGAAGCGTTCGGCGTAGACGGCGAGCACGGCGGCCAGGTGCCCCTCTCGGCGGCGGCTCAGCCGCTCAGCGGCGGGCCACGCCGTCGCGGCGCGCGGCCTCGGCCACCGCGGCGGAGACCGCCGGGCCGACCCGGTCGTCGAACGGCGAGGGGATGATGTAGTCCTCGGCGAGCCGGTCGCCCACCAGGGCGGCCAGCGCGTCGGCGGCGGCGAGCTTCATGCCCTCGGTGATCGCCGTCGCGCGGACGTCGAACGCGCCGCGGAAGATGCCCGGGAACGCCAGCACGTTGTTGATCTGGTTCGGGAAGTCCGAGCGGCCGGTGGCCACCACGCGGGCGTGGCGGTGGGCGACCTCGGGCAGCACCTCGGGGGTCGGGTTGGCCAGGCCGAAGATGATCGCGTCGTCGGCCATCCGCGCCACGTGCTCCTCGGGCACGGTGCCGCCGGAGACGCCGATGTAGACGTCGGCGCCGACCAGCACGTCGGCGAGCGTCCCGGAGCGGCCGGTCGTGTCGGCGGTGAGCTCGGCGACGACCCGCTTGATGGGGGTCAGGTCGTCGCGGTCGGAGCTCAGCACGCCCTTGCGGTCGGTCACGGCGAGGTCGGTGATGCCGGCCTCGAGCAGGATCCGGGCGACGGCCACCCCGGCGGCGCCGGCGCCGGAGATGACCACGCGGGTCTCGGCGGGCGTGCGGCCGGTCAGCCGCAGCGCGTTCTTCAAGGCGGCGAGCGCGACCACGGCGGTGCCGTGCTGGTCGTCGTGGAAGACCGGGATGTCGAGGCGCTCCTTGAGCCGGTCCTCGATCTCGAAGCAGCGCGGGGCGGAGATGTCCTCGAGGTTGATGCCGCCGAAGCTCGGCGCGAGCCGGGCGACGGTCTCGATGATCTCGTCGGTGTCGGTGGTGTCCAGGCAGATCGGGACGGCGTCGACGCCGCCGAACTGCTTGAACAGCACGGCCTTGCCCTCCATCACCGGCATCGCGGCGGCCGGCCCGATGTCGCCGAGGCCGAGCACGGCGGTGCCGTCGGTGACGACGGCGACGACGTTGGGGACCCACGTGTAGTGCTGGGTCATCGAGGGGTCCTCGGCGATCGCGGT
Organism: Nocardioides marmotae; assembly: GCF_013177455.1. Classification (NCBI taxonomy): domain Bacteria; kingdom Bacillati; phylum Actinomycetota; class Actinomycetes; order Propionibacteriales; family Nocardioidaceae; genus Nocardioides; species Nocardioides marmotae. The sequence goes on from NZ_CP053660.1 coordinate 3,174,712, forward strand.
GCACACCCGGGCCACGCCCGGGGTGTAGGCCATCGACAGCTCCTCGGCGCCCGCGAGCGACACCGTGGAGACCGTCTCGAGCTTGCCGCCTACGTGCAGGTCGAAGACCGGGTCCCCGGCGAGGGGGTGGTCGGGGGCTGCAGCCTGGGGTGTCTCGGGAGCGTCGGTGTTCTCGTGCGGTGTCGCCATGGTCGGCAACTCTCGCACAGGGGACCGGCACGGACCCGGCTGTCCGCCATGGCATGGGTCACAGCACCCCCTCCCCGCGGCGGTGGGCGTCAGAGCCGGCGCGGTCGGGGCCACACCCGGGCGACCACGACGGCCAGCACGTCCTCGTCGCGGACCGGCCCCCGGTGGCGGGAGTCGACCCCGCGGTCCGGGTCGTCGCTGAGCAGCCACCACCCCGGCCGGCCGGACGCCGTCGTACGACGCTCGACCGCCCGCTTGACCGCGACCGTCCCGTCGGCGAGCCGCGCGACCACGACCCGGCCGGGCCGCGGGAGCCGGCCGTGCACGACGAGGAGCCGGTCGCCAGGGGCGAGCGTGGGCCGCATCGAGTCCCCGGAGACGTGCGCGAGGCCGATCCTGGGCACCGGTCCCGAGCCCGGGCGACCTGCTCGTGCGTCTGCTGCCACGCGGAGTAGTGTCACAGGCGGCTGCGTCGCCACTCGGCGACCGTCCGGGCTACACCGCACCACCCACCCATCCTGAGAGGACGGCAATGTTCGCGCGACTCTTCGCTCCCACTCTTGAGGTCTCGGCCCACTGCGATCTGCCGTGCGGCGTCTACGACCCCGCCCAGGCCCGCTACGAGGCCGAGTCGATCAAGGCCATCATCGGCAAGGTCGCCGACAACGACGACCCCGACTTCCGCACCCGGGCCATCCTCATCAAGGAGGAGCGCTCGAACCTGGTCAAGCACCACCTGTGGGTGCTGTGGACCGACTACTTCAAGGCCCCGCACTTCGAGAAGTACCCGCAGCTGCACACCCTCTTCAACGAGGCCACCAAGCTCGCGGGCGGCACCGGCACCAAGGCCGTCTTCGACGCGGAGAAGGCCGACCAGCTGATCGCCAAGATCGACGAGATCGCGGAGATCTTCTGGGAGACCAAGAAGGCCTGAGCTTGCGAAGGCCAGCTTGGTCTTCATCGACGACTGAGCTTGCGAAGTCGTCGTAACAAGAAGGCCTGAGCCTTCATCGAAGGCGCGAGTCGCACGCACGCGTGCGGTCCGGGCGGTGGGCGCCGCCGGAGTCCTGCGAGGGACCCGGCGGCGCCCACCGCCTTTTCTCGTGCATCCGGGTCCGAGCCGACCTCAGCCGGGCCGAGCGGCGCGCAGGTCGTCGGGGCCGACGGCGGCGCCGGTGGTGGCGGCGTACGAGCGGTCGATGGCCACCAGGACGTGGTCGAGCTCGGCGGCGCGCGCCGCCTCAGCGGCGTCGCGCAGCGGGCCCTCGATGCAGAGGCAGGCGAAGCCGTGGACCGCCGACCAGCACGTGGTCTCGGCGCCCGGACGCGCCGAGGGAGCGAGGAAGCCGACGGCGACGAGGTCGTCGAGCACCCGGCTGAGCACCCCGTAGGGGTCCCGTCCGGGCGCGGGGGCGGGGTCGCGGACGACGGCGGAGGCGAACGCCAGTCGGAACAGGTGCGGGTCGCCGACCGCGAAGTCGACGTACCCCCGTCCGGCCTCGGCCAGCCGGCGTCGCGCGCGCAGCACCGGGTCGTCGGCCTCGACGCGCGCGAGCCGCTCCTCGAGGGTCTCGACGAGCCGCGTCATCGTCGCCGCGGAGACCACGGCGACCAGGTCGTCGCGGTGGGCGAAGTGGCGGTAGGCGGCGTTGTGGGAGACCCCGACCCTGCGGCACAGGTCGCGCAGCGACCAGCCGTCGGGGCCCTGCTCGCGCACGGCGTCGACGGCCGCGTCGACCAGGGCCTGGCCCAGGTTCCCGTGGTGGTACGGCGTCGCGGCGGGCACCCCCTCACCGTAACGCCTCAGGCAGCAGGGTGTTGACACCGTCAACACGAGGCCCCACGCTCAATGTTGACACTGCCTACAGCAGGAGCGCGCCGTGCCCCGGAAGTCCCTGGTCCTCCTCACCGTCTGCCTCGCGACGGTCACCATCAACCTGAGCACCACCATCACCAACATCGCGCTCCCGACCCTGGCCGAGGAGCTCGACGCCGGGACGCGCGAGCTGCTCTGGATCGTCGACGGCTACAACCTCGCGTTCGCCGCGCTGGTCCTGGCGATGGGCAGCCTCTCCGACCGGTTCGGCCGGCGCCCGGCGCTGGTCCTCGGCCTGGCCGGCTTCGCGCTGAGCAGCGCCGCCGCCGCCCTCGTCGACACCAGCGCCGCCCTGGTCGCGATCCGCGTGGCCATGGGCGTCTTCGCCGCCGTCATCTTCCCGACGACCCTCTCGATCATCGCCAACGCCTTCACCGAGCGGCGCGCCCGCGCGTCCGCCCTCGGGCTGTGGGGCGCCTCGGTCGGCGTCGGCGTGGCGCTCGGCCCGGTGGCCGGCGGCTTCCTGCTCGAGCACTACAGCTGGCACAGCGTCTTCCTCGCCCTGGTGCCGATCAGCGTGCTCACGATCGCGATGGCCCTGGCCTGGGTGCCGGAGTCCCGCGACCCCCACGTGCCGCGCATCGACCGCCCCGGGTTCGTCGTCTCCGTGGCCGCCCTCGGCACGCTGACGTGGACCATCATCGAGGCTCCCGAGCACGGCTGGAGCAGCGCGATCACCATCGCCGGCTTCGCGGCGGCCGCGGCGCTCGTCATCGGCTTCGTGCTCATCGAGCGCGCGGTGGCCCACCCGATGATCGACGTGACGCTGTTCCTCGACCGCCGCTTCAGCGCCGCCTGCGGCGCGGTGACGATCGCCTTCTTCGCCCTCTTCGGCTTCATCTTCCTGATCACCCAGTTCTTCCAGTTCGTGCGCGACTACACCCCGCTCGAGACCGGCGTCCGCTTCCTGCCGGTCGCCCTGTCGATCGCGGTCGCCTCGATCGTCGGCAGCTGGCTGGCGCCCCGCGTGGGCACCAAGGCGGTGGTCACCCCCGGCCTGGTCATGCTCGGCGGGGCGTTCCTGTGGGTGGCGACCATCGAGGTCGACGTGGCCTACGCGAGCGTTGTCGTGCCCCAGATGGTCCTGCTCGGAGGCGGCATCGGCCTGGTGAGCACCCCGGCGACCGAGTCGATCATGCGGGTCCTGCCGCCGGCCCGTGCCGGCGTCGGCTCGGCCGTCAACGACGCCACCCGCGAGCTCGGGGGCACCCTCGGCGTCGCGGTCGTGGGGTCGATCTTCTCCTTCCGCTACGCCGATTCGTTGCTGGCGACCGTGCAGGGACGTCTGGACGGACCCACCGCCGACGCCGCCGCGGACTCCGTCGGGTTCGCCGACGCCGTGGCCGCCCAGGTCCCCGGGCTCGCCGCCGCGGTCGACGACGCCTTCCTCGACGGGCTGGCCCTGGGCTGCACGGTCATCGGCGTGCTGTGCCTCGTCGGCGGCCTCGCCGCGCTCGTCGCCCTGCCGGGCAACCACGACGACTCCCCCGACCAGCTCGACCAGCTCGACCAGCTCGACGACCGGAGCACCGCAGGGGACGTGGTGGGCACGGCCCACGACGCTCCTCGGCGGTGAGGGCCGGGCTGTTTGCCGGGCCGGTCGCGGGGGAAGCACCCGGTGGCGGGCCCGCACCACTAAGGTCGTCCCGACGGTCCCAGCGAAGAAGGACGAACCACATGTCTGTCACGGCCAGCGGTCCCCACCAGGACCGCGCCGACGTCGAGCTGCGGGTCCCGGCCGACGGCGTCTACGTCTCGGTGCTCCGCACCACCACCGCCGGCCTGGCCGCGCGCCTGGACTTCACGATCGACGACATCGAGGACCTGCGCATCGCGGTGGGCGAGGCCTGCGCGATGGTCCTCTCCGAGGCCGACCCGGCCTCGGACCTGCTGTGCCGCTTCTGGTTGCTGCCGGGCCGGATGACGGTCTCGGTGAGCGTGGACGCCGCGGCGCCGGCGGCGCCCGACGAGGACAGCTTCGCCTGGCAGGTGCTCACCACGCTGGCCTCGGCCGCGTCGGTGCAGACCGAGGCCGGCCGGTTCGGCGTCACGATGACGATGAAGGCGCTCGACCTGGGGGACGACCTCGAGGCGACGCTGGGTGCCGGGCTCTGACGATGGACGCCCCGCGCACGCAGGAGATGATCACGGAGGCGGACTCCCCGCCGACCGGGATCGAGCTGACGCGCCTGCGCAGCGCCGAGCTGTTCCGCGAGCTGCACGACGCCGGCGCCCCGCAGCACGTGCGCGCCCGCGCGCGTGACGACCTGGTGCACCTGCACCTGCCTCTGGTCGAGCACTGCGCCCGGCGGTTCCGCAACCGCGGCGAGCCGTTCGAGGACCTGGTGCAGGTGGGCACGATCGGGCTGATCAAGTCCGTCGACCGCTTCGACACCGACCGCGGCGTGGAGTTCTCGACGTACGCCACGCCGACCATCATCGGCGAGATCAAGCGCTACTTCCGGGACAAGGGCTGGGCCATCCGCGTCCCCCGCCGGCTCCAGGAGCTGCGCATGCAGATCGGCTCGGCCACCGCCGAGCTGACCCAGTCGCTGGGCCGCTCCCCCACGCCGCGCGAGCTGGCCGAGGCGATCGGCTGCACCGTGGAGGAGATCGTCGAGGGCATCGAGTCGAGCAACGCCTACTCCACGCTGTCCCTGGACGCCAGCGACGACTCCGAGGACGGCGCGGCCTCGATGCTCGACGCGATCGGCGTCGACGACGCCAACCTCGAGCACGTCGAGATCCGCGAGTCGATCAAGCCGCTGCTGGACCGGCTGGACCCGCGGGAGAAGAAGATCCTGCTGCTCCGGTTCTTCAAGAACATGACCCAGTCGCAGATCGCCGAGGAGATCGGCGTCTCCCAGATGCACGTCTCCCGGCTGCTCAACCGCACCCTGGTGCAGCTGCGGACCTCGCTGGAGGAGGCGGACTAGCCGGCTGGTCCGGACTAGTTGGGGTCCCCCGCGTCGCCGCGGGTCGGGTCGTCGGTCAGCACCGCGGTGCTGGAGGGGTGCAGCACCCCCACGAGGACGACGACCGCGGCGAGCACGAGCGCGACCGCGACCGCCTTGGCGGTGGCGTCGCCGGTGCGGAAGGACCAGGCGATCCCGAGCGCGAACAGCTGCGCGAGGACGACCGGGCTGCGTGACCACGTCGCGTGCTTGAGCAGGCCGGCGGCGCAGGCGACGATCGCTGCTCCGCAGACGAGGAAGAACACCGTGGTGGTGAGGTTCATCGTCACGCGACCGGGCGTGAGGTGGGCGATCTCCAGGACCGCCAGGACCAGCAGGACCAGGCCCTCACCGGCGGCGACGGTCGCCGCGACGGTCAGCGGGACCGGGTGGGCGCCGGCCGGCCCGGTCGGGTCGCCGGAGGGGGTGTCGAGGTCGTCCGTCGGGGCCACCGTTCGAGCCTAACCGGGGCCGTCGGCTGCGCCGGAGGCCGGTCGGCCGTGGCCCCTGTGACGGAAGAGACCATGGCAAACGCTTGTATAACGTTCTAAAGATTGCCACGCTGGACACTCGCTCGTGAATGCGTTCACATCGCGTTGCCCCCGCACGGGCCCGCAGGCCTGAGCTGCCCCTTGCCTGCACGTACGTAGAAGAGAGTAGGGATTTCCCAGCCATGGATTGGCGCCACCGTTCCGCCTGCCTCGACGAGGACCCGGAACTGTTCTTCCCGATCGGCAACACCGGTCCGGCCATCCTCCAGATCGAGGAGGCCAAGCAGGTGTGCCGACGATGCGAGGTGCGCGAGCAGTGTCTCGCGTGGGCGCTCGAGGCGGGTCAGGACCACGGGGTCTGGGGCGGCCTCAGCGAGGACGAGCGTCGCGCGCTGAAGCGCCGCAACGCCCGGGCCCGCGTCCGCACGGCCTGATCCGGAGGACCGACCCCGCCCGACCCGCTCACGCCAGAGGTACGTCGACCGAGGCCCGCGTCCCCGGTCCGGCCGGCACCGGTCCGAGCTCGAGCCGTCCGCCGAGCTCGGACTCGACCAGCGTGCGCACGATGGAGAGCCCGAGGTTGGTCGACCCGTCCAGGTCGAACCCCTCGGGCAGCCCGCGCCCGTCGTCGTCGACGGTGAGGCGCAGGCGACCCTCGCCGCGGCGTACCGTCATCCGGATCGTGCCCCCGGGCCCCTCGTCCTCCCCGAGCGCGGAGAGGTCCTCGGGCACCGCGGGCTCGGCCCGGGCGTCGACCTCGTAGCCGTGCTCGACGGCGTTCTGCAACAGCTCGGTGAGCACCATCGCCAGGGCGGTCGCCGACTCCGAGGGCAGCGTGCCGAACCCGCCGTCGCGCACCATGCGCACCCGCCCGGCGACCGCGCTGACCTCGGTCACCATCGAGCCGAGCCGGTCGGCGATCTCGTCGAAGTCGACGGTCTCCTCGACCGCCTGGCTCAGGGTCTCGTGCACGATCGCGATCGAGCCCACCCGCCGCACCGCCTCCTCGAGCGCCAGCTTGGCGGCCTCGGAGTCGATCCGGCGCGCCTGGAGCCGCAGCAGCGCGGCCACGGTCTGCAGGTTGTTCTTCACCCGGTGGTGGATCTCGCGGATCGTGGCGTCCTTGGTGACCAGCTCGCGGTCGCGCCGCCGCAGGTCGGTGACGTCGCGCACCAGCACCAGCGCACCGATGTGGGTGCCCTGCGGACGCAGCGGGATCGAGCGGACGATCAAGGAGACCGTGTCGGTGCCGATCTCGGTGTCGCGGTGCGCCCGCCCGCCGAGCACCGCGCTCAGCGTCTCCTCGTCCGGGCGGCGCCGGGGCGGCACCAGCTCGCGGGTGAGGTCGGCCAGGGAGAGCCCGGCGAGGTCGCCGGAGAGCCCCAGCCGGCGGTAGACCGAGAGCGCGTTGGGGCTGGCGTAGGCGACCCGGCCGCGGGCGTCGACGCGCAGGAACCCGTCGCCGACGCGCGGGGAGTCGGCGTGGTCGCTGCGCTGCCCCGTGGCCGGGAACCAGCCCTGGGCGATCATCTGCGTCAGGTCCGCGGCGGTCTGGAGGTAGGACAGCTCGAGGCGGCTGGGCGTGCGGACGCCCAGCAGGTTGGTGTTGCGCGCGACGACCGCGATCACCCGGCCCGCGCGCCGCACGGGGATCGTCTCGACGCGGACCGGCACGTCGTCGCGCCACTCCGGGTCGCCCTCGCGGACCAGCCGGCCCTCGGCGTACGCCGTGTCGAGCAGGGGGCGCCGACCGGCGGGGACGAAGGTGCCGACGACGTCGTCGACGTACGCCGTCGGGCCGGTCGTCGGGCGCATCTGGCCCGCCGCCCAGAAGCCGGAGCCGGCGCGGTCGGGCAGCCAGAGCACCAGGTCGGCGAAGGACAGGTCGGCGATGATCTGCCAGTCCGCCTGCAACAGCTGGAGCCAGGCGACGTCCTCCTCGGAGAGGTCGGTGTGGCTGCGCACCAGGTCGGCGAGGGTCGGCACGGAATGTGACCTTACTGAAGCCCCGCGGAGGCCTCCTCGGGTCGGTCCCGGGCCGGTTCCCTGGCAGGATGGGGGGCATGTCGGGGCAGTACTGGAAGCAGGTCCACCACCGCGGTCTCGCGGTCCCCCAGGACCGGCCGCTGGAGGACCTGACCGCCGAGCTCACCCGGTTCCTGGGCGATCCGGACCCCGAGCTGCGGGACGGCACCGCCTATCCCGCGCTGGCGACCTGGATCGCCCGCGGGGTCTACGACGACCTCCTGATCGGGCTCGGGGACGGCATGGCCGCGGGCCTCCTGGCCGGGCTCGGCGAGGTCGGCACGGACACCGTGCTGCGTCGCAGCTACTCCGCCCGGGTGCTCGCCGAGTGCCTCGAGCGCGACAACCGGCTGGGCCTGGTGCCCGCCGGCAAGGTGCTCGAGTGGGGCGACCGGGTCGCGACCTGGCTGCTGCGCGAGAAGGACGTCCGCGGGTTCCTGCCCGGCAAGGGCTGGGCCCACGCCGTCGCGCACGGCGCCGACGCGCTCGCCGCGCTGGCCCGCTCCCCCCACCTGGCCATGCCGGAGCTGACCGTCGTGCTCGACGTGGTCGCCGACCGCGTGCTGCTGCCGGTGGACCACCTGTTCGTCAACGGCGAGCCCGACCGTCTGGCCCTGGCCACGATGACCGTGCTGCGCCGCGACGAGGTGCCGCTGCGGGTCCTCGAGCCGTGGATCGCCCGCCTCGCCGCGGCGGCGTCCAGCCGGGCGACGTACGACGCGCGCGACCCGCACCTGGCCGGCGGCAACGCCGAGGCGTTCCTGCGCGCGCTGCACCTCCAGCTCGCGCTGGCGCCCGACCCGCCGGAGGTCCGCTCGGACCTGCTGCTCGTCGTGGTCGACGCCCTGCGCCACACGAACCCCTCGTTGTCGCAGGCGGGCGCTTCGGCCCCCGTGTGACGTGGGTTGCACATAGCCTGCGGGCATGACCGACGCGACGACGCCCGAGACCACCGAGATCTGGCCCGACCTGACCGCCGACACCCCCGTGCCGGAGGGCCACGTGCGTGGCCACGCCGGTGAGCTCGCGGTCGCGGTCGCGCAGGCCCACGGCGTCGAGACCATGTTCACCCTCTCCGGCGCCCACGTCTTCCCGCTCTACGACGGCGCGGTCAAGGCCGAGCCCGCGATGCGCCTGCTCGACGTCCGGCACGAGCAGACCGCGGCGTTCGCGGCGGAGGCGACCGGCAAGCTGACCCGCGTCCCGGGCCTGGCCGTGCTGACCGCCGGCCCGGGCGTGACCAACGGCGTGAGCGCGATCGCGCAGGCCCAGTTCGCCGGCTCCCCCATGGTCGTCGTCGGCGGCCGCGCCCCGCAGAACCGGTGGGGCAGCGGCAGCCTCCAGGAGCTCGACCAGCCGCCGATCGTGGCGTCGGTGTCCAAGGACGCCCGGACGCTGATGACCGCGGCCGACGTCGCGCCCGGGCTCGACCAGGCCTTCCGCGCGGCGGGGTCCTCCCACCGCGGGCCGGTCTTCGTCGACGTCCCGATGGATGAGCTGTTCGCCCAGGCCACGGTGGCCGCCCCGACCGCGGTCGGGGCGATGCGCGGCGCCGAGCCCGACCCCGAGGCGGTCGCCCGGGTCGCCGCGCTCCTGGCCGACGCGTCGCGGCCGGTGCTCGTGCTCGGCACCGACGTGTGGGCCGACCGCGCCGAGGAGGCCGCCCTGCGCCTCGTCGAGACCGCCGGCGTGCCCACGCTGACCAACGGGATGGGTCGCGGCGTCGTGCCGGGTGGCCACCCGCTGCTGGTCACCAAGGCCCGCAGCCGGGCGCTCAAGGAGGCCGACCTGGTCGTCGTGGTCGGCACCCCGCTGGACTTCCGCCTCTCCTACGGCGTCTTCGGCGACGCCCAGGTCGTGCACGTCGCCGACTCCCCCGGCCAGCTCTCCGCGCACGCCTCGCTGGCCGCCTCGGTCGCCGGTGATCTCACCTCGGTGCTCGACGGCGTGCTGGCCGGCCTCGAGCGCTCGCCGCGGAAGCCGGACTGGACGGCGTGGGTCGACACGCTGCAGGACACCGTCCGCGCCGGCATCGAGCGAGACCGCGCCCTGCTCACCGCGGAGGCCGACCCCATCCACCCCGCACGCATCTACGGCGAGCTCGTGCCGCGCCTCGCCGACGACGCGGTGGTCATCGGCGACGGCGGCGACTTCGTCAGCTTCGCCGGCAAGTTCGTGGAGCCCAAGCGCCCCGGCGGCTGGCTCGACCCGGGCCCCTACGGCTGCCTCGGCGCCGGCCTCGGTGCCGCCATCGCCGCCCGGATCGCACGCCCCTCGTCGCAGGTCGTGCTGCTGCTCGGCGACGGCGCGGCCGGCTTCTCGCTGATGGACGTCGACACCCTGGTCCGGCACAACCTCCCGGTCGTGATGATCATGGGCAACAACTCCGCCTGGGGCCTGGAGAAGGGCCCGATGCAGATGCTCTACGGCTACGACGTGATCGCCGACCTCGCGCCCCGCACGGCCTACGACGAGGTGGTCAAGGCGCTCGGCGGCGGCGGCGAGACCGTCACCGACCCGCGGCAGATCGGGGCGGCCATCGACCGGGCGTTCGCCTCGAACGTGCCCTACCTGGTCAACGTGATCACCGACGTCGACGCGGCCTACCCGCGCGCCACCTTCGGGATCTGATGCGGCTGCGGCGAGCCACCCCGGACGACCTCGGGCCGGCCGGCGCCGTGACGGTGGCGGCGTACGCCGCGTTCGTGACCGGCGAGGACGACCCCTACCTCGACCGGCTGCGCGACGCGGCCCGCCGCGACCGGGAGGCCGAGCTGTGGGTGGCGGTCGACGACGGGAACGTGCTCGGCACCGTGACGATCTGCCCGCCCGGCTCGTCGTGGCGCGAGATCTCCCGGGCGGGCGAGGGCGAGTTCCGGATGCTCGCCGTCCACCCGGCCGCCCGCGGCCGCGGCGTCGGGGCCGCCCTGGTCGACCTGGTGCTCGACCGCTTCCGCTACGACGGCGCCACGGCGGTGGTGATGTCGAGCCTGAGGGAGATGGCCGACGCCCACCGCCTCTACGCTCGGGCCGGGTTCACCCGGCTGCCCGAGCGCGACTTCTCGCCGGCACCCGACGTCCAGCTGATCGCCTTCGGAAGGGACCTCTGAGTTGACCGACCCCACGGACGCCACGCTCCCGTTCACCGTCACCGACGACGACACCGCCCTCGCGGTCGGCTCGGGGTCGCTGCCGGTGCTCGGCACGCCCCGCCTGCTCGCCTGGTGCGAGGCCGCGACCTGCGCCGCGATCGAGCCCGCGCTGGCCGAGGGCCAGACCTCGGTCGGCACGCGGGTCTCCCTCGACCACCAGGCCGCCAGCCCGCTCGGGCAGGCGCTGGAGGTCACCGCCTCCCCGGCGTACGCCGACGGGCGGCTGCACCGCTTCACCGTCGCCGCCCGGCACGTCGAGATCGGCCCCGAGGGACCGGTCGCCGGCAAGGTGGTCGCCACCGGCGAGATCACCCGCGTGGTGGTCGACGCCGACCGGTTCCTGAGCCGGATTTCGCCAGCCTCCTGACATCTGGGAGACTGGCCCGTGGCCCCTCGGGGCGACGTACATCGATCCCAGGAGGACACCATGGGCAAGACCGGCCGCAAGCGCCGCGCTCGTAAGAAGAAGGGCGCGAACCACGGCAAGCGCCCCAACGCCTGAGCGCAGGCAGACGCACTGGACCCCCGAGCCACCCGGCCGGGGGTTCGCTGCTTTCCGGGTCCGCTCAGAAGCCGGCGGTCGGCACCACCATCGGGGTCCCGGCGACCGGGTCCGGGACCACCACGCAGGCCAGCCCGAAGACGTGCTCGACCAGCGCGGCGTCCATGATCTCGGCGGGCGCCCCCTGGGCCACGATCCGGCCGTCCTTCATCGCGACCAGGTGGTCGGCGTAGCGGCAGGCCTGGTTGAGGTCGTGCAGCACCGTCACGATCGTGCGCCCCTCGTCGCGCAGCCGGGCCAGCAGCCCGAGCAGCTCGTACTGGTGCGCCACGTCGAGGAACGTCGTCGGCTCGTCGAGCAGGAGGTACGACGACTCCTGCGCCAGCACCATCGCGATCCAGACCCGCTGGGCCTGCCCGCCCGAGAGCTCCTCGACGGTCCGGGTGGCCAGCCCGGTCACCCCGGCGGCGACCATCGCGCGGTCCACGGCGGCCTCGTCGGCCTCGGTCCAGGTGCCCAGGAGCGACTGGTGCGGATAGCGCCCCCGGCGTACCAGCTGGGCGACCCGGATCCCCTCCACCGGCACCAGGCCCTGCGGGAGAAAGCCGAGCTCGCGCGCCACCGCCTTGGCCCGCAGGGTCGCCAGGTCGCGACCGTCCAGGACGACCCTCCCGGACGCCGGCTCCAGCAGGCGGACCAGGGCCCGCAGCAGCGTCGACTTGCCGCAGGCGTTGGCTCCCACGATGGCGGTGAAGGCCCGGTCGGGCACGGCGAGGTCGAGCCCGGTGGAGATGGTCCGCTCGCCGTAGGCGAGGGTCAGGGCGTCGGCGACCAGGCGGGTCATCGCTTCACTTCCTTCAGCAGCAGCCAGATGAGGTAGGCCCCGCCGACCGCGGTGGTCACGACGCCCACCGGGAGCGCCACGGGCGCGAGCAGGACCTGGGCGATCAGGTCGGAGGCGGACAGCAGCACGGCCCCGGTGAGCGCCGCCGGCAGCAGCGGCACCCCGGCGGCGCCGGCGAGCCGGCGACCGACCTGCGGCGCGGCGAGCGCCACGAAGACGATCGGGCCGGCCACCGCGGTCACGGTGGCCGTGCAGCCGACGCCGACGGCGATCAGCAGCAGCCGCAGGGGGCCGAGCCGGACGCCGGTGGTGACCGCGAGCTCCTCCCCCAGCGCCGACTGGTGCAGCGCACGGGCGGCGCCCACGAGCACCACGGCGAGCACGCCCAGCACGAGGAACGGCAGCCGCACCTCGCCCCAGTCCAGGCCGTTGAGGGAGCCGGCGCTCCAGCCGGCGGCGACGATCGCGACGTCGAGCTCGGCGCGCAGCACCAGCCAGGCGTTCACGGCGGTGAGCATCGCGTTGACGGCGATGCCGATCACGACCAGCCGCAGGCCGCTGAATCCGGCGCGGATCGAGAGCAGGTAGATCACGGCGGCGGTGGCCAGGCCGGCGACGACCGAGCCGGCGGCGAGCTGGGCGGCGCTGCCGCCGAGGACCGTGATCACCAGCAGCGCCCCGGTGTAGGCGCCCGCGTCCAGCCCGATCACGTCCGGGCTGCCGAGCGGGTTGCGGGTGAGGTTCTGGAAGATGGCACCGGCCAGCCCGAGCGCAGCACCGAGCACGAGCCCGGCGACCACCCGGGGCGCCCGCCACTCGGTGACCACCACCGATCGCGCGCCGTCGCCGGTCAGCGCGGCCCACACCTCGCCGGGCGGGTCCCAGCCGGTGCCCCGGGAGAGACCGAGGAAGGCCAGGCCGGCGGCGACCAGCGCGAGCAGCAGGCAGGCCAGGGCACCACGCCGTTCGACGAGCAGCACCCGGCCGCCCCACGGCACCCGCAGCGTCGCCCCGGCGCTCACAGCGCCACCGTGCCGTAGCGGCGCACGACCCAGATCAGCACCGGCGCACCGAGGAAGGCCGTCACGATCGCGACCGGCACCTCCCCGGTGGGCAGCAGCAGCCGGCCCAGCACGTCGGCCGCGAGCAGCAGCGCCGGGCCGAGCAGCAGGCTGAAGCCGAGCAGCCAGGGCACCGAGCCCCGGGCCAGCCGCCGGGCCACGTGCGGCACGATCAGCCCGACGAACGCGATCGGACCGGCCACCGCGGTGGCCGCACCGGCCAGCACCGTCACCAGCACCACGACCAGCACCCGGGTGCGCACCACGTGCGCCCCCAGGGCGTGCGCGACGTGCTCGCCGAGCGCGAGCGCGTCCAGCGGGCGCGAGAGCAGCAGCGCGCCGACGAGCGCGACGACCACGACCAGCACCGGCAGGGTGAGTGGGGTCTGCTCGCGCCCGGCCAGCGACCCGACCGCCCAGAACCGGTAGTTGTCGAAGACCTCGGGGCGCAGCAGCCGGATCCCCAACGAGAGCCCGGCGAGCACCGAGCTCAGCGCGACCCCGGCCAGCAGCAGCCGCACCGGGGAGTCGCGCCCCACGGCGTACACCGCGACGGTGGCGAGCAGCGCGCCGACCAGTGCGGCCGCCAGCTGCGCGACCTGGGAGCCGGACTGCCACAGCGTCTGGGCGAGGACGATCGCGAACCCGGCCCCGGCGGTGACCCCGAGGATGCCCGGCTCCGCGAGCGGGTTGCGGGTCAGCGTCTGGATCAGCGCCCCCGCGGTGGCCAGCGCGGCGCCGACGGTCACCGCGAGCAGGGTGCGCGGCAGCCGGATCTCGCGCACCACGACGTGGTCGTCGGTGCCGGCGACGTCGAGGAAGGCGCGTAGCGCCTCGACGGGCGCGATGCTGCGCGTCCCGACGCAGATGCTCGCGACGCCGAGCAGAAGGACGGCCAGGGCAGCACCGGCGAGCAGTACGCCGCGGCGTGCGCCCTCCCCGCCCGCCTGCGCCGGCCGGCGGGCGAGCTCAGTCATCGAGCCCAGCGACCCCGCGCTTCCAGTAGCCGGTGACCGTGCTCTCGGCGCAGTGCTCACGGGCCCAGGCGCGCAGCGCCTTGACGTCGCCCGCCTCGCCGGCGGCGAAGAGGAAGGTGCGACCGGGCGGGAGCGCCAGGGCGGCCACCGCCTCGGCCAGACGCGAGCCCTCCCCGCGGTCCAGCCAGGTCACCTCGACGCCCGGCAGCGACACCAACGGGTAGTCGCGGTCCGCCGCCTGGTCGGTGTCGATGAGCACGTGGGCCGACACGTCGGCCGGGGACTCCTCGAGCCAGCGCGCCAGCGCGGGCAGACCGGTGGTGTCGACAGCCAGGACATGGTGGTCGAAGCCCGTGGTCCAGACCTTCGCGCCGGGCGGGCCGGCGATCACGACCTCCTCCCCCACAGCGACCGTCGCGGCCCAGTCCGCGGCGAGGCCGCCCGGGTGCACGACGAAGTCGAGGTCGATCTCGCGGCGCGCCGGGTCGTGGCGCCGCACGGTGTACTTGCGCGTCGGCGGCACCGGGCGCACCCAGTCCAGGCTGTCCTCGTCGTTGGGCACCGGGTCGTTGCGGGTGCCGTCGGGGAAGGCGAAGACCACCTTGACGTGGTCGTCGGCCTGGTAGGTGTGGAAGCCCTCGAGCTCGGGGCCGGACAGGGTCAGGCGCACCATGGTCTCGGTGACCTGCTCGCGCGCGGCGACGCGCACGCGGCGTACCCCGATCGGGTAGCCGACCCGGGCGATGCCGGTGCCGGTGCGCTGGTGCAGGGCGACCCGGGTGCCCGGCTCGGAGCGGTCGATCGACATCGGCGCGCTCAGCCGGCCAGCAGGGGTGCGAGCACGGAGTCGAGCTCGTCGAGGGTGCGCAGCGCGGTGCCGTACGTCGAGGCCTCGGTGAAGCGGACGCCGATCGCGCGGTCCGCCTTGACCGCCGGGAGGCTCTTCCACAGCGGGGAGTCGAGCACGTACTTCACTGCGGCGGAGGGCTTGCCGTCGTCCTCGAGGGAGTAGGTGATGACGTCGACGTCGCCGAAGCTCTCTGGGAGCTCCTCGATCGAGGGGTACTCCGAGACGTCACCGGCGCCGCCGGTCTTCTTGGCGACCTCGCCGGGGTAGCTCGCGCCGATGTCCTCGGCGATGTTGGGGCCCCACGACCCGGCGTACTCGCGCATGAAGGAGCCCGCGCTGGTGTCGCCGTAGGCCCCGAGGTGGCCGAAGGAGGCGGACTCCAGCAGGTCGGCGTACTTCTCGCTCAGCTCGGCCGCGCGCGCCTCGTAGGCGTCACGCGCCTCCTCCCACGCGCCCAGCTCGCCGGCGGCGTCGAGGTGACGGCGGCTCAGGTCCCGCCAGCCCGAGGGCTGGGTCGGGCCGATCGCGGCCACCGGCGCGATGGACTCGAGGCGCTCCAGGTCGATGTCGACCAGCGCGGGCGCGGGGACGCCGATGATGATCAGGTCCGGCTCGGCCTCGGCGATCGCCTCGTAGTTGGTGGAGTCGGCGGTCTCGCCGGCGACCTTGGTGAGCGACTCGTAGGTCGCCAGGTCCTCCTCGCTCATCAGGTTGGTCCCGCGCTCCCAGCTCGAGATGCCCACCAGCTCGGCCCCCGCCTCGATCAGGCTCGGTACGGCGTAGCCGGTGGCCACGATGCGCTGCGGATCCGCCGGGATCTCGACCTCGCCGTTGTCGGCGCTGAAGACCCGGACCTCACCCGCCGAGTCGTCGCCCCCTGCCTCGGCGTCATCCCCGCCGCAGCCGGTGAGGGTCAGCGCCAGGACCGTGGCACCGGCGAGGACCGAGAGGAACGGACGGGTGAACGGGCGCGAGCGCATGGAGCTCCTTCGACGATGCTGAAACGACGTCCGAGAGGACGAAGGTAAGGCTAGCCTTAGCGCCGTGCAGTCGATATCTCCCGGAGGACAGCCCGTGCCGTTCGCAGGACATCTCGACGCCATCGTCGAGGAGTACGGCTACGGGATCGGCCCGCCGACCGGGATGGTGGTGCTGCGCTACCGCCGCGCGGAGGGGCTCACGGTCGCCGACACCCGCGACGACCACCTGCACTGGCTCTACGTGAGCCCGGACGGCATCGTGTGCGTACGCCGCGGCGGCGCGACCACCTACCTCGCGCCCGGCACCGGCTTCTGGGCGACCCGCGGGCACGTGCACCAGATCGCCTCTCTGTCGGCCGCCTGCGTGCTGCGCGTGGGCCTGCGCGAGGCGCCGCCCGCGCTCGAGGACGTCGGAGCGGCGCCGGTGGAGGTGCCGGCCGCCGTCCTGGACGCATTGCTCGACGTGGCCCGTCCCGGCGTGAGCGAGGAGGCGGGCCTGGCGGCGCGCGCAGTCCTGACGGCCGGCGTCGGTGCCAGCAGCGCGATCGCACCGCCCGAGGAGCGCGGCGCCGGGACCGGAAGCGGACTGGGCGCCGGCTACGCGCGTCGGGTCGCCGCCGCGCTGAGCGCCGATCCTGCCGACGACACCACGCTGCAGGAGTGGGCCGACCGGCTGCACATCAGCGCGAAGACCCTGCAGCGCGACTTCATCCGCGAGTTCGCCACGTCGTACACCGAGTGGCGCTCGCGGCTGCGACTCCAGGCCGCGCGGGCCCTGCTCCGCACGCTGCCGGTCAAGGAGACCGCGCACCGGGTCGGCTACGCGAGCGCGTCGGCGTTCGTGGGGGCGTTCACCCGCGAGTTCGGCGAGACGCCGGGCCGATGGGCCCGGCACTGAGGGCGCTCAGCCCTCGGTGATGCGGACCTGGACCTCGCGGATGCGGAGCATCACGCGCTCGCGGAGCTCGGCGGGGGCCGGCTCGGAGCAGGAGCGGGCGACGACCTGCTTGACGGTGCGCTCGAGGTCGTACTTCTCCAGGCACGGGTTGCAGGTGTCGAGGTGGACCCGGACCGCGGCGCAGTCGGCCTCGGCCAGCTCGTTGTCGATGAAGTAGACGATCTGCTCGAGGTAGTCCGCACACTGCTGCGGGTCCACGTGCTGGTGGGTGCGGGACTCGTCCATCACTTGCTCCCGTCGCGACCGACGGTCAGCAGGTCGTTGGTGCGGACGTAGTCGGAGAGCATGTCGCGCAGCTGGCGACGGCCGCGGTGGAGCCGGGACATCACGGTCCCGATGGGGGTCTCCATGATCTCGGCGATCTCCTTGTACGCGAAGCCCTCGACGTCGGCGAGGTAGACGGCGAGCCGGAACTCCTCGGGCAGGCGCTGCAGGGCGTCCTTGACCTGGGAGTCGGGCAGGTGCTCGAGCGCCTCCATCTCCGCGGACTTCAGGCCGGTCGAGGTGTGCGACTCGGCCCGGGCGAGCTGCCAGTCCTCGACGTCCTCGGACATCGACTGCTGGGGCTGGCGCTGCTTCTTGCGGTAGGTGTTGATGAAGGTGTTGGTGAGGATCCGGTAGAGCCAGGCCTTGAGGTTGGTGCCCGGCTTGAACTGGTGGAAGGAGGAGTACGCCTTGGCGAACGTCTCCTGCACCAGGTCCTCGGCGTCGGCCGGGTTGCGCGTCATGCGCATCGCGGCGGAGTAGAGCTGGTCGAGGAACGGCAGCGCGTCGCGCTCGAAGCGCAGCGAGCGCTCCTCGTCGGTCTCGGAGGCGGCGTCGACCGGGTCCACGGTCGCGGCCTCCAGCGGGTCAGTGACGGAGTCAGTCATCGCGGCCCAGCGTACTCGGAGCCGGGGTGGGGTCGGCGCGGTCGGCACGGGGCGTTCCATCAGCACGGTCACGTCGGGGCCAACACGTCATCGGCGCCCCTGATTCCCCGTCACCTCGCGCACCAGCCACTCCAGGGTGCTCTCCACCAGCAGGTCCATCGCCTCGTCCTGGGAGACCGCGCCGCGGGCGGGGACCTTGAACCCGTGGTCACCGCCGGGGACGACCACCATCTCGACGTCGTCGGGGAACTCCTCGGGCCGGCCCATCGTGTCCCGGTCGCCCTGGACGACCAGGGTGGGCAGCCGGGCTCCGCGCAGCTCCTCGAGCCGCGAGCTCTCCGGCTTGCCCGGCGGGTGGAGCGGGAAGGCCAGCGCCAGGCAGGCGACCGCCCCCAGCCGGCGCCCGCAGCGCACGGCCGACCGCGCCCCGGCGGACCGGCCGCCGACGATGAGCGGGGTGCGGACCCGCAGCTTGTCCGAGGCCGCGACCAGGCCCTCGTCGAGGATGCGCGGGGCCGGCGCGATCCGCTTGCCGGCGACCTTCCACGGCTGCTCGAGGCGGACCACGGTGAAACCGTGCCGGGGCAGGTGGGTGGCCAGCGCGACCAGGTCCCGCGCGTCCACCCCGCCGCCGGCGCCGTGCCCGAGCAGGAGGGTGCCGACGGGCCGGGGCGCGCGGTTGGTGACGAGCCGGGCGGGCCCGTGCGGGGTGTCGACGACCCGCTCGCTCAGCGTCACTCCACGACCTCCTCGAGCGGCAGCGGGTCGATCAGGTGGGCGCCGTTGTTGCGCACGTTGCTGACCTCTCGGGAGACGGGGTAGGCCTCGAGCGCACCGGGCGCGGCCGGGACCAGGAGGTCCAGCAGCGAGTCCTGGGCGGCGGTCGGGTCGAGCCAGTCCGCCCAGCGGTCCGGCTCGACCATGAGCGGCATCCGGTCGTGGATGTGGCCCAGCTCGTCCTCGGCGTCGGTGGTGATGACCGTGCAGGACCACACGAACCGGTCCGGGTCGTCCTCGGGCCGGGCCGGGTCCCGCCAGATCTCGTAGAGCCCGGCCATCGCGAGCGTGCCGCCGTTGCGGGGGCGGATGAAGAACGGCTGCTTGAGCGGCTTGCCGGCCTTCGTCGTCTGCTGGGTGGGGTACCACTCGAAGTAGCCGTCGGCGGGGAGCAGGCAGCGCCGCTTCGCGAACGCCCGCTTGTACGCCGGCTTCTCGGCCACCGTCTCCATCCGGGCGTTGATCATCCGGTTGCCGATGGAGATGTCCTTGGCCCACGAGGGCACCAGGCCCCACCGGGCCACCCGCAGCTGGCGCTCGGCCCGCCCGGCCCGCTCGGCGACCTGCTCGCCGGACGGCGGCCGCTCGACGACGGCGTACACGTCCTTGGTGGGGGCGACGTTGTAGTCGGGCTCGAGCTCGGCGGCGATCCGCAGCGCATCGACGTCGAACTCCTCGACGAGGTCCTCGGCCCGGCGGCTCGAGGCGTAGCGACCGCACATGCGCCTCACCCTAGTGGCGGCCTCCCCCATCGGGGGTGCACCGGCGAGGCGCTTCGTGTACCCGGCCGGGTGACCGGGTAAGGAGCCGACATGTCCCTCAGCAGACGCATCGCCCGGCCCATGCTCGCGTCGGTCTTCCTGGTGGGCGCCACGAACGCCCTCCGCGACAGCCGCACCGTCGCCGCGGAGGCCGCGCCGACGATCGACCGCCTGGTCGCGACGATCAAGCGGACCGCGCCCCAGCTGCCACTGCCCGAGGACCCCGAGACCCTGGTCCGGCTGAACGCGGCGGTCCAGATCGCGGCCGGCACGACCTTCGCGACCGGTCGGGCGCCGCGGACCTCGGCGGCCGTGCTGGCGGGCTCGTTGGTCGTGACGACCGTGGCCGGCCACCCGTTCTGGAAGGCCACCGACCCGCAGACCCGCAAGAAGGAGCGGCTGGAGTTCGTCAAGAACGCCTCCACCCTCGGCGGCCTCCTGATCGCCGCCGGCGACACCGAGGGCCGCCCGGGCGTCGCCTGGCGCGCCCGTCGGGCCGCGAAGGACGCCCGCCGCGAGACCAAGCACCTGGCGGCCACCGCCCGGCGCGAGGCCAGGCTGGTGAAGGCGAAGGTCGGCTGAGCCGCTCGCTAGAGTGCGGCCCGTGACCGACCCCGCGCGCGCCGTCGTCGAGGACCCCTGGCCCGCGCCCCGAGCGCGTGGCCCGGTCGAGGCCACCGTGACGCTGCCGGGCAGCAAGTCGCTGACCAACCGGGCGCTCGTCCTGGCCGCCGTGGCCGACGGGCCCTCCGTCGTACGCCGTGCCCTGCGCTCGCGCGACACCACGCTGATGGCGGCGGCGCTGACCTCGCTCGGCGCCGCGGTCGACACCAGCGGCGAGGACTGGCGGGTCACGCCGGGCGAGCTCGCCGGCGACGCCGCGGTCGACTGCGGCCTGGCCGGCACCGTCATGCGGTTCGTGCCGCCCGTCGCGGGCCTGGCCCGCGGGACCGTCGCCTTCGACGGCGACCCGCACATGCGCCAGCGACCCGTCGGCGAGGTGCTCGGCGCGCTCCGGACGCTCGGCATCGACGTGGTCGGCGACGCGCTGCCGTTCACGGTCCGCGGCACCGGCTCGGTGCCCGGCGGGACGGTCGTGGTGGACGCCTCGGCCTCCTCGCAGTTCATCTCCGCGCTGCTGCTCGCCGGCGCCCGCTACGACCGCGGCGTCGACGTCCGCCACGACGGCAAGCCGGTGCCGTCGCTCCCCCACATCGACATGACGGTCGCGATGCTGCGCGAGCACGGCGTCGAGGTCGACGACTCCGACGCCAACCGGTGGGCGGTCGCGCCCGGGCCGGTCCGCGCGGTCGACCACCTGATCGAGCCCGACCTGTCCAACGCCGCGCCGTTCCTGGCGCTCGCGGCCGTCTCCGGCGGCACCGTCACCGTGCGGGACTGGCCGCGGCACACCACGCAGGCCGGCGACGCGCTGCGCGAGATCCTTGCCGCGATGGGCTGCACCGTCACCCTCGGCGACGCCGGGCTCACCGTCACCGGGCCGGACCGGCTCGCCGGGGTCGACCTCGACCTGCACGACGTCGGCGAGCTCGCCCCCGCCGTCGCGGCGCTGTGCGCCCTGGCCGAGGGGCCCTCGCACCTGCGCGGCATCGCCCACATCCGCGGCCACGAGACCGACCGGCTCGCGGCGCTGGCCACCGAGCTCGGGCGGCTCGGCGCCGACGTCACCGAGCACCCCGACGGGCTCGAGCTGCGACCGGCCACCCTGCACGGCGGGGTGTTCCGCACCTACGCCGACCACCGGATGGCCCACGCCGGCGTGATCGTCGGCGCCGCGGTCGACGGCGTGCTCGTCGAGGACGTCGCCACGACCGCCAAGACCTTCCCCGACTTCGCCGGCGCCTGGGCCGCGCTGGTCGGGTAGGCGACCGATGTCGGGGCGCTACTCCGAGCACGACCACGAGCACTACGAGCGACCCCGCCGCCGCACGCGCCCGCGCACCAAGGAGCGACCGACCTACGACGACGCCGTCGACGCGGTCGTGGTCACGGTGGACCGCGGCCGGTTCACCCTGCTCATCGACGGCACCACCGTGATGGCGATGAAGGCCCGCCCGCTGGGCCGCAAGGGCGTGGTCGTCGGCGACCGGGTGCGGGTCGTCGGCGACACCTCCGGGGTCGACGGCTCGCTGGCCCGCATCGTGGAGGTCCAGCCGCGCGAGACGGTCCTGCGCCGCACCGCCGACGACGACGACCCCGTCGAGCGGGTCATCGTCAGCAACGCCTCCCAGCTGGTCGTGGTCGCCGCGCTCGCCGACCCCGAGCCCCGCCCCCGGCTGATCGACCGCGCCCTCGTCGCGGCGTACGACGCCGGGATGCAGCCGCTCCTGTGCCTGACCAAGTCCGACCTCCGCGACCCCGAGACGCTGCTGTCGACCTACCGCTCGCTGGGGGTGCCGTGGGTGGTCACCCGCCGCGGCGGCGACCTGGCCGAGGTCCGCGAACGGCTCGAGGGGCGCACCAGCGTGCTCGTCGGGCACAGCGGGGTCGGCAAGTCCACGCTGGTCAACGCGCTGGTGCCCGAGGCCCACCGCGAGGTCGGTCACGTCAACGCGGTGACCGGTCGCGGGCGGCACACCTCGACCTCGGCGTACATGCTCGCGCTGCCGGGCGAGCGCGGCGGCTGGATCATCGACACCCCGGGCATCCGGTCCTTCGGGCTGGCGCACGTCCAGCCCGAGCACCTGATCGAGGCCTTCCCCGACCTCGACGAGATGACCGAGGACTGCCCGCGCGGCTGCACCCACGGCGAGGACGAGCCCGAGTGCGGCCTCGACGACGCGGTCACCGCCGGCCTGGCCGATCCCGATCGGGTCTCGTCGTTCCGGCGGCTGCTCGCCGCCCGGAGCGCGTCGGAGCACTAGACCGCCGGGTTTGCCGCCTCCTGCCGGGGGTAGTCAGGCAGCCGTGAGCGATCCCTACGGTCAGAACCCCTACGGTCAGCAGCCGCCCTCCGGGCAGGACCCCTACGGCCAGCCGCCGACCCCCCAGCCCTACGGCCAGCCCCCGACGCACCAGCCCTACGGGCAGTCGCCGTACGGCGCGCCGGGCGCCTACCAGGGCGCGCCGCCGGTGTACGCCTCCTGGGGCCGCCGGCTCGGTGCCTACCTGATCGACGGGATCATCCCGGCGGTCGCCTACGCCATCGCCGTCATCGCGCTGGCCCTCAACTCCGAGACGACCCGGCAGACCGTGGCGGACCCGCTGGGCGGCACCACGACGCGCGAGGTCACCGAGCCGACCGGCGTCGGAGTGGCCATCTCACTGGTGGCCTACGCCCTGGCGATCGGCTTCACCATCTGGAACCTCTGGATCCGCCAGGGCCGGACCGGCTACTCGCTGGGCAAGCAGGCGCTCGGGATCAAGCTGGTCAAGGACGGCAGCGACGTCCCGCCGGGCGTGGGCCTGAACATCGGGCGCTCCTTCGCCCACATCCTCGACGCGCTCCCCTGCTACCTGGGCTACCTCTGGCCGCTGTTCGACGCCAAGAACCGCACCTGGGCCGACATGATCTGCTCCACGACGGTCGTGCTGCGTCCCAAGGTCTGAGGAGGACGGGTCCTCCCGCCTCGTGATTGCCCGTCTCGTGATGCCCAGCGTGCGCCCCGGCGCACGCTGGGCAGCACGAGGCCGGCTGAGCGGCTGTCCTAGGGCTGCACGCCGTACCAGGCGACCTGGGCGCCGGCGTCGCCGGTGAGCACCGCGTAGACGACGGTGGCGACGCCGGTGCCGGCGAGCAGGACCGCGAGCACCCACCGCGCCACCCCGACGCGGCGGTGCAGCGCGGCGGCCAGGACCGCGACCACCGCGAAGGCCAGCACGACGAGCCGGAAGACCGCGGCCCGCTCCTCGTGGGTCTCGACCAGCGCGGCCAGCGGGCCGCCGTACTGGTTGGCCTCGGTGAGCTGCTCGCCCGAGAGGAAGGCCACCCAGACCGCGGCCGCCGCGGGGACGGCCAGGACGGCCATCGGCCACCGGAGCCAGTCCCGCCAGCGCGGGACGGCGGCGTACGCGATGCCGAACAGGGCGGCCACGGGGCCGAGAACCACGGCGGTGTGGACCACGAGTGCGTGCAGCGGCAGGCCGTTGATGTCCATGGATGAATGTTGCACCACCCCGCTCGGTGGAGGCTGAAAGTAGCCTGTGCGTTCGTGGCCACCCCGCACCCCGACTACACCGACGACCTGCGCCTCGCGCACGTGCTCGCCGACGACGCCGACTCGCTCACGACAGCGCGGTTCAAGGCGCTCGACCTGCACGTCATGAGCAAGCCGGACCTGACCCCCGTGACCGACGCCGACCAGGCCGTCGAGGAGGGGATCCGACGCACGCTCTCGCGGGTCCGCTCGCGCGACGCCGTGACCGGGGAGGAGCAGGGGTCGACCGGCCACAGCCAGCGCCGGTGGATCGTCGACCCCATCGACGGCACCAAGAACTTCGTGCGCGGGGTGCCGGTGTGGGCCACGCTCATCTCCCTGGTCGTCGACGACGAGGTCGTGCTCGGCGTGGTCTCGGCCCCGCAGCTGCAGCGCCGCTGGTGGGCCTCGACCGGCGGCGGCGCGTGGACCGGCCGCTCGCTGCTCAAGGCCACCCAGTGCCGCGTCTCGGACGTACGTCGCCTCGAGGACGCCTCGCTGTCGTACTCGTCCCTCTCCGGCTGGGAGGAGCGCGGCCGGCTCGAGGACCTGCTCTCGCTGATGCGGCGCGTGTGGCGCACCCGCGCCTACGGCGACTTCTGGTCCTACATGCTGCTCGCCGAGGGCGCGGTCGACATCGCCGCCGAGCCCGAGCTCGAGGTCTACGACATGGCGGCGCTCGACGTGATCGTCCGCGAGGCAGGCGGCCGGTTCACCTCCCTGGACGGGACCGACGGCCCCTTCGGCGGCAACGCGCTGGCGACCAACGGGCACCTGCACGACGCCGCGATGTCCTTCCTCGGCGCGCTGCCGGACCTCGGCGGCGACCCCGACGACCCGGACTGGCCGCGCACCGGCCCCGGCTCGGTCTCCGACCTGCGCTCGCGGCGCCGCCCGGGGCTGCCGGGCGGGGACGTGCCGCTCGACTGACCACTGGACTGATCACTGGACTGATCCACCTCCGGGCAGACGCGCGGAGGGCTGTCCACGGCAGCGCCCGGTGAGTAGCGTCTCGGGAACCACACCCCGGGAGGTCGGCATGCGCATCGGCGAGGTCCTCGACAGCAAGTCGCGTGGCGACGTGGTCACCATCCGGCCGGACGCGGGGGTGCGCGAGCTGCTCGCGGCCCTCGCGACGCACAACATCGGCGCCCTGGTGGTGAGCGCGGACGGCGCCTCGCTCGACGGGATCGTCAGCGAGCGCGACGTGGTCCGCCGGCTGCACGCCGACGGCACCGTGGTGGACACCACCGTCGGCGCGATCATGACCGCGCTGGTCGAGACCTGCTCGCCCGAGACCGACCTCGACGACCTGATGCGCACCATGACCGACCGGCGCATCCGGCACGTCCCGGTGGTCGACGACGGCCGGCTCGTCGGCATCGTCAGCATCGGCGACGTGGTCCGGGCCAAGATCGGCCGGCTCGAGTTCGAGCGCGACCAGCTCGACAGCTACCTGCACCAGGGCTGACCCCGCGCCTGCGGACTCGGGTTTGCCGGACTGAGGTTTGCCGGTCTGAGGTTGTCCGGTCCGAGGTTTCCGGCCTGAGGTTTGCAGAGTCTTGTTGAGGTAACCGGGGCAAACATGGACAACGTGTTGAAGTCTTCCGGTCTGAGCATCGGCGACCTGGCCGAGCGCACCGGCGTCGCGCCGGCCACGCTGCGGATGTGGGAGACCCGGCACGGCTTCCCCGCCCCGGTGCGGCGCGAGTCCGGCCACCGCCGGTACGCCGAGTCCGACGTGGAGGCCGTGCGCGAGGTCGTGCGCCGCCGCGAGGAGGGGGTCCGCCTGGACCGGGCGATCAGCCAGGCCGTCGACCGGGCCCGGGCCGCCGCCGCGCCGACGCCCGAGTCGGTCTTCGCCACGCTGCGCAGCCGCCACCCGCACCTCCAGCCGCAACGGCTGACCAAGGCCACCCTGCTGGCGCTCTCCTGGGCCATCGAGGACGAGTTCTGCGCCCGGGCCGAGCGCGCAACGGTCTTCGGGTCCTTCCAGGACGCGCGGTTCTACGCGCCGGCGGCACCGCGCTGGGAGGAGCTCGCGCGCGTGTCGCGCGCGGCGTTCGCCCTCGCCGCCGGCGGGCCGGACCCGCGCGCCGCCCACGTGCACCACGTGCCGCTCGCCGAGGACTCCCCGCTGCGCCGGGAGTGGACGGTGGTGTGCGACTCGGTGGACCTGCCCGCGGTCCTCGCGGCCTGGGAGCTGCCCGGCCAGGACGACGTACCCGACCGCGAACGGCTCTTCGAGGCGGTCTGGGCGGTGGACCCGCCGGCCGTCCGCGACGCGGCCCGCGTCCTGGCCCGGGTCGCGGCCGACGCCGGTGTCGACGAGGCCCGACCGGTGCTCTTCGAGCTCGCCGACGACCCGGCGCGGCACGCGGCCGACCTGGCCACGGTCTCGATGCTCTTCAACCGCGTCGTCGCCTACGTCGACCGCTTCGGCCGGTCCTGAGGCCGGCGGCGACCGTGGGATCCGTGGGACGCACCGGCGAGGCGGACGTCGTCGTGGTGGGTGCCGGCCTCGCCGGCCTGCGCTGCGCCCGCGCCCTGACCGACGCCGGGCTCGACGTGGTCGTCCTGGAGGCCAGCGACCGCGTCGGCGGACGGGTGCGCACCGACCGGGTCGACGGGTTCCTGGTCGACCAGGGGTTCCAGCTCCTCAACCCCGCCTACCCGGCCGTACGTCGCTGGGTCGACCTCGACGCCCTGGCGCTCCAGCCCTTCCCCGCCGGCGTGCTGGCCCGCACCGAGGAGGGCGCCGAGCTGCTGGCCGACCCGCTGCGCGAGCTCGGGCTCACCGGCCGCACCGCCCGCTCGGTGGCCGTGCGACCGCGGGAGGTCGCGGCGCTCCTGCGCTGGGCCCGCCCGTGGTCGGCCGCGAGCGCGGGCTGGCCGACCGGGTCACCCCGCGGCGCGGCGACCTCACGCTGCGCGACTCCCTCGACCGTGCCGGCGTGCACGGCCTGCTGCGCCGGGTGCTCGAGCGCTTCCTCGCCGGCGTGCTGCTCGACGCCTCCGGCGCGACCGCCGACGCCTTCGCCCTGCTCCTGGCCCGCAGCTTCGCCGCCGGCACCCCGGCGCTGCCCGCGGGCGGCATGGCGGCCCTCCCGGCCCAGCTCGCGGCGGGCCTCGGCGACCGGGTCCGCCTGCGGTGCCCGGTCGAGGGGATCGACACCAGCGGCGCCCGGCCGGTCCTGCTGAGCGCGGCCGGCGCGACCCGCGCCCGGCACGTCGTGGTGGCCACCGACGGGGCCACCGCCCACCGGCTCGTCGGCACCCCCACCCCCGCTCCCCGCGGGGTGGTGACCCAGTGGTGGGCCGTCGACGACCTCGCCGGCCGCCGCGACGCCCGCGCCCCGGGCGTGCTGGCGGTGGACGCCCGGCCCCGCCCGAGCGGGCCCGCGGTCAACGCAGCGATCGTCTCGGCCGCCGCCCCGTCCTACGCCCCGGAGGGGCGGCACCTGGTCCAGGCCTCGGCCCTGATCGGCTCCGGCGCCGCGCCGCCGTCCGAGGGCCGGATGCGGCGGCACGCGGCCGACCTCCTCGGCCTGGTCGACACCGGATGGCAGGAGCTCGCCCGCCACGAGCTGCCGCAGGCGCTGCCGGCGCAGCCGGTGCCGTTCGCCGCGCGCCGGCCGGTCGTCGTACGCCCCGGGCTGGTGGTGTGCGGCGACCACCGCGACACCGCGTCCCTGCAGGGCGCACTGGTCAGTGGACAGCGCGCCGCCCTCGCGGTGCTCACCAGTCCGGATCGGACCACGGCCGCCCGCGGGTTTGAGCAGCCCGGTGAGCGAGCATGACCCCGGTCACGGCAACCAGGAGGTCCCATGGCCAGCAGCTACAGCCCGTCGGCGGTCGATCGTGCGATCAAGGACATCGCCCACGAGGCCATCCGGTTCGCGATGCACGAGGCCCGGTGGTACGGCACCGCCGAGGGGGGCTTCCAGGGCAACAGCTGGGAGCCGCTGCTGCCGCCGGCGACCGGCCCCACCGGCACGATCCGGCTCAAGTACAACGCCCTGACCCAGACCGCCAACAGCGACGCCCCTCCCGGCGCCCGGTACGTGGGCGAGGAGACCGATGCGCTCGGGAGGCTGTTCCACCTCTACGACTTCGACCCGTGGGAGGACCTCTACCAGCCGTGGCTGGACCGGATCGCGAACGCCTTCGAGGGCTGGAGCTCGCTGCCCGACCCGGGTGACTTCACCGGCCCGATCAGCAACATGCAGGCCGCCGTCGTCGGCCTCACCCCCGTGCCCAGCGGCGAGAGCGACCACGACTTCGCCTCCGTGGACCTCGCCGCCAACCTCGACCTGCTCGACGACTGGGTCGGCCCCGGCACGGCGGAGGGCAGCACCAGCGCCCTCGTGTTCGCCTTCGACAACAGCTACGGCGCGGGTCGGATCCTCCCCCTCCTGCAGAACCAGGCCCAGGTCGCCATCCTCCTCGGCGCCGCGCTCCAGGGCGAGAAGCAGATCTGGGAGAAGACCCGGGTCGACATCATGAAGCTGCTGGAGGAGTCGAAGGCGGCCTTCGACGTCACCGGCGGCGGCAGCGGCTCGATCGACCTCGGCGTGGTCGCCGCCCTCGTCGACATCGTCGGCAACTTCCTGCCGTCCGCGATCCAGCCCGTGCTCTCGGCGGGCTCCAGCGCCCTCTCCCTGGTCGACTCGCTGCTGCCCCCGGAGGACACCAAGGAGGCGACGTTCGACATCAGCGGCGCCACGGCCGAGGACGTCTACGACAGCATGGTCGACGCCATCCGCGGCCTCGACCACGCGGTCTGGCGCAAGGAGAGCGACCTGGTCACGACGCTGCAGGGCCTGCTCGACACCATGCGCAGCGGCCCGGCGAGCCAGTTCCACATCCACCCCCGCAACGGGGTCGACCCCGCCCTGCTCGACCCGCCGGCGGTCGACGTGCGCGTGGAGCACCTGCGCCGGATCGGATACGAGACCGTGCCCACCATCGCCGCGTCGATGGGCAAGGCCGCCGAGGACGCCCAGTCCGCCGACAAGGCGAGCATCTGGGAGCGGACCGGCTACATCGGCTACGGCACCAACGGCCCCTACCCGCGGTGGTCGGAGGTGCTCGCCGAGCTCGACGCCGTGGTCACCGGCTCGGCCTCCGAGCTCGTCGAGGGCGGTCGGCTGCTCGCCGTCGGCGCGGGCTGGCTCGAGGACACCGACGGCTCCTCCCGCGAGATCCTCGACGGCGTGCAGGACGACCTCGACCGCGGCAAGCACGGCTGGGACAACTCCGAGGTGGGCCTGCCGCCGCCGGTCCCGAACTACCCCTACTCCCCCGGCCCGATGCCGGTCTGAGGGCCGTGACCTAGGGTCGCGGCATGGACAAGCCCGAGATCGAGTTCCCCGACATCGACCCGCCCACCGACCTCCAGATCACCGACATCGTCGTCGGCGACGGCCCCGAGGCCGCCGCCGGCAACACGGTCGAGGTGCACTACGTGGGCGTGGCGCACTCCACCGGCGAGGAGTTCGACGCGTCGTACAACCGCGGCGAGCCGCTGCGCTTCCGCCTCGGCATCGGCCAGGTCATCTCCGGCTGGGACACCGGCGTCCAGGGCATGAAGGTGGGCGGCCGGCGTCAGCTGGTCATCCCGCCGCACCTGGGGTACGGCGACCGCGGCGCCGGTGGCGTCATCAAGCCCGGCGAGACGCTGATCTTCGTGGTCGACCTGCTCGGGGTCAGCTGACCCTCGCCAGCTCGACCAGCTGCCTCACCAGGGCAGGTCGTCCGGGGCGTCGGAGTCCGACACCCGGGCGGCCTGCCCGCCCAGCTCCACGACGTCGCCCACGCGCAGCTGGCGCCCGCGGCGGGTCTCCACCTCGCCGTTGACGCGCACCAGGCCGTCGGCGATGACCGGTTTGGCCTCGGCCCCGGTCTCCACCAGGTTCGCGAGCTTCAGGAACTGCCCCAGCCGGATCGACTCGTCGCGGATCGCGACGTCCATCGGCACCGGTGCAGCCGGCTCGGCGGGCTCGGTCTGGTTCTTCCTCCACGGCAGTCGCATCAGTGGATGATGACCGAGAAAGCGTGGATCAGCACACCGACGAGCCCGCCGACGATCGTGCCGTTGATCCGGATGAACTGCAGGTCGCGGCCCACGTGCAGCTCGATGCGCCGCGCGGCCTCCTTGCCGTCCCAGCGCTCGATGGTCGAGGTGATGACGGTGGTCACCTCCGCGCCGTAGCGCTCCACGGCGAAGACGGCCGCGTCCGCGGCCATCCCGTCGAGCCGGGCGCGCAGCTCCTCGTCGGCCAGGAGCCGCTCGCCGAACGCGTGGGTCTCGGTCAGCAGCCGATGCCGCACGGCACCCTCCGGGTCCCGCAGGGAGCCGGTGAGCCCCCGCCGCAGGGCGTTCCACAGCGAGACGCTGGAGGCGATCACCTGCGGGTGGTCCAGCAGCCGCTCCTTGAGCCGCTCGGTGCGCTCCTGGGTGGAGGGGTCCTCCAGCAGGTCGTGCGCGAGCTGGCCGAGCATCGAGTCGAGCGCGCGCCGGGCGTCGTGCTCGGGGTCGTCGCGGATGTCGGCGACCCAGCGCACCAGCTCGAGGTGCACCCGGGCGGTCACCCGCTCGTTGATGCTCGGCGGGGACCACCACGGCGCCCGCTCCCCGAGGATCTCGGTCACGGTGTCGGGGTTGGCGACCAGCCAGTCGTGCAGCTCGGTGAGCGCGAGGTCGACCAGGCCGTGGTGGAGGTCGTCGCGCAGCGTCTCGCTGAGCAGCCCGCCGAGCAGCGGGGCGATCGGCTCGTCGCGGAAGCGCGGCACGAGCGCCTCGCGGATGAGCGACTCGACGTGGTCGTCGCGGACCTTGCCCAGGGCGATGACCGCGACGTCGCTCACCTCGTCGACGACCCGCTGGGCGTTCGCCGGCTCCGCCAGCCACCGGCCCACCCGCTCGGAGACGGTGGCCGAGGTCACCCGTTCGCGGATGATGTCCTCCTGGAGGAAGTTCTCCCCCACGAACTCCTCCAGCCCCCGGCCGAGCTCGTCCTTGCGCTTGGGGATGAGCGCGGTGTGTGGCACCGGCAGCCCGAGGGGGTGGCGGAACAGCGCGGTCACCGCGAACCAGTCGGCGATCGCGCCGACCATCGAGGCCTCGGCGCCGGCGTTGACGAAGCCGAGCACGCCGTCCTGGCCGATGGTGGCGGCGTACACCACGGCGGCCAGCACGAGCAGGCCGACCGCGATCGTGCGCATCCGGCGCAGGCCCTGCCGCCTGATCTCGTCGGCTGCGGGGTCGGCGGTGATCAACGGGATCGTCATGGGTCGCGAGGTGCTCATCACCGACATCCTTGCCCACGCATCCACGTGCCAGAATCACCCGCATGTCTCGCACCGTCATCACCTTCGGCACGTTCGACGTCTTCCACGTCGGCCACCTGCGGGTGATCGAGCGCGCCGCGGCCCTCGGCGACCGGCTCGTGGTCGGCGTCTCCGCCGACGAGCTCAACCTGCGCAAGAAGGGCCGCGAGCCCGTCTTCAGCCAGGCCGAGCGGCTCGCGATCGTCGCCGCGCTCAAGGCCGTCGACGAGGTCTTCGTCGAGGAGAGCCTCGAGCTCAAGCGGCACTACATCACCGAGCACGGCGCCGACGTCCTCGTCATGGGCGATGACTGGGCCGGCCGCTTCGACGAGATGAAGGACCTCTGCGAGGTGGTCTACCTGCCGCGTACGCCGGCGATCTCGACCACAGCGCTGATCGAGAAGATCTCGGCCTCCGCCTGATCCGCGCGGTTTGGCCGTGCCCTCCCCGGGCACGCTGGACCCGTTCTTCCACCCAGCCCGAAAGAGGCCCTCACCCCATGCGTCGACCCCTCGCGGCCGTCCTGCTCGCCTTGAGCACGGCCCTCGCCGCGCTCCCCGCCACCTCCGTCTCGACCGCCTCCGCCGAGCCGGCGACACCGGCCACGCCCCCCGTCGCCGCCGCGCCCAGCGAGGCCGAGGAGACCGTCACCGCGGAGGAGGCGCGCCGCACCCTGGACGAGGCATCCGCCGTGCTGGCCGGCCGGACCGCCGCCCGCGGCGCCGGTCACGGGGAACGCGCCGAGGCCACGCTGCTGATGCGCGACCTCTTCGTCGCGCTGCCCACGCTGGAGGGTGCTGAGCGCCGCCAGGCCGAGGCCCTGCTGGCCCGGCCCACCGACGGCGCCCGCGACCCCCAGGGCGACGGCTACAGCGTGCCCACGACCAAGAAGTGCACCTCGAACTTCTGCCTGCACTACGTCACCAGCAGCGCCGACCAGCCCACCTCGCGGGCCTGGGTGAAGAAGAACGTCAAGGTGCTGCAGAAGGTCTGGCGCCACGAGGTCAAGAAGATGGGCTACCGCCCGCCGGCCAAGGACGGCAGGCGCGGTGGCAACGGCAAGTTCGACGTCTACCTCAAGGAGCTCGGCAGCAAGGGCCTCTACGGCTACTGCGTGCCCGAGTACCGCGTCGCCGGGCGGAAGTGGGTGGCCTCGGGCTACTGCGTGCTCGACAACGACTTCGCCCAGGCCCAGTTCGGCGCCCCGCCGGCCCAGAGCCTCAAGGTGACCGCGGCCCACGAGTTCTTCCACGCCATCCAGTTCGCCTACGACTACAACGAGGACCGGTGGCTCATGGAGTCCACCGCCACGTGGATGGAGGAGCGCGTCGCCGACGGCGTCGACGACAACCGCCAGTACCTCTCGGCCAGCCAGGTCAAGCAGCCGGCCAGCTCCCTCGACGTCTTCCAGCCCTCCGGCTTCGCCCAGTACGGCAACTGGACGCTCTGGGAGTACCTCGGCCGTCGCTTCGGCAACGGCATCGTCAAGAAGGTCTGGAACAAGGCCGGTGCGTTCAAGGGCGCGCCGAACATGTACTCCACCAAGGCGCTGCGCAAGGCCATCGGCGGCAAGGGCGGCGGGTTCGCGTCGGTCTTCGCGGCGTACGCCGCCTCGAACACCTCGCCGGCGCGTTACTACCCCGAGGGCGCGGCGTGGCCGAAGGCCGGCTTCAGCAAGCGCGTGACGCTCTCGAAGTCCGCCCGGAAGTCCTCGACGACGGTCCGGATCAACCACCTCGCCGCCCGCAACATCGGCGTGAAGCCCGCCTCCGACCTGGCCGGCAAGAAGTGGAAGCTGCGGATCACCGTCAACGCCCCGAACCGCTCCTCGAGCCCGGCCGTGCACGTGCTGGTGCGCAACAAGAAGGGCGCCTGGTCGCGCAAGACGATCAGCCTGACCAAGAAGGGCTACGGCAAGAAGGTCGTCAGCTTCAACGCGAAGAAGGTCAGCGGCGTGACGATTACCCTCGCCAATGCCTCGACCCGCTTCAAGTGCTACAAGGGCACGAACCTGTCCTGCCGCGGCAAGGCGCGCGACCAGAACAAGCAGTTCTCGGTCAAGGTCACCGCGTTCAAGCGCTGACGGATCGAGCACTGAGGCAGATCAAGCACTGACGCAGGTGGCCGGCCCGCTCAGGGCCGGCCACCGAGCACGCGGCCACCGAGCAGCCCGTCGACGACGTCGGTGAGGCCGTCGGTGGTCTCCTGCACGGCTCCGGTGACCGGCGCGAGCGCACCTCCCGTGAGGCCGTCGACGCCGGTCACGACCGCCTCGACGACGGGGTCCAGGAGCGCGGACACCGCTCCCTGACGGGGTTCGCCCGGCGGCGTACCGGGGTCGGGGTCGTCGGGCGGGGCGGGGTCGGTCCCCGGGCCGTCACCAGGGCCCGGCTCGGAGCCCGGCTCGGGGCCCGGCTCGGGGCCCTGCTCGGGTCCTGCCGAGCCACCGGGCGGCACCGGAGCCTCGCCGGCGCCGCCGAGGCCGCCCGCGGCCGGGCCGCTCGCGCCGGGGCCGACGGGCCCCGCCGAGGCGGGCCGCACGAGGACGCGCGCGTCGATGACCTGCTGGGCGTCGGGCACGACCAGCCCGGGCGGCTGCGCCACGGGCACTCCGGGCAGGTCGGTGTCGCCGAGCGTGAGCGTCGCGACGGTCAGGAGCACGAACGCGGCGGCGCCGACGCCGAGCGCGCCGTACCCGATCCGCAGGTCGCGCTGCGGCTTGCTCAACGGCGCGCTGAAGCCCACCGGCCCTCCCCTGCTGTCGTGCTGACGAGCCCCCACTCCCGCAGCCGTCAACGACCGGGCCCGGCCCCGGTCACGGGGACGGGCGAGGTCGCGCAGAGGTATGGACCGGTCGGGCGCCGCCGGTCAGGCCTCGGGGCCCGCGGAGCGGCGGGCGCGCTCCTCGTACGCCGCGCGCGCCGCCGTGTCGGCCGTGCTCAGCACCGTGTCGGCGTGGGTCAGGTGGGCCATCGCGTCCATCAGCCGCCGCGGCATCACCGAGCCGACCTTGTAGATCGCTTGCGACCAGCGCGGCACCCACATCTCGGGCTTGGGCGACCGGACCGCCTGCTCGATGACCTTGGCGACGTCGTCCGCGGTCACCGCCTTGACCCCGCGGGCCTGGGAGACGCCGGCGGCGAGCTCGGTCTGCACGACGGTCGGCAGCACCGCGCTGACGTCGATGCCGTAGGGACGCAGCTCCGAGCGGATGGCCTCGCTGAACCCGACGGCGGCGAACTTGGAGGCGGTGTACGTCGCGCCGTCGGCGACCGCGACGCGGCCGACCGCGCTGGCGACGTTCACGATGTGGCCACGGCCCCGCTCGACCATGCCGGGCGCGACGGCCTTGGTGCCCAGGATGACCCCGTGCAGGTTGACGTCGACGATCGCCTTCGTCACGGCGTCGGGCTCCTTGAGCACCGAGCCCAGCGGCATGATCCCGGCGTTGTTGACCAGCACGTCGAACGGGCCGAGCGGAGCGACCGCGTCGAGGAACACGCGCCACGACTCGGGGTCGGTCACGTCCAGCGGCGCGGCCATCGCCCGGTCGCCGAACGGCTCGGCGACCAGCGCGGCGAGGTCGACGTCGCGGTCGCCGATGGCGACCTTGGCGCCCTGGCGGGCGAAGCGCTCGACGGTCGCCTTGCCGATGCCGCGGGCACCTCCGGTGACGATGACGGACAGGCCGGAGATCTCACGGGACATGGGGGTTCCTCTCGATTCTGACAGGGTGCCCTGTCAGTCTGGACAGTGACAGTGATCTTGTCAACGGGGGATCCATCCCCGCGCCTGCCGAGTCGGCACCTGTGACGCACCGAGTGGGCACTTCGTGCGCGCCGAGTCGGCACCTGTGACGCTCCGAGAACGCAGTTCCGGAGCAGGCCAGCAGCAACTGCCGACTCGACCGGCCACAACTGCCGACTCGGCCGGCCACAAGTGCCGACTCGGCAGCCGGGGCGGGCGGCCTCAGCCGTTGAGGATCGCGCGGACGGCCTTGCGGTCGGTCTTGCCCACGCTGGTGAGCGGGACCGCGTCCGCCACGACCACCTCGCGGGGGTACTTGTGGGCCGCGAGCCGGCCCTTGGCGTACGCGACCAGGTCCTCCCCCGTCAGGGTGGAGCCGGGCTGGACCGCCACCACGGCGACGACCTCCTCGCCGCTGACCGGGTCCGCGCGACCCACGCACGCCGCGGAGGTCACCTCGGGGTGGGTGAGCAGCGCATCCTCGACGTCGCGGGGGTAGACGTTGAACCCCCCGCGGATGATGAGGTCCTTGAGCCGGTCCACGACGTGGAGGAAGCCGTCGTCGTCGAGGTGGCCGATGTCGCCGGTGTGGAGCCAGCCGTCGACGACGGTGCGGGCGGTGAGCTCGGGCTCGTGCCAGTAGCCGAGCATCACCCCCGGCCCACGGACGCAGATCTCGCCGTCCTCCCCCGCGGGCAGCGCTCGGCCGTCCGGGTCGAGGATCGCGACCTCGGCGTGCGGCACCGGCCGGCCGACGCTGCCGGGCCGGTTGGCGTCCATCGTCGAGGCGGTCACCACCGAGCTGGCCTCGGTGCATCCGTAGCCCTCGAGGATGACCACGCCGAGCCGCTTCTCCACCGCCTCGCGCAGCGCCCCGGCCAGCGGCGCGCCGCCCGAGCCGAACGAGCGCAGGCAGGACAGGTCGTGCTCCTCGAGCGGCTCGGCCATCAGCAGGGCCAGCATCGAGGGCACCACCGGGCTCGACTCGAGGCGGTGCTCCTCGACCAGCCGGACCCAGCCGGGGGCGTCGAACCAGCGCTGGAGCACCGAGATCCCGCGCCGGTCGGAGTGCAGGCCGGCGATGACGACGTTGAGGCCGTAGACGTGGGACAGCGGCAGCGGCAGCAGCGACCGGGTGGTGTCCATGGTCCGCGCGACCGCCTCGAGGCCGGCGCCGCTCTCCCACAGGCCGCGGTGGCTGAGCATGACGCCCTTGGCCCGGCCGGTGGTGCCGCCGGTGTAGAGCAGCGCCGCGAGGTCGTCGTCGGCCCGCGGGTCCAGCGGCAGCGGGTCGGCGGCCTCCAGGTCGGCGTACGGACGGGTGCCGGGCGTGGGCTCGCCGTCCTCCCCCACCACGAGCACCTCGAGGTCCAGCCCCTCGCTCGCCGCCTGGAGCAGGGGCAGCAGCTCGGGCGTCACGACGACGGCCCGGGCGCCGGAGTCGGTGAGGATGTGGCGCAGCTCGGGCGGGGTCTGCAGGAAGATCACCGGGGTGACCACGGCGCCCGCGCGCCACACGGCGCGATAGGTGACGAAGACCTCCGGGGTGTTCATCATCAGCACCACGACCCGGTCGCCCACGCCGATGCCGATCTCGCGCAGGCCGGCGGCGACCCGGGTGGAGCGGTCGTGGATGCTGCCCGAGGAGTGCCAGGTGCCCTCGAAGAGCAGCGTGTCGTGGTCACCCAGCCGCTCGACGGAGCGCTCGGCGAGGAGGGCGAGGTCGTGCTCGCCGCGCCGCGCGCTCATCGGGCGGCCACCGCGGCCTCGGCCCGGGCGCCGGCCTCCGCCGACGGCGAGTCCTCGCGGGCGGCCTGGTCCAGCGCGAGCCGCGCGACCTCGTCGTACGCCGCCACGTCGTCGCCGAGCAGGAACCGGTCGACCTTGGCCCGGCGCCAGTACAGGTGCGCGTCGTGCTCCCAGGTGAAGCCGATCCCGCCGTGGACCTGGACCAGCGTCTCCGCGGCCGTGGTGAGCGCGGTCGCGGCGGCGGCCTTCGCGGCGGCCGCGGCGACCGGCAGCTCGTCGACGGCCTGGTCAGCCGCCCACGCCGCCCACCACACCAGCGAGCGGAGCTGCTCGACCTGGACGTAGGCGTCGACCAGCGCGTGCTTGACGGCCTGGTAGGAGCCGATCGGCCGACCGAAGGCGTGCCGCTCCTGGGCGTAGGCGACGCCGAGCTCGACCGCCCGCGCCGCGGAGCCGAGGTCCTCGGCGGCCAGGACGACGCGGCCGACGCGCTCGGCGTGCTCCCAGCGCAGCCGGGCGTCGGCGGCGATCACCGCGACGTCCTCCCCGAGCCGCACCCGGCCCAGGCCGCGGGTGGGGTCGATCGGCGCGGGCACCTCGACGGTGCCGGGCCCGCAGACCAGCTCCTCCCCGCGCCGGGCGAGGAAGGTGTCGGCGGACGCGGCGTCCAGGACGGGCCCGGTCGCGTCAACGACCGCGACCCGCAGGCTGCCGTCGGCGAGCCCGGCCAGCCGCTCCTCGTCGCCCGCCAGCAGCACCGCGGCCCGGGCGTAGGTGACCAGCGAGGGCCCGGCGAGCACCCGCCCGGCCTGCTCGGCCACGACGGCCAGGTCGAGCAGCGAGCCGCCCCCGCCGCCGGCCACCTCGGGCACGGTGATCGCAGCGAACCCGCTGGCCACGAGGGCGTCGCGGCCGGGAGCGAGCTCGGCGCTCGCCGGGTCGTCGGCCTCCAGCGCGGCCCGGGCCACCGCCGGGGAGGTCGAGCCGGCCAGGAAGTCGCGGGCGGCGGCGGCGAGGTCGCGCTGCTCGTCGTCGAGGTCGAAGTTCATCTCGTGCTCCTCTGGCTCAGGCGCCGGCGGCGGTGCCGGTGGCGGTGCCGGTGGTGGTGCCGGTGGTGGCGAGGCTCTCGCGGAAGGTGATGCCCTTGTCGGCGCGCGGCTCGGCCGGCAGCCCGAGGACCCGCTCGCCGATGACGTTGCGGAGCACCTGGTCGGTGCCCCCGGCGATGGCCATGCCGGGCAGGACGGCCTGGAGGTCCTGCCAGGTGCTCGACCCCTCGGCCGTGGCGGCGTACGCCGCGTCGTCGCCGAGGAGGCGCACGGCGAGGTCGGCGAGCTCCCGCGCCGCCCGGGTGCCGGCGAGCTTGCCGGCGGAGGCCTCGGGGCCGGGCAGGTCGCCGCGGCTGATCGCGGAGAGCTGGCGGTAGCCGGTGTAGCGGGTGCCGAGGCTGTCGACGTAGGCCCGGCCGAGCTGCTGGCGCACCAGGGCCTGCCGCTCCGCGGGCAGGTCGCCGATCCGGCCGGCGACGTGCTCGAGGATCGCCGCGGACCCGATCCCGATCTCGGTGCCGCCCCCGCCGAGGCTGAGCCGCTCGCTCATCAAGGTGGTCAGCGCGACCCGCCAGCCGTCGCCGACGTCGCCGAGCCGCTCGGCGTCGGGGACCTCGACGTCGTCGAAGAAGACCTCGTTGAAGTCCGCGCCGCCGCTCATCTGCCGCAGCGGCCGGACCGTGACGCCCGGCGCCTTCATGTCCACCACGAACATCGTCAGCCCGCGGTGCTTGGCCACGTCGGGGTCGGTGCGGGTGAGCACGATGCCGAAGTCGGCCAGGTGCGCGAGCGTCGTCCAGACCTTCTGGCCGCTGATCCGCCAGCTGCCGTCCTCGGTGCGGACCGCCTTGGTCCGCAGGGCGGCGAGGTCGCTGCCGGAGGCCGGCTCGCTGAACAGCTGGCACCACACGTCCTCGGCGCGCAGCAGCCGCCGGAGGTAGCGCGCGTGCTGCTCCTCGCTCCCGTGGTGGATCACGGTGGGGCCGCACATGCCGATGCCGATCAGGTTGATCAGCCCCGGGACCTCCGCCCGGGCGAGCTCCTGGTCGACGATGGCCTGCTGCATCGGCGTGCCGCCACGGCCGCCGGCCTCGACGGGCCAGGTGACGCCGACCAGCCCGCCGTCGTACAGCAGGGCCTGCCGGGCGCGCGCGACCTGGTCGTCGTACCCGCGCGCGTCACCGCGGCGGCCCAGCTCCTCGCGGTGCTCCTCGATGAAGGCGCGCACCTCCGCGCGCCAGGCCGCCTCGTCCGGGGTGTCGTCGAAGTCCACGACGCTGGTCCTCTCGGTTCGCCGGGGACGCGGTGGATGTGATCCACGCCACGTCCGGAGAACCGGACCATAGCCTCGGCGGCCGGGTCAGCGCGAGCGGATCCGGCGCAGCAGCCGCAGCTGGGCGTTGCCGAGCTTGACGAACGTCTCCAGGGCCATCCCCGGAGGCGGGCCGACCGGGCCGATCCGCGACAGCGCGATGGTCTGGGTCTCGGTGAATCGCTGGATGCCCTGGGCGCCGTGCCGGCGACCGAGACCGCTCTCCCCCATCCCGCCCATGCCGGCCTCGACCGAGCCCGCGGCGAGCGCGGCCCCGTCGTTGATGTTGACCGAGCCGGCGCGCACGCGGCGGGCCAGCGCCTGGGCGGTGCGGGTGTCGCGGCTGAAGATGCTGGCCGAGAGCCCGTAGGCGCCCTGGTTGGCCAGCGCGACGGCCTCCTCGTCGCTGCTCACCCGGTGCAGCGCGACGACCGGGCCGAAGGTCTCGCCGAGGCAGAGGTCCATGTCGTCGGTGACGCCCTCGAGCACGGTCGGCTCGAAGACGTAGGGGCCGAGGTCGGGGCGGGCGCGGCCGCCGCAGAGCACGGTCGCGCCCTTGGCGACGGCGTCCTCGACGTGGGCGGTCACCTTCGCCAGCTGGGCGGCGCTGGCCAGCGAGCCGACCTGGCAGGTGAAGTCGAAGGTCTGGCCGACCTTCAGCGCGCGGGTGGCGGCGACCAGCTTGTCGCGGAACGCGGCGTACACGTCCTCGCGGACGATGACGCGCTCGATGTGGATGCACATCTGGCCGGTGTTGGTGAAGACGGCGTCGACGGTGCCGGCGGCGGCCTTGTCGAGGTCGGCGTCGGCGCGGACGAGGAGCGGGTTCTTGCCGCCGAGCTCGAGGGAGGCGCCGACCAGCCGGCGGGCCGCGGCCTCGCTGACGATCCGGCCGGTGGCGGTGGAACCGGTGAAGCAGACGTAGTCGGCCGCCTCGACCAGGGCGGTGCCGACCTCCGCGCCGGGCCCGGCGACGACGTCCCAGACATGGGCGGGCAGCCCGGCCTCGGCCAGCAGCGCGCGGGTCCACAGCATGGTCAGCGGGGTCTGCGGGTCGGCCTTGCTGACCACCGAGCAGCCGGCGAGCAGCGCGGGGACGGCGTCGCCGACGCCGAGGTAGAGCGGGTAGTTCCACGGCGAGACGATGCCGACGACGCCGCGCGGCACGCGGACCTCGCGGACGCTGGTCACCAGCGGCATCGCGCCGCGCACCGGACGGTCGGCGAGGTAGGCCGCGGCGCGCTTGGCGTAGTGCCGGGTCAGGTTCGCGACCTGGAGGATCTCCATCCAGGCGTGGTAGCGGGCCTTGCCCATCTCCCACTGGACCAGGTCGATGACCTCGTCCTGCCGCTCGAGCAGCAGGTCATGGAAGCGCAGCAGCACCTCGGCGCGGGCGGCGATGCTCAGCCGGCCCCAGCCGGCCTGCGCCGACCGCGAGCGGACCACGGTCGCCGCGACGTCGTCAGCCGAGCAGCTCGGCACCGGCGCGGTGGGCCGGGCGTCGTACGGCGCGGTCGCGGTGAGCGTGCCCTCGCCGCCGGTCACCGGCGCGGAGACCCAGCGGGTCCAGGAGGCCAGCTTGGCGTCGGTGACCCAGGCGGGCCGCGCCGGGGCGGGGATCGTCGTGGCGTCGAGCGTGGTGGTCATCGGGTCCTCCGCAGGTCGATGGGCTGGCCGTCCTTGGGGAACGGCAGGGAGTGGTTGTTCATCGGCGCGACGTACCCGGGGTCGACGCTCCACTCCCAGCCGCGAAGCAGGTGGTGAAGGACGGCCTTGACCTCGGCGCCGGCGAAGTACATCCCCAGGCACTTGTGGACGCCGCCGCCGAAGGGGTTCCAGGCGTAGCGGTGGGACTTGTCCTCGCGGCGCTCGGGGGAGAACCGCTCGGGGTCGAAGACCAGGGGGTTGGTCCACAGCTCCTCCATCACCTGCGCGAACTGCGGCGCGAGCACCACGAAGGTGCCCTCGGGGATGCGGACGCCCTGCACGACGGTGTCCTTGACGACCTGGCGCAGGACGACCGGGACCGGCGCCCGCAGCCGCAGGCACTCCTTCATCACCCAGTCCATCGACTCCAGGCCCTCGAGCTCGGCGAGGGTCGGGCGCGGGCCGAGGGCGAGCGACTCCTCGCGGCAGCGCTCCTGCCAGACCGGGTGCTGGCCGAGCATCTGGAGCATCGTGGAGAGGGTGATGGTCGAGGTGTCGTGCGCGGCCATCATCAAGAAGATCATGTGGTTGATGACGTCGTCGTCGCTGAACCGCTCGCCCTCGTCGCTCTCGATGTGGCAGAGCTGGGAGAACAGGTCATCGGTGCGCACGGCCCGCCGCGAGGGCAGGTAGTGGCGCAGGAAGTCCTCGAGCACCTCGCGGCCGCGGTGGCCCCGGCCCCAGCGGGTGAACGGGAGGTCCTTGCGGACCACCGCGGCGGCGGCCTGCACGCAGGCGATGAAGGCCTCGTTGACCTTCGCCATCTCCTCGGGCGAGGTGTCCTCCGCGCCGCCCATGAAGATGTCGGCGGCGACGTCGAGGGTGAGCTGCTTGAGCGAGGGGTAGGCGCGGAAGTCGCGGTCGCGGCCCCCGTCGGCCCAGCCGGCGAGGCCGGCCTCGATCGGGGCGTGCATGCGCGCGGCGTACGCCTCGAGCCGGTCGCGGGTGAAGGCCTGCTGCATGATCCGCCGGTGCATGTGGTGCTCCTCGAAGTCGAGGAGCATCAGCCCGCGGTCGAAGAACGGCCCGACGAGGTAGGTCCACGCGGGGCCGTTGGCGAAGGCCTTGTCCTTGTTGCGGAAGGCCTCCTCGCACGCGTCGGGGCCGAGCAGCATCACCCAGCGCTGGTTGAGCATCGAGAACGGAGCGACCGGGCCGTAGTGGTCCCACTGGTGGCGGAAGAGCGCGAAGGGGTCCTTGGCGTACTCGAAGGCGCGGCCGAAGACCGGCTTGCCGTGGTCCTCGGGGCGGATCGGCGGGAGCTCGCGGACCGCGGCCCCCTCCCCCTCGGCGGGACGGGCGGACCGGGCGTTCCGGGCGGGGCGATCGGGGCTGGTCGGGGAGGTGGGGGTGGTCGGGGAGGTGCTGAGGTCGAGCGACACGGTCGGCTCCCTGGGGGGTGGGTCGGGTGGCGTGGGGGGTGTGACGGGCGCGACAGGCATCGCCAGCATCATTTAGACAGGGCGTCCTGTCAACCTTCTGTGAGAGGGTGACGGCATGGCTGTGCAGTCCGGGACCTATCGCGGCGTGAGCGCCGAGGATCGCGCCGCCGAGCGGCGCGAACGCCTGCTCGAGGCGACCCTCGCGGTGTGGTCCGACCCCACCGAGGCACGCCCGACGATGACGAGGATCTGCGCGGCGGCAGGGCTGACCGAGCGCTACTTCTATGAGTCCTTCCGCTCCCTCGACGACGCCCTGACCGCGGTCATGGACGCGATCGCCACCGAGATCGAGCAGGTCAGCCTCACTGCGGCCGACTCCGCGGGCGACGACCCCACCGCCCGAGTCCGCGCCTCGGTGCTGGCCTTCGTCGAGCTGATCCAGGCCGACCCGCGCAAGGGCCGGGTCGCGATCATCGAGGCCGGAGCGATGCCCGCGCTGCGCCCCCGCCGCACCCAGCTGCTGCGCCACTTCGCACACCGGGCGGCCGAGGAGGCGCGCGACCACGGCGTGGACTGGAGCACCCGGGAGGGCGAGCTGGTCGGCCTGCTGTTCATCGGCGGCATGGCCGAGCTGATCACCGCCTGGCTCGACGGCGCGCTCGACGCGACGCCGCAGGAGCTGGTCGACACCGCGACCCGGATCTTCGTCGGCGTCTTCCGCTGACCTCCCCGACCCCAGCCGAACCGAGCCGAGGAGGACGCCGTGGTCGACCGCGACCGCAACGCGCGGGGACGGGCCGAGCAGGCCCGCCCGCGCGACGAGCTGGGCCGCCCGCTGCCGTACGGCGCCACCGGCGTCGAGCCGATCTCCGAGGAGCCGCTGCCGCCGACCGAGACCCTCGCCCTCGCCCGCGAGCTCCTCGACGCGGGGCGCCCGTTCGCCGCGCACGAGGCGCTCGAGGTCCGGTGGAAGACCTGCCCGGCCGAGGAGCGCGAGCTGTGGCAGGGGCTGGCCCAGCTGTGCGTCGCGCTGACCCACCACGCCCGCGGGAACCCGGTGGGGGCCGCGCGGCTGCTGGACCGGGCGGCCGGACGGCTGGCGAGCCACGAGCGGGGCGGCGGGCCGACGTACGGGCTCGACCTGCCCGCGGTCGTCGGGTGCGTCCGGGCGACGCTGACCGGGGACGGACCCGAGCCGACCTGAGCGTGCCGAGCGCGCGGGGTCAGACGTCGATGGTGAGCACCAGGTCGACGACGTCGCCGGTGGCCACGCCCTCGGCGCGGCGGGCGGCGAGCTTGAGCGGGACGACGTACGAGCCGTCCCTGGGCCACAGCGCGGTGGTCCACCGCGTCCCGCCCATCCGCACGGCGACCGGGATCATCCCCCAGCCGTAGGTGACCGCCGCCGCGACGTCCGCCACGACCGCGGCGTCGTCCTCGGGGAGCGCCACGAAGTGGTGCGGCGCGGGGCCGCGCCACTCGAAGACCGGACCGGTCACCTCCAGCTCCACGCTCCCGACCCTAGGCGCGCGCCCTCCCCCGCGTGGGCCATTGACAGACCTGACGCGCGTCAACACTGTTGACCCCGTGTGGCGGACGACACAGCCCCGGCGGGACCGGACGAGCGCGGAGCACGGCTTCGACCACGACGTGGTGGTCGTCGGGTCGGGCTTCGGCGGCAGCGTGAGCGCGCTGCGCCTGGTCGAGAAGGGGTACGACGTCGCCGTCCTCGAGGCCGGGCGGCGCTTCACCGACGCCGACCTGCCGCGGACCTCGTGGCGGCTGGCGCGCTACGTCTTCGCGCCGGCGGTCGGCCTGCTGGGGATCCAGCGGGTGACCGTGCTGCGCAACGCGCTGGTGATCAGCGGCGCCGGTGTCGGCGGCGGCTCCCTGGTCTACGGCGGCACGCTCTACGAGCCGACCGACGCCTTCTACGACGACCCGCACTGGCGCGACCTGACCGATTGGCGCAGCGAGCTGGCGCCGCACTACGACCAGGCCCGGCGGATGCTCGG
This sequence comes from Nocardioides marmotae, assembly GCF_013177455.1. Taxonomy (NCBI): domain Bacteria; kingdom Bacillati; phylum Actinomycetota; class Actinomycetes; order Propionibacteriales; family Nocardioidaceae; genus Nocardioides; species Nocardioides marmotae. The sequence continues at coordinate 3,218,431 of NZ_CP053660.1, forward strand.
CGTGGCGACGTACGACCGGGTGACGCCGGCCGACCGGGTGCTCCGCGACGCCGCCGCCGAGCTCGGCGCGGCGGACACCTGGCGGCCCACGGACGTCGGCGTGCTGCTCGACCCGGTCCCGGGCCGCCGGGTCCCGGACCCCTACTTCGGTGGCGCCGGCCCCGACCGCAACGGCTGCCTGCACTGCGGGGAGTGCATGACCGGCTGCCGGCACAACGCCAAGAACACCCTCCCCAAGAACTACCTCCACCTCGCCGAGGCCGCCGGCGCCACGGTCCACCCGCTGACCACGGTCACCGACGTGCGGCCCCTGCCCGGAGGTGGGTACGCCGTCTCCACGCGGCGCACCGGACCGCTGCGGCGCCGCGGGCGCACCTTCACCGCCGAGCAGGTGGTCCTCTCCGCGGCGGCCCTGGGGACCCAGCGGCTGCTGCACCACCTGCGCGACTCCGGGAGCCTGCCGCACGTCTCGCCGCGCCTGGGCGAGCTGACCCGCACCAACTCCGAGGCCGGCCTGGCGGTGCGGGCCCGCGGCGACGACGTGGACTACACCGAGGGGGTCGCGATCACCTCCTCGGTCCACCTCGACGAGCGCACCCACGTCGAGCCGTGCCGCTACGGCCGGGGCAGCAACGCGATGGGCATGGCGATGGCGACGATGACCGATCCGGTGCCCGGGCGCAGCCGCACGCTGGTGATGGCTCGCGAGATGTGGCGCGGGCGGCGCGACCTGCTGCGGCTGCACGTGCCCCGCCGGTGGTCCGAGCAGTCCATCGGGGTGCTGGTCATGCAGAGCATCGACAACTCGCTGACCACCTACACCCGGCGCCGCCGCCTGGGCCGGGGCCGGGTGATGACGACCCGGCAGGGCATCGGCGAGCCGAACCCGACCCACATCCCCCAGGCCAACGCCATCGGCCGGGCGATGGCCCGGCAGATGGACGGCATCCCCGGCGCCGGCTGGACCGAGGTGCTCGACGTGCCGACCACCGCGCACTTCCTCGGCGGCTGCCCGATGGGAACCGGGCCGGAGACCGGTGTCATCGACCCCTGGCACCGGCTGCACGGGCACCCGGGCCTCCACGTCGTCGACGGCTCGGCCGTCGCGGCCAACCTGGGCGTGAACCCCTCGCTGACCATCACCGCGATGGCGGAGCGGGCGATGTCGTTCTGGCCCCAGCGCGGCGAGCCCGATCCCCGGCCGCCGCTCGGCGCGGCGTACCGGCGCCTGGACCCGGTGCCGCCGCGCTCCCCCGCCGTCCCGGCCACCGCCCCGGGAGCGCTGCGGCTGCTCCCCCTCACGCCCGTCACCCCCACCCCCACCCGCCCGGCCGAGGAGCACGCATGACCCAGCAGGCCCCGCCCCCGGACCGGTTCACCGGCCGGCACGCCCTCGTGACCGGAGGCGGCTCCGGCATCGGCGCCGCCCTGGTCCGGGCGCTGGTCGCCGCCGGCGCGCACGTGGTGGTCGCCGACCTCGACGAGGTCGCCGCACAACGGGTCGCCGAGGCCGCGGCCGGCCCGGGCACCGCGCGGGCGGTGCGCCTCGACGTCACCGACGCCGCGGCCGTGCAGGCCGTCGTGGACGACGTGGTGGCCCGCGCCGGCCGGATCGACCTGGTCTTCAACAACGCCGGGATCACCTTCGGCGGGGAGACCGAGGACCTCACGCTCGCGCACTGGGACGCGATCATCGACGTCAACATCCGCGGCGTCGTGCACGGCGTGGCCGCGGCGTACCCCCACCTGGTCCGGCAGGGCCGCGACGGCTGGGGCGGCCACATCGTCAACACCGCCTCGATGGGCGGGATCATGGCGGCCGGGCTGATCACCAGCTACGTGATGACCAAGCACGCGGTCGTCGGGCTCTCCCTGGCCCTGCGGACCGAGGCCGCGGCCAAGAACGTCGGCGTGACCGTGCTGTGCCCCGCGGCCGTGGAGACCCCGATCCTGGAGAAGGGCCACCTCGGCCGGTTCCACGGGCGGGACTACTACCTCAAGGGCCAGGGCGTACGTCGCCCGCTGGACCCCGACGTGCTGGCCGCCCAGGCGCTCGCCGCCGTCGCCGCGGACCGGCCGATGCTCGTCACCCCGCGCCCGGCGCGGATCGCCTGGCGGGTCGGCCGGCTCGCGCCGCGGTTCGCCAACCGGGCCGGGACCCGGTTCGTCGCCAAGCAGCGCCGGCTCCAGGCCCGGCGCGCCCCCACCTCAGGAGGACCCGCATGACCAGCACCACCCCCGCAGGACAGCCCGTCGCACTGGTGGTCGGAGGCGCCTCCGGCCTGGGCGCCGCCTCCGCGGAGGCGCTGCGCCGGGCCGGCCACACCGTGGTCACCGGCGACCTGGCGGGCACCGCCGCCGACCTGCCCGTCGACGTGACCGAGGAGGCGGCGGTCGCCTCCGCCGTCGACGCGGTCGTCGCCGAGCACGGCCGCCTCGACGTGGTGGTCAACAGCGCCGGGGTGAGCACGCTGATGCAGGTCGTCGACCACGACGTGCAGGAGTTCCGCCGGGTGGTCGACGTGAACCTGACCGGCGGGCTGCTGGTGCTCAAGCACGCGGCGCGGGTGATGACCGACGCGGGCGGCGGCGGTGCGGTGGTCTCGGTCGCCTCGCTCAACGCCCGCCAACCGAGCACCGGCATGGCGGCGTACTGCTCGGCCAAGGCGGGCCTGGCGATGCTCACCCAGGTCGCGGCGCTCGAGCTCGGGCCGCAGGGCATCCGGGTCAACGCCGTCTCCCCCGGCCTGGTGGTCACCCCGCTGACCGCCCCGGCGATGGACATCCCAGGCGTGCGCGAGGACTACCTGGAGAACACCCCGCTCGGGCGGCCGGGCACGCCGGAGGAGGTCGCCGAGGCGGTCGTCTACCTCGCGACCGCCCGCTGGCTGACCGGCGAGGTGCTCGACCTCAACGGCGGCGCGCACCTGATGCGCTACCCCGACCTGGTCGGGCACGTCACCCGGGCCTTCGGGTGAGCCGCTTCACCGAGCTGGCCTGCTACGGCCTGGCCGGCCACACCGACCAACCGCGCGACCTGCTCGCCGAGGCGCGCCGGGCCGAGGAGCTCGGGCTGGGCTCGGTCTTCCTCTCCGAGCGGTTCAACGTCAAGGACGCCGGGGTGCTCGCCGGCGCGGTCGCCGCGGCCACCGAGCACGTCGGCATCGCCACCGCGGCCACCAACCACAACACCCGCCACCCGCTGGTGACCGCGACGATGGCGACCACCGCGCACCGGCTCTCCGGCGGCCGCTACGCGCTGGGGCTCGGCCGCGGGTTCGCCGCCCTCTTCGACGTGATGGGCCTGCCGCGGGTGACCGGCGCGCAGCTCGAGGACGTCGTCGGGATCTACCGGTCGCTGTGGCGCGGCGAGGCCGTCCTCGGCCACGAGGGCCCGGCCGGCGCCTACCCCTACCTCAACCAGGACAGCGCCTTCGACGAGCGGATCCCGGTCCTGATGACCGCGATCGGGCCGCGATCGCTCGCGCTCGCCGGGCGGATCGCCGACGGCGTCGTGCTGCACACCTTCCTCACCGACGAAGCGCTCGCCCGGTCGGTGGCCACGATCCGCACCGCGGCCGAGGAGGCCGGGCGCGACCCCGCGTCGGTGCGGGTCTGGGCGGTGCTCGCGACCGTCGAGGACTCCCTGCCCGAGGAGCTGCGGCTGCGCAAGCTGGTCGGCCGGCTCGCGACCTATCTCCAGGGGTACGGAGACGTGCTGGTCGCCGCGAACGGATGGGACCCCGCCGTGCTCGACCGGTTCCGCGCCGACCCGCTCGTGCAGGGCTACCCCGGCGCGTTCGACGCGATCGGCACCGTCGAGGAGCTGACCCACCTGCGGGACGACGTGCTCCCCGCGGACTGGTTGGCCGCCTCGGCGACCGGGACCGCGGAGCAGTGCGCCGCCCGCGTGCTCGAGCAGCTCGCGCTCGGGGCCGACTCGGTCGTGCTCCACGGGGCCACGCCCGACGAGCTGGCGCCCGTCCTGGCGGCGTACTCCTCGGTCCGCGCGGTGACCCACGACCTGCCCACCAACCCGGGATGGATGTCATGAGCGCACCGACGACCGCACCGAGGATCGCGACCGCCGAGGAGATCACCCCCGCCTGGATCGGCGAGGTGCTCGGCGCCGTGCCGGACGCGGTGCGGGTGAGCCCGGTCGGCTTCGGTCAGATCGGCTCGTGCCTGCGCGTGGCACTGAGCGGGGAGGGGCTGCCCGCGAGCGTGCTGGTCAAGCTGCCGACCGCCGACGCCGGCACCCGCGGCATGCTGGTCGGCGCCTACCGCTCGGAGGTGAGCTTCTACCGCGACCTCGAGCCGACCGTCGCCGTCGACGTCCCCCGCTGCCACCTGGCTACCGACGTCACCGACGACGGCTGCTTCACCCTGGTCCTGGAGGACCTCGCGCCGGCCGAGCAGGGCGACCAGCTCCTCGGCGGCACGCCGGACCAGGTCCGCGGCGCGGCGGAGAACCTCGCCGGCCTGCACGGGCCGCGCTGGTGCGACCCGGCCCTGCTCGACCTGGGCTGGATCACGATGCAGGACGCCGCCGGCGCGGACCTGCTGCACCAGGTCTACGGGCCGGCGATCGACGCCTTCCTCGACATCACCGGGTCGCTGATGTCGCCCGAGGCCGCGGCGACCGTCCGCGACACCCAGGACGTGGTCGTGGACTGGTCGCTGGCGCGGGCGGAGCGGTTCGGGATCGTCCACGGCGACTACCGCCTCGACAACCTGATGTTCTCCCCCGACCCGGCCGTGCCGGTGAAGGCCGTCGACTGGCAGACCCTCAGCCTCGGGCTGCCCGCCAAGGACCTCGCCTACCTCGTCGCCACCAGCCTCGACCCCGGCGTGCGCCGCGAGCACGAGCGGTCCGTCGTCGCGGCGTACCACGCCCGGCTCGTCGAGCACGGCGTCACCGACCACCCGCTCGAGGAGTGCTTCGAGGACTACCGGTTCGCGATGCTCCAGGGGATCCTCGTGTCGGTCTTCGGCTGCGCGTACGGCGCACGGACCGAGCGCGGCGACCGGATGTTCGCCGTCATGGTCGAGCGGACCGCCGCCGCCGTTCGCGAGCTCGGCACGCTCGACCTCCTCTGAGCCCCACTCGTACGTCGCCGGCTACTGCGCGGGGTTGCGCCAGGCGAGCAGGTCGCCGCGCTGCCGCTCCAGCGGCGGGACCAGCTGGTCGCGGGCCTCCTGCGGCAGCCAGCCCGGGTCCGCGGTCGTCGCGATCTCGTAGTCGAGGACGCGCAGCACGGTCTGCCGGTCCTCCTCGCCCAGGTGCCCGACGAGCCGCAGCAGGGTGAACGCCGCGCCGCGCACGATCGCGGCCTGGTCGAGGTGGTCGATGCCCGCCATCCGCGCCACCGTCTCGGCCACGTCCCCCTCGTCCATCTCCATCACCTCGGCGATGGTGGAGCCGGGGGCGAGCTCGTCGCGCCGCTCCCCCCACTCCCAGAGGACGTCGGACCCCTCGTCACTGCCGAACGGCGCCGACTCCAGGGCGACGTCGTCGTAGAGCGGGTCGGTGAAGTGCGCGGCGAAGGCGGGGTGCGGCGTCGGCAGGCTCACGCCGTGAGCCTCGCACAGGGCCGGCTCGGGCGGGTGGCCCTCAAGGACGGAAGGCGGGGAGTGGTGGCTCGAAGGTGAACCGGGTGTACGGCGGTTCGGCGGTCTCGTCCTGCGGCCAGCGCGCGGTCCCGGTGTGGGTGGTGCCGTCGAGCAAGAGCTCCACGGTGTAGGTCACCGCCGGGCCCGCCAGCCCCTCGAGCTCGGCCGCGGTGAGGTCCCGGCCGCGGAAGGAGAGCGTTCCGTCCGCGTCGCAGCGTGACCGCTGACGGCGCAGCGGGACGGTCACCGAGTGCCCGGCCCGGTCGGTCACGGTCCAGCTCGCCGTCGCGTCGGCCGGCGTGCGCGCGAGATCCGCGAGGTGCAGCTCCGGCCCGCCGTACGGCGCCACCCGCTCGCCGTCCTCGTCGGTGAAGAGGGACCCGGTCGCCCGGGGCGCGGGCACGGCCCCGTCGGCGCGCGTGGTCCACAGCACCGATGTCACGGCGTCCCCGCCCTCCGGCCCGCGCCCGAAGACGTCGACCCGCCACTGGCCGCGCCGCCCGGCCGGGTCGATGCGGAAGACCCGGTCGGTCACGGACGTGGCGCGCACGGTGGTGCTGCGCCCGCCGCACTCCTCCTCGACCGGGTTGAAGGTGACCCAGTGGAACTTCCAGCCCGGGTAGTCGAACGCGAAGTACAGCGCGTCGGGCGAGCCGACCGCGGGGATCGCGCCGCCGAGACCGGGCGCGCCGTCCCAGCAGCCGTTGCCCAGGCACGCCGTCCACGGCTCCTCGTCGACGACGCGTCCGTCCTCGGCGAGGAAGTGGAAGAGCGGCTCGTTCCACTCGAAGTCGGCCTCCTCCCCGGCCGGGCCCGGCCCCAGGGTCTCCACCGCCGCGCGGTCCTCGGCCCCCGCCTGCGGCGTCGTCGTGGCCGTCGGCGCGGTCTTCGGCGCGGTCTTCGGCAGCGCCGCCTCCTCCTCGGTGCCGCATCCGGCGAGCGTCATCAGCAGGAGCAGGACCAGCAGTCGGCGTGTGCGCATGGCGCTGGGACGACCACCCGCGCTTGGCGGTTCCCGTGTCGAAGCCGTCCAGGATGGGTCTTCCACTCGAACGTATATTCGTATATCATAGGGACATGTCCGCACCGACCACCGCCCCGCACCCGGACGACGTCGCCGTCACGCCGGGCGCGCTGCTGGACCGGGTGCGCGCGGCGCGGGCGGCTGCGGACGCCGCCGAGGTCGAGCTGCTCTCGCTGGCGGTGGAGTGGGCGCACGCGCACCCGGTGCTCCCGGGCCAGGAGGCCTGGAGCGTGGCAGGTGGCCCCGAGGTCAGCGGACCCGCTGGTGACGGCGGGGAGGTCGAGTGCGCGGAGCTGGCCGGGATCCCCCCGGTGCGCTGGGACGCACCCGCGGCGTTCGCCGCTGCCAACCAGATGACCACCGAGGCCGGACAGGCGCTCATCAGGGACGCGCTCGTGCTGCGCCACCGGATGCCCAAGACCTGGGCCCGCACCCTCGCCGGCCACGTCACCGCCTGGCGAGCCCGACGCATCGCCCAAGCCGTCCTCGGCCACGACAACGACGTCGCCACCTACGTCGACGACCACGTCGCCCCCGTGGCCGGCTCCATCGGCATCGTCCGCCTCGACCGCGTCGTCGACGAGGCGATGCTGCGCCTCCACGCCGAGGAACGCGAGCTCGCCCAGCTCGCCGCCCTCGACGCACGCTACGTCCGCCTCGACGAACGCACCCTCAACCACACCGGCATCGCCGAACTCGTCGTCCGCGGAGACTGGAAGGACCTCCACGACGTCGACGCCACCATCAGCCGCATCGCCACCGTCCTCGGCACCGAAGGACAACCCGGGCACGGAGAGTCCCTCGACGTACGCCGCTCCATGGCCGTCGGCGTCCTCGCCGACCCCGCCGCCGCCGACGCCCTCCTCAACGGCCACCAGACCACCCGCCCGGCCCGGCCGGGCACCCGGACCGTGCTCCACCTCCACCTCACCGACACCGCCCTCTGGGGCCTGGACCCCGTGGGCCGCAACCAGACCGCCGCCCGACCCGAGCTCGAGCAGGTCATCCGCTCCTGGTGCGGCCGCACCGACACCCACCTGACCGTCCAGCCCGTCATCGACCTCGCCGACCACACCCACGTCGAGCAGTACGAGATCCCCGGCCGGCTCCGCGACCAGGTCGCCCTCCGCGAGCCGCAGTGCGTCTTCCCCTGGTGCACCCGCCCCGCGGCAGCCTGCGACTGCGACCACATCACCCCCCACGCCACCGGCGGCGCGACCTGCACCCACAACCTCGCTCCCCTGTGTCGGCGGCACCACCGGCTCAAGACCCACGCACGATGGCGCTACCGCCCCCTCGACCCCGTCATCGACCCCGGTGTCCACCTCTGGAGCGACCCCCACGGCCGGCAGTACCTCCGCGGCCCCACCGGCACCACCGAGGTCGCGAACCCGCCGGGTTGAGCCGCCTCCCCGGTTGGACACATCACGATGGTCCGGACACGTCACCGTGCAGGCGGCCGTCCGTGACCTCGCGGCCGCGCACCGCGAGCTGATCATGCTGGTCCACTGGGACGGCCTCACCCTGGCCGAGGCAGCCGAGCTCCTCGGACTCAATCCCTCCGCCGTCCGCAGTCGGTGCTCCGCCGCGCGAGCAGCCCTGCGGGCCGCACTCCTCGACACCACCGAGGTGGCCACGACCGGATGACCCCGACCTGAGCCGCGGCCTGGCAGAACCGGATGACCGATCGCCGCGCTTCCTCTAGCCTGGCCGCGGGCGGTACGCCGCCCGACTGCGCCTCCACGTGGCCGACCACGTGAATCATCGCGGAGAGGTCTGACCAGCTCAGAACATGTCCGGATGGGGTGCGGCGCCCAGGTGCGCCGACTTCATGAGACCGATGCCCGGCATCGGCAGACGGAGAGGACATGAGATGTCGTCAAAGGACGAGAAGAACCTGTCGCAGGTGGTCGACAAGATCGCGGGGATGGACGAGCCGAGGCGGTCGGTGGTGCAGCGGGTGCACGAGGTCGTCATGGCCGCGGCTCCGGACCTCAAGCCGCGCATCTGGTACGGCATGCCCGCCTACGCGCTCTCGGCGAGCACGCCCGCGCTCGTCACGCTGCGCAACGACGAGCGGCTCAACCTCGCGATCACCGAGAAGGCAGCCTTCCGCGCAGCGGGCGGCGCGGACGGGCAGCTGATGCCGGCCGCCTGGTACTTCGAGACGGTGGACGACGCCACCGAGGCCCGGATCGCCGAGATCGTGCGCTCGGTCGTCGACTGAGCAGACGCTCCCGCCGGCCTCAGGAGTCGATGAGCGTCGCGACGTGGTCGGGCACGTAGGTGGCCTGGTCGCGGGGCGGCCGCCGGTAGCCGGTGGAGGGGGGTCGCTCCGGCACGACGATCTCGGGGACCGGGACCTCCTCGTAGTCGAGCGTGGAGAGGAGGTGCGCCATCATGTTCAGGCGCGCCTCCTTCTTCACGTCGCCCTCGACGACGTACCAGGGCGCCTCCGGTATGTCGGTGTGGACCATCATGTCGTCCTTGGCGCGCGAGTAGTCCTCCCAGCGGGTGATCGAGTCGAGGTCCGTCGGGGAGAGCTTCCAGCGGCGCATCGGGTCGTCCCGCCGGGCCCGGAACCGGCGTTCCTGCTCCTCGTCGCTGACCGAGAACCAGTACTTGCGCAGCGCGATGCCGTCCTCGACCAGCATCCGCTCGAAGATCGGGCACTGGTGCAGGAACCGGCGGTGCTCCTCGGGGGTGCAGTAACCCATCACCCGCTCGACCCCGGCGCGGTTGTACCAGGACCGGTCGAACAGCACGATCTCACCGCGCGCCGGGAGGTGCTCGACGTAGCGCTGGAAGTACCACTGTCCGCGTTCCCGCTCGGTCGGCGCCGGGAGCGCCGCGATCCGGGCGACGCGGGGGTTGAGGTACTGCGTGACCCGCCGGATCGCGCCGCCCTTGCCCGCAGCGTCGCGGCCCTCGAAGACGACCACGACCCGCTCGCCCTCGGCGCGCACCCATTCCTGGACCTTGACCAGCTCGGCCTGCAGGCGGAACAGCTCGGTCTCGTACTGCGCTCTGCTGATGCGTCGCTGCGGTCCCTTGGCCATACCGCAGCCTAGGCGCCGCCGGGAGGATCGGCCCGGGAACGGGCTCAGCGCGCCCGCAGCTCCGCGACGGGCTGGTACGCCGCCTCGGCGGCGAGGGCCTCGAGGGGCGAGCCGGGGCCGGCGATGACGACGGCGACCCGGGCCTCACGGGCGGCGGCGTCGACGCCGATCTCGACCAGGTCCTGGGCCGAGGTGGCCTTGCCGATGACCGCGATCGGGCCGCCGGGGTCGTGGAAGGGCGGCGGCGGGGCGAGGGAGTAGCCGGGCCGCGGGGCGCCCAGGTTGCCGGCGACCGCGAGGCTGATCGGCAGGTCGCGGACCCACCACCGGCCGGTCGCCACGAAGCCGGCCGCGTCGGTGGCCCGCAGCCGCACCTCGTCGGCGAGCGGGGTGAAGACCGCGACCTCCCCGGCCTCGGCCGGCACGCTGGTGAGCAGCCGGGCCAGCTCGTCGGCGTCGTCGCTCACCGACTCGAGGTGGTCCACCACGACCCGGCCGGCGTCGCGCCGTACCCCGAGGAGGACGGCGTCCTCCGAGCCGAGGCAGACGGTGTCGGGCGCGGTCAGCATCCGCTCGGCCATCGCGCGGAGCACCGCACCGGCCTGGTCGCTGGGCCGCCACAGGCGCGGCGCCCACGCGGCCGTCCGGGCGCTGCGCCGCTCGAGCAGCCGCACGACCCGGTCGAGGTCGGTGGCGCCGAGCGGCCGGACGGCGGTCGCAGCGCTCAGGACGACTCCCCCGCCCGCGCGGCGCGGCGGGCCGCCTTGGCGATGGTCTCCTCGACGATGGAGTTCAGTCGGGCCCCCTGGGGCCAGCCGGCGTAGTGACACACGAAGATCACGATCTCACGGAGCGCTTCGTCGTCGAGCTCCCCGTTGGCGTACGCCGCCGGGACCTGGATGCCGAGCACGTCCGCGGCGCCCTGGCCGGCGAGCATCCCGATGAGCAGCAGCCGGCGGTCGCGGTCGGTGAGACCCGGCCGGGTCCAGATGTCGGCGAAGAGATGGTCGGCGGTGTAGCCGAAGAAGTCGCCGGTGCCGTCGGACATCTCGAAGCCGTAGACCTCCTCCATCTTCTCCAGCCCCCGGCGGCGGGTCTCGGGCAGTCCGTCGAACTTCCCGGCGTCGAGCTTCCCGGCACGGTCCTCGCTCACAGTCCCAGCCCCTCCCTCAGTCGCTGCTCGGCCAACCGAGCGAGCGGTACGTCGACCCCGAGCTCGTCGGCCAGCGCGACCGCGAACCCGAGGTCCTTCTCCCCCAGCGCGACGACGTGGGAGAACACCCCGTGCCAGAAGTCGTCGGGCGCGATCGGGGCGGTGGTCTCGCGGTGCATGATCGCGCCGGGCCCGCCGGTGATCGCGTCGGTGTGGCGCACCACGTCGCCGAGCGCCCGGAGGTCCAGGCCGGCGGCCTCCGCGAGCCGCTGCGCCTCCGTGGCGGCGGTGAAGGCGACGAAGTGCATCAGGTTGCGCGCCAGCTTGAAGCGGGTGCCGGCGCCGATCGGGCCGGCGTGGACGACCTTGGCGCCCATCACCTCCAGCGCCGGGCGGGCCGCCGCGAACGCCGCGTCCTCGCCCCCGACCAGGATCGCCAGGGTGCCGTCGGCCGCCCCCATCGCGCCGCCGCTGACCGGCGCGTCCAGGACCTGTACGCCGTGGCGCGCGGCGAGGTCGGCCAGCTCGCCGGGGGTGCCCGGCGCGACCGTGGAGTGCACCACCACCGTCAGCCCGTCGCGGGCGACCGGCAGCGCCTCGGCCAGCACCTCGCGGACCTGGTCGTCGTCGCGGACCATCACGCACAGCACGTCGACGGCGGCGGCCGCCTCGGCCACCGACCCCGCGACCTCCGCCCCCGCGGCGGCGAGCTCGGCCAGGGGCGCCGGCGCGACGTCGTACACGTGGAGGGGCAGGGCCGAGGCCGCGAGCCGCAGCGCCATCGGCTTGCCGATGTTGCCCAGGCCGACGAACCCGACCCGGGGCGCGGGGCCCGTCACGGGCGGAAGGTCTGGCCGCCGTCGACGGCCAGGATCTGTCCGGTCACCCACGACGACTCCTCGGAGAGCAGGAAGACGCAGGCGCCGACCATGTCCTCGGGCTGGCCCATCCGCTTGATCGCCAGGGACTTCACCAGCTCCTGGGACGCCCCGCCGGCCTGGGTGCGGGTGGCCTCGGTGTCGGTGGGGCCCGGGGCGATCGCGTTGACCCGGATGCCCCGCCCGCCGAGCTCGTGGGCCAGCTGCTGGGTCAGGCCGTTCACCCCGACCTTGGCCAGGCCGTAGAAGCCGGAGTAGAGGTAGGCCGCCGTCGAGCTCTGGTTGACGATCGAGCCGCCGCCGCGCTTCTGCATCTCGCGGTAGACCGCGCGGGTCATCACCAGCGCGCCGTCCATGTTCACGCTCATGAAGCGCCGGTAGTAGTCCCAGTCGACGCTGATCAGCAGGTCGAACTGCATGTCGCCGTAGATCGCGGCGTTGTTGACCAGCCCGTCGATGCCGCCGTGGTCGGCGACGGTCCGCTCGACCAGCGCCGCCGCCGACTCGTGGCTGCTGACGTCGGTGCGCACGAAGCTCGCGCGGCCGCCGCTCTCGTTGATGCCGGCCGCGACCTTCTCGCCGGCCTCCTCGTTGAGGTCGGCCACGACGACCGCGGCGCCCTCGGCCGCGATCGAGCGGGCGTAGACCTCGCCGATCCCCTGCGCCGCGCCGGTCACGACGACCACCTTGTCCTGCAGTCTGCTCATGTTGATCCTTCGTCGTAGCGGTAGGTCAGGCGGGGAAGGCCAGGGACTTGGTCTCGAGGTACTCCTCGAAGCCGGCGACGCCCATCTCCCGGCCGAGGCCGGACTGCTTGTAACCGCCGAAGGGGACGTCGGGGCTGAACCACACCCCGCCGTTGACGGCGAGCGTCCCGGTGCGGATCCGGTCGGCCACGGCCTTGGCCCGCTCCAGCGATCCGGAGTCGACCGAGCCGGACAGGCCGTACGCCGAGTCGTTGGCGATCCGCACGGCGTCGTCGTCCCCGTCGTGGGCGAGGACGACGAGCACCGGGCCGAAGATCTCCTCCTGGGCGACCCGCGCGGAGCTGTCGAGGCCGGCCACGACGGTGGGGGCGACCCAGTAGCCGGGGCGGTCCAGGACGTGCCCGCCGGTGGCGAACGTGCCCCCCTCGGCCTCGGCCAGCCGCAGGTAGGACTCCACCCGGTCGCGCTGTGCCTGGGAGATCACCGGCCCGCAGATGGCGCCGGGGTCGGCGGGGTCCTTGACCCCGATCGACTCCATCGTCGCCGCGGCGACCTGCACCGCCTCGTCGTACCGCTCGCGCGGCACCACCAGGCGGGTGGTGATCGCGCAGCCCTGGCCGGCGTGGATGCAGGCGGTGAACGCCGTGGCGCCGGCGACCGCGGCGACGTCGGCGTCGTCGAGCGCGATCGCCGCGGACTTGCCGCCGAGCTCGAGGAAGACCTTCTTCAGCGTCGGCGCCGCCGCGGCCATGATCGCCCGCCCGGTCGCGGTGGAGCCGGTGAAGGAGACCATGTCGACCCGCGGGTCGCTGGCCAGCACCGCGGCGACCTCGTTCGACCGCGGGGTCACCACGTTGAGGACCCCGGCGGGCAGGTCGGTGCGCTCGGCGGCGATCCGGCCCAGCTCGGCGGCGACCCAGGGCGTGTCCGGCGCCGGCTTGAGCACGACGGTGCAGCCGGCCGCCAGCGCCGGGCCGATCTTGGCGAGGTTGATCTGGGTGGGCACGTTCCAGGGGGTGATCGCGGCGACGACGCCGACCGGCTCGCGGCGCACCGTGCGGCGCGAGGCGATCCCCATCGGCTTCGCGACGCCGAGGTCGGTCTCGAACTCGTAGGACTCCAGCAGGTCGGTGACCCACCGCAGCCCGTCGACCGGCACGTCGAAGCCGGCCGCGCCCATCATGAAGCCGGGCATGCCGACCTCGGCGGTGGTCAGCGCCGTGAACGTCTCGGCCTCCTCCAGCAGCGCGGCGTGCAGCTGGCGCAGGCAGCGCACCCGCAGCGCCACGTCGGTGGACCAGGCGCTCTCGTCGAAGGCCCGCCGGGCCGCGGCGATCGCGGCGTCCACGTCGGCGGCCGTGCCGTCGGGGGCGTGGCCGATGACCTCGCCGGTCGCCGGGCCGAGGATCGGGTACGTCGCCCCGTCGCTCGCCGGGAGCAGCTTGCCGTCGATGAGCTGCTGGGCCGGCGGGGTGGCCAGCGCGGTCACGGCGTCCGCTCCGCGGGCTGGGTCGTCGGCTGGGTCGTCGGCTGGGGCCGCACGTGCAGCCCGGCCTCGACCGGCGGCGGCCACACCGGCGAGGGGATGTCGGCGAGGTGGTAGTGCCCGGGGACGCCGTGGCCGGTGACCTTCATCCGCTCCAGCAGCGTGTCGGGCGCCTTGCCGGACTTCAGGATCGCCATGAAGGTGTGGGCGGTCGAGGGCATGTCGAACCAGTCGCGCTGCCAGGCGATCTTCAGCTGCCCGGCGTCGGCGCCGGTGGTCTGCCGCTCGATGCCGAACCAGGAGCCGCCGATGCCGAGGATCTCGTGCTCCTTGCCGGTCGCGTCGTCGACGATCCCCGAGCGCTGCTTCCAGAAGCCGACGACCATCCCGTTGGACTCGTCCATCACGGTGGCGACGTAGTCGTAGTGCCAGCCGTCGAAGCCGTCCATCTCGATGCCGATGGCCCAGTCGCGGATCTGGTCGCGGCCCACGGCCATGAAGTGCTCGTCGACGGAGTACATCCAGCCGTAGCTGGCGTCCTCGGCGTACAGCTCGGCGAGCAGCCGCCAGTCGCCCAGCCGCTCGGCCTCGCGGTTGGCGGCCAGCCAGCCGTCCCAGAAGTCCTCGAGCTGGGCGCGGGTCAGGTCGGTCATGCGGGGTCCTCCTCGATGGGCCCGTCCTCGATGCTGAGGGCGAAGGCTGGGCAGTACTTGACGGCTTGGGTGACGTCGGCGCGCCGCGACTCCGCGGGCCGCTCCTCAAGCACGACGACCACGTCGGCGCCCTCGTCGAAGCCGAAGACGTCGGGCGCCTCGCCCTGGCACAGCTGGTGGCCCTGGCACAGGTCGAGGTCGGCGAGGACCCGCATCGAGGCCATCGCGCTCATCGGCCCGGCCGGCGGCGGTAGCGCACGCGGCAGGGCTGCTCGAGCTGGATGACCATCTTGGTGACGTCGTCGCGGTAGGAGTCCAACGGCTGCGCGGCCTCGAAGGTGAAGTCGCGCAGGACCACCGAGAAGATCGCCTTCATCTGCATCATCGCGAAGGCGTTGCCGACGCAGCGGTGCCGGCCGGCGCCGAAGGGGATCCAGGTCCAGCGGTTCTGGAGGTCCTCCTGGCGCGGGTCGAGGTAGCGGCCCGGGTCGAAGGCGTCGGCGTCGGGGAAGTCCTCCTCGATCCGGTTGGAGACCCGCGGCGAGGACGCCACGACCGTGCCGGCGGGGATGGTGCGGCCGAGCAGCTCGACGTCCTCCTGGACCAGCCGCATCAAGATGATCAGCGGCGGGTGCAGCCGCAGGGTCTCCTTGAGCACCGACTCCAGCACCGGGATCGAGCGCAGCGCCTGGAAGGAGACCTCGGAGCCGCCCGCGTAGAGGTCGTCGAGCTCGGCGACCACCTGCCCCATCACCTCGGGGTGGCGCAGCAG
This sequence comes from Nocardioides marmotae, assembly GCF_013177455.1. Taxonomy (NCBI): domain Bacteria; kingdom Bacillati; phylum Actinomycetota; class Actinomycetes; order Propionibacteriales; family Nocardioidaceae; genus Nocardioides; species Nocardioides marmotae. The sequence goes on from NZ_CP053660.1 coordinate 3,233,776, forward strand.
CTCGATCATCGCCCAGGACGCCGTGCCGCTGCTGGTGTGGTGGCCGGCGAACATCATCGAGATGAAGATCCCGGTGATGTAGTCGGCCGACATCTCCAGCGAGATCAGCACGTCGAGCAGGTCGCGCTCCTCGCGCGGCACCGGCCCGCGCTCCACCCGCCGGTCGACGATGCCCTGCACGAGGGCGACGAGCTCCTCGCGGGCCGCGTCGCGGCGGCGGAAGGAGTCGATGTCGGCGTACGCGTCGACGTAGGCGATGGCGTCCGTGCCGTGCTCGAGCTCGTGGTAGGCCCGGGCGAAGCGGCTGTCGAGCTCCTCGCGGAACGGCTTGCCGATCAGGCACGCCGAGGTGGTGTAGATCGTCAGCTCGGCGAAGAAGTCGAGCAGGTCGACCTCGCCCTCCTCGCCCCAGCCGGCGACCATCCGGCGGATCTCGGCCTCGATGGTCTGCGCGTGGCCGCGCATCATGTCCCCGCGCAGCGCCTGGTTCTTCAGCATCTGCTGGCGCTCCTCGGGGCTGGCGTCGAAGACGACGCCCTGGCCGAAGATCGGGGTCATGAAGGGGTACGCCGCGGCCTGGTCGAGCGTGGCGTCCGGCGCCCGGAAGAACGCCTCGTTGCCCTCGGCGCCGGAGACCAGCACGACGTCCTTGTCGGCCAGCCGGAAACGGCCGAGGTCGCCGCACTCCTCGCGGACCCGGTGGAAGAGGCCGACCGGGTCGACCCGCATCTCCGGGAGGTGGCCGGTGCCGCGGATGATCGCGGGCACCTCGGGGCCCTGGTCGTCGAGCACCATCGACACCTCGGGGATGTCAGCCAGCAGGTCCTGCGTGGTCGTGGTCATGACGGGTCCTCCGCTGTGGGTGTCACGGGTGTCACGGGCGCCTCGGGGTTGACGTCGACGGGGCTGAGGTGGACCCCGCGGGGGGCGCCGACGACGGTGGCGATCGCGTCGGCGACGGCGCGGGCCTTGAGGAAGTGCGGGTGCCGGGCCAGCCCGAAGCGGACCCACTGCTCGAGGACGAACGCCGTCTCCTCGGCGTCCCAGTCGCTGCCCATCTCGCTCCAGGTCGGGCCGGGCCGCACGACCGAGGCGCGCACGCCGGTGCCCTCGAGCTCCATCTGCAGCGACGCCACGAGCCCCTCCAGGCCGGCCTTGCTCGCGCTGTAGGCCGACATGAACGGCCGGGCCCGCAGGGCGACGTCGGAGGAGACGAAGAGGACGTCCCCGCGGCGCCGCGCGACCATCGCCGGCACGAACGCCTGCACCAGCCGGTAGGGCCCCACGAGGTTGACGTCGAGCTCGCGGGCGAACCGCTCGGCGCCGACCTCGAGCAGCCGGCCGGGGCCGACCAGGCCGGCGTTGCTGACCACCACCTCGACGTCGCCGAGGTCGGCCCGCACCTTGGCCGCGAAGTCCGCGACCGCCTCGTCGGAGGAGACGTCCAGCGGGTGCGCGACGGCCTCCCCGCCCTCGGCGCGGATCGCGGCGGCGAGCTCCTCGCAGCGGTCGGTACGCCGCGCGCCCAGCGCGACCGGGAAGCCGGCCGCGGCCAGCGCCCGGGCCGTCTCCGCGCCGATGCCCGACGAGGCGCCGGCGACGACCGCGGGGCGCCGCTCGGGCTGGGTGTACCTGCCCGCGCTCATCGCGTGCTCATCGCAGCGTCACCCGGGCCGGCAGCGAGGCGAAGCCGCGCACGCTGGTGGAGTGGACGCGCACCGCGGCCCCGTGGTCGACCTCGAGGTCGGCGCTGACCCGGACCAGGTGGTCGAGCACCACCCGGGCCTCGAGCCGCGCGAGGTTGGCGCCGAGGCAGAAGTGCCGCCCGCCGCCGAAGCTGAGGATCTGCGCGAGCTCGGCGCGGTCGCGGTGCAGGTCGAAGACGGTCGGGTCGGTGAAGACCGTCTCGTCCCGGTTGGCCGACCCGAGCAGGAGCAGCAGCTTCGCGCCCGCCGGCGCGACCGTGCCGTGGAGGGCGAGGTCGCGCTTGAGGTGGCGGGCCACCATCTGGCTGGAGGTGTCGTGACGCAGCGTCTCCTCGATCCACGGCACGACCAGCCCGTCCGCGCCGGGCCCGGCGGCCAGCACCTCGGCGAGCTGGGCGGGGTGCGCGGTGAGGTGGAACAGCGCGTTGCCGAGCAGCTTGGTGGTCGTCTCGTTGCCCGCGACGACCATGAGGAAGAGGAACGCGATGATCTCCTCGTCGGCCAGGTGGTCGACCTCGCCGCTGCCGTCGTCGATCCGGGCGGCCAGCAGCGCGCTGGTGAGGTCCTCGGTGGGCTGCCGGCGACGCTCGGCCAGCATGCCGGCGTAGTAGCCCACGAGGGTCAGCGCCGCGTCCATGCCGGCCGGCGGGACGTCGTGCACGCCCTCCTCGCGGTGGACCACGAGGTCGGCCAGGCGGCGTACCTCGTCGCGGTCGGCCGGCGGGACGCCCATCATCTCGGAGATGACGTCCATGGGGAGCTTGCCGGCGAAGGCGGTGATCCAGTCCAGGTCGACCTCGTCGCCGCTGCCGGCGCCGTCGAGCGCGAGGCCGAGGTAGTGCTCGCTCAGCGCCTGCACGCGCGGCTCGAGCTCGCGGACGCGGCGCGGGGTGAAGGCGCGGGAGACCAGCGAGCGCAGCCGCGCCTGGTGCGGGGGGTCCATCGCCAGGAACGACATCACCTTGTGCGCGTGCGGCCCCCAGGCGCTCTTGTCGAGGGAGACGCCCATCGCGTTGGAGAACGTCTCGTCGTCGCGCACCGCGGCCGCGACGTCTGCGTGCCGGCTCAGCGCCCAGAAGTCGTGCTCGGTGTTGTGGTGCAGCGGCTCCTCGGCGCGCAGCCGCGCGTAGACCGGGTAGGGGTCCTCGTGGACGTCGTAGTCGTAGGGGTCGAAGTGCAGCGGCGCGGCCGCGGGCTCGACGTCGGTGCTCACGCGTGGCCCTCCAGGATCGCGGCGACCACGGCGTCGAGCCGCTCGCCCATGTCGGTGTAGGTCATGACGCCCATGCCGGCCTGGAGCAGCGCCCCGGAGAAGGCGAGCACCAGCGCCTCGAGGACGGCGGGGTCGGCCTGCTCCCCCAGCGCCCGGGAGAACCGGTCGAGGAACTCCCCGCCGATGCGCAGCCGCAGCCGCGCGACGTCGGCGTCGGAGCTGAGCAGCGCCGGGGTGACCGCGGCGGCGAGCGCCGGGCTGTCCGCCAGCCGCTCGGCCATCCGGCGGGTGACGTCCTGGACCCGCGCGACCGGGTCGCCGCCCTCGGGCTCGCGGTCGGCGTCCTCGGCGAGGTGGCGCCAGAACAGCTCGGCGAAGAGGTGGTTCTTGGAGGCGAAGTAGGTGTACGCCGTCGCCGGCGAGACCCCCGCCCGCCCGGCCACCGACCGGATCGTCAGCGCCTCGTGGCCGACCTCGTCCAGCTCCTCGGCGCCCGCAGCGAACAACCGCTCGACGGTCTCCGCACGCCGGGACCCGAGCCCCTGCCGCGGAGCGCTGGACACATAACTGGACACCTGTCCAATCTAGAACGTGTTCTCGTTGGTGCGCAAGGGTCTTCGCCGGCCTTCTGCTGGTTGAGCAGCGAGCGCCAGCGAGCGAGTCAGGCGGGGACGGGGGCGGAGCTGGGGGCGTAGGACCGGCCCCGCTCCTCGCGGACCCACAGCTCGCCGTTGCCGGGGGTGGGGCCCTGGGCGATGAGCTCGCGCTTGACGACCTTGTTGGTGGCGGTGGCCGGGAGGTCGGGGGCGATCCGGACGTAGCGCGGCCAGGCCTTCGGGGACAGGTCGGCCTGCTCGGCCAGGAACGCCTCGAGCTCGGCGGGGCTCAGCGTGGCGTCGTCCTGCAGCACGATCGCGGCCATGACCTGGTCGCCGACGTTGCCGTCGGGGACGGCGTACACGGCGACCCGGTTCAGCTGCGGGAGGCGGAGCAGGATCCGCTCGATCGGGGCGGCGGCGAGGTTCTCGCCGTCGACGCGCATCCAGTCCGCCGTGCGGCCGGCGAGGTAGATCCAGCCGTCGGCGTCGCGGTAGGCGAGGTCGCCGGACCAGTACATCCCGTGCCGCATCCGCTCCTCGTTGGCGGTGGCGTCGTTGTAGTAGCCCTGGAAGTAGCCGGCGCCCTGGGTGTTGACCAGCTCGCCGACGGCGCGATCGGCATTGACCAGCGCGCCGTGCTCGTCGAAGCGCGCGGGCTCGCACTCGGTGACGGCCTCGGGGTCGTAGATGCCGACGTCGGGCATCCCCTTGCCGATCGAGCCGGTCGGCGTGCCGGGCTCGCGCAGGATGATGATCGCCAGCTCGGTCGACCCGAAGCCGTCCATCACGTCGCAGCCGAACCGGCGGCCGAACTCCTCGATGTCGCGGTCGCTCGCCTCGTTGCCGAAGGCGACACGCAGGGTGTTCTCGGCGTCGTCGGGCTGCTCGGGGGTGGCCAGGACGTAGGCCAGCGGCTTGCCGACGTAGTTCATGTAGGTCACGCCGTGGCGCCGCACGTCGTCGAGGAAGCGGGAGGCGGAGAACCTCGCCGGCACCATCGCCGCGCCCGCGCCGACCGCCGGCGCCCAGCCGGCCACGACCGCGTTGGAGTGGAACAGCGGCATGGAGAGGTAGCAGACGTCGTCGGCGGTCAGCGAGAACCGGTCGACGAGGTTCATCCCGGAGAACAGCACCATCAGGTGCGCCACCTGCACCGCCTTGGGCTCCCCGCTGGTGCCGGAGGTGAAGATCATCATGAAGGTGTCCATCGCCTCGACCTCGCGGTGCGGGACGAGCGGCCCCGCGGCGGCCACGAGGCCGTCGTACTCCGGCGACCCGACCTCCACCACCCGCACGCCGTCGAGGTCGAGCCCCTCGACCAGGCCCCGGTGGTCGGCGTCGGTGAGCAGCACCTGCGCGTCGGAGCGGCGTACGTCGGCGACCAGGCCGTCCCCGCGCCGGGTGTTGTTGATCCCGCACAGGACGTAGCCGCCGAGCGCCGCGGCGGCCATCGACCGCAGCATGTCGGGGGTGTTCCCGAGCAGGACGGCGACGTGGACCGGCCGCTCGGCGTCGACGAGCCCGAGGAGCGCGGACGCCTCGGCCGAGGCCTCGGCGACGTGCTCGCGCCAGGTCCAGCTGCGGTCGCCGTACCTGATCGCGACCCCGTCGTCCTCGGCCCGCTCCCGCACCAGCTGCTGCACGTTCTCCGCCATGGTTCGCCCCTCCGGCTGCTCGTTCCTGGAACGTGTTCCAGTTCACTCGACGCGCGTCAACATGGCCCGAGATGTGACGTACGTCAACCTGTTCGGCCGAAGTCGGCACCGATGTCAACACTGTTGACACCCCTGCGGCGGTGCCCGACGATGCCCGCATGCCCAGCCGGTACGCCGACCTCTCGCGCGCCCAGCTCGCCGCCCTCGTGCCCGAGCTGCTGCTCATCGGGCAGCTCATCGACCGCTCCGGGATGGCCTGGTGCATCTCGGCGTTCGGCCGCGAGGAGATGGCGCAGATCGCGATCGAGGAGTGGGCCGCGGCCTCGCCGATCTACACCCGCCGGATGCAGCAGGCGCTGGGGTACGCCGGCCCGCCGGACGAGGGCGACGTGGTCACGATCTTCAAGGGCCTGCAGCTCGACATCGGCGCTCCCCCGCAGTTCATGGACTTCCGCTACACCGTCCACGACCGGTGGAGCGGGGAGTTCCACCTCGACCACTGCGGCGCGCTGATGGACGTCGAGCCGATGGGTCCGGACTACGTCCGCTCGATGTGCCACACCATCGAGGACCCGACCTTCGACGCGACCGCCGTCGCGACCAACCCGCGCGCCCAGGTCCGCCCGATCCACCGCCCGCCGCGCGTCCCCGCCGGCCGCACCCCGCACTGCGCCTGGACGGTGCGGATCGACCCGGCGCACCCGCCGGTCGAGGGCATCCCCGCGCTCGCGGTCAACGCGCGCTCGCGGGCCGCGTCCCTCGAGCTGGACCCGATCGACCCGCGCGAGGAGGGCGCCGCCGACTACGCCGGGCCCCTCGTCGACGACCTCGACTTCAGCGCGTTCAGCCACTCCGCCCTCGTCCGGATCGCCGACGAGGTCTGCCTCCAGATGCACCTGCTCGACCTGGCCTTCCTGCTCGCGGTGCGGGCCCGCGCCGGCGACGACGAGGCCGGCCGGGCCCAGCTGCGCACGATCGCGACCAAGCAGCTGGTCGGCATCGCCGGGGTCGCCGCGGGCCGGATCCGCCGGGCGCTCGACCTGCCCGCGGACGCGGGCGGCGCGCTCGAGGTGCTGCGGCTGCACCCGCTGCTCAACCCGGCGGCGTACGTCGAGGCGTCGTTCGGGGCGGCCACGCTCACGGTCGCGCCCTCGGCCGCCCACGAGGACGGCGCCTGGCTCGCGCTGGTCGGGCCCGGCTCGCCCGAGCCGCTGCGGGCCGCCGTGCGCGGGGTCAGCCCGCTGCTCGACGTCGAGGTGACCGGCGCGGAGCAGACGTGGACCGCGACCGTCGTGACCCGCGAGGAGCCGGCGCGCGAGCACGACGAGGTGGCGGTGACCCGGATCAGCACGGGCGCGGACTTCGCCTTCGAGCCGCGGCGGTCGCTGCCGATCTTCTCGGTCCAGGGAGCGCCCGCGTGAGCGCACCGGGCCAGGCGCCCTCGGCCGGCTACGCCGCGGTCTTCGTCCACGAGGACGTCCCGACCGCCGAGGTCGACCGGCTCGAGGCGCTGCACCGTCCGCTCGCCGACAGCGTCCGCGACCTCGTCGACGCCACGATCCGCACCACCGTCGAGGACGAGGAGGTGCGCGCGGTCCGCGCCGAGGTCGACGCGCTCGTCGCCCGGCTGCGCGCCCGCCAGCTCGACGGCCCCGCGGGCGTCCGCTACAACGCCGAGGGGCGCACCTGGAGCTGGGGCAACGCCGTGGTCGGCGAGCGCAACGCGGTCGCGCCGCCGCTGGAGGTCGTGCGCGACCCCGACGGGCTGGTGCACGCCGACACGGTGCTCGGCGCGGCGTACGAGGGGCCGCCCGGCATGGTCCACGGCGGCGTCGGCGCGCTGCTGCTCGACCACGTCATGGGGGTCGCCGCCAGCGCGCACCAGCGGGTCACGCTGACCGGGACGCTCACGATGCGCTACGTCCGCAGCACCCCGCTCGGGCCGGTCCGCGTCGAGGCGCGGATCGAGCGCGAGGAGGGCCGCAAGGTCTTCGTCGTCGCCACCCTGGGCGACCCCGACGGGGTCACCGTCGAGGCCGACGGGGTCTTCATCGTCCCGCGCTGGGCGGTCTGAGGCATCACCCCAGCGCGGCCGCCACGAGGTCGGTCCGCGCCTCGGCGAGCACCGCGGCGCGGTCCTCGGCCAGCACGAACCCGGCCGCGATCGCGGCGTCGGTCGCCCGCTCGTACGCCGCCAGGTACGCCGCGGGGTCGGCGTACCGCTCCCGGACCCGCTCGGCGGCCAGCGGCACCGTGCTGCCGAAGAGCTCGCAGATCACCGGCGCCCCCGGCTCGGTGTCGCCGGAGAGCACCTCGACGGCCGCGTCGACCACCGGCGTGCGGACCCCGCCGCACGCGTTGCCGAGGTCGTCGGCCACGAACCGCCCGTCGCTGACCTCCAGCCGCTCGGCGCGCGGCGCGGCCGGCCCGCCCCGCGCCCACGCCTCGAGGTGGCGCAGCGCGGCGCGCAGGACGTAGGCCTGCTGGCCGCGGTTGACCGGCCGCGGGCAGGAGAGGTACTCCTCGAAGTCGCCGATCTGGAACTTGTCGGCGTGCGCCGTGCCGGCCACCTCCCACAGCCGGACCCGCTCGCTGTCGGGCTGGCGGGCGGGCAGGTAGGCCAGCCGCCCGGTCAGGTCGGTCTCGGTCTGCACCATCACCACCGGCACGTCGAGGTCCTCGCGGATCCGGGTCGGGGCGTGGGTGCGGAAGACGCCGATGTCGACGGCCTCCCCCGGCTCGCCCAGCGGCATCGCGGCGCCGCCGCGGGAGTGGACCAGGAAGCCGTCGAAGCGGCCGGTGAGCGGCTGCACGCCGTTCGCGTGGCTGGTCAGGGCGTACGCCGACTGCGACTCCCCCACCGCCAGCAGGCAGCTCACCTCACCGAGGTCGGCGGCCAGCCGCTCGACCAGCGCGCCGGCGACCTCGGAGTAGATCCCGTAGGCGTAGGCGTCGCCGGGGTGGTGCAGCGCGGCGTACCGCTCCTGGCCGCGCAGCCCCGCGCTCGGCGCGCCCAGGCCGACCGCGGAGACGCCGCCCATCACCCCGATATGCTGGGCCGAGACGCCCGCCCAGGCGTGCCCGCGCCGCAGGACCTCCTCGGCCAGGTAGGTCCAGTCGGGCGCCGCGTCGATGCCGGAGCTGACGTTGAGCCACTCCACGAGCAGCGTCCCGCTGTACGCCGCCGGGTCGGCCGGCGCGCGGAGCACGACCCGGGTCGCGAAGTCCGCCCGGTCGCGCTCGGCCAGCGCCCAGCGGCCGTCGCCCGGGAGCTCGTCGGCTCGGTAGGAGGTCGCCGTCCCGGCCGCGAGCAGCTCGGTCTCGGCGTACCCGGCCGCGGCCAGGTCGGGCCCCGGCCGGGCGGCCAGCAGGCCGTGGTCGCCGGGCGGCAGGGGCGTCAGCGTGGTGGCCATGGCGCGATGGTGCCCCCTCCGCGGCCCGGGTGGAGGCGGTTCGGCCGAGCCGGGCCCGCGCCTTCGGCCGGCGCGGGCCGGCGCGGGCCGGCGCGGGCCAGCGCGGGCCAGCGCGGCTCAGCGCAGCGGCGGCTCAGCGCAGCGGCGGCTCGGTCTTGTCGCGGACCTCGTCCTCGGTGACGCCGGGCGCGAGCTCGACGAGCCGCAGCCCGCCGCCCTCGGCGGCCGGGACGACGTCGATGACGGCGAGGTCGGTGATGATCCGCTGCACGACCCCGCGGCCGGTGTAGGGCAGTGAGCACTCCTCGACGATCTTGTAGGACCCGTCGCGGGCGACGTGCTCCATCAGCACGATCACCTTCTTCGCGCCGTGGACCAGGTCCATGGCGCCGCCCATGCCCTTGACCATCTTCCCGGGGATCATCCAGTTGGCGATGTCCCCGGCCGCGCTGACCTGCATCGCGCCGAGGATCGCGGCGTCGATCTTGCCGCCGCGGATCATCCCGAAGCTGGTCGCGGAGTCGAAGAACGACGCCCCGCGCCGCACGGTCACGGTCTCCTTGCCGGCGTTGACCAGGTCGGCGTCCTCCTCGCCCGCGACCGGGTAGGCCCCGACGCCGAGGATGCCGTTCTCCGACTGCAGCACCAGCTCGACGTCGTCGGCGACGTAGCTCGGCACCAGCGTCGGCAGCCCGATCCCGAGGTTGACGTACGACCCGTCGCTCAGCTCGGCGGCCGCCCGCGCGGCCATCTCCTCGCGGCTCCAGCTCATCGGACCATCCTCTTCTCGATGCGCTTGTCGGCGGCCTGCTCGGGGGTCAGCGCGACCACGCGCTGCACGAACACCCCGGGCGTGTGCACGTGGTTGGGATCGATCTCGCCGGGCTCGACGAGCTCCTCGACCTCCGCGATGGTGACCCGCCCGCACATCGCCGCCAGCGGGTTGAAGTTGCGCGCGGAGTCCCGGTAGACGAGGTTGCCGTGCCGGTCACCGCGCCAGGCCCGCACCAGCGCGAAGTCCGCCACGATCGCGTGCTCCAGCACGAACTCCTTCGGGCCCTCGGGGGTCTCGAAGGTCTCGGTCCGCTTGGGCGGGGAGGAGACCACGACGTTCCCGTCGCTGTCGTAGCGCCATGGCAGCCCGCCCTCGGCGACCTGCGTGCCGACCCCGGTGGCGGTGTAGAACGCCGGGATCCCCGACCCGCCCGCGCGCATCCGCTCCGCGAGCGTGCCCTGCGGGGTCAGCTCGACCTCGAGCTCCCCGGCGAGATACTGCCGGGCGAACTCACGGTTCTCCCCGACGTAGGAGGCCACCATCCGCCGCAGCCGACCGGCCGCGAGCAGCCGGCCCAGCCCCCAGTCGTCGACCCCGGCGTTGTTCGAGACCGCCTCGAGGTCCCTCACGCCGGAGGCCAGCAACGCCTCGATCAGCACCGACGGGATCCCGCACAACCCGAAGCCGCCCACGGCCACGGTCGACCCGTTCCCGATGTCGGCGACCGCCTCGGCAGCCGACCCGCTCACCTTGTCCATCCGGCGATCCAAGCACGCCGGGCGCGCCTACGGGATCAGCGCGGCGTCGGCGCGCGGCCGGAGGGCCGGGCCGAGCCGGCGAGGGCGAGGACCCGCCCGACGTGGGCCGGCAACAGGTCGACCGGGGCCGCCCGGCCCGGCAGCCCGGGGTTGGGCCGGACGAACCAGCCGGTGATCGCGTCGAGGTCGTAGCCCTGCTCGGCGAGGACGGAGGCGACCGCCTCGACGTCGTCGCGGGGCGCACCTGCTTCGTCGTACCAGAAGGCCGGGCGGTCGCGGCGGTCCCCGCGCTCGACCGCGGTCAGCGTCACCGGCCGTGCCGTTCCCGAGTCCATGCCCCCACGGTGCCGCCGATCGAGTGTGACCACTCTCACCCCAGGGGGTGAACGCAACCATCGACGCGGGTACCCGGGTGGGTATGTCCGCGACACCCCCCACCGAGCTCCTGCGCCGCGCGCGCGTGGCCACCTGGCTGCACCCGCGGTGGCTGCTCGCCCTCAAGACCGCCCTCGCCGCCGGCCTCGCCTGGCTCCTGGTCCAACCGGTCGGCGGCGACCTCGGGCAGTACCACTACTACGCGCCGATGGGCGCCGCGGTCGCGATGTCGACCACGGTCGTCGGCTCGGTGCGCACCTCGCTGCAGACCATCGTCGCGATCGCCATCGGCGCCGCGATCGCGACCGGCGTCGGCGCCCTCGACGCGCCGGGCTGGCTCGCGCTGGGGCTGACCATCGCGGTGGCCACCCTGATCGCGGGGTTGCACCTGCTCGGGTCGATGGGCGGGTGGGTGCTCGTCGCGGCGCTCTTCGTGCTGGTCATCGGCGGGCGCGACCCGGGGGCGTACGTCGCGGCGTACCTCGGGCTCACGGCGTTCGGCGCCCTCGTCGCCACCGCCGTCAACGCCCTGCTGCCCCAGCTGCCGCTCGCGCCGGTGGCCCGCGCCCAGGCCCGGCTGCGGCACCGGCTGGCCGCGGAGCTCGACGGCCTCGCGGAGGCCCTGCTCGGCGAGGACGTGGTCCACGAGTCGACGTGGGAGGAGCAGCGGCGGCGCCTCGAGCCGCACCTGACCAGCCTGCGCGAGCTCGTCGCGGAGGCCGACGACGCCCGCCGCGCCAACTGGCGGGCCGGCCGCTGGTCGCAGACCGCCGACCGCCGCTACACCCAGGCCCGGGCGCTCGAGCGGCTCGCCGGCTGCGTCGACGAGGTCTCCGTGCTGGTCTCGGACCAGCGCTCCGCCGTCCACGCCGACGAGGAGTCGGCCCGCGAGCTGCGCGAGACGATGGCGCGCGCGATGCGGGCGGTGGCCACCATGCTCCGCAGCGCGGATGAGGACCCGGTCGAGGAGGACGCCGACGACGCCCCCACCGCCGATGCCGAGCGCACCGTGGCGGAGCTCGGCCTGCTCGTCGCCCAGCTCGCCAGCCTCGACGACAAGCACCTGCCCGCCGCCGCCGTCTGGGTCAACCTCGAGCGGGCCGTCGAGGCCTGGGCCTGACCCTCCCCCGCGGATCGCCTGCTAGCCCGGCTAGCGGGCGGCCCCGGCCTTGTAACGCATCGTTCACCGCTCTTCCTGCATGTTGCAGCGTGCAGGAAGAGCAGCGAACAGTGCGTTACAAGCGGCGGACGCCGACCACCGCCCCAGCCGCGCTAACAGCCAGCAAGCAGCCGGCTCAGCGGCCCTTCCAGACCGGCTCGCGGTGCTCGGCGAAGGCGGCGATCCCCTCGGCGGCGTCCTCGGAGGTGACCGCGACGCCGGCCAGGTCGCTCTGGCGGGCGAAGGCCTCCTCGGGCGACCAGGACGGCGACTCGAGCACGATCCGGCGGCTCGCGGCGACCGAGAGCGGCGCGTTGGCGACGATCTCCTCGGCCAGCGCGAGGGCGGCGTCGAGCACGGCACCGGGCTCGGCGAGCCGGTTGACCAGCCCGAGCTCGGCCATCCGGGTCGCCGGCATCGGGTTGCCGGTGAGCGCGAGCTCCATCGCGACGTTGCGCGGCAGCCGCTCGGTCAGGCGGAGCACGCCACCGGCGGCGGCGACCAGGCCACGCTTGGGCTCGGGGATGCCGAACTGCGAGTCGGTCGCGGCGACGATCAGGTCCGCGACGAGCGCCAGCTCGCAGCCGCCGGCCAGCGCGTGGCCCTCGACCGCGGCGATGACCGGCTTGGCGATCGGCAGGGCGGAGATGCCGAGCGGGCCGCGCTTGTCGGTCAGGGCGAAGGAGCCCGCGGCCGCGGCCTTGAGGTCCATCCCGGCCGAGAACGTCCCGCCGGCGCCGGTCAGCACCGCCACCCGCAGCTCCTCGTCGGCCTCGAAGGCGTCGATGACCCGTTCGAGCAGCTGGGCGGTGCGCAGGTCGATCGCGTTGCGCCGGTGGGGCCGGTTGATCGTGACCACCAGCACCGACCCGCGGCGCTCGGCCAGCACCGGCGGCTCCGGCGGCTCGGGCAGCTCCTGCCGCTCGGTGCCGGTGAACCGCAGCGTCTTGGCGTCGGTCACCTCGACCGGGCGGTGCAGCGGGTCCCCGCCGACGACCTCGGCGAGCACCTCGGGCTGGGCGGAGCGGACCAGCACCCGCTCGCCGGCCGGGGTCAGCACCGAGACGATGGCGTGCTCGGGGGCGCCGGACCGGTCGTACTGCGCGGTCGCCGCCTCCACCACGCCCGGGCCCGACCAGGTGTCGAGCGCGGGGCGGGAGCGCTCGGGCAGGAGCACCGGGTGGAGGGCGCGGTAGGCCGAGCGCGGCGGCGTGGCGGAGTAGATCCCCAGCGCGTGCTTGGTGACGAACCAGCCCAGGGAGGTCGAGAGCCCGTAGGCCTCCGGGTCCTGGCGCAGCCGCCCGACGAGGGTGGCCACCGCGTGCGTGCCGTAGTTGTTGCCGGGCCCGCCGGCGAAGGTCAGCCCGCCGGTCACCGAGAGCGGCCGCTCGGGGTCGTCGATGGGGAAGCCGAGCTCCCCCGCGGCGATCTGGACCGCGGCCGGGAAGCAGGAGTAGAGGTCGACGTGGCGCACGTCGCCGGGGCCGATCCCGGCGTGCGCGAAGGCCGCCTCGCCGATCGCCCGGATGGCCGGGGAGGCCGCGAGGTCGCGGCGCTCGGAGACGAACCACTCGTCGTACGCCGCCGCGCCGGCGTGCAGGAAGACCCACTGGTCCTGCGGGATCCCGAGCGCCTCGGCGGCCGCGACGCTGGTGACGACCACGCCGGCGGCGAGGTCGACGGTCAGGTTCGCGCACAGCAGCTTCGGGTAGGGCTCGCTGATCATCCGGTTGCCGGCGTCGGGGGTGGCCAGCTGCTCGGGGGTGAAGGCCTGCGGCAGCCAGGCGTGCTCGTTGCCGGCGGCGACCTCGGAGAGGCGCGACCAGAGCCCGGTGATGGTGCGGCGGTGCTCCTCGGGGGTCTCGCCGGCCTTCGCCCGGATCGCGGACTCCATCAGCGCGTAGGTGTAGACCGGCACGGTCAGCCCGGCGGCCGACTCGGGGCCGTTGTTGGCCTCGCGGTCGCTGCCGATGACGCGGTCGGGCGCGACGTCGGCGGGCTGGGTCGGCCAGTCGAGGTCGAGGCCCTGCTTCTGCGCGGCCGCCAGGGTCGCCCCGGCCTCGGCGCCACAGACCAGCACCACGTCGAAGCGGCCGTCGGCGACCGCCTGGCCAGCGGTGTTGATGAGCACCTGGCCGGCGTCGCCGCCGTACGGCGCGGACATCGCGGTCTCCTCGGGCTCGGCGCCGAGCGCCTCGGCCACGAGCGCGGCGGCGTCGCGGTAGGTCCACGAGGCGCTCGCGACGGCGTAGACCGCGTCCGCGGCCCGCAGCACCTCCTCGCCGGCGCCGCTGTCGGCGCCCGCGCGGCGCAGCGCCTCGACGGCCAGGGCCACCGGGTCCTTGGGCGCGCCGAGGTCCGGCTCGCGCTGGGCGACCTGCCCGACGCCGACGAGCACCGGGGTGCGCGGGTCGAGGCGGACCCCGGAGCGCTCGTGGACGACGGTACGACGCGGGAACCGCCCGCCCGCGGAGGTGGCCGGGTCCGCGGCGAGCCCGGCTGCCCGCGCGGCGAACCGGGCCGCGGAGTCCACCAGCGCCTCCTCGACGCTCGCGGCGACCGTCGCGCCCAGCGGGCCCTCGACCGGGTCTCCCCCGATGCCGGCCTCGACCGCCACCCGGACAGCGCCGTCCTCGCCGGTCACCGAGATCCGCAGCCCGAGGGTGAGGTCCATCGGGCCGGTCCCGTCGAGGCCCACCACGCCGGCATCGGCCTCGACGACCGTCCAGGCGATGTCGGCCGGGATCCCCATCAAGGTGACCTGCTCCTCGAAGGTGTCACCGGCGCTGGCGACCTCCGGCGGGGTCCCGCGGAAGGAGGCGTGCATGCTCAGCCAGGCGGCGTACCCGGCCAGGTCGGCGACCAGGTCCTGGGCCAGCGCCAGGGGCGCGGCGACATCGGCACCCGCGCGGACGACGCGCGAGAAGCCGGCGAGCTGGGTGGGCAGGTCGGACTCGCTCAAGACACACTCCGGGACGCTCGGTGCTGACACAAAAAGTCAGGCGTGACTGTTTGTTCGTGAGCGTAGCGGAGGTCACGCGAGTGCGTCAGGGGGTCCGGGCCTCGACGACCACCACGTGCAGGGTGCGGGGGCCGTGGACGCCCTCGACCCGGTCCAGCTCGATGTCGCTGGTGGCCGAGGGGCCGCTGACGAAGGTGAGCGGGCGGGCGGGGTCGAGCCGGGCCAGGGCGTCGGGGACGTCGGGGACGACCTGGTCGGCGCGGACGACGCAGACGTGCCGGTCGGGCACGAGCGTGAGCGCGCGGCGGCCCTGGCCGGGGCCGTGGTCCAGGACGATCGTGCCGGTCTCGGCGATGCCGACCGCGGCCTCGGTGACGACCGCGTCGACCCGGTCGAGCTCGTGGGCGTCGAGGCCGCTGTCGACGACGGCGCCCGCGACGGCGAAGGACAGGCCGGACGGTACGACGACGGCCCCGGCGCCGCCGGGCAGGTGCCGGGCCAGCGCGGCGGCGACGACTCCCTCGAGGTCGGCGGCCGCGCAGCGTTCGACGACCGCGCGGTAGTGCTCGACCCGGTCGGCGAACCGCCCGACCAGGTCGGGCACCGGCACGATCCGCGGGGCGGGGGCGACCGGTGCGGTCCGGTCGACGCCCTCGAGGGCGGTGCGGACCCGCCCGAGGATCTCCTCGCGTGCGCTGGTCATGAGCGTCCTCCGTCGGTCCGTCGCCACCACGCACGGAAGGACTCCCGCGGCGGGGCGGGCAGGTCGCGGGCCCCGGTCCAGGCCGCGGCGCCGGGCCCGGGGACCCGGCCGGCGGCGCGCCGGCCACCCGGCAGCGTCGTACGCCCGAAGCGGCCCAGGACCCGGCCGGCGACGCCGGAGGCGCGCTCGACCCACGCGAGCCGGCGGCTGTCGGAGAAGGACCAGGCGGCGGCCCTCATCGCGACCGCCTCGGCCTTGGGCACGGTGTCGCCGCGGTGGTGGTCGACGACCTGGGAGCGCAGGTGGACCAGCACCTCGGGGATGTCGATGCGTACCGGGCAGACCTCGAAGCAGGCACCGCACAGCGAGGAGGCGTAGGGCAGGGAGTCGACCTGCTCCCCCTCGAGCCCGGGCCGGCCGGTGCCCTTCATCAGCGGGTTGAGGATCGCGCCGATCGGGCCGGGGTAGACCGAGCCGTAGGCGTGGCCGCCGGTGCGCTCGTAGACCGGGCAGGCGTTGAGGCAGGCCGAGCAGCGGATGCACCGCAGCGCCTGGCGGCCGACGTCGTCGGCCAGCGCCCGGGTGCGGCCGTTGTCGAGCAGCACGACGTGCACCTCCTGGGGACCGTCGCCGGGGGTGACGCCGGTCCAGGTGGAGGTGTAGGGGTTCATCCGCTCGCCGGTCGACGAGCGCGGCAGCAGCCGCAGCAGCGGGTCGAGGTCCGCCCAGCGCGGGACGACCTTCTCGATGCCCACCACGCTGATGAGCACCTCGGGCAGGGTCAGGCACATCCGGCCGTTGCCCTCGGACTCCACCACGACCAGGGTGCCGGTCTCGGCGACGGCGACGTTGGCCCCCGAGACCGCGACCCGGGCCCGCAGGAACTTCTCGCGCAGGTGCTCGCGCGCGGCGCCGGCCAGCACGGCCGGCTCGTCGGTGAGGTCGGCGGGCGCCGGCCGGCCGACCGTGCCCATCGCGCGCAGGAAGATCTCGCGGACCTCGGCCCGGTTGCGGTGGATCGCGGGGACCAGGATGTGGCTGGGCAGGTCGTCGCCGAGCTGGACGATCAGCTCGGCCAGGTCGGTCTCCCAGGCGGCGATGCCGTGCTCGGCCAGCGCCTCGTTCAGCCCGATCTCCTGGGTGACCATCGACTTGACCTTGACCACCTCCTCGGCCTGGTGGTCCTGGGCGATCCGCACGACGATCTCGTTGGCCTCGGCGGCGTCGCGGGCCCAGTGGACCGTGGCGCCGCGGGCGGTCAGCGACTCCTCGAGCCGCAGCAGGTGGGTGTCGAGGTCGCGCAGCGCGGCCTCCTTGACCGCCGCCCCGGCCAGCCGCAGCTCCTCCCACTCCTCGACCTCGCCGACCACGGCCGCCCGCTTGGCGCGGATCGTGGAGGTGGCGTGGGCCAGGTTGTGCCGCAGCTGGGTGTCGGCCAACGCCGACCGCGCGGCGGTCGGGAACGCCGGCATCCCCACGAAGGTCCCGCTCACCGCTGCCCCTCCCCCGCCAGGCCGAGCTGCGGATGCCCCGAGGGGCCACCCGCGTCCGCCTCGGTCGAGGCCAGGATCTCCGCGAGGTGCACGACGCGTACGCCGGCCTGCTGGCGCGAGAGCACCCCGCCGACGTGCATCAGGCAGGAGTTGTCGCCGGCCACCAGCACCTCCGCCCCGGTCTCGCGCACGTGCCGGGCCTTGTCGGCCCCCATCGCCACCGAGGTGTCGGCGTTCTTGACCGCGAACGTCCCACCGAACCCGCAGCACTGCTCCGCACCGGGCAGCTCGACCAGCCGCAGCCCGCGCACGTGCTCCAGCAGCCGCCGGGGCCGGTCGCCCACCCCGAGCATCCGCAGCGAGTGGCAGGTCGGGTGGTAGGTGACCGTGTGCGGGAAGTAAGCGCCCACGTCGACCACACCCAGCACGTCGACGAGGAACTCCGAGAGCTCGTAGACCTTCGGGGAGGTCTCCGCGACCGCCGCGGCCAGGCCGGCGTCGCCCGAGCGGCGCGCGACCAGGCCGTGCTGGTGCCGCGCCGAGCCGGCGCACGAGCCGCTGGGCGTCACGACGGCGTCGTACCCCGCGAACGCCTCGACGAAGGTCCGCACCACCGGCACCGCCTCGTCGAGGTAGCCGGTGTTGACCATCGGCTGCGCACAGCAGGTCTGTGCGGCCGGGAAGTCCACCTCCACGCCGAGCCGGCGCAGCAGCCGCACGACGGCCTTGCCGGTCTCGGGGAACATCGCGTCGTTGACGCAGGTGACCATCAACGCGACGCGCATGGCTCCACCTTCGCACCTCGGCCGGTCCCTGCCGAGACACCCACCGCGGGCGGCCGGCGTGTGTACCGTTCACCCGGCTTCACCTCCCCACCCCTGCAGGAGGCACCGGTGAGCGTGCACAGCGCGTCGGTCAAGGACGTGGCCGCGGCGGCCGGCGTCTCCCTGGGGACCGTCTCGAACGTGCTGAACCGGCCCGACCGGGTCAGCCCCGCGACCCGCGAGCGCGTGGAGCGGGTGATGGCCGAGCTCGGCTTCGTGCGCAACGAGTCGGCCCGCCAGCTGCGGGCCGGCAGGAGCCGGACCCTGGCCTACGTCGTGCTCGACGCCGGCAACCCGTTCTTCACCGACGTCGCGGCCGGCATCGACGACGCCGCGGACGACGCCGCGCTGTCGGTGGTCCTCTGCAACAGCGCCAACCGCGCCGACCGGGAGGCCGCGCACCTCACGCGCCTCGAGCAGCAGCGCGTCCAGGGCATCCTGATCACCCCGGTCGACCCCGACGCCGTCGCGCTCCACCAGGTCGCGCGGCGCGGCACCCCGATCGTCGTGGTCGACCGCACCCGCCGGCTCGAGGACTTCTGCACCGTCGCCGTCGACGACGTCCTGGGCGGCCGGCTCGCCGTCGAGCACCTGGTGGGCCGCGGCCACCGGCGCGTGGCCGTCGTCGGCGGGCCCACGAGCATCGGCCAGGTCCACGACCGGTACGCCGGGGCGCGGGCCGCCTGGGTCGACGCCGGCCTCGACCCCGCCGACCTGGTGCCGCTCGAGACCGTCGCGATGACCGTCGCCGAGGGCCGCTCCGCCGGCGAGCGCCTGGCCGGGCTGCCCTCCCGGCGCCGGCCGACCGCGGCGTTCTGCGCCAACGACCTGCTCGCGCTCGGCCTGCTCCAGCAGTCCATCGGCAGCGGCCGGTCAGTGCCGGGCGACCTGGCGATCGTGGGGTACGACGACATCGAGTTCGCGGCCGCCGCGGCGGTCCCGCTCACCTCGGTGCGCCAGCCGCGCCACCAGCTCGGCCGCACCGCCGCCTCGCTGGTCCTCGACGAGTCGACGAACCCCGATCACCGCCACCAGCAGGTGACGTTCACCCCCGAGCTGGTCGCCCGCGCCTCGACCCTGTGAGGGCTCCGCGGTCGTGAGGGCTGTGGCTGTGGGCGGGTCCCGGCGGCGGTCACTGTGCCACGGGCCGGGCGCTCCGTGGTGGAGAAGGCGGCTACCGGCCGCCCGGCGCGAACGTGTGCAGGCCGAGCTCCTCGGAGAGCCGCACGCCCGCGAGCAGGGCCCGGACGCTGTTGCCCTCCCCGTCGAGCGGCGGGCTCCAGGCGCCGAGGCCGAGCACGCCGGGGGCGACCGCCATCAGGCTGCCGGAGACCCCGGACTTCGCGGGCATGCCGGCGCGGTGGATCCACCAGCCGCTGCCGTCGTACATCCCGCAGGTCGCCATCACGCTGAGCACCTCGGTCGCGACCGCGGCAGGTACGACCTGCTCCTCGGAGCCCGGGTGCCGGCCCCACCGGGCGAGGGTGGCCGCCATCGCGGCGAGGTCGAGCGCGGTCACCTCGATCGAGCAGACCCGGGCGAGCACCTCCACGGTGTCCTCGACCGGGCCGGGGAGCATCCCGCCGCCGCGCATCAGGTGGGCCAGCGCGCGGTTGCGGTCGGCGCCCTCGAGCTCGGCGGCGACGACGTCCTCGTCGACCGAGAGCCTCCGTCCCGCGGCGCGGGAGCAGACGTCGAGCACGCGCTCGACCCGCTCCGCCACGCCTGTGCCGGCGACCAGCGAGGCGGCCATCAGCGCGCCGGCGTTGACCATCGGGTTCGGCGGCCGGCCGGTCTCCAGCTCCAGCTCCAGGGCGTCGAACGGCTCGCCGGTCGGCTCGACGCCGATCGCCTCGTGGACGTCCTCGCGCCGGTCGGCCAGCGCGACGGCGTACACCCACGGCTTGACGACCGACTGCACGGGGAAGCCGACGTCGGCGTCCTCGGTGCCGCAGGTCTCGCCCTCGGCGGTGACGACGGCGATGCCGAAGCGTCCCTCGGAGCCGGCGACGCTCGGGTCGCCCACCTCGCCGGACGTCTCGGGCAGCAGCCGCTCGCGCTCGGCGGCCAGGGTGGCGGTCAGGTCGTCACGGTCGAGGCCCACCGGGCCGAGCGTACGGAGCGGGCGGGCACGCCCGCCGGTTCCAGGCCGGTCAGGCCGGCTCGTAGGTCAGGCAGTCGGCGTGCTGGTTGCCGTTCGCGCCGACGCGGACCGCGTCGGCCGAGCACTCCAGCGCCGAGTTGTGCCGGCACTCCGAGCGCTGGCAGGCGCCGACGCTGGCGACGACGTCGAGGCCGCCCTTGGTGCCGAGCGGGATGAACGTCGCGCAGGAGGCGTCGCCGATCTCCCCGGCGATCGTGATGGCGCCGGCGTGGCACCCGTCGTGGTTGTAGGAGCAGCCGTCGATCGTGCACTCGGCCACCCGCGGCATGTCCATCGCGGTGCTCATCGTCGTCTCCCTCGCGCCGGTTCCCACGGGCCCGACCCGACGCACCGGGCAGCGACCCTCGTCGAGATCGACCGTACGCCGGCGCGCGGGGCCCGACCACAGGTCCTTCGGACCGGGTCGGACCGCTCACGCGACCGGCGTACGTCGTGGCGTCAGGCCGCGGCCACGTGCCGACCGCGCGCCGGGGCCTCGGCCGACGGCAGCTCGGTCACGGGCAGCTCGGTCGCGGGCGGCTCGGTCACGGGCGGCTCGGTCGCGGCGGGTGCCGGCGCGGTCGCCTGGCTGGCGCGGAACGCCATGAGCACGGCGAGCCCCATGCAGAAGACGGCCACCAGGGCCATGCCTCCCTGCAGGAGCGCCCAGGTCAGCGGGCTCCAGTCGAGCTGCTCGTAGTTCGTCGTCATCGGACCTCCTCGTCGATGGTGTGGCGACCACCCTCGTCGGCCCGACCCGCGCCCGGCAGGTACCCAGGCCCCGGATCCCCGAGGACCTTGGTCCCGACCGCTCAGCCCTGGGTCTTGCGGAGCACCTGGAGGTCGGCGTCGAGCTCGACGTCCCACTCGGTGCCGTCGGTCGCCCGCACCTCGACGTCGTAGGCCTCACCCGGGTCGTCGGAGGCCTCGACGTCGGTGACCGTGCCGCCGCCGACGGCGTCCAGGGCCGCCTTCTCGGCCGCCTTCCGCTCGGCGGGGTCCAGCACGCGGTCGTCCGCGTCGCGGTCGCCAGGACCGTCGATGTCGTCGGTGTCGTCGGTGTCGTCGGTGTCGTCGCGGTCGTCGGTGTCCTGGCCGACCAGGGCGAGGTCCTGGTCGAGCGCGACGTCGACCTCGCCGCCGTCGGGCAGGCGGACCTCGACCTCGTAGGCCTCGCCCGGGTCGTCGCTGGTCTCCACGTCGACCGCCTCGCCGCTGCCGACGGCCTGGACCGCCGCGGCGGCGACGCGGTCGCGCTCGCCGCCCTCGACCGTGCCGTCGGCGCTCGCGGTGGTCGCCCAGACCGTGCCGCCGATGCCGAGGACGGCAATGGCCGCGACGGCCGGGAGGATCACGCGCTTGCTGCGCAGCCGGCGCGACCGGGAGGTGGTCTCGGTGGTCTCGGGGGTGCTGGCGGGGGTGTGCTCGGGGGCGGTCATGGCTCCCTCTCCTTCATGTTCGTGGGGGTGTTCGTGGGGGTGTTCGTGGGGTGGTGGGACCACCATGCGACGAGGTCGCTGAACCCTCCCTGAAGCCGCCTGAAAGCCCGTTCAGGTACGCCGCGAAGCGCCCGCGACGTCGGTGCTCGCGCCGCCGGCGCCCTCGGCGGCGGCTGCCGGCAGCCGCACCACGAACCGCGCCCCGCCGAGCGCCGAGGTCGAGACGCCGACCGTGCCGCCGTGCGCGGCGACCGCCTCGCGGACGATGGCGAGCCCCAGGCCGCTCCCGCCCGCGTCACGGGCGCGGGCGTCGTCGAGGCGCACGAACCGCTCGAAGACCCGCTCGCGCTCCGCCTCGGGCACACCCGGGCCGTCGTCCTCGACGGCCAGCTCGACCGTGCCGGCGCGCTCGGCGACCGAGACCGCGAGCCTGGAGGCGGCGTGCCGGGCGGCGTTGTCGACCAGGTTGCGGACCACCTGCGCCAGTGCGAGCGGGTCGCCCTGCACCCGCCCCGGTCCGACCCCGGAGGCGTCCACGGCGAGGCCCGCACGGCGTACCCGTCGGGCCTCGGCGAGCGCGAGGTCGTCGAGGTCGACCTCGACCCGGGTCCGCGCGAGCGCGCCCTCGTCGGCGCGGGTCAGCACGAGCAGCTGCTCGACGAGGCGCTGCATCCGCACCGACTCCTCCAGCACGGCCTCCGCCAGCTCTCCCTCGGGCAGCGCGCCGGGGTGCTCGCGGGCGACCTCGGCGGTCTGCCGGATGCTGGCCAGCGGCGAGCGCAGCTCGTGGGAGGCGTCGGCGACGAACTGCTGCTGCCGGTCGCGGGAGGCCTGGAGCCGCGTCAGCATGGCGTTCATGGTGACCGCCAGACGGCGCACCTCGTCGCGGGCGGGAGGCTCGGGGACGCGACGGTCCAGCCGGTCACCGGAGATCCCCTCGACCTCCCGGCGGATCCGCTCCACCGGGGCCAGCGCCCGCCCGGCGACCACCCAGGTCGTGCCGCCGACGAGCAGCAGCACCAGGGGCAGGCCCACGGCCAGCGGCGCCACCAGCGCGTCGGTCGACTCCTCGACGCTCTCCAGGGAGGCCGCGACCACGACGTCGTACGACGCGTCGCCGGCGTCCGCGTCCTCGGTCACCACCAGGTAGGGCTGGTCGGCCCCGGGCAACCGCACCTCGTCCTCGCCGTCGGCCGGCAGCGCCCGGAAGAGCGGCTGGGAGGAGCTCACCACCCGGCCGTCGTCGTCGAGGACCTGCCAGACCAGGTCCTCCGGGTCGTCGGGATCCTCGCCCTCGTCGTCCGCGTCGTCCCCGTCGCCGTCCGGGTCCCGCCCCGACCGCGGCGGCCCGCTGCGCTCGACCTGGCTCGCCAGGTCGGCGGCGCGTTGCTCGGCGGTGGCCTCCACCCCGTCGCGCAGCGAGCCGCGCACCAGCGCGACCAGCACCAGCGCGCCGATCGCGAGGGCGACCGCCACGACGACGACGGCAGCCGCGGTGGTGCGCAGCCGCACCGAGGCGCGGCCCGTCCAGCGCTCAGCCACCGTTGCTCGCCAGCCGGTAGCCCGCGCCCCGCAGCGTCTGGATCGCCTCGCGGCCGAAGGGCCGGTCGATCTTGTTGCGCAGGTGGCGGACGTAGACCTCGACGATGTTGGGGTCGCCGTCGAAGTCGACGTCCCAGACCCCCTCGAGGATCTGCCGCTTGGACACCACGTCACCGGGGTGCCGGGCGAGGAAGGCCAGCAGGGAGAACTCCCGCGCGGTCAGCTCGACCTCCACCTCGCCCCGCCACACCCGGCGGGAGGCGGGGTCGACCCGCAGGTCCCCGACCTGGAGCTCGGTCGGCCGCTCGCGCGCGCCCCGGCGGGCGACGGCCCGCAGCCGGGCGACGAGGACCGGGAAGGAGAACGGCTTGGTCAGGTAGTCGTCCGCGCCCGTGTCGAGCCCCTCGACCTGGTCCCACTCGCCGTCCTTGGCGGTGAGCATGAGGATCGGCGTCCAGTCGCCCTCGGCGCGCAGCGTCCGGCACACCTGGTAGCCGTTGATCCCGGGCAGCATCAGGTCCAGCACGATCGCGTCGTAGGTGTTCTCCCGCGCCAGCCACAGCCCGTCGGTCCCGTCGTGGGCGACGTCGACCGCGAACCCCTCGGCCTCCAGGCCGACGCGCAGCGAGCGCGCGAGCCGCCTCTCGTCGTCGACGACGAGCACACGCATGACGAACCTCCGGGACGGACGGCAGGAAGGCCCATCGTCGCGCACCGACGCTGAACGCCGGCTGAAGAGCCGCCCGCGCCCGGCTCAGCGGGCCCCGGCTCACCGCGCCCGGCTCAGAGCAGTCCGAGGCCCGTCGCGTGCCGTCGTACGGCGTCGGAGTCGGCGGCGAGCACGAACGGCACGTCCTCGCTCCACGACCCCGAGATCCGCTCCACCCGGCCGTCGCCGGGGTCGAGGCGGACCTCGCGGATGTAGATCGCGCGGACCCGGCCGGGGTTGGCGCGGGCGACGGCGGCGTAGACCTCGGGGTCCTTCTCCCCCGAGTCGCCGATGAGCACCACGTCGAGCCCCGGGTGGAGGTCGAGCACCTCCTGGATCCGGCCGGTCTTCTGCTCGCGCCCGGCCGCGGTGCCGATCAGGTCACGCAGCAGCACCGGCCCCAGCGGGAAGCCGTGGTGGCGCAGGAACGAGATGAGGAACGCGTGCAGGTTCCACGGGCTGGAGGAGACGTAGAAGACCGGGTTGGCCCCGGCCGCCAGGTCGCGGTAGAGCTCCGGCGCGCCCGGGAACGGCGTGCGGGTCAGCGCCGAGCCGGTGAGCGTCTGGGCCACCATCCGCAGCGCCCGCTGCACGCCGGTCTCCAGGATCGTGTCGTCGATGTCGGAGACGACCGCGAAGCGCGCCCCCGCCTCCGGGACGAGCACCTGCACCGGCACGGTCCGGGGGTCGGTGATCCCGCGGTACGGCGCCGCGAGCTCGACGGTGCCGGTCGTCCACGGCGCGGTGAGCCGACCCGGTGCTGGTCGCAGCCGCACGCGGAAGTAGCCGTCCTCGTCGGTGGTGGTCCGCACGGTCTCCCCCGCCACGCTCACCTGGAGCGGCACCCCCGGCAGGTCGTCGGTGAGGAACTGGCGCACGCTGCGTCGAACCGCCGCACCGACCCCCTCGCCGGCCACCGCCTCCGACGGCGCCGGGTCGTCCAGGACGCGCCCGCGCACCACCACGCCGAGGTCGCTGCCGTGCCCGATGTACGCCTCGATCCGCAGTTCCGTCGGCGGGCGGGTGCCGGTGCGTCGCAGCCGCGCCCGGTCCCAGGCCCGCTCCAGCCACCAGACCCAGCGGCTCGCACCCATGCGGCCAGCCTAGGCGGGCGGCCCGACCCCCGAGCCGACGCCGGAGCCGGCCCGCGCGGTGCCGGCGCGCAGCAGGTCGAGGCCCAGGGAGAGCGGCGGCCCGACGTCCGAGCCGTCCCGGGCCTGCAGGACCAGGAGCACCACGACCAGGGCCAGCACCAGCGCGACCAGGACCGCGAGGGCGATCTTGACATTGGAGTACGGCCGGTCGCCGGTCACCTCGCCGGTGTTGGCGTTGACCATGACCTGCCACTGCTTGCCGCCGTGGGTGTAGGAGGCGAGCCAGAGCGGCAGCAGCACCAGCTTGAACATCACCTGCGCGTAGGTCGTGTCCACGCGCGAGACCTCCTGCTCGTCCCCGCCGATGTCACGGCGCACATCGGAGTCGATGACCTCGGCCATCTGCTCCCGCGCGGCCGTGGACCCGTCCTGCGGGTCGACGTCGTAGCGCAGCGCGGAGTAGCCGGAGAGGAACTCCGGTTGGTAGGCGACGGCCGTCTCGAGCTTCCAGGGGCCCATCTCGTCGAGGCGGTCGGTCGCGAGCCGCGTCGTGGCCGGCACGACCACGTCGTCGAAGTCGCGCGCGACCCGGCCCGACGCGCGGCTCCACCGGGTCTGGCGTTCCTGGTAGGTCTCGGTGCGGGTGCCGCCCTTGCCGTCCGAGACCGTGCGAGTGCGGGTCACGTAGTAGTGGTCGCCCCGCCGGCCGGTGTAGTCGCTGGTCGTGGCGGCGTCGAAGGTCCAGTGAGGCACGTAGGTGCCCCGCAGCGAGTGGGCTCTCCCGACCCGCTTGAGGGAGTTCGGCGCGAACCAGCGCGAGGTGACCCACTCCCGGAAGGCAGCCTGCGCGCCGTCCTGGCCGATCGTGAAGGGCACGACCGCCTCGGGCGCGACCAGGCCCGCCGGGGTGGAGAGCACCACGAGGTGACCGGTGCAGAACTGGCAGCTCTCGGCGAGGTCGGTGGTCTCGACCTGGGCGCCACAGCCCTCGCAGCGCAGCACGTGCCCGCCGAGGGAGGCGACCCGGACGTCGGCGTGGGCGGCGATCCAGTCGTCGAAGGAGTGCTCGTCGACGACGGTGTCCTCCCCCGCGTCGATCTCGCGGGACGCCCCGCACGCGCCGCAGGTCAGCGCGGTCGTGCCGGGCGCGTAGGTGACCTGGGAGCCGCACGAGGGGCAGGACGCGAAGAGCACCGGCGGCGCCTCGGGCGCGGGGGCGGGCTCGGCGGGCTCACCGTCGGGCAGCGGCGGTGGCCCGCCGGCCGCGGCGGGCGGAAGCGGCGGCGGGGTGCTGCCGGTCATCTCAGGCCTGCGGCGGGAGCGGCGGCGGGGTGGCGGCGAAGAGCCGGGCGAGGTCGGGCACCTCGCCGGCGGGCTGCCAGGCGGCCATGCCGTCGCGCCACACCAGGGTGTCCCGGCCCAGCTGCCCGGCCGTCACCTGGCCGGGCAGGGCGGCCTCGGGGAAGGGACCGGCCTGCTGGCCGTCCACGGCGACGTACCACTGCCCGCCCGGGAGCGGCGGCGGGCCGGCGCTCGCGGCCGGGGCGGCGGCCGCCTGGCCGGCTCCCGCGACGGCACCGGCCGCGGCACCCGCGGCGGCCTGACCGAGGCCCATGCCGACGATCATGCCGGCCCCGGACCCGGCGGCGCCGGGGTTGTTCGCGGCGTCCTCGAGCGCGGTCGCGGCCTGGAACTGGGTGAACTTGCCGAGGTCGCCGACGATGCCCATCTGGGTCCGCTTGTCGAGCGCCTCCTCCACCTCCGGCGGGACGGAGACGTTCTCGATGACGAACCGCGGCAGGGCGATGCCGTACTCCGCCAGGCTGGCCGACAGCGTCCCGACGAGGGTCCGGGAGATCTCGGCCTGGTTCGCGGCGAGGTCGAGCATCGGGATGCCGGCGCCGGCGAGCGCGGTGGTGACGGCCTCGACGACGACCTGGCGCAGGAACTCCGCGACCTCGCCGGTCACGAACTGCGGGTCGGTCCCGACCAGCTGGCGCAGGAGCGCGGCGGGGTCGTTCACCCGGAGCGCGTAGGTGCCGAACGCGCGCAGCCGCACCATCCCGAAGTCGGCGTCGCGGACGGTGAAGGGGTTCTGCGTGCCCCACTTCATGTCGGTGTACTGCCGCGTGCCGACGAAGTAGACCTCGGCCTTGAACGGCGAGTTGAAGCCGTACTTCCAGCCCCGCAGGGTGCTGAGGATCGGGATGTTCTCGGTGGTCAGCTCGTAGGTGCCGGGGGTGAAGACGTCGGCGACCTGGCCCTCGTCGACGAAGACCGCGACCTGGCCCTCGCGGACGACGAGCTGGGCGCCCATCTTGATCTCGTTGCCCTGCCGCGGGAAGCGCCACACGATGGTGTCGCGCGAGTCGTCGAGGAACTCGACGATGTCGATGAACTGCCCGCGGACCTTGTCCATGAACCCCATGCCGAGCACCTTCCTCATACCGGCCCCCAGGGGCCGCCGGACCGCGACGCAGCGCCTGCGTCGACGGGGATGCTACGGGCGTTCGCCCCCGCCGGCAGGGGTTGTGCACAGATGGGCGCCGCCCGGCGGCTCACCGCGAGCGGGTGCGGGCGGCGAGGGTGGGCACGGTGCTCAGCACGCTCACGAGGACCACCAGCGCCACGAGGACGCCGTACGTCGCCAGGTCGACGACCGGCAGCGCGGGGCCGAGGAGCCCGAGGCTGACGCCCACGACGGCCGGGAGGACGGCCGCGGTGCCGATGACCACGGCGGCTGCCGCGGTGACCAGCGACTCGACGGCCGCGACGCCCACGAGCTGGCGCCGCGTGGCGCCGATCCGGCCGAGCAGGCTCCACTCGGGGCGCCGGCCGGCGGTGAGCATCACCAGCGCGTTGCCGGCGCCGACCAGCATGAAGCCGAGCAGGGCGAGCAGCAGCACGCTGGAGACCCGTTGCTCGGCGCCGACGCCGGTGTCCCCCGCGACGTACTGCTCGGTGGTGACGACCTCGCCCCCTTGGTCGCGGAGCGCGGGGGCCAGCGCCTCCAGCGCCTCCAGCGCCTCCGGGTCGGCCGTCGAGACGAGCACGGTGTCGACCGGCCGGTCGAGGCCGTGCTCGTCCAGGGTCGCCCGGCCGAGGGTGTAGTCGCCGAACCCGAGCCCGCGGTCGTAGACCGCGACCACCCGCAGGTCGGTGGTCCGCCCGTCGCCGAGCCGGACGGCGACGGTCTCACCCAGGCCGGCCCCGCCCAGGAGGGCGGCATCGCGGCTGACCGCGAGGGTGCCGGGGTCGGCGAGCCCGGCGAGGGAGCCCTCGACGACGCCGGGGTCGTACGCCGCCGCGGGGGTGTCGGCGGGCAGCACCCGCGCCTGCCCCGACTCCCACGCGAGGGCGCCGAGGTCCTCCTCGTCGGTGCGCACCTGCACCCGGGCGGTCGACAGCGCCGTGGCGGCGTCGACCTCCGGCGCGTCGGCGACCTGACGGACCTGCTCGGCGCTGAGCCCCTCGGGGGCGGTGACGACCAGCTCGGAGCCGAGCCCGTCGCGCAGCTGCTGGACCGCGGCGCGCTCCAGCGCGTCGCCGGTGCTGGTCTGGACGGTGCCCACCGCGACCACGGCCGCGAGCGGGACGACGACCGCCGTCAGGCGGCGGGCGGAGCCGCGGGTGCCGGCCAGGGCGAGCCGCACCACCGGGTGCCGGCTGCCCTCGCGCCGGCCGGGCAGGCCGAGCGTCCGGGCGACCAGGACGGGGCCGGCGAGGGCCGCCGCGCCCACCAGCAGCAGGGCGGAGCTGGCCGCGGTCGCGCCGCCCATCACGCCGGGGACGACGAGGGGCGTGCCCGCCGCGGTCACGCCGGCGACCGCGGTGACGACCGCCAGCACGCGGCGGGTGCCGCCGACCTCCCGCGGCTCGGCCGCCGCGGCGCGCACGGCCGCCGTGGGCGGTTGCCGCAGCGTCTCGCGGGTGGCCAGGGCGGCTGCCGCGAGGGCGACCGGGGCGAGCAGCAGCACGGCGGCGAGGACGGGCAGCGGCGAGATCGTCGGGCTGAACCCGGCGGGGACCATGCCGGCCTCCACCAGCAGCGGCGTGAGCAGGTGCACCGCGGCGAGGCCGGGCAGGGCGCCGAGGGGCGCGACGACGAGGGTCACGAGCAGCAGCTCGCCGGCGACCAGGCGTCGTACGTCGCGGCGGGTCGCGCCGACGGCGCGGAGCACGGCGAGGTCGCGCTGGCGCGGCCGCATGGCCAGGCCGACCGTGGCGGCCACGACCAGCACCACCACGACGACCGTGGTGCCGATGAACGAGCCGGCCAGGGCGGTCAGGGCGCCGGCGTCCGGGCCGGCGCCGTCGAGGTCGGGGCCGGGGGCCCGCAGGCCGGACTCGACGAGGACCCCGGAGGCCGCCAGCAGCGCCGCGGCCAGGGCGAGCACGACGGCGGTGCCGACGAGCGAGCCGAGGTGGGCGCGGACCTGGGAGCGAGCCAGGCGCCACATCTCAGGCACCCGCCAGCGTGAGCATCCGGGCGGCGACCTGCTGGGCCGTCGGCGAGTGGAGGCGGTCGACCAGCAGGCCGTCGGCCAGGACGGCGACGCTGTCGGCGGCCGCTGCCACGTGGGGGTCGTGGGTCACCACGACGACGGTCTGCCCGAAGCGATCGGCGGTGTCGCGGAGGACCTGCACGACCTGGGCGCCGGTGCGGGAGTCCAGGGCGCCGGTGGGCTCGTCGGCGAAGACGACGGTCGGGCGGGCGAACAGCGCCCGGGCGATGGCGACCCGCTGGGCCTGGCCCCCGGAGAGCTCGGTCGGCCGCCGCTGCTCGGTGCCGCCCATCCCGACCGCCTCGAGCAGCTCGGTGCGCCACTGCCGGTCGGGCCGGGTGCCGGCCAGGACCAGCGGCAGCTCGACGTTCTCGGCGACCGAGAGGTGCGGCACCAGGTTGTAGGCCTGGAACACGAAGCCGACCTGCCGGCGGCGGAAGCGGGTCAGGTCGTCGGCACGCAGCGTGCTGATGTCCTGGTCACCGATCAGGACCCGGCCGCTGGTGGGCGTGTCCAGGCCGGCGGCGGTGCTGAGCAGCGTCGACTTGCCGGACCCGGAGGGCCCCATCACGGCGGTGAACGAGCCGGGCGCCAGGGTGAGGGTCACCCCGCGCAGCGCGTGGACCGGCGTGGGCCCGGGATAGGTCTTGTGGACCTCGTGCAGGCCCACGGCGGTGGCGGTCGGACGGTCCTGGAGCTGGGCGCTGGTCATGCCCACGACACTAGGAAGCGCGGGCGCCGGCCACGAGCCGCGAAGGATGGAACCTCGGGCCTTGCATCTTTCGATGGAGGAGCCCCGCCGGCTCGCCAGGGAGGTTCAGCCAGGCGGTTCGACGAGGCGGCTCTGGTAGGCCCAGACCGCCGCCTGCAACCGGGAGCGGACCCCCAGCTTGGGCAGGATCCGCGCCAGGTGCGACTTCACCGTCGAGACCTCGAGCACCAGCTCCTGCGCGATCTCGTCGTTGGAGAGCCCCTGCGCCAGGAGCAGCACGATGTCGAGCTCGCGCGCGGTCAGCAGGTCGGTCCCGCGCGCGGCGGTGACCGGTTGGGTACGCCGCCGGCCGACGACCTCGCTCAGCACCCGCTTGGTCAGGGAGTCGTCGAGGGTGCCGTTGCCGGCCGCGACCGAGCGGACCGCCCGCACCAGGACCTCGGGCTCGGCGTCCTTGAGCTGGAAGCCGGACGCCCCGGCCTCCAGCGCCCCGAACAGGTACTCGTCGATCTCGAAGGTGGTGAGCACCAGGACCGGGATCGGGTCGGCGACGCCGGGGCCGCTCAGCTCGCGGGTGGCCGCGATGCCGTCCATCCCGGGCATCCGCACGTCCATGCAGACCACGTCGGGCCGCACCCGCCGGGCCACCTCGACGGCCTCGTGGCCGTCGCTCGCGGTGCCGACCACCTCGATGTCGGGCTCGGCGCCGAGCAGGGTCGTCAGGCCCATCCGGACGAGCGGCTGGTCGTCGGCGACGACGACCCGGATCGTCGGGGTCACGGCGTTCCCGCCTCCTTCTCCTGGGGGTCCTGGGGGCCCTGGGGCTCCTTGGGCAGCCGCATGGTCACGGCCCAGCCACCGTCGTCGGTCGGCCCGGTCTCCAGGGCGGCGTTGGTCAGCTGGGCCCGCTCGCGCATGCCGATCAGGCCGAAACCGCCACCGTCTCCCGGGCCGTCGGCCGGGCCTGCGGGCGGTCGCGGCGGGGGCTCGTTGCGGACGGTGACGACCACCGACTCCGCCGGTCGCGCGTCGACGGTGACGTGGCAGCGCGCCCCGGGGGCGTGCCGCGCCGCGTTGGCGAGGGCCTCCTGCACCGCGCGGTACGCCGCGAGCTGGGCCAGCGGCCCGACGTCACGGCCCGGGTCACCGGCGCCGTCCCCCGCGCCGCCGTCCGCGCCGTCGTCCGCCTCGAGCACGGCCAGGTCGACGTCGACGCCGGTGGCCGCCACCTGCGCCACCAGGTCGCGCACCCCGCGCAGCGTCTCGGGGCGGGTCGCGGCGGCCGGATCGTGCTCGCGCAGGAGCCCGACGAGGCTGCGGAGGTCGCGGAGCACCGTCGTGCTCTGCCGGCGCACTAGCCGCACGGCCTGCTTGGCCCCGTCGGGGTCGGTGTCGATCTGCCGCTCCACGGCGCCGGCCAGCACCGCGATGCCGCTGAGGTGGTGGGCCGCGATGTCGTGCAGCTCCCGGGCCATGTCGGTCCGCTCGCGCGCCACGGCCGCCGCGAGCAGCGCGTCCTGCTCGCGGGCCTGGGCCTCGCGGCGGGCCGACACCGCGCGCCGGGTCTCCCGCGTGGCGCGGACCCAGCTCGCCGCGAGCAGGACGAGGCCCAGCGTGCCCACGGCCTGGGCCACCGCCGCGAGGAGCGCCTCGCCCGGCGGCGTACCCGACCCCGTTGCGGCGACGGCGCCGCCGGCGACCATCGCGGCCGCCACCACCGCCAGGGTGGGCGTGAGCGCGGCGACCGGGCGGTCGGTCCTCGCGCTGACCA
Source organism: Nocardioides marmotae (assembly GCF_013177455.1). NCBI lineage: Bacteria > Bacillati > Actinomycetota > Actinomycetes > Propionibacteriales > Nocardioidaceae > Nocardioides > Nocardioides marmotae. The sequence goes on from NZ_CP053660.1 coordinate 3,265,326, forward strand.
CGGCGATGGCCACCGCGGTGACGATCGCGAGCGAGGTGGTGCTCGTCGCGTCCTCGCCCCCCACCAGGGCCACCAGCGGGGCCGCGAGAGCCACCACGACCAGCACGGTCCGCGGCCGTGACCACACCCGGAGCAGGGCCGAGCACTGCGCGAGGAGCACCACCGCCGTCGCCCACCACGCCGTCGTCCCCGCGGCCGGCGCGGAGGCGGTGGACTCCTCGGCCACGCCGGCCAGCAGCAGGGCCAGGAGGGCAGCCGTCGCGCAGCCGACCGCGACCGCTGCGGCGGCACGACCGGGACGCCCGTGGCGCGCATGCTCGAGCTGGCTCACCCCTACCCCCTCCCTCGGTCCGGAACCGGTGATCCTTCCACCCCCGGCTGGCGGGCCGGGCCTCAGCGCGGGTCGCCAGCGCGGCGTCGCGCGGGCCGGCGGATCACCGATCCGGGCTTGGAGGCCAGCAGCGGGTCGAAGTCCTCGGTGATCGGCGTCAGGCGCGCCTCGTCGACGAAGACGGCCCCGTCGCGGACCTCCTGGACCAGGTCGCGGCCGAGGACCGCCCCGGCGGTGCCCATGCCGCCCCAGATCGTGGCGTTGATGCCGAACATGTGCTCGGTGCTGCCGCCGGCGAGGAAGAGGCCCTCGATGTGCGTGCGGACCCGCGGCCGGAACGGGCCGAGGTTCCGCAGCAGCGGCGCGATGCCGTAGCAGGACCCGTCGGTGGTGAGGGTGAAGCGCTCCTGGGTGATCGGGGTCGAGGCCTCGCAGAAGACCATCCGCTCGCGCAGGTCGGGGATCATCAGCTCCGCGGTGTCCAGGACCCGCTGGGTGAGCTCCTCCTTGCGCGCCAGGTAGCGCTCGTCGCGGCCGTAGCCCGCCCCCTCGGCCAGGTCGGACCCGACGTGCCAGAACGCGTGGTCGGCCGGCGCCCAGCTCACCAGCTCCAGCGTGGAGTAGCCCGGCGGCGCGGAGTGGGTGCCCTCGGGGTCCTTCGCCGTCGGGCAGCTGATGCCGACCGGCATCTGCTCGGGGCAGCGGCCCGCGGCGACCTCGCGGTAGTAGCCGTCGACGTCGTTGGTGGGCCACACCCAGGCCAGCGGCGGGGTCCCCCGCTCGCGCAGGTCGACGTCGAGCGCGACGTACACCGCGAACATGGGCAGGGTCATCTCGAGCTTGCGCAGCCTGCGGCGCAGCCGCCGGGTCAGGTGCTCCTCGCCGACCAGGTCGGCCCAGGTCTTCTTGAAGTCCGCGGCCGAGACGACGACCCCGGCACGGATCTCCTCGCCGCCGCGCAGGCGTACGCCGCCGGCGCGGCCGTCCTCGATGAGGATCCGCTCGACGCGGGCCTTGGTCCGCACCCGCCCGCCGTGGGTCTGGATGACGTCGGTGAGGTGGGCGCCGATGACCTGCCCGCCGCCGCGGGGGTAGTAGGCGCCGGCCTGGAGGTAGTGGTGCAGGAAGCCGGCGTGCATCGCGGTCGGCGTCCGGTGCGGAGGCCAGGTGTAGTCGCCGTTCTCGGCGAGGATGACCGCCTGCGCGTCGGCGCTCAGCCCGCAGGCGGCCATCAGCGTCGTGATCGGCCGGACCCCCCACCGGAGCAGGGCGAGCGGGCGTCGTCGGGGCTGCTCGCCGGCGGCGATGGTGCGCATGATGCCGACGCACCGGCGCAGCCCCGCCTCCTCGTCGGGGAACGCCGCGACCAGGCGCTCGAGGTAGGTGTCCCAGCCGGTCGGGGTCTGGAAGGTCGTGCCCGGGACCATGATCTGGCAGTGGCCCTCCGGGCGCTGGCGCAGCCAGTTGATCCGCTCGGTCAGCGCCAGGCCGGACAGCGCGGTCTGCATCCGGCCACCGGGCCCGCACTCGCCGACGTAGTGGGTGCCGACGTCGAACTCGAACTTGTTGCCGGCCCGGCGGAAGACCTGGGTGCTGCCGCCGACCACCTGGTTGGCCTCGAGCACCAGCACCTTCGATCCGGTGGCGGCGAGGTACGCGGCGGTGGTCAGCCCGCCGGGTCCAGCCCCCACCACCACCACGTCCCAGCTCTCGGTCCCGGCCTCGGTGACCGGCGGGGGCGGCGTGGTGGTCTGCGTCATGGTGGATCGCTTTCGAGAGATATCTGGAGTCGGACTCCAGTTAACTCCGTCCCGTGCCGTCGCGCCAGGAGTCCCCGCGGTCGGCCCACAGCAGCCGGCCGATCAGGACGGCGGGATCAGGCCCTCGAGCAGGGTCAGCCCGGCCTCGATGACCGCCTGCTCGACCCGAGCGGGCGGGAGGGCCAGCTCGTCGCGACGCAGCGCCAGGGCGGCGACGCCGTTCCAGGCGCCGAAGAGGAAGTAGGACAGCTGCTCGGGGTCGACCGGACGGATCGCGCCGGCCTCCACCGCCTCGCGGATGCTCTGCTCGAACTCCCGGCGCAGCCGGCTGAACCGCGCGACGACCTCGTCCTCGACCGGCGTCCGCGGGCCGCGCCCGCCGGTGACGTTGAGGTAGGTCACCACCACCGGGTGGTCGAGGAGCAGGCGCAGGTAGGCGGCGCCGACGCCGGCGAAGCGCTCCAGCGGCGAGGTGTCAGCGGCGTACGCCGCGCGCAGCGCCTCGGTGGCCACGGCCAGGACCCGCTCGGTGACCGCGGCCACGAGCGCGTCCTTGGTGCCGAAGTGCACGTAGACCGAGGCGGCCGAGATGCCGGCCCGGGCCGCGACGTCCTCGACCCTGATCTCCTCGGGTGCGCGCTCGGAGAGCAGGTGCTCGGCGGCGTCGAGCAGCTGGGTGCGGGTGCGCTCTCGGCGGCGCGACCCCCGGGCGGCGGCCTCGGCGACCCCGCCGACCGGGGCAGCGGGGCTCCCGGTGTCGTCGTCCACGGTGGCCACCCTAGGGACACCGACCGCTCCCCCACACGATCCGCCGTCAATCCTCTTGACCGCCGGCGGCGGGCCTTCCTACCGTCGAGGGACCTCCACGTTCCACCTCGGACGACGCCTGCGCCCTGCACCCGCCCCGCGGGCCAGGGCGGGACGTCCACACGAGCGACGTCCCGCCGGTCGCCTCCGGCCCTGTCGCCCTCGCGGGTCCTCGGCCCGGTCACGGTGCGTGTCCGCACCGCGGGTCCGACGAGCCGCCCCCGCCGTCACCTCCCCGAGGAGTCCGACCATGACCGAGCACCTGACCATGAACACCGTCATCCACGCCGCCTTCCGGCGGGACATCGCGCGTTTCGACGCCGCACTCGCCTCCTTCCCCGACGGCTCCCAGGCGCGGGCCGACCAGCTGGTGGGGGCCTGGGACTTCTTCGAGGAACAGCTCCACGACCACCACGACTTCGAGGAGGAGTACTTCTGGCCCGCGCTGCGCCAGACCGACGCCGACCTGACCTCGCTCGCCGCCCTCGACGGCGAGCACCAGGCGATGCGCGACGCCCTCGACGTCGCCAGCCGGGAGGTGCGGGCGCTGCGGGCCACGCCGACCCCCGCGCAGGCCGCCGCCGCCCGGACGGCGGTCGCACAGCTCTCGACCGTCCTCCTCGACCACCTCGCCCACGAGGAGCGCGACCTCGAGCCGATCACGGCGGCCTACCAGGACGCGCCCTCGATGAAGGCGGCCCTCAAGCAGGTCAAGCGGGCGCACTTCTCGAGCATGGGCAACCTCGTCGAGTGGCTGCGCGACGGCGCCGACGCCTCCGACGTGGCAGCCATGCACCAGCAGGTGCCGGCACCGGTCGCCTTCGCCTTCGCCAAGGTCGCGGGCGGGCGCTACCGGCGCGAGATCGCCCCGACCTGGCGCGTCGGCTGATCGCCCCTCTCGAGGACGAGGGCGGTGCGCGTCGGCCGTCCGCGACGTGACCTTCTTCTTCGACGAGCCGGCCTCGGACCTCGCGCCGGCGCGGCGGTAGAGTCCGCGCCGGCGGGCCGACGCCCGCCGACACCTGCGGCTCGTGCGGAAAGGCGGCCATGAGCGAGACCAGCCTCGACGCCAGCGAGGCGTGGCAAGCCCTGGTCCACGCGCACGACCGGCTCATCCGCGTCTTCGAGGCCCACCTCAAGGACGAGCACGGACTGACCAGGCCCAAGTTCGACGTCCTGCGGCGCCTCCTCGAGGCGGACGGGTACCGCACGCGCATGCAGGAGCTGGCCCAGGCGATCTTCTACAGCAGCGGCTCCGCGACCAAGGTGATCGACCGCCTCGTCGAACGGGACCTCGTCGAGCGCAGCGCTCACGACCGCGACCGGCGGGTCGTCTTCGTGTCCCTGACCCCCGCGGGGCTCGACCTCGCCCGCAAGGCCGTGGCGGGGCACCGCGAGCTGGCCCGCACGAGCATCGCACCGTTCCAGAGTGCGGCCGAGGCCCACCACGTGCTCACCTACCTGCGCCGCCTCGCCGACGGCACGTAACCACCGGCGGCCCTGCGAGCCGCCCCCGGCTGATCCCCCGGCCCCGGCCGATCCCCCGGCCCCTGCTGATCCCCTGCCGATCCCTGCTGATCTCCGGGCCCAGCCGAGGGCGCCGGGCGGGCACCCCACCCCCGCCTACCCGCCGGTATCTGCCGTATCTATAGTTGCCGCTGCAGATATCGCAGAAGCAGATTTCTCGAGTTGTCGGTGAACCAGCACGCCTCACACCGGGAGTTCGACAGATGAGCCACCACCGAGAGCGCCGGGCCTGCCGCCGCGGCGTACGGATCGCCGCGGCGCTGGCCCTGGCCGCCACCGGGCTGACGACCGTCGACGTCGCCTCCGGCCGACAGACGGCCGACGCCGCCTTTGCGGACCACCCCACGAGCAAGGGCAGGTACGTCGACGTCATCGACTGGATCCAGTGGGGGTCCCGCAACAACGAGGTCGTCCTTCGGAACCCTCAGAGCACGAAGACCGTGACCTCGACCCGGCGGATCGGCGACGAGACCCTCCGGGTCGCCTGCACCATCAGCGGGCTGCGCTGGGAGGTGTCGCTCGGCACCGGCGACAACGGCGCCAACTCCGGCGAGACACTCACCCCGCCCCTGGTCGCCTACAAGCCGGGCAGCTGGGCGGGCGACGCCCTGGACGACCTGTACAACGTCGGCGGCCCCGGCTACGCCGTACAGACGCCGGGCAGGACACCGACCTACCCCGACGACTACCGCAATCCCAACGAGATGGTGATCGGGCTCGGCAACCCCAACCCGGGCGTGCCCGACAGCGCGCCCGCCCCGGTCACCGCCGCGGAGACCGACGGCGCCCGGATGTCGTTCGACTTCGCCTGCAGCGCCACCCTCGACGGCGAGCCGATGCCGCTGGAGGGGATCGTCTTCGCGGATGCGGAGGCCTCCAGCTCCCGCAACCCGGCCTTCCAGGGGAACAACATCGGCCCGGAGTGGGTCCAGGCCAACGCCACCGACCCGAACGCGACGTGGCGACTGCTGGAGCAGGAGCGCACCTGCACGCAGGCATCGAGCGTGGCGACCTGGCAGGGCAGCGCCCTGCGCATGGGGGTCGACGGGCAGGAGTGCAGCAACCAGAACGGCTACGAATGGCCCACCCCCGACCCCAACGGCCACGGGCCGACCGCGGTGGCGTTCCTGGAGAACACCTCCGACGCCACCCAGGTGTCCGCCCGGGTGGAGACCCAGGGGCGTGGCTACAGCGCGATCGCGCTGGGCTACGTGCTCGCCAGCGACTTCGGTGACGCCCCCGCCAGCTACGGCGAGGCGGGCGCACTGCTCCACCCCCAGTGGACCGACGGCGAGATTCGCAGGGGCGTCACGACCAACCTGTCCACGGCCCCGCAGGCGCGCTACCAGCTGCCGATGCGAAGCATCCTGGGCGACAGCGTCGACGCCGAGCCGAGCCACCGAAGCACGGCCGCGGCCGACGGTGACGACGTCGACGGCACCGCCGACGAGGACGGCCTGGGCGCCTCGAGCCTGGCCCGTGACGGGTTCGCCCTGCCCGCGGGGCTGTTCGACGCGTCGAGCTCGCAGCCCTTCGTCGTCGAGGACGTCGCCTGCTACGGCCCGAGCACCGGGACGTCGTACGTGTCGGCCTGGATCGACTGGAACGGCAACGGGTCCTTCGACCCCGGCGAGCGCTCGGCCACCGCGGAATGCGCGGCGGGCGGCCCGCACAGCGTCGACCTGGCGTGGACGGTGCCGGCCGGCTCCAGCCCTGCCGCCACCCACACCTACCTCCGGGTCCGGATCGCCGAGGACCGCGCGACCGCCGAGAAGCCCCTGGGCATCTCGCAGCGCGGCGAGGTCGAGGACTACCGCCTCGAGGTGCCCGCCCGCCTGCGGGTGGACAAGACCTGGGTCGTCGACGGCGAGCGCCACCCGCACGGCAGCCAGCCCGAGGGGCTCGTGGCCCGTCCCACGCTCGAGCCGACGGCCGGCACCGACCCCGAGTGGGGCGTGTGGCAGGCCGGCCACCAGCCCGGTGACGAGGTCCGGATCGGCGAGAGCGTCGTGATCGACGACGCCGTCGCCGGCTGCACGATCACCCGCAGCACCCTCACCGGCGACGGCCTGCCGAGCGGCGGCGTGGACCTGCAGAACGGAACGGCGACCGCGTCGGTGACGCTCCCGCAGTCGGTGAACCGCTACGAGATCACCAACGAGGTCACCTGCGCCCAGCGGCTCACCCTGATCAAGGAGGTCGAGTACGGCGACCGGTCGCCGACCGACTGGCGTCTCTCGGCAACCGGCCCGGCGGACGCGCTGGCCGGCCACCAGGACGCGGCGAGCGGCACCACCGTCGAGGTCTCCGCGGACGTCGCCTACCGGCTCAGCGAGCGCGGTCCCGACGAGTACGTCCCCACCGAGGAGGGCTGGCAGTGCGTCGACGCGCGCACGGATCGCCCCGTCGATGCGACCGGGGACGAGGTCACCCTGCGCCCCGGCCAGGACGTCTCCTGCCTGATCGCCAACACCACGGCCCGGTTGTCCCTCCTCAAGCAGGTCGAGAACGGCGACGCCGAGCCGGACGACTGGACCCTGGCGGCGCAGCCGGGATCCTCGGGGCTCGATCTCGCCGACCACGAGACGCCGGGCGCGGCGTCGCTGGACGGCGCCCCCACCTGGGAGGTCCGTCCGGGCGAGCCCTACCGGATCAGCGAGCGCCCCACGGACACCGCACCCGACGGCTACCACCTCGACCGGGTCGAGCTCAGCACGGACGGCGGTAGCACGTGGCGCGCGGTCGACCCCGACGATGCGGTCACCGTCCCGGCCGGGACCCACGCCGTCTACCGCTTCGTCAACCAGTCGGTGCCGTCCCTCGCGCTGCCGACGACCGGTGGTCTCGGCCGCGACGCCTACCTCGCGGGCGGGGTGCTCCTGCTCTCCCTCGGGGCACTCCTCGGCCTCCGACGCGGCGCTCGCGCCCGCCGAGCCCGCCGCACCTGACCCCCACCGGCACCACGTCCGGTGGCCCCACAGCCAGCGCCACGACCGTGGCGCGAGGGTCGTCCGGGTGCGCTCAGCAGCCCGGACGCCAGGAAGGAATGGATACCCGTGTCACACACAGGCAGGACCCGGAGGAGGCGCTTCCTCACCATGCTCGCCGCCGGGACGCTCACCCTGGGGGCCGCCCTGGGGATGGCGACCGGCGCGACCGCAGCGCCCAGCTTCGGCAACATCGACGAGGACGCCACCGGCTCGATCATCGTGCACAAGCACGAGAACCAGGTCGGCACCGGCGCCGAGCAGAACCCCGACGGCACCGGGACCCCGATCCCGTCCGCGCCGGTCGCAGGCGTGGAGTTCACCGCCTACGAGATCCTCGACGCCGACGGCACGCCCGTCGACCTCACCGTCCCCCGCAACTGGGACCACCTCGACGACCTCGAGGTGTCCGCCGACGGCAAGACCCTGACCGGTGGCCCCGGCGCGCCGAGCGGCCCGTGGACCGTCGGTGCCGCGAAGGACGCCGGCACCACCGGCGCCGACGGCACGACCCGCCTCGACCTCGACCGGATCGGCGCGTACGTCGTCGTCGAGACCGACGCGCCCACGTCCGTCGTCCAGCGGGCCCACCCGTTCATCGTCACCATCCCGCTCCCGTACGAGGACGGCTGGCTCTACGACGTGCACGTCTACCCCAAGAACGGCCTCGTGGACATCACCAAGTCGGTCACCGCGCAGCCCGCTGACGGCCTCGGCCTGGGCAGCACGGTCTCCTTCCCGGTGACCACCCGGGTGCCCGGCCTCGCCCCCGGCACCGCCTTCGACAGCTACGTGGTGCAGGACGTCCTCGACCCGCGCCTGGGCTCGGTCGGCGTCGCAAGCGTCACCCTCGACGGCGCGAAGGTCGACGCCTCCTACTACACCGTCGAGGTCGACGGCAACACCGTGCGCGTCGTCTTCACCCCCGCCGGCCTGACCTGGCTGGCCACCCAGGCCGACCAGCGGCTCGTGACGACCTTCGAGGGCACCGTGGAGTCGATCGGCAACGGCACGATCACCAACGAGGCGACCGTGTTCGTCAACGACCCCACCGAGACCAACGGGCTCACCTCCAACACGGTCGAGACCAGCTGGGGCGACCTCGTCATCAAGAAGACCGACGCCGCCAGCCCCGGGACCGGCCTGGCGGGCGCGCAGTTCCAGGTCTACGCCGCCGCCGACCCCTACGCCACGAGCTGCACCGCGGCCACTCCCACCGGGTCGCCGCTGACCGTGGACGGGAAGTCCACCTTCACCTCGGACGCGGACGGCAAGATCTCCGTCGACGGACTGTTCGTCAGCGACAGCGTCAACGAGAAGGCGAGCGCGACCACGCGGTGCTACGTCCTCAAGGAGGTCCAGGCCCCGGCCGGCTTCGTCACCCCGAGCGGCGACGACGCCTACACCCCGGTCGCGGTCAGCACCGGCGCCACCACCGGCGTCGACGTCACCATCGAGAACGTGCAGCAGGTCGTGCCCCCGCTGCCCGACACCGGTGGCGAGGGTCGCGCGGCGCTGCTCGCGGCCGGAGCCCTCGTGCTCGGCCTGGCACTGACGCTCTCGGTGGCCACGCGCCGTCGTGCGGCGCGGTCCTGACCGACGAGCGAGTCGTCAGGTGCCGATGCACCCATCACGGACGGGTCGTCCTTCCCCCCGCACGGGGGGAAGGGCGGCCTCGTTCGTCGCCGGTCCGGTCGTCGTGGCGCTGCTCGTCGTGCTGGGCAGCGGGATGCTGCTCTACCCGAGCGCAGCGAGCTGGTTCAGCGCCGTCAACCAGGCCGAGGTCACCGAGGCCTACCAGGCGGACCTGCGCCGCGCCGCGCCGGCGGAGGTGGCCGCGCACCTCCGCCGGGCCAAGCGCTACAACGCCGCCCTGACCAGCGGCGCGCTCCTCGAGGCGGGGTCCCGCAAGCCGTCCGACAGCGGCGCTCCCCGCGACCCCTCCCTCGACTACGACTCGATCCTCGACATCAACGGCTCCGGTGTGATGGGGCACGTGGTCATCCCCGACATCGACGTCGACCTGCCGATCTACCACGGCACCTCCGACGAGGTGCTGCGCCAGGGGGCCGGTCACCTCGAGGGCTCGCACCTGCCGGTCGGCGGACGCGGCACGCTCGCGGTCATCGCGGCCCACCGCGGGTTGCCGGAGGCCACGATGTTCGACGACCTCGACCAGGTCGAGGTCGGCGACGAGTTCGTCGTCGACGTCTTCGGCACCGCGATCGCCTACGAGGTCACGACCACCCAGGTGGTGGAGCCGGACGAGACCGAAGCGCTGCGCCCGGTGCCCGGCAAGGACCGGGTGATGCTCGTGACCTGCACCCCGGTCGGCGTCAACAGCCACCGGATCCTGGTGACCGGCGAACGCGTCGGCGAGGTGCCCCAGGACGCTGTCCCGGGCGACGGGCCCCGCGCCGCGGTGGGCTTCCCGTGGTGGCTGCTCGGCGCGGGCGCCGCCCTCACCGTGGCCGTCGTCCACGCCCGGCCGCGCCGACGCGATCCCGCCACCGGGCAGGCGTGACCAGGCCGCACGGCGGGCGGGGCAGGATCACCCGCCCGCCGTGCGTGGTCAGATCGGTTGCCGGGGCGGAGCGAGTGAGCAGAGGTACGGCGTCGTGGTCGTCACCGCGACCAGCCCGCTGCGCTCCAGGATGGGCCGCGACATCTCCGTGCAGTCGCTGTGCAGGTGGACCACGCCCAGGGCCAGGGCCGCCTGCGCCCGGGCGGCCACCACGGCGCGGTAGATGCCGCGGCCGCGCCACGCCGCGGAGGTGGCACCGCCCCAGAGCCCGGCGACGTCGGTGCCGGGCACCACCTCCAGCCGGCCGGCGCAGACGACCATCCCCGCAGCGTCCTCGGCGAGCCACAGGCCGGTGCGGTCGGGCTCCGCGGCCAGTCTCGCGGCGAGCAGACGGGCGTCCGGGCCGGCATCCCGGCCGAAGACGTCGGTCTGGAGCCGGGACGCCCGGGCGACGTCGTCCAGCAGGTCGCCGCCCTCCCCGGCCCGCCGCAGCGTGATGCCCGCCGGCAGGTCGAGCGGCCGGGCCAGCAGGTCGGCCCGCCCCATCATCACCGTCTCCGCAGGGTCCGGCACGAAGCCGTGAGCCACCAGCCGCTCGGGGAGGTCGGCCGGTCGGTCGTGGCCGCGGGTCTTCCACTCGAAGCTCGCCACGTCGGTCTCGTCGCGGTACCACGCGACCGTCTCGGCGATGAGCCGGTCGAGGTCGTCTCCGTCGACGCCGAGCTCGCGGTAGGAGACGAAGCCGCCGTGCTCGAGCACGCCGCGCACGAGCGGGCCGTGCCGGTGCCAGGACAGGGCGCCGACCATCTCCGCCTCCAGCCGCAGCTGGGAGTCGTAGGCGGCGAGCAGCTCACCCGTCGTCGCGGTCACCACCCGAGGCTAGCCCCGGTGCGAGGTCGTCGGGCCGAGGAGGCGGGTGGCGGTCCGGACGTCTGGACCGAGCCGGCGCAGGTGGTCGAGGAGGTCCTCGCCGGCCGCGAGGAGAGCCTGGTCGGTCAGGGGCTCGAGCGCGTCGAGGATGAACAGCGCGGAGGTGGTGTCGGCGGTGAGCTGGGTACGCCGTCCCTGGCGCCAGTTCCAGCGTCGGCAGGTGACCCCCTCGTCGTCGCACCACACCACCTCGCCCGGCTCGGGGTGCTCGACCACCGGCCGGCCCTCGGCGACGGTGTCGAACGGCTCCTCCCCGGTGGCACGCAGGAGGCGGGGCGGTCCGGCGTAGGCATCGAGGTCCTCCCCGCCGAGCGGGACCTGGTGCAGCACGCTGAGGGCGTTGTAGAGGTCGGTGAGCCGGTTCACCCGCGGCAGGCCCGCGGAGGCGGCGCGGCGCATCAGGGCCTCGAGGCTGTTGCGGGTGCGCTGGGGCTTGGCGCCGAAGGCCCGGTACGCCTCGCGCCAGGCGCGCACGTGGGGCACGTCCTCGACCGCTCCCCCGGCGAGTGCGCTCGCCGCGGCGGCCTCGGCCCGGGCCAGCGCCTCCTCGCTCGCCGCGTCGCTCTCACCGGCGGTGATGCCGCTGGCGGCGACCAGCAGCGCGCGGTAGTCCGGGCGCAGCGTGCTCACCTCGGGAGCGATGCGGGCGCCGTCGAGGTACGCCTCGAGCTCGGCAGCCGTGCGGGCGCCGGTCACGGCCGGCCCCGTCCCCGGCGCCCGGGGAGGACCCCGACCGCCGTCGCCGCAACCGTCCGATCCGCGCCCGTGTCCATCTGTCCATCATGCGCCTCTCGGGCACACCGACGGGCGGGTCGCTGCGGGGCGAAGCGCCTAGAGGAGCCCGGCTTCGTACGCGGCGATCACGAGATGGACCCGGTCGCGAGCGTCCATCTTCGCCAGGATCCGGCCCACGTGGGTCTTGGCGGTCAGCGGGCTGACGACCAGCTCGTCCGCGATCTCCTGGTTGCTCCTGCCCGCGGCGACCAGCTGAAGCACCTCGCGTTCGCGCGCCGTCAGGCTGGCCAGCCGCTCGGGCACCGGCGCGTCCGGGCGACTCAGCGCCCGGGTGATGACCGCCCTGGTCGCGCCGGGCGACAGCAGCGCCTCGCCCGCCGCGACGGTGCGGATGGCGTGCAGCAGCGCGTCCGGACGGGTGTCCTTGGGCAGGAATCCACACGCCCCCGCGCGAAGGCCGCGCAGCACGTTGGTGTCTGTCTCGAACGTGGTCAGGATCAGCACCTTGCTGCCGCTCGACCCAGCGTCAGCGACGATCTGCCGAGTCGCCTCGATGCCGTCGGTGCTCGGCATCCTGATGTCCATCAGGACGACGTCGGGGCGCAGGTCCAGGGTCAGCGTCACCGCATCGTCGCCGGTGCCGGCCTCCCCGACGACCTCCATGTCCTCGGCGGAGCCCACCAGCAGCGCGAACGCGGCGCGCACCAGGGTCTGGTCGTCGGCGAGCAGGACCCGGATCACGACGGCACCCGCCAGAACTCCGGCAGCGGCAGGCTGGCCCGTACCTCGAACCCGCCGGACTCGCCCGGCCCGGCGCACAGCTCGCCGCCGACGGCCTGCGCCCGGCCGGTCATCCCGACGATCCCGAAGCCGGCCGATGTCACGGTCGGGTCCGGCCGCGCAGGCCCGGGATCGACGACCGCGATCCGCAGCCGGTGGCCGTCCTGGCCGAGTCGGACGGTCGCGTGCTCGGCCGCCGAGTGTCGGATGACATTGGTCAGCGACTCCTGGACGATCCGATAGGCCACGACGGACACCGTCGACGGCAACTCCTCCGGCAGCCCGACAGCCTCCACGTCGACCCGGACACCAGCCGCCTCGGCCATGTCCACCAGACGCTGCAGCTCACCGAGCTGGGGCGCTGGCTCGGTCGGCTCGGCCTCGCCACCGTGCAGGATGTCCAGGATGGCGCGCAGCTCGTGGAGCGTGGCTCGGCTCGTGTCCGACAGGTGGTGCAGCGTGCTGGACAGCTCCCGCAGCGGCGCATCGGCCCGCCTCGGCAGCTGGTCGATCAGGTGCGCAGCGACCGAGGCCTGGACGTTCGCGACCGCGAGGCCGTGGGCCAGGACGTCGTGCAGCTCGGCAGCGATCAGCACCCGCTCCTCGGCGACCCGCCGCTCGACCTCATCGGCACGCTCCTGTTCGAGCCGCGCGGTGACGGAGGCGTTCCAGTCCTGGCGGAAGCGGACCGCGAGACCGGCGAAGAACGCCACGAGCAGCCAGCCGAGGCCGAGGAGAGCATCGCCAGGTGCGCCCGACGCCTCGTCGGCGACGACCGGCACGGTCACCGCACCCACCGCCACCAGGGCGGCGACGGCCCGCCGCTGAGGCTCGCTGTAGCGCGCGGCCGTGAACGCCGCCACGAGTGAGGCCGCCATCGTGGCCTCGTGGGGATAGTCGAGGAGGTGGTACGGCGTCGACACGGCGAGGACCGCGAGGGCGACGGGGATCGGCCAGCGCCGGCGGACCAGCAACGGCGCCGAGACCGCGCCCAGGAGCACGATCGCCCACAGATCCACGCTCCGCTCACCGTCGAAGTCGACCGCCTCGAGCGTCACCGCGGCGACGACGCCGAGCACGAACGACCCTGCCGCCAGCAGCCGATCGGCCACTGGCGGACGGAGTGCCGTCATCGTTCACACACGGCCATCGACACTGTCCTCACTCTCCCGCGAGAGCTTGCTGGGCCACCAGATCCTCGAACCCAGCGACATCGTCAGTGCGGGAACCACGATGGACCGCACCAGCAAGGTGTCGATGAGCACGCCGACGGCGACCAGTATCCCGATCTCGACCAGCATGACGAGCGGCAGCGAGGCGAGCACCGCGAACGTCGCCGCCAGCACGACGCCGGCCGAGGTGATCACGCCACCTGTCACCGCGAGGGCCCGCTTCGTGCCGTCGACGGTGCCGTGCCGGACGGCCTCCTCCCGTACCCGGGTCATCAGGAAGATGTTGTAGTCGACACCGAGCGCCACCAGGAAGAGGAAGCCGATCAGGGGCACCGACGACTCCAGCCCGGAGAAGCCGAGCACATGGTCGAACAACAGGTTGCACAGTCCGAGGGCTCCGAAGTACGACACCACGACGGTCGCGACCAGCACCAGCGGAGCCACGATCGCCCGCAGCAGCAGTCCGAGGATGGCGAGCACCACCAGCAGGATCAGCGGCATCACCAGGTCGCGGTCGGTCTTGTTGGTCTCGGCCTCGTCGATCTTCTCGGCACTCGGACCGCCGACCAGCGCAGCCTCACCGGCGACCGTGCGCAGGTTCTCCCGCAGCTGCTTGATCGTCGCCGTCTCACCCGCGCTCTCCGGGGGGTCGACCGGGAGCACGGAGATCTCCACCCAGTCGTCGCCGGCCCGGTCGATCTCGGCCTGCGCGACCCCCGGCGTGCTCTCGACGGCGGCCAGGACCTCGCGGCTCCGGTCCGGCCGGCTCATCACGGTGAGCGGCTGACCGCTCTCGTCGGGGTAGCGCGCCTCGATCAGCTTCGCCCCGATGACCGAGTCCGGTGTCGAGCGGGCGAACTGGTCCAGCTGCGGAAGGGAGCCGCTCGCACCCACGGTGCCCAGCGCGAGACCGCCCAGGATCACCAGCGGAGCCGCCCAGCTGACGACGCGGCGGCGCGCGACCAGCTCGCCGAGACGGGCCCACCCGGATCGGGGCTTGTGTGCCTCGCCCCCGAGCCGCGGGACGAACGGCCAGAAGACCCGGCGCCCGAGCAGCACCAGCAGGGCCGGGAACAGCGTCAGCATGACCAGCAACGCGGCCCCGATGCCCGCCGCGCCCACCGGGCCGAGACTGCTGATGCTGTTGAGGTCCGCGGCCAACAGGCACAACAAGCCGGCGACCACCGTCGCGGCCGAAGCGAGGATGGCCGGGCCGGCACCGCGCAGCGCCTGCAGCATCGCATCTATCGGCCGAGCGTGTCGGTGCAGCTCCTCGCGGTAGCGGGACACGAGAAGCAAGGCGTAGTCGGTGCCCGCGCCGAAGACCAGCACGATCAGCAGCGCCGAGCTCATGCTCGTGATGGTGAAGTCGAAGATCTGGGTCAGTGCGTAGACGGTGGCCATCGACGTGATCGCCGCGACCCCGACCGCGGCGAGCGGGACCAGCCACAGCAGCGGACTGCGGTAGGTCAGGATCAGCAGGAGCGCCACCACCACGGCAGTAGCGAGCATCAACGTCGCATCGACCGCATCGAAGACCTCGTCCATGTCGGCCCCCAGCGCGGTCGGACCGGTGACATGTGCGTTCAGGCCACGCGGCCGGTCGTCGAGAAGGGCACGCGCGTCTGCGGTGGCGCCGGCCTCCTCGGCGACCGCCTCACGGTCGAGCGGAAGCGCATACATCAGGGCCGTGCCGTCGTCGGAGGCGACGATCGCGGGCAGTGCGTCGGGATCGTTGCCGAATCGCTCCGCCAGCTCGGACCGGCCGCGTTCGACCGCCTCCCGATCGCCCGGCTGGAGGCCTCCCGGTCGTTCGTGCACGATCATGAGCAGGCCGTTCTCGCCGCCGGGTAGGCCGGCCTCGGCCTGGAGCACCTTGGTCGACTGGGCACTGGCCGGCAAGTAGTCGGCCTGCCCGTCGCGGGTCACCGAGTCGAGCTTGCCGGCGAGGGAGTAGCCGCCCACCAGCAGCCCGACCCACACGGCCACCACGAGCCAGGGCAGCAGGGTCTTGGTCAGTGATCTCTTCGGTCTCGTGTCGGCACCGGTACGGTCGGGCGCCGTGAGTTCAGTGGTCATGCCGATCACGCTGTCAATCAGGCGAGGCTGACGCGTCTGGCCACGGCAGACACTTCGGCGTACTCCGTGCGGAGTACGCCGGATGTCTGTCCGGTCGGCGGGCCGGCGCCGTGCATTGGTGAGCATCTCGCGGCTTGCTTCGCGCGAACGGCCGCGTCCGGAAGCTCACATGGTCACCGTCGATCGCGGACGACCACGGTGCTCCTGCGCGGAGGCCCCCCGCCGATGCTGTCGAAGTAGGCGATGGTGACCCGCTTGGGCGGGTCGGCTGCTCGGTCCCGGCGGGTGGGGATCTCGATCCGGATCGTCCTTCGGCTTCCCGGGGCGGAGCCCGTCAGTGAGACTCCGAGACGGGACAGCGGGCGGTCGAGGTCGCCGGTGATGCCCTGGCGGCGCAGCCAGCGGCGCCGCAGATCGGTGCCTCGAAGCGCGCGAGGGCCGTGACCGCCCACGAACTCGAAGGTGACTCGCCATTCGTAGCCGACGGGCTCGACGAGACGGGCCGTCATCACGATCGGTTGCCCTTCCCGCACGCTGCGGGTCACGTGGAGTCGCACCGCCGGCGTGGGGTCATCGTCGCGGACCACGAGATTCCCGAGATAGTCGTCGGTGGCCAGCCCTCGCAACGGCCACACGGCCATGTACGACGCGCCGGCAGGCCCCGAGTCGAGCCGGTCCACGCGATAGCGGACCGGGATCGAGCCCGTGGTCTGACCGGGTGCGATCTCGACGGTGAAGCGTTGCTTGCTCTCGGGCTGTAGTCCGTCGGTGACCACGAGCAGCCGCCCGGGCCGGGTGACCGTGCCGGTGATGGCGAAGGGCACCCGAGCAGTCCGCATCGTCGGTCGGTCGCCGCTCGGATCTCCCTCGGCGATGGTGAGCTCGCCGAGATGGATCTGGGGTGCCCGGATCGCCGGCACGGACGCGAGGGTGAGCGGTGCCGCGGCGAGGTCCGCCACCCAGAGCCTGCCCCCGCCGGCGCCGCCGACGATCTCGACCGAGCGGATGTCACTGAGGTCGACCCCGCGTGCCGCGCTCGCGTCGACCAGCACTGACTGTGCCCACATCTTGGTGGCACTCCCGGCTGCCATGAGCGGAGGCAGACTGCTTCCCCCCATGGGAAGGAGGGTGTCGCTCTCGCCGGCACCGTCGGTGATCCGGACCCGCAGCTCGGCGGCGATCCCAGGGGCGACCATGGTGCGCATCTCCAGTCGTGCGGAGTCGAGGTCCAGCGGCTGGTCGAATCGCAGTCCCGCGACGGCGCCGGACCGGGACCAGGTCATCTCCCAGAACATGCGGCGAGGAGTCCGGGCGCCGTACGCGACCCAGTGCGGGGTGACGGCGCGGGCCCGCGGCAGGCAGTCCTCGATCCGGACCTGGCCACTGTTGACTCGTCCCGTGCACAGGCGAGCCCTGGCACTCCCGGAGGACGTCGTCGGTGTCGCCTCGATCCCTGGCCGTCGCACGTCACGGCCCCCGCCGATCGCATGCGACCGCACGTCGGCGTCACCCACGGACGGGGTCGTGGCGGCCGAGCCGTCGAAGAGCGGGAGATGCTCCACCTGCCCCGTGAAGAGACCGACGGCACCGGCGACGTAGACCGTCCCGACGGCGCGCTGCTCGGGAGCAGTCAAACGCTCGGGAGTCCGGCGTCCGCACGGCTGGTCTGCCGGTCCACCCCAGTCGTCGACGGACGGTGCCGCGGAGACGCCCGGGGTCCACTCGGTGTTGAAGAAGTTGTGATTGGCACCCATGACCAGGACCGAGCTCTTCAGAGAGGTGTCGTCGGTCATGACGTCGCGGGATGTGTCGGTGTAAAGCTGTCCCTGGAGGTCGGCGACGTCCCCGTCGCAGTAGGGCAGGACGGTCACGGTCGGCACGTAGGGCGCGGTGTTCGTGGCGAAGTTGGTCGGCGCGAGAAGCACTTGCCCGGCGACGCGGTACGGCGCGGAGAGCGGTATCCGTGTCGCGGCGCGGCTCGCCCCTTCGCCGCCGCGGCTGTGACCGACCAGGATCACCTGGTCCAGGTCGACCTGCCGGTCGCGGGCGAGCCCGACCCAGTGGTCGAGGTGACGCAGGACGACCCGGGCTCGGGCGTCGGCGCCGCCGTCGCCGAGCGCGTCGTCCTGGGCATTCACGCCGTTGACGCCCACGGACACCGTCGTGTGACCCTGCGATGCGAGCACCTGCTGCAGGTAGTGGTGGCCGAGGTGGGTCGGGACCTCGTCGAATCGACCGGTGCACGGCCACCGGGTCGAGACTGCCTGAGGGTCGTCCGGGTCGTAGCAGACCGCGTGCCGCCCGGGGATGAAGAGGACGAGCGGCCGGTTGCCGGTGTCGGCGTCAGCCACGGGCTCGACGACGTGTCCGACCATCTCGATCGGCTCGACCAGGCCCGGAACCTTCAGCCGCGGCAGCTCGTAGTCGCTCGTCGACGTGGCGTGCGGTCCAGCGACGCCCGGGTCAGGTGCCAGCAGCGGGTGGGTGGATGGCAGACCCTTCAGAGCGGGATCGTCGAGGGGAGCGCGGAAGGAGCGGGCGGGACGGGACTCCTCGAGATGGTCACCCGACAGCGCGACGTCGAGCCTGGCCGGATCGGGCACCGACGCACTGACCACGACCGCCTCGACCGTCCGGCCGTCGTCGCGGACGGTCGCAGGTCCGAACGACAGCCCTGCGCCACGGATCGTCGGGCGATCAGAGGTCATCGGGAGAGTCTTCGGCGACGTCCACCGGACGACGTACCGATCCCCCGACAGCGGCTCGACCTGCCAGCGACCGGCGTCCTTCGACCCAGGAGGCCCCGCGGGCTCCGCGCGGACCTCCGGCGGCGATGCCTGTGACGTCCCCGACAGGGCGGTCCCGACCAGGGCAGTCGTCAGGGCCGCACCCAGGAGCATCCTGATCACGGTGGTTGGTCTCGTCGTCCGGGGCAGGCTCGTTGCCGGGGCGGGTCGCAATCGCACGGGGTCTCCTAGGGATGCGCGTCGACCGGGGCGATCGGGCCGGCGCAGAATCAGGGCCGAGGCGGTGGGGCACCCCGGCCGCCCCGGTTTGCTGCTGTGTCATCAGGCTCGCTCAGGCGGCGGCGCCCTCGCGTCGGTGAAGATCCCGATGTCCCTGCCGGTCGTCAGCCGGCCCGCGGAGGGCTGGGTCTGGCACGTCCACGTCGCGTAGGTGACAGTCACCTAGTCCGAACCGGGTGGACTCCTGGGCCGACGCGCCGAGCGCGCGGCCGTCGAACACCTGCTCGCCGGAGCGCGGGCCGGGAGCAGGCTCAGAAATGCCCGAAGCCCCCCAGGCTGGGCCTGGGGGGCTTCGGGGCCAGGACTGCGTCACAGTCCTGATTTGTAGCGGGGGCAGGATTTGAACCTGCGACCTCTGGGTTATGAGCCCAGCGAGCTACCGAGCTGCTCCACCCCGCGTCGGTGAACCCAACGTTACGACACGGGGTGGAGGACCACCAAATCGGGGTCTACTCGGCGGTGTCGCCCGACGGCGAGGGCTCCTCGCCCGGCGTTCCCGAGCCCTCCTCGTCCTCGCCACCGGAGGCGACGCCGGACTTCCCGGAGAGCGAGAGCGCCTCGGAGACGGCGCGCTCGGCCGCCTCGACCTGCTCCTGGTACGTCGCCAGGTCACCGTCCGCCAGGGCCTCCTGGGCCGCGGCGAACGCCTCCTCGGCGGTGGCCAGCAGCTGGGCGATCTGCTCCTGGCGGGTGCCGGTCGGGCCATCGCCGCCGTTGCCCTCGCCACCGTCGCCGGACCCCTCGCCGCCGTCGCCGGAGGACCCGTTGCCCAGGTCGCCGGCCTCCGCGCCGAGCAGGTCACCGAGGGACTCGGTGAGGGTGTTGCCGACGCCGACCTCGTCGCCGTACTTGGTGAGCACGTACTGGAGGATCGGGTAGCTGGCGTCCGACAGCTCCCGGGTCGTGTAGACCGGCTGCACGTACAGCAGCCCGTTCTCCACCGGCAGCGTGAGCAGGTTGCCGTAGACCGGCTTCGCGCCACCCGACTGCAGCGGCAGCAGCGCCTGCCGCACGCCCTCGTCGGAGGTGAAGTCGTTCGCGACCAGCCCCGGTCCGTCGGTCTGCTCGTTGGGCAGCTGGAGCACCCGGATCCGGCCGTACTCCTCGCTGGTCGCGTCGGCGTTCACCGACACGAACGAGGCCAGGTTGTTCTTGCCGTACGGCACGAACGTCGAGGTCAGCGAGAAGGTCTCCTCGGCGTCGTCGGGGTTGCGCACGAACAGGCGGTACGGCGGCTGCAGGGTGCCGTTGGTGTAGGGGTCCTCGGGCACCTCCCAGCGGTTGTTGCCCTGGTAGAAGTCACGCGGGTCGGTGACGTGGTAGCGCGCGAACTGGTAGCGCTGCACCTTGAACAGGTCCTCGGGGTAGCGCAGGTGCTCCAGCAGCCCGTCGGAGATCTCCGACTTCGGCGTGACCGTGCCGGGGAAGGCGTTGCTCCACGCCTCGAGGATCGGGTCCTCCTCGTCCCAGGCGTAGAGGGTGACCTCGCCGGAGTAGGCGTCGACCGTCGCCTTCACGGCGTTGCGCATGTAGTTGATCTCGTCGGTCGGGATCGCGCGCAGCGCACCCTGGGTGTCCAGCGAGTCGTCGGTCATCGTGTCGAGCGACTCCCGCTGGGCCTGCGGGTAGCGGTCGGTCGTGGTGTAGCCGTCGAGGATCCACAGGATCCGGCCGTCGACGATCGCCGGGTAGGCGTCGGCGTCGACGGTCAGCCACGGGGCGACCTTGCGGACGCGGTCGAGCGGCTGGCGGTTGTAGAGGATCTTGCTGTTCTCGTTCACCCGGCCCGAGAGCAGGAAGTTCGGCTCGCCGTACTTCACGGCGTACATCAGCTGGTTGAAGAAGCCGCCGATGGCGACGTCGCCCTCGCCGTCGTACGTCGTGGTGGTCTCCGCGGCCTCGTCACCACCGGTGGGCAGGTTGAGCTCGACGTCCTTGTCGTCCTCGTCCGCCTTGCCGACGATGGAGTACTCCGGGCTCTGCTCGCCGTAGTAGACCCGCGTCTCGAAGCCGCCGGTCGCCTCGGTGAGCTCGTCCTCGGTGTCGCCCTCGGCCCACTCGATGCCGGCGTCCTGGGCCTGGGTGCCTTCGGCCCCGCCCTCCTGGGCGGAGTTGTCCCGCGGCCGGGCGTTCGCGTACGCCGCGATGATGCCGTTGCCGTGGGTGTAGACGGTGTGCAGGTTCGACCAGTTGCGGTCGCCCTCGTTGATGCCGGACTGGTCGAGCTCGCGCACGGCGAGGACCAGCGCGCGCTCCTCCTCGCCGACGTTGTAGCGGTCGACGTCGAGCACGTCGGCGACCGAGTAGTAGGCGCGGACCTGCTGCTCCTGCTCGAAGGCGGCGCGCACGAGCTGGGGGTCGACCAGCGGGACCGAGGAGGTCTGCCGGTCCAGCGAGGCCAGGCCGGTGGAGAGGTCCGCGCTCGCGGTGTACTGCTCGGTCTCCACGTCGGCCACGTCGTAGGCCGACCTGGTGGCCTCGATGTTGGCCTGGATGTACTCCTCCTCCTTGTCGGCCTGGGAGGGGTTGACCTGGAACTGCTGGACGATGCCGGGCCAGATCAGGCCGAGCAGCACCGCCGAGAGCGCGAGCAGCGCCAGCCCCATCGAGGGCAGGATCCAGGTGCGGCGCCAGATGTTGAGGAAGAACAGCACCGCGCAGATCACCGCGATGCCCATCAGGATGTTCTTGGCCGGCAGCACCGCGTGGTCGTCGGTGTAGCTCATGCCGGTGAACAGCTCGCCGTCCTGGGTGACCAGGTCGAAGCGGTCGAGGTAGTAGTCGACGCCCTTGGCCAGCACGAAGATGCCGAGCAGGACCGAGAGCTGCACCTGCGCGGCGCCCGAGAGCCGGTCGTGGGAGGCCTGGAGCCGGATGCCGCCGTACAGGTAGTGGACGACGGCGGCCGCGATCAGCGCCACGACGACGACGGCCATCGTGAAGTCGACCAGGAAGTGCAGCCAGGGCAGGTCGAAGACGTAGAAGCCGATGTCGCGCCCGAAGTAGGGGTCGTCGTCACCGAAGGAGGTGCCGTTGCGCCACAGCAGGTAGCTGCGCCACTCCCCCGCACCCGAGGTGCCGGCGAAGACGCCGAGCAGCAGCGCCACGCCCACCAGCAGCCAGGTGCGGATCGGGGTGACGGCCTCGCGGTAGCGGTCCAGGCCGGTCTGCTCCGGCGAGGGCAGTCGGAAGGTCGGGCGGTGGCGGTAGGCCAGCCACATGTTGACCCCGACGACGATGCCCATCAGGGCGCCGAAGACGAGGAAGAGCCCGGTGCGGGTCCAGAACAGGGTCGTGAAGACCGAGCCGAAGTCGGCCCCGATGAACCACAGCCGATCGGTGTAGAAGGCG
Organism: Nocardioides marmotae; assembly: GCF_013177455.1. Taxonomy (NCBI): domain Bacteria; kingdom Bacillati; phylum Actinomycetota; class Actinomycetes; order Propionibacteriales; family Nocardioidaceae; genus Nocardioides; species Nocardioides marmotae. The sequence continues at coordinate 3,287,335 of NZ_CP053660.1, forward strand.
GCGAAGGTCGTCAGCCCGAAGAACCCGAGCACGACGACGACCGCCGTGATGATGAGGGCCCGCGACCGGCGCGGCACCTCACGCTCGGGCGGAGGGGTGTCGCGAGGGTCGTCGGCGAACAGCTCGCTCACGCCTCCCCTCCCGGCTGCTCGGTGCGGTCGGTGGTCTTCTCGTTCATCGTGTCGTCCTCCTCGAGCGTGGCCCGCAGCAGTGCGAGCAGGCCGGGCACCAGATCGGCGCCTCCGACGACCGACTGGTCGTCGTCGTGAGCGCGCAACCTCAGCGCGCAGTACGTGGATCCGTCGCGGGTCGCCCCCGCGACGATGCGGACCTCCTGCCGGTCCGGGTGCTCGCGCGCGAACTCCTCGGCCTCGGCGGGGTCCTCGGGCACCTCGGCGTCCGCGCCCGGCGGGAGCACGAGCCGCTCGACGACCGCGGCGCAGCCGACCACGCCGGCGGGCCACAGGATCGTCTCCAGCACCTGCTCCAACGGTACGTCGGGTGCCAGCTGGTCCTGCTCGACGGCCGTCAGCGACCCCTGCTCCGAGGACGCGTCGAGCCCCATCTGCGCAGCGAGCACGGGCTCCTGGCGCACCAGCGCCGCGGTCTCGACCAGCGCGTAGAGCCGCGCCGGCTGGTCCCAGCCGTCCCCGGCGAGGTGGCCCTCGATCTCCAGGACGGCCGAGGCGAGCGCGGGGTCGACGTCGAGGTCGTCGAGCAGGCCGTCCTGTTCCTCCCCGGTCTCGGTGGGCAGGTCGGCGCCCTCGGGCACGTCGGCGCCCTCGGGCAGGTCGGCGTTCTCGGGCAGGTCGCTCACGTCAGTCCTCGCAGCTCGGCAGCTTCGCGTCAGGGTCCTTCACCCAGGCCTCGATCGCCTCGACGGCGTCGTGCATGGTCTCGGCGCGGACCAGGCGCATGTCTTCGTTCGGGGCGCCCAGGGCGTCCGCGCAGTTGTCCGGCGGCACCAGGAAGAGCTCGGCGCCCGCGTCGCGGGCCCCGACGATCTTCTGCTGGATGCCGCCGATGGGGCCGACCTTCCCCTCGGGGTCGATCGTCCCGGTCCCGGCAACGGTCTTGCCGCCGGTCAGGGAGCCCTCGGTGAGGGTGTCGTAGATGCCCAGGCTGAACATCAGGCCGGCGCTGGGCCCGCCGATCGCCGGGTCGACCTTGACCTCGACCTCGAACGGGAACGTGTAGCCGGTGCCGAGCCGGACCCCCACCTGGGGCGTGCCGTCGACGAGCTCGGGCACGACCTCGACGGTCCGCTCCTCGCCCTTGCGCAGCACGCGGAAGGTCACCGGCTCGCCCTCGGGCGTCGCCTGGACGGCGTCCACGAGGTCCTGCGGCTCCTCGATCTCGGTGCCGTTGGCCTCGAGGAACACGTCGCCCGTCTGGAGCTTGCCGTCGGCCGGGGTGTCCTTGCTGACCAGCAGCACCTCGACGGCCGGCTCCACGTCGTACCCCAGCTCCTGGAGGGCGACCGCGGTCGCGACGTCCTGGGAGGTGACCATGTCGACGGCGCCCTCCTCGCGGTTCTGCTCGTCGGTGGTGCCCTGCTCGTAGACGGCGTCGTAGGGATAGACCGCGTCCTCGTCGCTCAGCCAGTCGCCGAGCACCTCGAAGAGCGAGACCTCGGCGTTGGGCCGGGAGACGAACACCGTGGTCATCCGCAGCTCGCCGTCGTCGCGGTAGGTCTGCTCGCCGTCGATCTCGACGATCTCCGAGCCGCCGTCCTCACCGAGGACGTCGACGGTCAGCCCGGGCTCGTAGGTGACGTAGGGCAGCGGGGTCCGGGCGGCGGCGACGAGCAGCGCGACCACGAGCGGCACCGCCAGGAGGGCGGCGAGCGTACGCTGCGTCATGCCGCCACCTTCTCATCCGGCGGAAACCCGCGCCGGGCCAGCCCGAAAAGGCGGCCGGAGGGTGATCAGGAGGCGCGGCGCGAGGGGCGCACGGCGACGCCGGTGCTGCGGTCCTGCTGGTGCGGGCGGGCGGCGTACGTCGGCCGGTGGCCGTGCTCGATCGCGGCGCCCATCCGGCGCACGGCGACCTCGCGATCGACCTCGCCCCGGCCCTCGCGGCCCAGCCAGGACACCCACGCCATCGCCACGACCGTCACCACGGCGGGCGGCACGAGCCACAGCAGGATCTCCACGCGCCGCAGCCTAGGCAGCGTCCCGCCCGATCCGGCGGAGCCACGCCCGTCGCCCGCGCTGTCGCCGGTGCTACGGGGAGCCGACCCACTCCTCGGTGCCGTCGCCGAAGCGCTGGTGCTTCCAGATCGGCACCTCCGCCTTGAGGGTGTCGATCAGCGCGCGGGAGGCCTCGAAGGCGGCCCCGCGGTGGGAGGAGACGGTCGCGACGACGACGGCGGCGTCGCCGATGTCGAGGGTGCCGACCCGGTGGACGGCCGCGAGCCCGTGGACGTCGTGCTCCTCGGCCACCCGCTCGCACACCGCGGTGAGCCGGTCGAGCGCCGTCGGGTGCGCGGAGTAGTCCAGGCCGGTGACCCCCTTGCCCCCGTCGTGGTCGCGGACCCGGCCGACGAAGAGCACCAGGCCGCCGGAGGCGTCGTCGTCGAGGGAGCCCAGCACCTCCTCCACGTCGAGGGGCGTCTCGCGCAGGCCGACGAGCCGGACGGCGGGATGGGTCATGGGGGCGACCCTAGTCCTGGGCGCCCCGGCTACCTTGGGACCATGACCAACAACCCGTCGGACGGCCCCGACGACGGCCAGGACCCGGGCCAGAATCCCTTCAAGGGCACGCCCTTCGAGGCGTTCTTCTCCGGTGGCGCCGGAGGCTTCCCGGGCGGTCTGCCCGGAGGCTTCCCGGGTGGGATGCCCGGAGGGATGCCGGACCTCTCCGCGCTCTTCGGCCAGATCCAGGCGATGATGCAGCCCTACGACGGGCCGCTGAACTGGACCCTCGCCCTCGACACCGCCCGCAAGGCCGTGCCGCAGCCCGACCCGACGCCCACCCAGCGCCAGAAGGACGCCGTCGCCGACGCGCTGCGCCTGGCCGACCACTGGCTCGACGAGACCACCACGTTCCCCTCGGGCGTGACCTCGACGGCCGCGTGGAGCCGCGCGGAGTGGGTCGTGGCCACCGCTGACGTGTGGAAGGTGCTGGTCGAGCCGGTCGCCCTCCAGTCCACCCAGGGCATCGCCGACGCGCTCCCGCCGGAGGCCAAGGCGCAGGCCGGGCCGATCCTCGGCATCCTCGGCAAGGCCGTCGGCGCGATGCTCGCCAGCCAGGTCGGCTCGGGCCTCGGCGCCCTGGCCGGTGAGGTGCTGAGCGTCTCCGACGTCGGCGTACCCCTCACCGAGCCGGGCCGGGCCGCGCTGCTGCCCGCGAACATCGCCGCCTTCCGCGAGGGCCTCGACGTCACCGAGGACGACGTGGTGCTCTACCTCGCGCTGCGCGAGGCCGCCCACCAGCGCCTCTTCGCCCACGTGCCGTGGCTGCGCGAGCACGTCCTCGCCGCGGTCACCGACTACGCCAAGGGCGTGGAGATCAACGCCGAGGCGATCCAGTCGCGCATCGAGGAGCAGATGCGCGGGATCGACCCCAACGACCCCGCCTCGATGCAGCAGCTGCTCGAGGGCGGCCTGTTCGAGATGCCGAAGTCGCCGCGTCAGGAGGCCGCGCTCCAGCGGCTCGAGACCGCGCTCGCCCTGGTCGAGGGCTGGGTCGACGAGGTCGTCGGCCAGGCCACCGCCACCCGGATGCCGGCCGCGGCCAAGATGCAGGAGGCGGTACGCCGCCGGCGCGCCGCCGGCGGACCCGCCGAGCAGACCTTCGCCTCGCTCGTGGGGCTCGAGCTGCGCCCGCGCCGCCTGCGCGACGCCTCCACCCTGTGGGGCTCGCTGCGCAGCCGCCAGGGCATCGAGGGCCGCGACGGGGTGTGGATGCACCCCGACCTGCTCCCGACCCCGGCCGACCTCGACGACCCGCTCGGCTTCCGCGAGGACTCCGCGGCCCCGGCCTCGTTGAGCGAGGAGGACTTCGACGCCGAGCTGCGCAAGCTGCTCGACCCGAGCTCCCCCGAGGGCCCCGAGTCGCCCGAGTCCCCCGAGTCCCCCAAGCCCTCCGAGGAGTGAGCCTCCACGCCGACGCGCTCGCGCTGCTCGAGGGCTGGGCCGCGCCGAGTGCCGAGCAGGAGACGCTGCGCGAGCGGTACGTCGCCCACCTGCGCGCCCACCCCGACGGGCTCCAGCGCGGCTGCCGCCCTGACCACGTCACCGCCAGCACGCTGGTGGTCGACGCGGCCGGCGAGCGGGCGCTGCTGACGCTGCACGCCAAGGCGCGCGAGTGGTTCCAGCTCGGCGGGCACTGCGAGGCCGGTGACACCACGCTCGCCGGCGCGGCCCTGCGCGAGGCGACCGAGGAGTCCGGGATCGCCGGGCTGGTCGTCGACCCGCAGCCGGTGCACCTCTCCGAGCACGCCGTGCCGTTCTGCGGCGGACCGCAGGCGGGCGGGCGCCCCGTGCACCACCTCGACGTCCGCTTCCTCGCGGTCGCGCCGGCGGAGGCGACGTACGCGGTGAGCGAGGAGTCGGTCGACGTGCGCTGGTGGCCGCTGGACGCGCTGCCCAACCCCGAGCTGGCCGAGCTGGTCGCGCTCGGCGCGGCCCGGCTGGCCCGGGTGGCCCAGATGGCTCAGTCGACGTCCTCGCCGGGCGGCGGGTCCATCCGCTCCGCCGCCGACCAGCCCGCCAGGTAGCCCTTGGCCCGCTCGGCCTGGGGGTAGCGGTCCACCCACGCCCAGAACCGGGCGTCGTGGCCGGCCTCGATCAGGTGCGCGAGCTCGTGGACCATGACGTAGTCGATGACCCACGAGGGCATCCCCTGCAGCCGGGTGGACAGCCGGATCGCCCGCTCCCGCGGGGTGCAGGAGCCCCACCGGGAGTTCTGGTTGTCGACCCACCGCACGGAGTCCGGGGCGGCGATCCCGCCGAGGTACCGGTTGCTGAGCACCTTCGCGCGGGCCAGGAGGTCGTCGTCGGAGGGGCGGGCGCGCTGCTCGGAGCGCTCCAGCCGGGCGACCATCCGCTCGACCCAGTCGGCCTCCTCCGCGCGGGAGAGGCTGGCGGGCACGAGCACCACGATCCGCTCACCGTCGCGGTAGGCCGAGACGGTGTGGCGACGCCGCTCGGAGCGGCGTACCTCCACGGCGGGGGGTACTCCCATGTGAGGAAACTTACTTTGCCGCCCACCTCAGCAGGTGCTCCTTCGGCCAGGTGTTGACGATGCGGTCCGGCTCGATGCCCGCCGCGGCGGCCCGCTCGGCGCCGTACCAGAGGAAGTCCAGCTGCCCCGGGGCGTGCGCGTCGCTGTCGATGGAGAACACGCAGCCGACGTCGCGGGCGAGCTCGAGCAGCTCGGTCGGCGGGTCGCGCCGCTCGGGCCGGGAGTTGATCTCGACCGCCACGTCGTGCTCCGCGCAGGACTCGAAGACCGCGCGGGCGTCGAACTGCGAGGGCGGGCGCGTGCCGCGGCCGCCGGTGACCAGCCGCCCGGTGCAGTGCCCGAGCACGTTGACGTGGCGGTCGCGGGTGGCAGCGACCATCCGCCGGGTCATCGCGTCGCGGTCCATCCGCAGCTTGGAGTGGACACTGGCGACCCGGACGTCGAGCCGGTCGAGCATCTCGGTGGTCTGGTCCAGCGACCCGTCGTCGAGGATGTCGACCTCGATCCCCTTGAGCAGGGTGAAGGCGCCCCCGAGGTGGTCGTTGACCGCGTCGATGACGTCGAGCTGGCGGGCCAGCCGCTCCGCGCTGAGCCCTCGGGCGACCTTGAGCCGCGGGGAGTGGTCGGTGAGCACGAGGTAGTCGCGGCCGAGCTCCATCGCGGTGATCGCCATCTCCTCGATCGGCGAGCCGCCGTCGGACCAGTCGGAGTGGGAGTGGCAGTCCCCCCGCAGCGCGGCGTGCAGGTCGTGGGCGCCGTGCTCGTCGGCCACGAGCGGTCCGGCGTACGCCGCCTCGAGCTCGGCCAGCCGGCGCGGCGTCTCCCCCCGGACCGCCTCGGCGATCACCCGTCCCGAGGACGTCCCGACCCCGGGCAGGTCGGTCAGGGTGCCGTCCTCGACCATCCGGGCGACCTCGTCGTCGGGCAGCGGCAGGATCACCGCGGCCGCGCCGCGGTAGGCCTTGACCTTGTAGGTGTCCTCACGGGCCCGCTCCAGCAGGAACGCGATCCGCCGCAGCGCGGCGACCGGCCCCGCGGCGTACGCCTGCGGCTCGTCGGGTACGTCGCCCACGACCCGCCTCCTTCCGACTTTCTTCTCTCCACAGGCGGTGGAGGACCGTTCTCCCTGGTCAGCCGCCCGCCGGGCCGACGCCCGGGCGTGTCCTCCCCAGGCTCCTCCCGGTACCCGCGGCGTGTCTCCACGGGTCCGCCCCGCGCTCCACAGCCTTCTCCACAGCTCTGTCCACAGGCTGAGGATCGGCGGCGTTGACCGCCCGAGCACCCGAACCTAGCGTGGGGAACAGCCGAGGCCCCCGGGTCCGGCGCAGGAGATCCGCAAGGGGAAGGCGGATCTCAGGCGCCGGCCGGGGGCCTCGCGGCACGTCACTCGCCGGTGAAGACCGGGGCCCGCTTCTCGCGGCTGGCGCGGATGCCCTCCTGGAGGTCGGCGGTCGCCAGGGTGATCGGCTGAGCCATCGCCTCCCACTGGAGGCCGGCCTCGAAGTCGCGGTGCCCGCCGTCCATCAGCGCCAGCTTGGTCAGCCGGCTCGCGATCGGCGCGGTCGCGGCGATCCCGCGCGCGGTCTCCATCACCTCCTCGAGGAAGCCCTCCGGCTCGATGACGCGGGAGACCATGCCCATCGTGAGCGCCTCGTCGGCCTGGACGACCCGGCCGGTCAGCAGCAGGTCGCGCGCGTGCGCCTCGCCGACGACGTCAGGCAGCAGGTAGGTGCCGGCCATGCCGGCGTGCATCCCGAGCTTCACGAACGGCGCGCCGAGCTTGGCGCCCCGCGCGGCGTACCGGATGTCGCAGGCCAGCGCCAGGCAGAGCCCCGCGCCGATGGCCGCGCCGTTGACCGCCGCGATCGTCGGCACCTCGAGCTTCCGGATCGAGAGCCAGGCGCGGTAGAACGCCATCATCCGGGTGCGCAGGTAGTCCACCGACGCGTCGGGCTCGCTGGCGATCCACCCGGTGTTGCCGCCGGAGCAGAAGGCCGTGCCCTCGCCGGTGACGACCACGGCGCGCACCGAGGAGTCCGCGGCGAGCTCGTCGACGGCGCGCACCCAGGAGGCGGTCATCTCATCCGACATCGCGTTGCGCATGTCGGGGTTGTCCAGGGTCAGGACGGCCACGCCGTCGTCGGTGCGGTCCAGTCGCAGGTGGGTGAGGTCAGCCATGGGCGGCAGGCTACCGACGCCGGCGAGGGCGCCCGCGGAGCGTCTGCGGCGGCGTGCGGGCCCGGTGCCGTAGGCTCGCAGCGGTCCGACGGCGCCGAGCCGCGCGACCGCGACGGGCCCTGCAGCCCGTCGCGACGACCGAGTGAGACTAGGCAAGGAGGCCGTCATGGCGGAGACCTGGAGCGGCGAGTTCTACTGCGTCAAGTGCAAGGAGAAGCGCGAGGCGGAGGGCGAGGTCAAGGTGAACGACAAGGGCACCCGGATGGCCAAGGCCGTCTGCCCCGTCTGCGGCACCAACCTGAACCGCATCCTCGGCAAGGCGTGACCTGACGCCTCCTCGAGCTGCCCGTCCGGCGGCGCCCCCTCGTGGGGGCGCCGCCGGACGCGTTCTGGGCCTGTGGAGGAGCGGCGGCGCCGAGCCCCGTCCCGTGTGAGGCTGCCGGCATGAGCCGCACGCTGCTACCGGGACTGGTGGCGGTCCGCCGCGACGACGGGCACCTCCAGGTCGGTCTCGACCTGCCCCGCCGAGCCGTCCTCCCCGACACCCCCGAGGTACGCCGCGTGCTCGCCGCGCTCGAGCAGGGCCGCTCCCCCGAGCCGGACGCCACGGCCACCCGCGTCCTCGCCGCGCTGGAGTCCGCGGGGTTGCTCGTCGACGCCGACCCGCGCCCGGGCGGCCCGATCGCCCTCGCGGCGCGCGCCCGGCACGGCGACGACGCCGCCCGCCGGCTGGCGGCCCGGGCCGCGGCCGTGGTCTCCCTCGACGCACCGCCGGACTGGGCCGAGCCGGCCGCCGCGCTGCTGGCCGCCGCCGGGGTCGCGACCACCCGCTCCGGCCTCGGCGCCGTCCACCTCGTCCTCTCCCCCGGCGTGCTCGCCCGCGGCCGGGTCGACCCGTGCCTGCGGGCGGGCGTGCCGCACCTGCTGGTGGCCGGCCGGGACGGCGGGCCCGTGGTCGGCCCGTTCGTCGCGCCGGGCGTGACCGGCTGCCTGCGCTGCGACGACGCGCGCCGGGCCGAGGCCGACCCGCGGCGGGCGATCGTCCTCGAGCAGCTCGCCCGGGCCGCCCCGCCGGCCGCCGACCCGGTGTGCCGCGCGCTGGCGCTGGCCTGGGCCGTGCGCGACGTGGTGGCCTGGGTCGAGGGCGACCGGCCCTCGACCTGGGGTGCGGCGTACGAGCTGGGCGCGGCGACGCCGGTGCGCGTGCCGGTCGATCCCCACCCGCACTGCGGGTGCACGTGGGGCGCGCTCGGCGGCCGCCGGACCGGCTGAGCCTGGTCCCGGCCCCACCGGTCACCAGTGCTCGCTGTCGAGCTTCCCCTCCATGGCCCGCAGGTGCTCGCGGGAGCAGGTCTCGCAGTAGACGCGGGCGCGGCCGCGCTCGACGGCGGTCGTCCAGGTCAGGGTGCGCGCCGGGTCGGACTCCTGGCGCCCGCACCACCCGCACGTCCGCGTGGTCTCCGGGGTCTCCACCCGCCCGAGCCTAGGACGTCGACCCCATGCGGCGGGACCGAGCGGGACGGAGCCGCGCCGGCCGCAGACGCCGAGGAGCCCGGCACCACTCACGTGGTGCCGGGCTCCCCTGTGCATCACCCGCGATCAGGGTGAGGTCGGTTCCGCCTCAGAGGGCGCGGGCCAGGGCGAGGCGTGCCTGCTGCGCGGCTCGCTCGGCCTTGCGGCTCAGGCGGCGGGCACGGGCCAGCTCGTGGCCGCGGCGGGACTGTTGCGCCTCTCCCAGGCGCGCGGACATTTGTGCGCGGGCCAGGTTTTCGTTCATGAGATTCATGTCGGTGCTCCGGTGGGTCTCGGTGGTCATGTGAGGTCGGTCCTTGATCTGGTCAGGCGCGCTCAGAGCGCTCGGGCGAGGGCGGTCCGGGCCTGCTGCGCGGCCGTCTCGGCCTTGCGGTGCATCCGGATGGAGCGGGCCAGCTGGTGGGACCGGCGAGCCTTCTCCGCCTCTCCGAGGCGCGCACTCATCTGCGCGCGGGCGATGTCTACGTGGAGGTGGTTCATCGCGACGTCCTTGTCGTGAGGGATGGTGCTGCGGGATGGATGGGTGGTGCTGCTGGTGCTGCGGGGGCCACCGGTCAGGCGGCGTCGGTCTTGCGCGGACGGCCGCGGGGCCGCTTGCGGGGGATCACCACTCCTTGGAGGAAGAGCTGTCCGCCCCAGACACCCCAGGGCTCCCGGCGGTCGAGCGCCCCGTCGAGGCACAGGGCCTGGACCGGGCACTCCTGGCAGAGGGCCTTGGCGTGCTCCACGTCGGACGGGGACTCGGCGAACCACAGCTCGGGGTTGTTGGCCCGGCAGGGCAGCAGCTCGTCGTCGACCTGGGCCGCTCGGTCGTGCAGGGAGCCGAGGGTGGACTCCGCTGCGGGACTGCGGTCGAGAACGCTGATGGTCATGTTTCACCTCCTCGTTTTCCTTGATCGCGGGTGTGCGGGAAACAGAAAGGCCGCGGATCCCGGGTGTCGGGTTCCGCGGCCTGGAGGCGCCGGTGCTGAGTGGTCTCAGCAGATCGGTGGTCTCCAGGCAGTGGTACCCGGGAAGTAGGCGGGGGTGGCGGCGTCGCGCTTGATGGCGGTGGTCGCGCCGAGGACGGTCAGGGTCGCCGGACGGACGGAGCCCTCCTGGCGATCGCGCACGATGACCGCGGCCGGGATCCAGGCGCGGATCGAGGCAGGGATCGAGGCGTGGCCGCACGTGGGCATGGCGAAGCCGGACGGGGTCTGAGCCGTCGTCGTCGGGTTCACGAAGCTGATCATCGGGGCCACCTCCTTCGATGTGCGGGCGCCGGTCGGGTCAGGACCGTGATGCGCATGACTGATAGCGGGAAATTTAGCCCCCTGCCTCGGTAAGGGGCAAACCATTTAATGGTCATTTCTCCGATTTCTTTTTCAAGCGCCGCCCGCGGACCGCCTGGGCCGCCGCTGCGCCCTCGGGGAGATCTCGGCGCTGACCTGCGCAGACACCTACCCGACGAGCTCGAGCACGTCCTCGCCGTACTTCTCGACCTTCGACCGGCCTATACCACTGATCCGCAGCATCGCCTCGGGCGTGCGCGGCTTGTGCTCGGCGATGAGCTGGAGGGTGGCGTCGGTGAAGACGACGAACGCCGGGACCGACTCGGTGTCGGCGCGCTCCTTGCGCCAGGTGCGCAGCCGCTCGAAGAGCTCCTCGTCGTACGACGCCGGGCAGTCGTGGCAGCGGCCGCGCTTCTTCTCGACCGCCGAGGTCAGCGGCTTGCCGCACTCGCGGCAGCCGGCGACCTTGCGCCGCCGCGGCCCGTCCTGGGGCCGGGTGTCCTCGGGCAGCAACGGGTCGAGGAACCGAGAGGGCCGGCGCGACGCGCGGCCGCCGGGGTTGCGGGCCGCCGCCCAGGACAGGGCGAGGTCGAGCCGGGCGCGGGTCATCCCGACGTAGAGCAGCCGGCGCTCCTCCTCCACCGCCAGCGGGGTGTCGGCGTACGTGATCGGCAGCGTGCCGTCCTGGAGGCCGCACAGGAACACCGAGTCCCACTCCAGGCCCTTGGCGGCGTGGAAGGTGGCGAGCGTGACGCCCTCGGCGACCGGCGCGTGCTGCTCGGCGGCCCGGCGGTCGAGGTCGTCGACGAACGCCTCGAGGTCTCCCCCGCCGGACTCGAACTCGCTGGCCTGGTCGACGAGCGCCTGCCAGGACTCCCACCGGTCCCGCGTCTGGCCGCGGGCGGCCGGCGCCTCGGCGGTCCAGCCCATCCCGGCGAGCGTCGCGGTCACGGTGTCGACGACGCCGACGCCCTCGCCGGAGCGGGCGGCGCCGCGGATCCGGGTGACCGCCTCGCGGACCTCCGGTCGGTCGAAGAACCGGCTGGCGCCGCGGACGACGTAGGGGATGCGGCGCGCGGACAGCGCCTCCTCGAAGGCCTCGGAGAGAGCGTTGATGCGGAAGAGGATGGCGATCTCGCCGAGCGGGCGGCCGGCGTCGCGGAGCTTGAGGATCCGCGCGGCGACCTCCTCGGCCTCCGCGACCTCGTCGGGGCGCGCCTGGTAGGTCACCGGCGGGCCGGCCGGGCGCTGGGCGCGCAGGTCGACGCCCTGGCTGGGGGTGCCGGCCAGCAGCGTGTTCGCGGCCTCGACCACCTGGGGGGTCGAGCGGTAGTTGCGGACCAGCTCGACCGAGGTGGTCCCGGGGTGGCGCTTGGGGAAGTCGCGCAGGTAGTCGGCGTTGGCGCCGGCGAAGGAGTAGATCGTCTGGGCGGGGTCGCCGACCACGCAGATCTCGTTGCGGCCACCGAGCCAGAGGTCGAGCAGCGCCGACTGGAGCGGCGAGACGTCCTGGAACTCGTCGACGACGAACCACTTGTACTGCCGGCGGACCTGCGCGGCCACCCGCTCGTCCTCGGCGAGCATGCCGGCGGTCAGCAGGAGGATGTCCTCCATGTCCATCCGGCCGGCCTCGCGCTTGGCGTCCTCGTAGCTGCCGAAGACCCGGCCGACCGTGCCGGGGTCGAGGTTGGTGACGCTGCGCCCGCGCTCAGGGGCGACCCGGGCGTAGTCGTCGGGGTGGACGTTGCTGACCTTGGCCCACTCCACCTCCGAGGCCAGGTCGCGCAGCAGCGCCTGGTCCGCCGAGATCCGCTGCCGCCGCGCGGCCGAGGCCAGCAGCCCGATCTTGGACTCGATCAGCTGCGGCAGCTCGGTGCCGTGGACGTGCGGCCAGAAGTACCGCAGCTGCCGCAGCGCCGCGGAGTGGAACGTGCGCGCCTGGACGCCGCCGGCCCCGAGCGTGCGCAGCCGGCCGCGCATCTCGCCGGCCGCGCGGGTGGTGAAGGTGACCGCCAGGACCTCGGTCGGGGCGTAGACGCCGGTCGCGACGCCGTACGCGATGCGGTGGGTGATCGCGCGGGTCTTGCCGGTGCCGGCGCCGGCCAGCACGCGGACCGGCCCGCGCAGCGCCTCCGCGACCGTGCGCTGCTCCGGGTCGAGCGCGGCGAGCAGGTCCTCGGGGCGGGTCATGCGGGGGAACATCTCCTGGTGCCGGATGGTTTGATCGGTACGGTTCCAGACCCTAGACGCCGGAGGCGACAGTCCAGATGAGCGGCCAGTTCACGATGTACACGACCCCCTGGTGCGGTTACTGCCACCGCCTCAAGAGCCAGCTGGACCGCGAGGGGATCACCTACGACATCGTCGACATCGAGCAGTCCCCCGACGCCGTCCAGATCGTGGAGTCGGCCAACGACGGCAACCAGACGGTGCCGACCCTCGTCTACGCCGACGGCACCGCCCAGACCAACCCCTCGCTCGCGCAGGTCAAGGAGAAGCTGGCCGCGCTGGCCTGATCCTCCCCGCCCGGCCCACCGGGCTTGTAACGCGACGTTCGCCGCTGTTGATGCACGCTGCAACGTGCAGGAACAGCGGCGAACCATGCGTTACATGGGCCGCGGCCGGTCACCACTGGCCGGGCAGCGTCCCGCCGTACCAGTGCTCGATCAGCGAACGGCTGATCGAGACGCCGCCGGGGAGCACGAGCTGGCCGGACTCCGCCTGCTCGCGCATCTCGGCGCGAGTGAACCAGCGGGCGTCCTCGATCTCGACCTCGTCGACGGTGATCTCGGTCGAGGTGGCGCGGGCGACGAAGCCCACCATCAGGCTGGCCGGCAGCGGCCACGGCTGGCTGGAGAAGTACGACACCTCGCCGACCGCCACGCCGGTCTCCTCGGCGACCTCGCGGCGCACGGCGTCCTCGAGGGTCTCGCCGGGCTCGCAGAAGCCGGCCAGCGTGGAGTAGCGCCCGGGCGGCCACACCGCCTGCCGGCCGAGCAGGCAGCGCTCGTCCTCCGCACCCGGCTCGCCCGAGGTGACGACCATGATCACCGCGGGGTCGGTGCGCGGGAACTGCGCCTTGCCGCACTGGGTGCACACCAGCTCGTGGCCGGCCGCGGTGGCCTCGAGGCGGCCGCCGCAGCGGGGGCAGAAGCGCGTCGCGAAGTGCCACTCGGCCAGGCCGAGCGCGTGCAGGACCAGCGGCGCGACCGTGACGTTGTCGTCGGAGAGCGACGGCAGCAGGCCGCGCAGCGGGAGCCACGAGGCGTCCCCCTTCGCCTCCTCGGGGCCGGTGACGACCGCGAACCAGGCCCGTCCCTCCCGCTCCCCCAGCAGCACGCGCAGGCCCTCGGGCGCCTCCGAGGGCGCGACCCACTCGATCCGGCCATCGACCGGCTGCACGCGGGTCCCGGAGACGACCAGCACCCGGCTCGACTCGTCGGCCCACCGCTCGGCGAGCCACGCGTCGTCCTTGCGGTGCACCGCGAGGCGGTCGTGCGGGTCCTGGGCGAGCCTGAGGTGCGGAGCGGTCACGTCCGGAGGCTAGACCGACACCCCTGAGCCCCGAGGACCACCCGCGTCCCCACGGCCGGCAGGGTCCCGGACTATCCGGCCGCGCCGCGACGTTGGACCGGGCATGAGGACCTACGACGCCGTGGTGGTGGGAGCCGGGCAGGCGGGGCTGTCGGCCTCCTACCACCTGCGGCGCCTCGGCCTGGACCACGTCGTCCTGGACGCCGACGCCGCCCCGGGTGGCGCCTGGCAGCACCGGTGGGACTCCCTGACCATGCACGACGTCCACGGGGTCGCCGCGCTGCCGGACTCCGTGCCGCCGGTGGACGGGTCGGGCCGGGCCAACGTCGTGGTGCCGGCGTACTTCGCTGCCTACGAGCGGGCCCACGACCTCCCCGTCGTCCGGCCGGTCGCGGTGGACCGGGTCGAGGACGGTCCCGGGGGGCTGCTCGTGGTCCGGGCCGGCGACCGGTCCTGGACCACGCGGACGCTGGTCAACGCGACCGGGACCTGGCGCCAGCCGTTCGTGCCGCACTACCCCGGCGTCGAGACGTTCGCCGGCGAGCAGTGGCACACCGTCGGCTTCCCGGGCGCGGAGCACTTCCGGGGCACCCGGGTGGTCGTGGTCGGCGGCGGCGCCTCGGCCGTGCAGCACCTCGGCGAGCTCGCGCCGGTCACCGAGACCCTGTGGGTCACCCGCCGGGAGCCGGTCTGGCGCACCGACGACTTCACCTCCGACCGCGGGCGCGAGGCCGTCGCCCTGGTCGAGGAGCGGGTACGCCGCGGCCTGCCGCCCACCAGCGTGGTCAGCGTGACCGGGCTGGCGCTGCGGCCCCAGGAGCACGAGGCGGCCCGGCTCGGCGCCTATCGGCGGCACCCGATGTTCCGCGCGGTCGAGCCCGGCGGCGTACGCATGCCCGACGGGTCCTTCGAGCCCGCCGGCGCGATCCTGTGGGCCACCGGCTTCCGGCCGGCCGTGGCCCACCTGGCGCCGCTGCGCCTGCGCTCCGAGCACGGCGGGATCACCCTGGACGGCACCAGCGCCGTGGCCGACCCGCGGGTGCAGCTGGTCGGCTACGGCCCCTCGGCGAGCACCATCGGCGCCAACCGGGCCGGCCGCGCCGCCGCCCGCGCCGTGCAACGCCACCTGGCGGGCACGAGCACGGACACGGCTCAGACCCGCAGCAGCGCCGCCAGCTCCTGACGATCCGGCAGGTGGGCCGGCTCGACGATCCGCCCGCTGCGCACGAAGTAGAACGCGGCGCGCACCCGCTCCAGGGGCAGGTCGTGCAGCTCGGCCCAGGCCTGGCGGTAGATCGCCAGCTGGAGGGCGTCGGCCTCGCCGGAGCGGCCGGTCTTCCAGTCGACCACGAGGTAGCCCTCCCCCGCCTCGGTGTCCTCGCGGTAGACCGCGTCGATCCGACCGCGCACCACCTGGCCGTCGACCACGAGCGCGAACGCCGGCTCGACCGCGACCGGCACCCGGTCGGCGAACGGACCCTCCTCGAACCGCGCGATCAGCTCCTGGAGGTCGGCGTCGTCGTCGATGTCGACGTCCGCGCGGCCGGGCAGCTCGTCGGGGTCGATGAGCAACTGCTGGCCGAACCGGGCCTCGACCCAGGCGTGGAAGCGGGTGCCGAAGCGGGCCGCCGAGGAGGGCTGGCGCGGCATCGGCCGGGCCAGGTCGCGGGCGAGCGCGTCGGGGTCGTCGCGCAGCCGGGCGAGCGAGGTCGCCGAGAGGCTGCTGGGCAGCTCGACCTCCACGTGCGGTGACCGGTCGCGGCGGGCCTCCTCGAGCAGCCGGGCGATCTCGTCGTCCCACTGCTGGACCCGCTCGAGCTCGAGGACGTCCTCGATCCCGTCCTCGATGCCGCCGGCCAGCTCGGCGTCGGTGACCGGGTCGGCCTCCCGCACCCGGCGCGCGGCCTCGATGCGCCGCTCGACCTCGGCGGTGCGGTGCGAGATGGGCCAGGGCAGGTCCGGCGAGCGGTCGGCGTACGGGCTCTCCTCGCCCTTGACCGCGCAGTCGGCCCAGCGGTCCGGCTCGGCGCCCCAGGTCGCCATCGCCTCCCGCGTCGCGCACAGGTACGCCGAGGGGCCCAGCCCGCTCTTGAGGTGCGGGGCCCAGCGCCAGGCCGAGACCCACAGCGAGTGCCGGGCGCGGGTCCACGCGACGTACCCCAGCCGCAGCTCCTCGAGCGCCTCGTGGGCCTTGACGGCCTCGCCGAGCGCCTTGAGGTCCTCGGGCGCGTGCCCGGCCAGCTGCGGCAGGTCGCGGGCGTCGCCGCGCAGGGCGGTCGGCATCACGAACGGCACGGTCAGCCAGCTGGACCGGGTGCGGTTGGTGGGGAACTTCCGCTCGGTGACGCCGACGAGGAAGACCGCGTCCCACTCCAGGCCCTTGGCGCGGTGGACGGTGAGCAGCTTGACCGAGTCGGCCTCCGACGGGGTGGCCACGTCGAGGCCCTGACCGAACTCGTCCTCGGCCTCCAGCCAGGCCAGCAGGGCGGCCAGGGTGACCTGGCCGTCGACGGCCTGGAACTCCGCGACCGCCTGGACGAACAGGTCGAGGTTGTCGCGGCGGGCGGCGGCCGCGGGGCTCACCGAGGACGCCAGCTCGACGTCGATGCCGGTGATCTCCACGATGCGCCGCACCAGGTCGAGGATCGGCTCGCCGACCGCGGCCCGCAGTCGGCGCAGCTCGGCTGCCAGCAGCGTGAACCGCTCGCGCGCCTCGGTGGAGTACTCCAGGTCGCCCGGGTCCTCCAGGGCGTCGCACAGCGAGGGGATCTCGGTCGGGTCGGCGCCCTCGACGGCGGCCGCGAGCTGGGCCCGGACGTCGTCGAACGCGGTGGCCCCCGACGTGTCGCCGGCGAGCTCGCGAGCGCGCCGGCCCAGCAGGGCCAGGTCGCGCGGGCCGATCGCCCACCGCGGCCCCGCGAGCAGCGTCAGCAGCGCGGCGTTAGCGGTGACGTCCTGCACCAGGGTCAGCGTGGCGACGACCTCGGAGACCTCGGGCAGGCGCAGCAGCCCCTTCAGGCCGACGATCTCGACCGGCACCTCGCGCGCGCTCAGGGCGTCGAAGACCGCCGCGGCGTGCGCGTTGTCGCGGGTGAGGACGCCGATCTCCTTCCAGCACGGGCCGTCCTTGGTCGCCGACAGCGCGGCGTGGGTCTCCAGGACGCGGTCGCCGAGCCAGGCCAGCTCGTCGTCCCAGGTCTCGTGCACGACCGCCCGGACCTCGCCGGGGTCGGCCCCCGGCTTGGCCTCCAGCGGCAGCAGGTCGGGCCGGCTGGCGTAGAGCTCCTCGGCCAGGTGGTTGGCGGTGGCGAGGATGCGGGCGTCGGAGCGCCGGTTGACGGTCAGCGGGTACGTCGTGCCGGGCACGCCGACCGCGGTCGGGAACTCCCGGGTGAACTCCAGGATGTTCGACACCGACGCGCCGCGCCAGCCGTAGATCGCCTGGTTCGGGTCGCCGACCGCCATCACCGGGTGCCCGCGGCCGGCCTCGGCCTCGGGGCCGGAGAACAGCCGGCGCAGCATCAGCGCCTGGGCGACCGAGGTGTCCTGGTACTCGTCGAGCAGGACGACGCGGTACTTCGCCCGCTCGCTGCGGCCCACCTCGGGGCACTCCTCCGCGAGCCGGGCCGCGAGCGCGATCTGGTCGGAGAAGTCCATCAGCCCGTGGTGCCGCTTCAGGGACCGGTAGGCCTCCACGAGGCCGAGCAGCTCGGCGCGCTTGTCGATGGCGGTGATGGCCTTCTCGTTCATCGCCCGGTAGGTCTTGCGGTGCTCGGTGGCCATCCCCTCGACCAGCAGCGGGCGCAGCCGCTCGTCGTGCGCGCGGACCTCGGCCGGGCCGACGAGGTGCTCGCTCATCTCACCGTCGAGCGCGAGGAGGTACTGCACGACGTGGCGCGGGGAGTCGGTGAGCTGCTCCACGGGGGCGGCGTAGCGCTGCACCGCCCGCGCGGCGAGCTGGAAGCGGCTCGCGTCGGCGATCAGGCGGGTGTCCGGCTCGTGCCCGATCCGCAGGCCGTGCTCGGTGAGCAGCGCCGAGGCATAGGAGTGGTACGTCGCCACCGTCGGCTCCTCGACCTCCTCCTCCTCACCGTCCGGGCCCGGGGCGCGGGTGCCCCGCTCGGGCAGCAGCCCGGCCTGGCGCAGGCTCTCGCGGATGCGGGTCTGGAGCTCGGCGGTGGCCTTGGTGGTGAAGGTCAGGCCGAGGATCTCCCCGGGCGCGACCCGGCCGGTGGCCACCAGCCACACGACGCGGGCGGCCATGACCGTGGTCTTGCCGGACCCGGCGCCGGCGATGACGACCGCGGGCTCGAGCGGCGCGGTGACCGCGGCGAACTGCTGGTCGCTGAAGGTCCAGTCGACGCCCATCAGCGCACGCAGCTGCTCGGGGGTCGTGATGTCGCGGACCTCCGCGCGGCCGGGCATGGTCGAGGTCATGAGAGCACCGTCCCTGAGGCCTTGGTGGGGCAGATCGCGGTGAAGGCGCAGCGCTCGCAGTGCGAGCCCGGACGGGCCACGAACTCCTCGGCCCGCAGCGCGGAGGCGGCGCTCGCGAGCTGCTCCTCGACCAGGCGGGGGCCGTCGCCGGCGGCCGGCGGCTGGTGCTGCACCTTGGGCAGCACCTCCCCGAGCCGCAGCTGGACGAGCTCGGCGCCACCGGAGACGCCGACGCCCTCGACCCCGGCCTCGCGCAGGTGCTCGTCGGCGGCGCCGTGGTCGACGGCGAGCTGGTAGAGCCCGAGCTGGGAGTGGCGCTGCACCTCCGGCCCGGTCGGGGCGTACTTGCCGGTCTTGAGGTCCACGACCACCACCCGGCCCTCCTCGTCGAGCTCGAGGCGGTCGGCGTACCCGTGGAGGCGGACGACCTGGCCGTCGGGCAGCTGCACCTCGGCGCGGATCCGCGGCTCGACGGCGAGCACCGTGCGCGCCCCGGGGCGGCGGTGCCAGGTCAGGAAGCGCTCCAGGGCCGCGGCGACGGCCTCGCGCTCGCGGGCGCGTGACCAGGGGGTGCGGAACTCCATCCGGCCCCACACCTCGTCGACCAGCGGCATCAGGTCCCGCTCGACCTCGACCTCCTCGGCCGGGACCCCGAGGGAGCCCGCGGCGAGCCGCTCGGCGACGGCGTGGACGACCTTGCCGAAGCCCTGGCCGGTGGAGCTGACCACCTCACCGCCCGCCTCCCGCTGGAGGAACCACTGCGCCGGGCAGGTCAGCAGCCCGTCGAGGGCGCTGGCCGAGAGGGTGAGCGGCTCCTCGGCCGGGCGGACCGGTCGGTCGGACCGGGTCGGCGCGCGCAGGCCCCACCACGTGGCGGGGTCGGCCTGCGGGGCGACCGGGCGGCCGTGGACGTCGAGCTCGGCGAGCAGCCGCAGCCGGCGGGCCGCGGCCCGGCGCAGCGCCTCGGGCTCGCCCGGGTCGGCCACCGTGCGCCGCAGCTCGGAGACCAGGCCGGCCATCGACAGCGGCCGGCGCGGGCGGCCGACGCGGTGGACCGGCTCGCGGCCGAGCTCGGTGAGGAAGCGGGAGGGCTGCTCGCCCTCGTCGTCGGAGGACCGGACCGCGGTCACGACCAGGCGCTGCTTGGCGCGGGTGGCCGCGACGTAGAACAGCCGGCGCTCCTCGGCCAGCATCGCGGCGCGGGTCAGCGGTGGCAGCAGCCCGTCGCGGTCGATCCGGTCGGCCTGGAGCAGGGAGTCGCGGCGCCGCAGGTCGGGCCAGGCGCCCTCCTGGACGTGGGCGACGACCACGAGCCGCCACTCCAGGCCCTTGGAGCGGTGCGCGGTGAGCAGCCGGACGGCGTCGCCGCGCACGCCCCGGTCGGCGAGGGTGTCGGCCGGGATCTCCTGGGCGCGCAGCGTCTCCAGGAAGCTGCGCACGCTGCGGTGCCCCTGCTGCTCCTCGGTGCGCGCGGCGACCTCGAAGAGGGCGCACAGGGCGTCGAGGTCGCGGTGGGCCAGGCGGGCGCCCTGCCCGCCGGTGGCGGTGGCCTGGCGCAGCCGGCGGCCCCAGTCGGTGCCGTCCCAGAGCAGCCAGAGCACCTCCTCGGCGGTCGCGCCGCCGGCGAGGGCCGCGCGGGCCCGCGCGAGCAGGTCGGCGAGGCGCAGGGCGCGGCGGGCGGGCTCGCCGGTGATCCCGGCGAGGGCGGCGGGCTCGAGCACGGCCCGGCGCACCAGCTCACGCGCCGGGGTGCCCGGCGAGGCGGCCCGCAGCGCCCGGGTGAGCGCCCGGACGTCGGTGGCGTCCAGGCCGCCCAGGGGCGAGGTCAGCAGCGCCTCGGCCCGGTCGGCGCCGACGTGGTCCTCGTCGGCCGGGTCCTCGACGTCGGCGTCGACCACCACCGCGAGGGCCGAGAGCAGCGGCAGGACCGCCGGCTCGCGCACCAGCGGCGTCTCGTCCGCGGCCACCTCGACCGGTACGCCGGCGGCGCTCAGCGAGCGGCGCAGGCCCGGGATCGACGCGCGGCCCGAGCGCACCAGGACGGCCATCTCCGACCAGGGCACGCCGTCCTCGAGGTGGGCGCGGCGCAGCAGATCCGCGGTGTGCTCGGTCTCGGCGCGGTGGGTGTCGAAGGTCAGCACCTCGACGCTGCCGGGGCCGTAGGTGTTGTCGGCGGGCACCGGGTTGCGGAACGCGGCGTACTGCTCCAGCGGGATCGACCCGGTGACGCCGATCGAGGCCGCGATCGAGCGCGAGGCGCGCAGCAGGCGCGAGCCGAAGCGCCGGGTGGTGCCGAGCGCGACCACCGGGGCCGGCTCGCCGGTGATCGTCGGGAACTCGCGGGGGAAGTCGAGGATCCCGCGGACGTCGGCGCCGCGGAAGCCGTAGATGGACTGGTCGGGGTCGCCCACCACCGTCAGGTCGCGCCCGTCGCCGGCGATCGCGCGCAGCAGCGCGACCTGGCTGGGGTCGGTGTCCTGGTACTCATCGACGAAGACGTGCCGCAGCTGGGCGCGGAGCTCGTCGCGGTGGACGTTGGCCTCGATGACCGCGCGCGCGACGAGGTCGGGGTAGTCGATCGCGGACTGGTCGCCGAGCACGTCGAGGTACTGCTCGAGGAAGAGCCCGGCCGCCTCCAGCTCCGGCACGCCCTCGGCCCGCCCGAGGGTGGCGAGGTCGGCCGGGTCCAGCCCGCGCTCGCGGGCCCGGGCGAGCACCGAGTGGACCTCGCGGGCGAACCCGCGGGTGCCGACGGCGGCGCGCAGGTGGTCGGGCCAACGCACCGACTCCGGGGCGTCGGTGAGCAGCTCCTGGAGCACGACGTCCTGCTCGGGGGCGGAGAGCAGGCGCAGGGGTGCGGCGTACAGCTCCGCCGGCGCGTAGCGCCGCACCAGCGCGTAGGCGAAGGAGTGGAACGTCGAGGACAGGCCGGTGGCCATGGTGCGGCCCAGCCGCGCGGTCACCCGGTCGCGCAGCTGCTCGGCGGCCTTGCGGGAGAAGGTCAGCGCCAGCACCTCGTCGGGCCGCGCGCCCTCCTCGACCCGGCGCACGATCGCCTCGACCAGCGTGGTGGTCTTGCCGGTGCCCGGCCCGGCCAGCACCAGCAGCGGCCCGCCCGGGTGGTCGACGACGCGCTGCTGGTGCTCGTCGAGGACCGGGACGGAGCCGGCCACCGGGCGGCGCGCGAGGCGGTACGTCGTGCCGCTGCTCCTCGGTGCCTGCGGGGCGGCGGTGGCGGTCATGGACCCATCACAACATCGAGCACCGACACCCCGTGGCAGGACCTGCCAGGATGCGGCCGTGAGCACCCGCACCGTCGCGATCCTGGCCTTCGACGACATGGAGGTCCTCGACTTCGCCGGCCCCTACGAGGTCTTCAACGTCGCCGGCGAGCTCGGCGAGGGCCGCCCCTTCGAGGTCGTCACCGTCGGGCTGACCGGCGAGCCTGCGGTCGGCCGGGGCGGCTTCACCGTGCTCCCCGACCACCGCCTCGACGACTGCCCGCCGGTCGACGTGCTCGTCGTCCCGGGCGGCGCCGGCACCCGGCGGCTGCTCGACGACGAGCACCTGGCCACCTTCCTCCGCGAGCGGTACGACGCCGTGGAGCTGCTGATGTCGGTGTGCACCGGCTCGATGCTGCTCGCCCGGGCCGGCCTGCTCGCGGGGCGGCCGGCGACCACCCACCACACGACGTTCGAGGAGCTGGCCGCGATCGACCCGAGCGTCGTCGTCGAGCGCGGTTCGCGGTTCGTCCGCAGCGGCGAGCGGCTGTGGACCTCGGCCGGCGTCTCCGCCGGCATCGACCTCGCGCTCACCGTCGTCGAGGAGCTGGCCGGCCCGGCCACCCGCGCTGCCGCGGCGGCCGAGATGGAGTGGATGTGGGGGTCGGCGGGCGCGGAGGGCGCGGACCGCCAGCGGTGATGCCTAGCCGCGGCGGCCCGGCAGGGCGGCGTACCAACCGGCGAGCCGGCCCTCCTGGCTGACCAGCCGCAGCCGCTCCTCGATCTCGCCCACGTGGGCGTGGTCGGTCGCGACCAGCGCGTGGTCGCCGGCCCGCAGCGCGGTCGAGGGGGTGGGCACGAACAGCTCCCCGTCACGCAGCAGCAGGGTCAGCACGGCGCCCGGCGGGAGCCGCAGCTCGGCGACCTCCACGCCCGCGAGCCGGGACTGCGGCGCGACGGTGAACTGGAGCATCGTGGCGCCGATCGCCTCCATCGGCGCGGACTCCAGCTCGACGGCGCGGGGGTTCTCCGCGGCCGTGGCGCCGGTGCCGCGGGCCACCCACGGCAGGGTCGGGCCTTGGAGCAGGGTGAAGACGACGACGAGCAGGAAGACCACGTCGAAGATCCGCTCGGCCCCCGGGAGCCCGACGCTCATCGGGATGGTGGCGAGCACGATCGGCACCGCCCCGCGCAGCCCCGCCCAGCTGATGAAGACCTGGTCGCGCCAGGGCACCCGGAACGGCGTCAGGCAGGCCAGCACCGAGACCGGCCGGGCCACCAGGGTCAGCGCCCCACCGACGACGATCGCGGTCGGCAGCGCCTCGAGCAGCCGCCCGGGGCTGGCGAGCACCCCGAGCATCACGAAGAGCCCGATCTGGGCCAGCCAGGCCATCGCCTCGACGAAGCCGGCGGTGCTCGTGCGGTGCGGCAGCTCGGAGTTGCCGAGCACGAGCCCGGCGACGTAGATGGCCATGATCGGGCTGCCACCGACCAGCCCGGAGCCGGCGAAGGCGAGGAACGCGATCGCCAGCGTGGCGAGCGGGTAGAGCCCGCTCGCGGGCAGCGCGCTGCGCGCCAGCAGCCACACGCCGGCCCGGGCGACGCCGATCCCGACGAGGATGCCGACGACCAGCTGGTAGCCGATCTGCCCGGCGATCGCCCACACCCCGGCCCGGTCCCAGGCGTCGCTGGTGACGACGGAGACCAGGATGATCACCGGCGGGTCGTTGAAGCCCGACTCCGCCTCGACCAGCGAGCGCAGCCGCCCGCGGACCGGCATCGAGCGCAGCACCGAGAAGACCGCGGCCGCGTCGGTCGAGGAGGCGACCGCGCCGAGCACGATGGCGGTGCGGAGGTCCACGTCGAGCACGAGGAGCACCAGCCCCGTGGTCACCGCCACGCTGATGAAGACCCCGACCGTGGCGAGCACCGCCGCCATCGGCGCGACCGGCCGCACCGTCGCCCAGCGGGTGGTGAAGCCGCCGTCGGCGAGGATCACCGCGAGCGCCAGGTTGCCCAGCACCTGGGTCAGCTCGGCGTCCTCGAACCTCAGCCCGAGCCCGGACTCCCCCAGCGCCAGCCCGATGCCGAGGTAGAGCAGCAGGCTCGGCAGCCCGGCGTGGCTCGCGACCCGGACCGCCGCCGCCGCGGCCAGCACGACGAGCGCACCGACACCGAGGACGACGTTGAGGTCACCCGGGTCCACGGGTGCGCCTCTGCGCCAGCACCGCGTCCACCTCGACCAGCTCCAGCTCCGCAGGGAGCGCCGCGGCCAGCCCGGCGACCTCGTCGAGCAGGTCGACGACGTCGCGCTCGCCCACGGCCGCCACCACCCGGTCCTCCGCGCGCCGCTCGGCGGCGGCGACCGGGTCGACGTACGTCGTGCCGGTGCGCGGCGCGGACAGCTCGGTGCGCAGCTCGGCGAGGACCCGCACGTCGGTCCCGTCGCGGGTGGTCGCCCGCGCGAGCAGCGGCAGCACGACCTCGCCGGTCGGCCAGCCCCGCACCTCCTCCAGGAGCGGCAGGTGCGGCACGGGCCCGCGGTCGGCGACGCGCACGACCCGGCCCCGCCGCAGGACCGCGACGCCGCGCCCGGCACCGGCCCACGCGACGGTGGCCCACACCGCGAGACCGACCGCCACGATCACGAGGACGAGGCCGAACGGTGGGGTCACGCCTCCAGCGTGACCCCTTCCAGCGCCCGACCGAATGGGTGCTGCACCCCATTCTGCGAGGCTGGGGGCGTGCGCGAGCTCAGCCTGTACTGGAAGGTCTGCCTGACCAACGGAGCCGTCTTCGTGGTGGGCGCCCTCGCCCTCGCGCTCTCACCGGCCCGGGTCTCCGAGCAGGTCCTGGCCTCCGAGGCGGTCGTGCTGACCGCCGGCCTCGTGCTCATGCTGGTCGTCAACGGCGCCCTGCTGCGGCTCAGCCTGGCCCCCGTCGACCGGGTCATCCGCGCCATGGCCACCGTCGACCTCGCCCACCCCGGTGCCCGCCTCGAGCAGCCCTCCTCCGGCCCGGGCGCGCGCCTGGTCGAGGGCTGGAACGACCTGCTCGACCGGATCGAGGCCGAGCGGGCCGCCGGCGGCGCCCGGGCGCTCGCCGCCCAGGAGGCCGAGCGGCACCGGATCGCCCAGGAGCTCCACGACGAGGTCGGGCAGAGCCTGACCGTGGTCCTGCTCGGCCTCAAGCGGGCCGAGGACCAGGTGCCGCCGGACCTCCCCGAGATCGCCGAGGGGCTCGCCCTGGTCCGGGAGAGCGCCCGCGCCGGCCTCGACGACGTACGTCGCGTGGCGCGCCGGCTGCGGCCGGGCGTGCTGGAGGACCTCGGCCTGCACAGCGCGCTGGCGGCGCTGGCCAGCGACTTCGCCGCGCTCGACCGCGGCCACCTGACCCGCACCACCAGCCCCGGGCTGCCGCCGCTGTCCTCCGACGCCGAGCTGGTGGTCTACCGGGTCGCCCAGGAGGCGCTGACCAACGTCGCGCGGCACGCCGCGGCCCGGGAGGTCGCGCTGTCGCTGACCCGCGTGGGGGAAACGGTGGTGCTCGAGGTCCGCGACGACGGCCGCGGGGTGGCCGAGCTCCGGCCCGGCTCCGGCGTGCTCGGCATGCGCGAGCGGGCGAGCCTGGTCGGCGGGGAGCTGACCATCGAGAGCGCGCCCGGCCAGGGCACCACCGTCCGGCTGGTGGTGCCGACGTGAGCGCGCCGACCCGGATCCTGCTCGCCGACGACCACACGCTCGTGCGCCGCGGCGTACGCCTGATCCTCGACGCCGAGCCCGACCTCCAGGTCGTCGCGGAGGCCGGGGACGGGGCCGAGGCGGTCGAGCTGCTGCGGGAGACCGAGGTCGACCTGGTGGTGCTCGACATCGCGATGCCGCGGATGACCGGTCTCCAGGCCGCCCGGGAGATCTCGCGGCGACCCGACCCGCCGAAGATGCTGATGCTCTCGATGCACGACAACGAGCAGTACTTCTTCGAGGCGCTCAAGGCCGGCGCCAGCGGCTACGTGCTGAAGTCGGTGGCCGACGAGGACCTGGTCAGCGCCTGCCGGGCCGCGGTGCGCGGCGAGGCGTTCGTCTACCCCGGCGCGATGCGCACGCTGGTGCGCGACTTCCTCGAGCGGATGCGCCGCGGCGAGCGGGTGCCCGCGACGGTGCTGACCGCCCGGGAGGACCAGGTGCTCAAGCTGGTCGCCGAGGGCGCCACGACCCGAGAGATCGCGCGGATGCTGACCATCAGCCCCAAGACGGTGGAGCGGCACCGCGCGAACATCCTGGCCAAGCTCGGCATGAACGACCGGACCCAGCTGACCCGCTACGCCATCCGCGCCGGCCTCGTGGAGCCCTGAGCCGGCCGCTCCCCGCGCTCCCGGTCAGCGGCCGCCGCCGACCCGCACCGTCGTGCCCGTGACGTACGACGCCTCCGGCGACATCAGCCAGGCGACCGCGTCCGCGACCTCCGCGGGGTCGCCGGGCCGGCCCATCGGGACGCTCGGCCCGACCCGGGCGAGCCGCCCGGGCTCGCCGGCGTCGGCGTGGATGGTGGTCTCGATGATCCCCGGGGCCACGGCGACCACCCGGACCCCGTCGCGCGCGACCTCCTGAGCCAGCCCGAGGGTCATCGCGTCGACGCCGGCCTTCGCGGCGGCGTACTGGACGTACTCGCCGGGCGACCCGGTCGTCGCGGCCCCCGACCCGATCGTCACGAGCACGCCGCCGGAGCCGCCGCGGCTCACCGACATCGCGCGGACCGCGGCGCGGGCGACGTACAGCGCGGAGGTGAGGTTGAGCTCGACGGTCCGGGCGATGACGTCGACGGGGGTGTCGGCGAGGGGCCCGATGTGCAGGGTGGCGCCGGCGTTGGAGACCACGCCGGTAAGCGGCCCGGCGGCCTCGAAGAGCGCGTCGACCGCACCGGGGTCGACCACGTCCGCCCGCACGACGGTGCAGGCGGCCCCGAGCGCCTCCACCTCCGCGGCGGTGCGGGTCGCGGCCTCGGCGTCAGTGCGGTAGGCCAGCACCAGGTCGTGCCCGGCCCGGGCGAGGCGGCGGGCCACCGCGGCGCCGATGCCGCGCGAGCCACCGGTGACCAGCGTGCGGGGGCGGTCGGGGGTCGTCATGGGCCCATCCTGGCCGGGCCGGCCCGGGGAGGGCTCAGGCGTCCGCGGGCCGCTCGTTGTAGACCCCGGCCTCCTCCTGGCCGGTGAGCCGCTGGACGGCGGCCATCACCTCGTCGGTGAGCAGCCGGCGGGCGCGGCCGAGCGGCACGCCGTCGAAGCGCCCCCGCGGGTCGACCGGCTCGCCGAAGGTCACCTCCACGGGCACGATCCGCGGGAGCCGCGCTCCGACGGGCTGGAGCCGCTCGGTGCCGCGCAGCCCCACCGGCACGACGGGGACGCCGGCGGTCAGCGCGAGGTGCGCGACGCCGGTGCGGCCGCGGTAGAGCCGGCCGTCGCGCGAGCGGGTCCCCTCCGGGTAGATCCCGAAGGCCTCGCCGCGGGCGAGCACCTCCAGCGCGGTGTCCAGGCTCGCCATCGCGGCCTTGGTGTCGTCGCGGTCCACCGGCAGCATCCCGAGCCCCTCGAACCAGGCCCGCTGGAGCCGGCCCGCGGGCCCGGTGCCGGTGAAGTAGTCGGACTTGGCGAGGAAGACGACCTTGCGCGGCACGACGACCGGGATCACCACCGAGTCGACGAAGCTGAGGTGGTTGCTGGCCAGGATCACCGGGCCGGAGGCCGGCACGTGGTGCAGGCCGGTCACCGTGGGGCGCCAGACCGCGCGCGCGAGGGGCGGCACGACCGTGTGGAGGACGCCGTACACCGACGGTGCGCTGGACATGCCCGCCAGCATCGTGGTTACCCGCGGGTCCGTCGCATCCTCACGGTCCCGGCGCGGCGCGCCGGGCCGCCTCCTCCGCGTCCGCGCGCCGCGAGGTGGCCGGGTCCCGCCCGCGCCCGACCCGCGCCAGGACCGGCGTGGCGAGCACGCCGTGGACGAGCACGGAGGCCACGATGGTGAACGCCACGGTCGACCACAGCCACCCGGTGCCGAGCTCCTCGGCCTCCCCCGCGGCGTAGGCCAGGTAGTAGATCGAGCCGATCCCCCGCACCCCGAAGAACGCAGCGGCCCACTTCTCCCCCCGCGTCATCCCGGGCTCGGGCGTCGAGCGCCACGCGGCCAGCGCGAGCGCCCCGGTGAGCGGGCGGATCACGAGGAGCAGGCCGAGCCCGATCGCGATCCCCCGCGCGTCCAGGTCGGCGAGCAGGCCGCGGGTCAGCGCGATGCCCAGCACCAGCAACACGAAGAGCGTCAGCAGCCGCTCCAGCCGCTCGGCCACCTCGTGCATCGCCGCGTGGTAGTCGTGGCTGCGCTCGGCGGAGCGGAACGTCATCGCGCAGGCGAAGACGGCGAGGAAGCCGTAGCCCTGCGCCACCTCCCCCACGCCGTACGCCGCCACGAGCGCCGCCAGCGCGAGCAGCGACTCGCCCCGCTCGGCCACCCGCAGCGACACGGACTGCGAGCGGAACGCGACGAAGGCCAGCGCCCGGCCGACCGCGATGCCGGCCACGACCCCGAGCACCACCTTGCCGACGAGGTAGAAGCCCACCCAGGACGGCAGCAGCCCCAGGCTGGCCCCCTCGTGCGCGACCAGGATCGCGAGGTAGACGAACGGGAACGCCAGCCCATCGTTGATCCCCGCCTCGGAGGTCAGGGTGAACCGGAGCTCGTCCTCCTCGTCGACCTCGTACCCCTCCCCGGTCCGCGGGCCCGCGACCTGCACGCTGGAGGCCAGCACCGGGTCGGTCGGGGCCAGCGCGCCGCCCAGCAGCAGCGCGGCGGCCAGCGGCAGCCCGGCCCCCCACCAACCGAGGAACGCCACCGCCCCGATCGAGAGCGGCATGCCGATCAGCAGCAGCCGCCAGGTCGGCCCCCAGGGGCGCCACGAGGAGACCTTGCGGATCAGGAGCGGGCGGTCGATGGCCAGGCCGACGCCCATGAGCGCGACGATGACGACCAGCTCGGTCACGTGCTCGATGACCGCCCGGTTGGCCTGCGGGTCCAGCGGCAGGCCGTCGGGCAGCGGGGTCAGCCCGAGGAGCATGCCGACGCCGACCAGCACCATCGGCGAGGACACCGCCCACCGGCTGAGCAGTGCGGGGAGCACGATCGCCAGGAGGAGCGCTCCACCGGCGACCACGTACACCAGGTCGGAGGTCACGCCCCGCTGTACCCAGCCCGGGGCCCACCCGATCCGTCATCTGAGCATCCGGGCTCAGGTGAGCTGAGCCGTCGAATCGATGCGCCGACGCCCCGACATGCGGTGCGATGGGCCCATGAGCACCGCAGCCCCGCCGGCCCCCGCTCCCCTCGCCCCGTGCCCCACCTGCGGGACGCCCGTCCCCGCCGACCGGCTCCGTCGCGCCCCGCTGCCGACCTACCCCGTCGCCCCGCCGCCGCCGGGCCCGCAGGACCCGCGGGCCCTGCAGGCCCCGCCGCCCGCCCGCCGCCCGCGCCGCGGGCTGCCGACCCCGTCGGTGCCGGCGCTGCTGCTCGGCCTCGGCGCGCTGTGCCTGCTCGTCGCCGCTGTCGCGTTCCTGGCGGTCGCCTGGTCCGCCCTCGGCGTCGGCGGTCGCACCGCGGTGCTCGTCGGCCTGACCGGCGCCGCCGCCGCCCTCGGGGCCGTCCTGGCCCGGCGCGGCCTCCGGATCGCCGGGGAGTCGCTCTCGGTCGTCTCGCTCGGCCTGCTCGCGCTCGACGTCGTCGGGGCCGGGTCGGCCGGCTGGCTCGGCGGCGCGTCCGGCGCGGCCCTCGTCGTCACCACCGCCGCCGTGGTCGCCCTCGCCGCGCTGGCCTGGCTGCCCACCGGCCTCGGGGCCCCGCAGGTCGTGGCGCCCCTCGCGCTCCTCGTCGCCGCCGTCGCGGTCGTCGACCTCACCGGCCACCCGAACGTCGTGGCCACCGCCGGCGCGCTGCTGCTCGCCGCCACCGCCGGGCTCGGTGTCCTCACCGGGGCGGGGCTCCTGCCGTGGAGCGCCGGCGTCGCGGCGGCCGTCTGTTGGACCTGGCTGGCCTCCGCCGGGCTCGTCGAGGCGGCGACGTACCCCTCGCTGCGGGGGCTGTGGGCCGAGGGCCACGGGCTGCCGCTGCTCACCGCGGCCGCGCTCCTCGCCGGCCTGGCGATCCTCTGGCGCCCGGCCCTCGCCGGGACCACCGCGCTGCTCACCCTCCTCGCGGTGCTCCCCGCGCTCGACGAGGGCGGCACTGCGGCCGGCCTGGCCGTCCTGGCCGCCCTGGTCGGCTGGTCCGCCCTGGGCCTGACCACCGGCACCGGCACCACGCTGCCGGTCCGCCTCCCGCTCGCCGGCGCCGCCGCGGGCACCCTCGGGATGCTCGTGCCGATGCTGGTCGAGGCCACCCTCCGGGTCCTGCTGCTCGCCCCGCCGGCCTCGGTCGACGCGGCGGTCCGCCTGCCCGCGACCGGCACCTCGGTCCACCCCGCGCTCGCGGTCGCCGGGGCGCTCGCGCTCGTGGCGGCGTACGTCGTCGGGGTCGGCCGCGCCGTCCCGCCGGTCGCCTGGCTCGCGGCCGGCGCCCTCGGGGCGGTCGTCACCCTCGCGCTGCTGCCGGCCCCGCTGGCCCTCGTCGTCGCGGCGCTCGCCGCCGCCGGCCTGCTCGCGGTCCGCACCCACCTCACCGCGGGCGTGCTGCTGGTCGCCGCGGTCGGGGCCGCACTGCCCAGCGAGGTGCTCGTCCTCGGCGCGCTCGCCGCGCTGGTCGCCGGTTGCGTCCTGGTCCTCGAGCGGGCCGTCGCCGCCGCCGTCCTCCCGGCCGCGCTCGCGGGCCTGGTGTGGACCGTGCTGACGGTGGCCGACGTCGAGATGGCCTGGCGCGGCGTGCCGGTCCTGCTGGCGCTCGCCGCCCTCGCCCTGGCCCGGCCGCGCCCGGAGCTCGAGGCGGTCGCGGTGGCCGCCGGCGCGGTGGCCGCGGCGCTCGCGGTCACCGGGCCCACGTCGCTGGCGGTGCACCTGACCGTCGCCGGGGCGCTGCTCACGATGCACGCGCTGCTGGTGCCCGGGCGCCGGCCGGTCGCCTGGGCCGGCGGGCTCCTGCTGGCCGCGGCCACCTGGGTGCGCCTGGCCGAGATCGGGGTGACCGCGCCGGAGGCCTACACGCTGCCCTCGGCGGCCGCGCTGCTGCTCGTCGGCCTGGCCCGCCTGCGCCGCGACCCGGCCGCGGCGACCGGGCCGGCCCTGACCCCCGGCCTGGTGCTGGCCACCGTGCCGAGCCTGCTGTGGGTGCTCGCCCTCGACCCGGTCTCCCTGCGCGCCGCCCTGCTCGGCCTCGGCTGCCTGGCCCTGGTGCTCGGCGGGACCACCCTGCGGTGGAGCGCGCCGGTGACCGTCGGCGGGCTCGTCGGCGCCCTGCTGGTGATCCGCGAGCTCGCGCCGTACGCCGCCGCCACCCCGCAGTGGGTCCTCATCGGCGCCGCCGGCACCGCGCTCACCGTCGTCGGCGTGACCTGGGAGCGGCGCCTCGGCGACCTGCGTCGGGCCCAGGCCTACGTCGGCCGGCTGCGCTGAGCCCGGCTCGTGCAGCCGCCGGGGTGCACCGCCGGCGGCTGCACGAACGCCGCGACGATGTCGACGTTCCCCGAGGGCCGCAGCGGCGTGCCCTCCTCGAGGTAGGCCTGGCGGGCCTCGCCCCGGTGGCTCGGCGGCAGCGACCCGTCGGCTCGGACGACCCGCCACCAGGGCACGGCCGCGCCGTGCTCGGCCATCACGTTGCCGACCCGGCGCGGGCCGTAGCGGCCCACCGCGTCGGCGATCGCGCCGTACGTCGTCACCCGGCCGCGGGGCACCGACTCGACGCAGGCCAGGACGGCCTCGACGTACTCCTCGGGGTGCCGCACGGGCCCGACGCTAGCCGCTGCGCCAGCGCCGGGCCCGTGGACTGCTCCCCCCACCGGAGCAGATCAGGGGGTCGAGGTGGGCCTCACAGGATCGGGTCGAACGGCTCGGTGCCCTCGACCAGCCGCAGGCCGGCGATGCCGGAGTGCCGCTGGGCGAAGGCGAGCTCGCGGGCGAGGTCGCCGATGTTGTTCGACAGCGGCAGCGGCGCGAGGCCGAGGGTGGACAGGGTGCCGATCGCCTCGCCCTGCCGGTCGACGAACGCCGAGCCGGAGTCGCCGGGCACGCCGGGGGTCAGCGTGTAGAGCGGGTGGGTCCAGCCGCCGTCGGCCGCCGCGTCGCCGAGGCTGATGCCGGTCTTGGGCGAGAACAGCTCGACGCCGAAGCGCAGGCTGGAGTTGCCGTAGGAGTAGACCTGCTCGCCGGCGCTCGTGCCGTCGGTGTCGATGCCGGTGGGGCCGCCCCAGAACGGGATCGACGGGTTGACCTTGCCGACGTCCGCGGCGTCGACCTGCACGAGCGCGAAGTCGTTGTAGGCGCAGGTGTTGGCGTCGGTGGTGCCGACCTCGTCCATCGCGGCCCAGGAGGAGTAGACGAGGGTGCCGCCGCCGACGCGGGTGCCCTCGGCCAGCAGGCTGCCGCCCTCGGCGAACGAGACGCGGGTGCCCAGCGGCAGGGAGTCGGAGAGGCAGCCGTCGGTGTCGGTCGCGGCGCCGGTGCCGGCGCAGTGCGCGGCGTAGCCGACGTAGACGCGGCCCGCGTCGTCGGTGAAGACGAAGTTGGCGGTGCACTGCCCGCCCGCGGTGTACATCTGCACGCCCGGGTGGATCTTCGCCGAGCCCGCGGGCGCCCACTGCGGCGCCGCTGCGGCCGGGGCGGTGGTCAGGGTCGCCGTGCCGAGGACGGCGGCGGCGAGGACGGCGAGGGCGCCGCCCACCCGACGGGCGGAGCGGACCGGAGTGGGACGTGCCTGCATCGACATCTGCCTTTCCGAGAGGGCCCGGCGACGCCTGGACGCACCGGTGTGATGTCGGGCACAACGCGAGTGCACGGGGCGGAGTTACGCACCGAGGCCGAAATGCACCGGACGGCCCGAGGTCCTGCCTCGGGCCGTCCGGTGGGGAGCGGGTGGTGCGGTGTCGTGCGGGTGGTGTGCTGCGCGTGGGTCAGTACGACGGCTGGCTGGGGTCGATCTGGTTGACCCAGGCGACCACCCCGCCGCCGACGTGCACCGCGTCGGCGTACCCCGCGCCCTTGACGATCGCCAGCGTCTCGGCCGAGCGGACGCCGGACTTGCAGTGCATGACGACCTGCTTGCCCGCGTCGACCGGCGGCAGCTTCTCCAGGGCCGAGCCGTTGAGGAACTCGCCCTTGGGGATCAGCACCGAGCCGGGGATCTGGTTGATCTCGTGCTCGTTGGGCTCGCGGACGTCGACCAGGACGAAGTCGCGGGTGCCCTCCTCGCGCTCCTTGAGCATGGCCTCGAGCTGGGTCACCGAGATGGTGGACCCGACCGCGGCGTCGGCGGCCTCGTCGGAGATCGCGCCGCAGAAGGCGTCGTAGTCGATGAGGCCGGTGACGGTGGGGTTCTCCCCGCACAGCGCGCAGTTGGGGTCCTTGCGGACCTTCAGCTTGCGCCACTCCAGCTCGAGGGCGTCGTAGATGACCAGCTTGCCGATGGCCGGGTCGCCGATGCCGGTGAGGACCTTGATCGCCTCGTTGACCTGGATCGAGCCGATCGCCGCGCACAGCACGCCGAGCACGCCGCCCTCGGCGCAGCTGGGGACCATGCCCGGCGGCGGGGGCTCGGGGTAGAGGCAGCGGTAGCACGGCGCGTCGTCGGCCATGGTGGGCGCGAAGACCGAGGCCTGGCCGTCGAAGCGGTAGATCGAGCCCCACACGTAGGGGATCCCGAGGAAGTACGCCGCGTCGTTGACCATGTAGCGGGTCGCGAAGTTGTCGGTGCCGTCGACGATCAGGTCGTAGCCGCGGAAGACGTCCATGACGTTGTCGTTGTCGAGGCGCTGCTCGTGCACCACGACCTCGACGTACGGGTTGGCCTCGGCGATCGACTCCTTGGCCGACTGGGCCTTGGACTTACCGATGTCGGACTGGCCGTGGATGATCTGGCGCTGCAGGTTGGACTCGTCGACCTCGTCGAACTCGGCGATGCCGAGGGTGCCCACACCGGCCGCGGCCAGGTAGAGCAGCGCGGGGCTGCCGAGGCCGCCGGCGCCGATGACGAGCACCTTGGCGTTCTTCAGCCGCTTCTGGCCGGACATCCCGACGTCGGGGATGATCAGGTGGCGGCTGTAGCGCCGGACCTCGTCGATGGTCAGCTCGTCGGCCGGCTCGACCAGCGGGGGAAAGCTCACGTCACGCTCCTCGTAGCGGTTCGTCGATCAGTCCCGGGACAACGCCCCGGCACCTCTCGATGTTCCCCCCATGGTCCCTCCGTCGCCCCGGGCCCCCGCGGCGGCGTCCCGTCATCCGGACCGGGGTGACCGGCGGGTAGAGTCCCGGCACGCCGCCGGTCCTCCGGCCGGCGCAGGGAGGACGGGAGGAGCGACCGTGAGTGCAGGGCAGTACGACGTCGACGGCGCCCGACCCCGGGGAGGCCGCATGCCGCGGCGCGAGCGTCGCGCCCAGCTGCTCGAATCGGCGCTCGAGGTCTTCGTGGCCCAGGGCTACCACGCGGCCGCGATGGACGACATCGCCGACCGCGCGGGGGTCTCCAAGCCGGTGCTCTACCAGCACTTCCCCGGCAAGCTCGACCTCTACCTCGCACTGCTGGACCGCTCCTGCGACGCGATCATCGACCGCTGCCGCACGGCGCTGGCCGCCACCCAGGACAACAAGCTGCGCGTGGCCGCCGCGGTCGACGCCTTCTACGAGTACGTCGCCGAGGAGTCGGGCGCCTTCCGCCTGGTCTTCGAGTCCGACCTGACCAACGAGCCGGCCGTGCGCGAGCACGTCGACCGGGTGACCACCGAGTGCGCCTCGATGATCGCCGGGGTCATCCAGGCCGACACCGGCCTCTCGGATGCCGCCGCCCGCCTGCTGGCGGTCTCGCTGGTGGGAATGGCCCAGGTCAGCTCGCGGTTCTGGCTCACCGAGGGCGGCGGCATCAGCCGCTCCGACGCCGCTGCGCTGGTCTCCGGGCTGGCCTGGCGCGGCATCGGTGGGTACCCGCTCGACCACTGACCCTCGACCCACCCCGCTCCCGCCCCGGCGGGACCGACTGAAGGAGGACCTCGTGGAGGTCAAGATCGGTGTCCAGCACGCCCCCCGTGAGCTCGTCGTCGACACCGACGAGTCCGCGGACGCCGTCCAGCAGCTCGTCGCCGAGGCGGTCGGCGCCGGCACGGTGCTCACGCTGACCGACAGCAAGGGCCGCAAGCTCGTCGTCCCGGCCGCGAAGATCGCCTACGTCGAGATCGGCGGCGGCGTCGTCGGCCAGGTCGGGTTCCGCTCCTAGTCCCGAGCGGGCCGCCCCGAGCGGACCCGCCACCCGCCTCGTGATGCCGAGCGTGCGCCCCGGCGCACGCTCGGCATCACGAGGCGTTCGTGCTTCCTAGGTCAGTGAGCCAGGCCGAGCTCGGCCATCCGCTCCGCGTGCCGCTCGGTGATCCGGGCGAACATCCGCCCGATGGCGGCCAGGTCGAGCCCGGGTCGGTCGATGCCGCCGGCCAGCAGCGCGGTCAGCGCGTCCCGCTCGGCCGCGACCCGCTGGGCCTGGGTGAGCGCCTCGCCCATCAGCCGGCGCCCCCACAGGGCGAGCCGCCCGCCCAGGCGCGGGTCGGCCCCGATGCCCGCGCGCACCCGGTCGACGACGAAGGCGGCGTGCCCGCTGTCCTCGAGCGAGGAGACGACCAGGTCGCGGGTGGTGGCGTCGAGGTAGGCCGCGATCTCGCGGTAGAAGTCGTCGGCGAGCGCGTCGCCGACGTACGCCTTGATCAGGCCCTCGTACCAGTCCGAGGGCGCGGTGTGCTCGTGGAAGCGGTCGATCGCGCCGCGGAAGGGCGCCATCGCGGCGAACGGGTCCGCGCCGAGCTCGGCGATCCGGGCGTGGATGCCCGCGACCTTGCCGAACTCCCTGGCCGCCATCGAGGCGACCGCGACCTTGTCCTCCAGCGACGGGGCCAGCTTGGCGTCCTCCGCGAGCCGCTCGAAGGCGGAGATCTCGCCGTAGGCGATGGCGCCCAGGAGGTCGATGACCGCCTCGCGGTAGTCGGGGTCCTGGAGCGCCAGGGGCGCGTCGTCCCCGACCTGTCCGTCCGTCGATGCCGTCACGTTCGCACCCTACCGATAAGGTGCAGATGCACGAGGCTGCCTCCCGGCGCTCGTCCCGCTCGGATCGAGCGCCTCGCCGGCGGCCCGCACGGATGTGCGCGGCAGACCTCCCCAGCGGTCCCCCAGGACCCCGTGAGTCCGCCGCACCAGGACACCTTCGGTCGAACCGGCCGGAACTCACGAAAGCAGAAGAACACTGACCACCACGACCTTCCGCGAGCTCGGGGTGCTTCCCGAGATCTGCGACGCCCTCGAGCGCCATGGCATCAGCACCCCGTTCGCGATCCAGGAGATGACCCTCTCGGTGGCCCTCCTGGGCACCGACCTCATCGGCCAGGCGCGCACCGGCACCGGCAAGACCCTCGCCTTCGGGATCCCGGTCCTCCAGCGCAGCGTCTCCCCCACGGACCCGGCGTACGCCGACCTCCCGCAGGGCAAGCCGCAGGCCCTGATCGTGGCGCCGACCCGCGAGCTGGCCCTCCAGGTCTCCAACGACCTGCACATCGCCAGCGCCGACACCGGCCTGCGCGTGCTGACCGTCTACGGCGGCGTCGGGTACGACACCCAGCTCGACACGCTGCAGTCGGGCGTCGACATCGTCGTCGGCACGCCCGGCCGGCTCATCGACCTGGCCAACCGCAAGGCGCTCGACCTCTCCCACGTGCACGCGCTCGTGCTCGACGAGGCCGACGAGATGCTGGACCTGGGCTTCCTGCCCGACGTCGAGCGCATCTTGAAGATGACCCCCGAGACCCGGCAGACCATGCTGTTCTCGGCCACGATGCCCTCGGCGATCGTGGCGCTCGCGCGCACCCACATGCGCCACCCGATGAACATCCGCGCGGAGTCGTCGTACGACACCACGATGGTCCCGGCGACCGCGCAGTTCATCTACCAGGCCCACGACCTGGACAAGCCGGAGATCATCGGCCGGGTCCTCCAGGCCGAGGACGCCGAGAAGATCATCGTCTTCACCCGCACCAAGCGGCAGTCCCAGCGCGTGGCCGACGACCTCGTCGAGCGCGGCTTCAGCGCCAGCCCGCTGCACGGCGACATGGCGCAGGTGGCCCGGGAGAAGGCGCTCGCGAAGTTCCGCGAGGACAAGATCCGGGTGCTGGTGGCCACCGACGTCGCCGCGCGCGGCATCGACGTCCGCGGCGTCTCGCACGTCATCAACTACACCTGCCCCGAGGACGACAAGACCTACGTCCACCGGATCGGCCGCACCGGCCGCGCCGGCGCGACGGGCACCGCGATCACCTTCGTCGACTGGGCGGACCTGCACCGCTGGAAGATGATCAACAAGACCCTCGACCTGCCCTTCGACGAGCCGGTCGAGACCTACTCCACCTCCGAGCACCTCTTCACCGACCAGGGCATCGCCCCGGGCACCAAGGGCCGGATCGTGCCCCCGAAGCCGGTGGAGAAGAAGGAGCGCTCCGACCGGGGCGACCGCAATGACCGGGGTGGCGACCGGGGTGGCGACCGCTCGCGCGGCGAGCGCCCCTCGCGCAACCGCAGCCGCACGCGGACCCGGAGCGGCGAGACCGCCCCCGGCGCCGAGCAGGCGACCGACGGCGCGACCGCCACCTCGACCGCCCCCGTGAGCGCGCCCGCCGAGGGCGGCTCCGAGGACGGCGCCTCGCCCAGCCGCAACCGGCGTCGTCGCCGGCGCGGCGGCTCGGGCGGTGGCTCCGGCGAGGGCCAGCCGGCCGCCGCCGGCAGCGGCACCGAGGACTGACCTCCGGCACACGACGTACGACCCTCACGAACGACACAGGGCCGCCCGATCCGATCGGGCGGCCCTGCCTCGTTCTTGGGGGTCGTTCGTGGGGGTCCTTCGCGGGTCAGGCGGTGACGACGACGGTGGTGCCGAGCGGGGCGAAGTCCCACAGGGCGATCGCGTCGGCGCGCCGCTGGCGGATGCAGCCGTGGGACTGCGGCGTACCGAGCTCGGCGACGGTCTGCACCTTCTCGCCGTCGTCGATCGGGATGTCGTGGAAGCCGATCGCGGCGCGTTCGCCCTGGGTGAAGCGGACGAAGTACTTCATCGTGCCGGAGTCGTCGATGCCGTAGGCCTGCTCGGAGCGGGAGTAGACCGCGTAGGTGCCCGGATCGAGGTTGTCCTCGACGCTGCCGGAGACCAGATAGGTCCGCACGACCTTCTTCCGGCCCTCGACCAGCCAGACCCGCTGACGGCTCTGGCTGAAGACCACGCGCTTGCCGCGGCCGGTGCCCGCCGGGAGGGTGGTGTCCTCGCGCGGGTCCACCGCGGTCTGCTCGCTCCCGGTCGCGGCGGCGGACCGGGACGAGGCCTCCTCCTCCCGGGCGCCAGCCTCGGCGGCGGGCGGCGAGGTCGCCTCGGGGTCGTGCGCGACCTCGGCGGCCGTGACGTCCGCGGCGGAAGGCTCGTCCGGCAGCGCGCCGATGCCCCCGAGGACGGCGACGAGGGTCACCGCCAGGGACGCGGCGAGGGTCGCGATGCGGCCGTACCGCGGCCGCCCGGGCGTACCTCGGTGCCGACCCACCTCAGGACCTCCTCGCCGGCTTCCCGCCCGCCGGGCGCGGGCGGGCCGCCCGCTCGACCAGGTTGGCGGCCACCTCGCGGTAGGCCTGCGCGCCCTTGCTGGTGCGGCTCGTCGCGAGGATCGATCGCCCGGCCGCCGGCGCCTCGGCGAACTTGATCGTCTTGGGGATCGGCGGCTCGACGACGTCGAGGGAGTAGGTCTCCGCGATCGTCTCGAGCACGGTGCGGGAGTGGTTCGTGCGGCCGTCGAAGAGCGTGGGCAGCACCCCCCACACCTCGAGCCGCTTGTTGGTGAAGCGGCGTACGTCGTGGACGGTGTCGAGCAGCTGGCCGACGCCGCGGTGCGACAGCGTCTCGCACTGCAGCGGGACGAGCACGCCGTTCGCGGCGGTGAGCGCGGCGACCGTGAGCACGCCGAGCGAGGGCGGGCAGTCCAGCAGCACCCAGTCGTAGGCGCCGTCGAGGTCCTCGACCACGCCCTTGACGACGTGCTCGCGCCCGGTGCGGGTGAGCAGGTCGGCCTCGGCGCGGGCGAGCTCGATCGTCGCGGGCAGGAGGTCGACGCCGTCCGCGGTGGTGATGATGACCTCGGAGGGGTCGGTGCCCCGGGTGAGCACCTGGTGGACCGAGACCTCGAGGTCCTCGGGGTCGATGCCGAGGGAGAAGGTCAGGCAGGCCTGCGGGTCGAGGTCGACCAGCAGCACGGAGTGCCCGAGCTCCGCGAGAGCAGCGCCCAGGGAGGCGACGGTCGTCGTCTTGGCGACGCCGCCCTTCTGGTTGGCGATCGCGAGTGTCGTGGTCATCGACACTCATCATGCACGAGACCGGCCGCGGATCAGGGCGACACCGCAGGTTGCGGTGGGCTGTTTCACGGGGCCGTCTCCGCAGGCTGTTTCACTGAGCTCCATGCCCACCGCTCTCGTGACCGGCGCGACCGCCGGCATCGGCCACTCCTTCGCCCAACAGCTCGCCGCCCGCGGCGACGACCTGGTGCTCGTCGCCCGCGACCAGCAGCGGCTCGCCGCCGTCGCCGACCAGCTGCGCTCCGCCCACGGGGTCGCGGTCGAGGTGCTCGCGGCCGACCTGGCCGACCGCGCCGGCATGGCGGTGGTCGAGGAGCGGCTGGCCGACCGGGACCGCCCGGTCGACCTGCTGGTCAACAACGCCGGCTTCGGCCTCAAGGAGCGCTTCCTCGACAACTCCGCCGACCTCGAGACCGCGATGCTCGACGTGCTGGTCACCGCCGTGCTGCGGCTGACCCACGCCGCGCTGGGCCCGATGACCGAGCGCGGGCACGGCGGCGTCATCAACGTCTCGAGCGTGGCCTCGCTCCTCCCCCGTGGCACCTACTCGGCGGCCAAGGCGTGGGTGAACAGCTTCAGCGAGTGGGCCGCGCACGAGTACCGCCCGCAGGGCGTCACCATCACCGCCCTGCTCCCCGGCTTCACGCGCACCGAGTTCCACGAGCGGATGGACGTCGGCCAGGACTCCGCCCCCGCGTTCCTCTGGCTCGACGCCGACGAGCTGGTCCGCACCGCCCTGGCCGACCACGAGGCCGGCAAGGTCTTCTCCATCCCGAGCACCCGCTACAAGGCGATCGCCACCCTCGCCCGTGCGGTGCCCTCCGGCGTGCTCCAGCGCTTCCAGTCGCTCGGCCGGAAGTAGGCCGAGGCGGCCGGGCGCCGTCACGACGGCGCTCGGTGGGAGCCGTCGTGACGGCGGGCGGCAATCTCGTGTCAAGGTTCGTCAAGAACGCGACAAGACCGGCGGCGGTGCCTCGGACGAGGTCTTTGCTGAGGCCATGAGTCTTGAAAGTGGACTGCTGATCGCGGCAGTCGTCGTGGCAGCGGCGTACCTCCTGGCGGCCCTGGTCCTCCCGGAGCGCTTCTGATGTCCGACACCCTCGCGGGCCTCGCGTCCATCGCGGCGCTGGTCGCGCTCCTCGCCCTCGCCTACCGGCCCCTCGGCGACTACATGGCGGCCGTCTACAGCAGCGACCGTCACCTGCGGGCCGAGCGCCTGGTCTACCGGCTGACCGGCGTGGACCCCCGCGCCGAGCAGTCCGCACGGTCCTACGCCGTCAGCGTCGTCGCGTTCTCCCTCGTCGGCGTCGCGCTGCTGATGGCGATGCAGCTGGCGCAGGCGCACCTGCCCTTCAGCCGCGGCCTGCCCGGCGTGCCGTTCTGGATGTCGTTCAACACCGCGGCGTCCTTCGTCGCGAACACCAACTGGCAGTCCTACGCCGGCGAGTCGACCCTCGGGTTCACGGTGCAGATGGCCGGCCTGGCCGTGCAGAACTTCGCGTCGGCGGCGGTCGGCATGGCGGTCGCGATCGCGCTGATCCGTGGGTTCACCCGGACCCGGACCGGGAACCTCGGCAACTTCTGGGTCGACCTGACCCGCGGGACGCTGCGCATCCTGCTGCCGATCGCGGCCGTCGCCGCTGTCCTGCTGATGGCCGGCGGTGTCGTCCAGACCTTCTCCGACATCCCGATGGACACCCTGGCCGGGCACGGCCAGACGCTGACCGGTGGGCCGGTCGCCAGCCAGGAGGCGATCAAGGAGCTCGGCACCAACGGCGGCGGGTTCTTCAACGCCAACTCCGCGCACCCCTTCGAGAACCCGAGCGGCTACACCAACCTGCTCGAGATCCTCCTCATCCTGCTGATCCCGGTCTGCCTGACGCGCACCCTCGGGACCCTCCTCGGCAACCGCCGCCAGGGGCTGGCGGTGCTCGCCGCGATGGGCGTGCTGTTCGCCGTCTCGCTGGCCGCGGTGACCGCCGCGGAGGTCGGCGCGCGCTCCCAGGCCGCCCAGGCCGCCGGGGCCGCGATGGAGGGCAAGGAGACCCGGTTCGGCGAGTGGGCGTCGGCCCTCTTCGCCGTCGCGACGACCGGCACCTCGACCGGCGCGGTCAACGCCTCGCACGACTCCCTGACGCCCACCGGCGGCGGCGTGGTCCTGCTGAACATGATGTTCGGCGAGGTCACGCCGGGCGGCGTGGGCTCGGGGATCTACGGGATCCTCGTGCTGGCCATCGTGGCGGTCTTCATCGCCGGCCTCATGGTCGGGCGGACCCCCGAGCTCCTCGGGAAGAAGATCGGCGCCCGCCAGATGACGTACGTCGCGACGTACCTGCTCATCACGCCGTCGCTCGTGCTGGTCGGGACCGGCGTGGCGATCGCCCTGGGCTCCACGAGCGACGCCATGGGCAACCCGGGCGGGCACGGCTTCAGCGAGGTGCTGTACGCCTACACCTCCGGCGCCAACAACAACGGCAGCGCCTTCGGCGGCATCACCGTGACGTCCGACTTCTTCCAGATCACCATCGGCCTGGCGATGCTGCTCGGCCGCCTGGTGCCGATCGTGCTCGTCCTGCTGCTCGCCGGGTCGCTGGCCGAGCAGGGACGCGTCCCGACGACGGCCGGGACCCTGCCGACGCACCAGCCGGTCTTCGTGACCCTCCTGGTCGGCGTCGTCGTCCTCTTCACCGCCCTGACCTACTTCCCCGCCCTTTCCCTCGGACCCCTTGCTGAGGCACTCGCATGAGCACCACGACCACTCCCACCCCGACTCCCGACGCCGGCCCGACCACCGACGCCGCTCCGCACCGCGCGGGGGCCGGCAACCTTGTCCACGTCGCGTCGAGCACCGGCCTGCGCGTGCTGGCCGCCCAGGCGCTGGCCCAGCTCCCCGAGGCGTTCCGCAAGCTCGACCCCCGTCACCTGTGGCGCTCCCCCGTGCTCTTCCTGGTGTGGTGCGGCTCGGTCCTGACGACCGTCGTCGCCGTCGTCGATCCCGGCCCCTTCGCGACCTGGCTGGCCGTCTGGCTGTGGCTGACCGTCCTCTTCGGCAACCTCGCCGAGGCCGTGGCGGAGGGCCGCGGCAAGGCCCAGGCGGCCTCGCTGCGCGCGACCAGGTCCGACACCGTCGCCCGGCTGCTGGACGACGCGGGCGCCACCACCTCGGTCCCGAGCACCCGGCTCCGCGTCGGGGACCGCGTCGTGGTCGAGGCCGGCGAGGTCGTCCCCGGCGACGGTGACGTCGTCGAGGGCATCGCGAGCGTCGACGAGTCCGCGATCACCGGCGAGTCGGCACCCGTCATCCGCGAGGCGGGCGGCGACCGGAGCGCGGTGACCGGCGGCACCACGGTGCTCTCCGACCGCATCGTCGTGCACATCACCGCCGCGGCCGGGGAGTCGTTCCTGGACAAGATGATCAGCCTCGTCGAGGGCACGTCGCGGCGCAGGACGCCCAACGAGATCGCGCTCTCGATCCTGCTCGTCAGCCTCACGCTGGTCTTCCTGGCCGCCGTGGCGACGCTGCCGCCGATGGCCGACTACGCCGGCGCCCCGCAGGAGCTGGTGGTGCTCATCGCCCTGCTGGTCTGCCTGATCCCCACCACGATCGGGGCCCTGCTCTCGGCGATCGGCATCGCCGGCATGGACCGGCTCGTGCGCGTCAACGTGCTCGCGATGTCGGGGCGGGCGGTCGAGGCCGCCGGCGACGTCTCCACGCTGCTGCTCGACAAGACCGGCACCATCACCTACGGCAACCGCCAGGCCAGCGCCTTCCTGCCCGCGCCGGGCGTCACCGAGGAGGAGCTGCGCGACGCGGCACGGCTGGCCAGCCTGGCCGACCAGACGCCCGAGGGCCGCTCCATCGTCGCCCTCGCCCTGAGCCAGGGGGCCGACGACCAGGACCTGCCCGCGGGCCTCGACTTCGTCGAGTTCACCGCCCAGACCCGGATGTCCGGTGTCGACCTCGCGGGCGGCCGGCAGATCCGCAAGGGCGCCGGCTCCGCCATCGCCGCCTGGCTCGGCATCGACATCGACCCGCAGGTCGTCGCAGCGGTCGACGACATCGCCCGGCAGGGCGGCACGCCCCTGCTCATCGGCTCGCGGGGACCCCACGGCGAGCGGGCCGCGCTCGGGGTGGTCCACCTCAAGGACGTGGTCAAGGACGGGATGGCCGATCGCTTCGCGCAGCTGCGCTCGATGGGCATCCGGACGGTGATGGTCACCGGCGACAACGCCCTGACCGCGCGGGCCATCGCCGAGGAGGCCGGCGTCGACGACTTCCTGGCCGAGGCGACGCCCGAGGACAAGCTGGACTACATCCGCAAGGAGCAGGCGGGCGGACGGCTGGTCGCCATGACCGGCGACGGCACCAACGACGCACCCGCCCTGGCCGCCGCCGACGTCGGCGTGGCGATGAACAGCGGTACGTCGGCCGCCAAGGAGGCCGGCAACATGGTCGACCTCGACTCCGACCCGACGAAGCTCATCGACATCGTCGAGATCGGCAAGCAGCTGCTGATCACCCGCGGGGCGCTCACGACGTTCTCCATCGCCAACGACATCGCGAAGTACTTCGCGATCATCCCGGCGATGTTCGTCGCCGCCTACCCCTCGCTGGACGCGCTCAACGTGATGGGCCTGGCGACGCCGCAGTCGGCGATCCTCTCGGCCGTCATCT
This sequence comes from Nocardioides marmotae, assembly GCF_013177455.1. Lineage (NCBI taxonomy): Bacteria > Bacillati > Actinomycetota > Actinomycetes > Propionibacteriales > Nocardioidaceae > Nocardioides > Nocardioides marmotae. The sequence goes on from NZ_CP053660.1 coordinate 3,330,907, forward strand.
TCAACGCGCTGATCATCGTGGCGCTCATCCCGCTGGCCCTGCGCGGCGTGCGCTTCCGCGCCGCGGCGGCCGCCGACGTGCTGCGCCGCAACATGCTCGTCTTCGGCCTGGGCGGCGTCCTCGTCCCGTTCGTCGGCATCAAGCTCATCGACCTGCTCGTCTCCACCATCCCCGGGATCGGCTGACCTCCATGATCAAGGACCTCTCCCGCCAGTCGCTGGCGGCACTGCGCATGCTGCTCGTCCTCACCGTCCTCCTCGGCGTCGTCTACCCCGTCGCCGTGTGGGCGGCCGGCCAGGCGTTCGGCGCCCGGGCGGCGGGCCAGCCGGTGGAGGTGGACGGCACGGTCGTCGGCTCCCGCCTGCTCGGCCAGCAGTTCGAGGGCGAGGCGTGGTTCCACTCCCGCCCCTCCGCCAACGACCACGACTCCCTGGCGTCGGCGCCGAGCAACCTCGGCCCGTCGAGCGCCGACCTGCTCGCCCTCGTCGCCGAGCGGCGGGCGGCGGTGGCCGCGACCGAGGGGGTCGAGGAGGGCGACGTCCCGCCGGACGCCGTCACCGCGTCCGGGTCGGGGCTCGACCCGCACGTCTCGCCGGCGTACGCCGCCCTCCAGGCCCCCCGCGTCGCGAGGGCGAACGGGTTGGAGCTGTCGGTCGTCGAGGAGCTGGTCGACGAGCACACCGACGGCCGCTCCCTGGGCTTCCTCGGCGAGCCCGGCGTCAACGTGCTGGCGCTCAACGTCGCCGTGCTCGAGGCGCGCCGCTGACCTCCCGCGGTCGCGGCCGGGGCACCCCGGCCCGATGATGTCCGAGGGGCGCGAGCCGGCGGCTCCGGGAGAGGGAACGATGGAACGAGGGAAGCTGAGGGTCTACCTCGGCGCGGCGCCCGGTGTCGGCAAGACCTTCGCGATGCTGCAGGAGGGGCGTCGGCGGGCCGAGCGGGGCACCGACGTCGTCATCGGCTACGTCGAGACCCACCAGCGGCCGCGGACCGCCGAGGCGGCCGAGGGCCTGGAGGTCGTCCCCCGCCGCCGGCTGTCCTACCGCGGCACCACGCAGGAGGAGATGGACGTCGAGGCGGTCCTGCGCCGGGCGCCGGCGGTCGTGCTGGTCGACGAGCTCGCCCACAGCAACGTCCCCGGCAGCCGGCACGAGAAGCGGTGGCAGGACGTCGAGGAGCTGCGCCGGGCCGGCATCGAGGTGGTCACGACCGTCAACATCCAGCACCTGGAGTCCCTCAACGACGTGACCGAGGCGATCACCGGCGTGCGCCAGCGCGAGACGGTGCCGGACAGCGTCGTCCGCTCCGCCGACCAGATCGAGCTGGTGGACATGAGCCCGCAGGCCCTCCGGCGGCGGATGGCGCACGGCAACGTCTACACCGCCGACAAGGTCGACGCCGCGCTCTCGCAGTACTTCCGCGAGGGCAACCTCACCGCCCTGCGCGAGCTGGCCCTGCTCTGGCTGGCCGACCGGGTCGAGGAGGGCATGGAGCGCTACCGCGCCCAGCACGACATCGACTCGACCTGGGCCACCCGCGAGCGGATCATCGTCCCCGTCAGCGGCGGGCCGGAGTCGTCCACGCTGGTGCGTCGGGCCGCCCGGATCGCCTCGCGGGCCTCGGGCAGCGAGTGGCACACGCTGTACGTCGCCCGGCAGGACGGGCTCGCCGGCGTCTCCCCGGAGGTCCTGGGCCGGCTCCGGCAGAAGACCGAGGAGCTCGGCGGCAGCTTCCACACCGTCATCAGCGACGATCCCGCGCAGGGCATCCTCGACTTCGCCCGCGCCGAGAACGCCACCCAGATCGTGGTCGGCGCCAGCCGCCGCGGCCGGGCGGCAGCGCTGGTGAGCCCCGGCGTCGGCGAGCGGGTGGTCGCGGCCTCCGGCGACATCGACGTCCACATCGTCACCCACGACTACGCCCGCCGGGCCAACGCCGACCGGCGCGCGCCGGAGGTCCTCAGCCGGCGGCGCCGGACCGCCGGGTTCCTCGTCTCGGTCCTCGCCCCGACGCTGGTCAGCCTCGTGCTGTGGTGGACCCACGACTGGCACGGCCTGACCACCGAGTCCATGGTGTTGATGGCGGTCGTGGTGGCCACGGCGCTGATCGGCGGGCTGGTCCCGGCGGTCGTCGCGGCGCTGGTCAGCGGGCTGCTGCTGAACTTCCTGTTCGTCTCCCCCACCTACGTGCTGACCATCGACGAGCCGGAGAACGTCCTCGCGCTCGCGCTCTTCGTGCTCGTCGGCGTCGCCGTCGCGACCGTCGTCGACACCGCCGCCCGGCAGACGCAGCAGGCCCGGCGGGCCCGCGCCGAGGCCGACGCGCTGACGGTCCTGGCCCACAGCATGCTCAACGCCACCGACGACCCGTCCGGGCTGCTCCGGTCGGCGTGCGAGGTCTTCAACGCCGACGGCGCCGCCATCGTCCGGCGCGCCGAGGACCCCTCCGGCGGCGCCGGCCCCTGTGCTGACCACTGCCTGGCCTCGCACGGCACCACCCCGTCGGACATCGGCCAGGCCGGCATGGTCGCGGACATCGACGAGGGCACGGTCCTCGCGCTGCACGGCAGCGGGCTGCCGGCCTCCCAGCGCGGCCTGCTGACGGCGTACGCCGCCTATGCCCGCGTGCTCCTCGAGCGGCGCGCCGCCACCGCCGCCGAGGTCGAGCGGCTGCGCCTCAGCGAGGTCGACCGGACCCGGACCGCGCTGCTCGCGGCGGTCTCCCACGACCTGCGCTCGCCGCTGGCGGCGGTGAAGCTCGCCGCGGACAGCCTGAGCGCCTCCGACGTGGCGTGGACCGAGGCCGACCGCGCCGAGTTCGTCGCCGTCATCAAGGAGGCCACCGAGCGGCTCATCTCGCTGGTCGACAACCTGCTCGACATGAGCCGGATCCACACCAGCTCCATCAGCGCCGCCGTCGACGAGGTGCCACTCGCCGCCGCGATCCGCGCGACCCTCGCCGGCCTGGCCGGGAGCGAGCGCATCCGGGTCGACGTGGACGCGGCGTACACCGTCCTGGCGGACCCCGGCCTGCTGGACCGGGTCATGGCGAACGTGTGCGAGAACGCCTTGAAGTACACGCCGGCCCACGCCGGGATCACCGTGGACGCCGCGCCCGTCGACGACCGCCGGCTCGCCCTCCGGATCGCCGACACCGGGCCCGGCGTGCAGGGGCACGAGCACGATCGGCTGTTCTCGCCCTTCCAGCGTCTCGGCGACGTCCCGGGCTCCGACGGCGTGGGCCTCGGGCTCGCCGTGGCCCGCGGACTGCTCGAGGCCTTCGGTGGGACCATCACCGCCGAGGACACCCCCGGCGGCGGCCTCACCTTCGTCCTCGAGCTGCCCCGCGCCGACACCCCCGCCCCGAGCTCCCCCGGAGGAGACCTGTGACCTTCGTGCTCGTCGTGGACGACGACCCGGCGATCCGGCGGACGCTGTCGGTCAACCTGCGCGCCCGCGGCTACGACGTGGAGACCGCCGGCGACGGGCGCTCCGCGCTGCAGGTCGTCGACGAGCGGACGCCGGACGTGATCCTGCTCGACCTGGGGCTGCCGGACCTCGACGGCGTCGCGGTGCTCACCCGGCTGCGCACCTTCAGCCTGGTGCCGGTGATCGTCGTGTCCGCCCGGTCCGAGGCCGTCGACAAGGTCGAGGCGCTCGACCTGGGCGCGGACGACTACATCAGCAAGCCGTTCTCCCTCGAGGAGCTGCTGGCGCGGGTCGGCGCCGTGACGCGGCGTGCCCAGCAGGACGCCCGGCCGGAGCGGATCGAGGTCGACGGTCTCGTGCTCGACGTCGCGGACTCCCGGGCCTCCCGGGACGGCGAGGTCATCCGGCTGACCCCGACCGAGTGGCGGCTGGTGGAGCTCCTGGTGCGCCGGCGCGGGCGGCTGGTGCGCCAGGCCGAGCTGCTCCACGCCGTGTGGGGGCCGACCTACGAGCGCAACAGCAACTACCTGCGGGTCCACCTCTCCGCGATCCGGCACAAGCTGGAGCGCGACCCGGCGGCGCCGGTCCTCTTCATCACCGAGCCCGGCCTGGGCTACCGGTTCGCCCCGCGGGAGGACTGACCGGCCGACCGACGCGGGCCCGGGTCAGGGGCGGACGACGTCCGGCGGGGTGCGCCCGGCGGCCCGGGCCACCTCGGCGGCGCGGGCGGCGGCGTCGAGGAGCCGGGCGTACTGGTCGGGCGCGGTGGTGTTGCAGCCGAGCTCGTGGTCGATCTTGCCGGTGCCGTGGTGGTCGCTGGAGCCGGTGACGACCAGGTCGAGGTTGCGGGCGATCGCGCGCAGCTTGTCGCGGCTGGAGGGGGTGTGGTCCTCGTGGTCGACCTCGATGCCGCTCAGCCCGGCCGCCTGCAGCTCGGCCAGCTCGGGCTCGCCGGGCCACTCGCGCTGCGAGCGGCCCCACGGGTGGGCCACGACGGTCACCCCGCCGGCCTCGGTCACCAGCCGGATCGTCTCGGCCAGCGGGGCGGCGTACCGGTCGACGTACGCCGCCCGGCCGGCGCCGAGGTAGCGGTCGAAGGCCTCGGTGCGGTCGCGCACCGCGCCGACCGCGACGAGCGCGTCGGCGACGTGGGGGCGGCCCGTCGCGGCGGTGCCGGCGGCGGCGCGGGCCACGTCGGCGTCGGTGACCTCGATGCCCATCCCGCGCAGCCGGGCGAGCATGTCGGGCACCCGCGCCTCGCGGCCCTCGAGCACGCGGGAGAGCTGCTCGACGAGCGGGGGGTACGTCGGGTCGGGCAGGTAGCCGAGCAGGTGCACGCCCCGGCCCTGGTGGCGGGTGCTGATCTCCATGCCGCGGACCAGCTCGATGCCGACCTCGCGGGCGGCGCGCTCGGCCTCCGCCCACCCGTCGGCGGTGTCGTGGTCGGTGATCGCGACGACGTCGAGCCCGGCGGCCGCGGCGGCGCGCACGAGGTCACCCGGGCTCTGCGTGCCGTCGCTGGCCCGCGAGTGGGTGTGGAGGTCGATGCGCACGGGTCCCAGGGTAGGACCGGGCGCCGACCACGGGCTCAGGGCCGGGGGGCGGCGGACCCGCCCGCGTTGGTCGGGCACTCGGGGTTGGTGCAGACGCGTTCGTCGACGGTGCTGTCGTTGTCGCCGCGCACGGTGGCGGCGGCGGGGTCCTCGGTGGCCTCGTGGGCACGCAGCCGGACCTCGGAGCCGCACACGTCGCAGGGTCGGTTGTCCTGGTACACGCGGGACCGGTACCCACCCCTCACCAGGAGGGACGCGGCCCGCCGAAAGCGGTCTCGACCAGGCCCGGCCCCAGCGCGGAGACGTCGCGCAGGATCCAGTCGTCGCGCAGGAGCAGGATCGCCGAGGCCGGCCGCAGCACCAGCCACAGCCAGCGGCCGCGCGCCTCGCCGGCGACCACGGAGCGGTCCCACTCCCCCGTGGCGGCGCTCGTCGAGACCGGCCACAGCCCGACGGCCTGGTGGTCGAGCCGCACCTTCACCGTGGCCGGCCCGTCGCCGATCTCGGCGCCGGGGTCGAGGGCGGACGTCCCGGCGCAGCGGGCGCCGAGGCCGGTGCCGGGCTCCTCGGTCACCACCAGCACGTCCACCGGCCCGTCGAGCTCGCTGGTCCCCGAGCAGCAGGTCATCGTCGCGCTCACCTGGCCCGGCCCGCTGCCGACGACCCCGAAGTCGGTGACCGCCCAGCCCGGGCTCATCGGCCACGGGAGGTAGCTCGGGAACACGCCGGCCGTGCCCAGGTGCTCGACGAACCCGGCGTACGACGCCTCGGCGGGGCGCCACAGCGGCTCGATCGCCCCGTGGTCGGGGCAGGACCAGCCGCCGCCGGGGGCGGTGCGGGCGATCGGCGTCGGACAGCGGGGGCACCCGGCCGAGAGCGACATGGCTCCATATGCGCCGATCCGGCGGCCCGCGTCAAGCCGTCCGCGGCCCCGGTCAGGAGTTCCAGCGCTCGACGACCGGGGTCTCCCGCTCCCAGCCCAGCACCGAGACCGTCGCCGTCCCGAGCTTCAAGTGGCGTCCGTCGGTGACCGGGAGATCCAGCCAGCGGGCGGCCAGCGCCCGCAGGCAGTGGCCGTGCCCGAAGACCAGCGTGCGGCCCTCCCGCGCCCGGGCGCGGGCGACGACGCGGTCCAGCCGGGCGGCGACCTGGGCGGGCGTCTCGCCGCCCGGGCTCGGGTGGGTCCAGACCGTCCAGCCGGGGACGCTCTCGCGGATCTCCTCGGTGGTGACGCCCTCGTGCTCGCCGTAGGCCCACTCGACCAGGTCCTCGTCGACCTCGGCGCCGGGGAAGCCCGCCAGCTCGGCGGTGCGCCGCGCCCGCTGCCGCGGGCTGGTCCGCACCGCCTCGAAGTCGGCCGGGTCGAGCCGCTCCCGCAACGTCCGGGCCACCTCCTCGCCCTCGGGCAGGAGGGGGAGGTCGGTCACCGAGGTGTGCCGGTGGTCCCGGCTCCACTCGGTCTGCCCGTGCCGGACCAGCCACAGCTCGCTCATGACCCGGCAGGTTGCCGCCCGCGGGCCGGTTCACTCCCGGGCCGGTCCGCCGCGGTCATCCGGTCCCCGAGTGCGAGCGTGAGCTCCTCGACCTGGCGGCGGAGCGCGGTCAGCTCCGCGTGGAGGTCGTCGCGGTCCCCGGCGTCGTCGGCCCGGGCCTCGGCCGCCTCGTCGGCGACCGCCTGCACCAGCCAGCTCGCGAGCGTCGCGGTCACGGTGCCGAGCAGGGCGATGCCCGCGATCATCAGGCCGAAGCCGACCAGCCGACCGGTGTCGGTCACCGGGAAGCGGTCGCCGTAGCCGACGGTGGTCATCGTGGTGACGGCCCACCACAGCGCGTCGCCGAAGGAGGTGATGGTGGCCTCGGGCGCGCCGCGCTCGGCGTCGAGCACCGCAAGGGCCGCGACGAGCGCGAGCATCGAGGAGCCCGCGCCGACGTACGTCCCGACCCGGCCGCGCAGCGAGGCGCTCGCCGAGCGGTTCAGCACGCGGATCAGGACGAGCAGGCGCAGCAGGCGCAACGGCCGGAGCAGCGGCAGGAGGAGGACCACGAGGTCGAACGCGTGCCGGCGGATCCACGCCCCACGGTCCGCGGCCTGGACCAGGCGCACCCCGTAGTCCAGCGCGAAGGCCGCCCACACCGCCCAGGCCACCCAGCTGCAGGCCCGCACCCATCCCCGCCCCAGGTCGGGGTCGAGCACCGGCCAGGCGTACGCGGCCAGGAACACCAGCGCCAGCACCACCAGCGGCCACTCCGAGCGCCGCTCCCACGTCGTCATGGGCGCAGTCTCCCCGGACCGGCGACGCCGAACCGCTCCCCGACGCGGCCGTCCCGTGACAGGCTCGCCCCCGTGCCACCGACCCGCGCCCGAGCGGCGACCGCAGCGGCGTTCGCGACCCAGGGCCTGGTCTTCATCAGCCTGACGACGCGGCTGCCGGACTTCTCCGACCGGTGGGGCCTCTCGGAGGTGGCCCTGTCGGGGCTGCTGCTCCTGCTCGTCCTGGCCGCCGGGGTGGGCTCGGTCGTTGCTGAGCGGGTCGCGGCGCGGCACGACAGCGCGTGGCTGCTGCGCTTCGGGCTGCTCGTCATGACCCTCGCGCTGCCGACGCTGGTGCTGGCCGGGGACCGGGCGGTGTTCGTCGCGGGCATCGTCGGCTACGGCCTCGCGCTCGGGCTGGTCGACGCCGCGACGAACATGCAGGCCGTCGCGGTCGAGCGCGACTACGGCCGCCCGCTGCTGCCCTCGCTGCACGGGTGCTGGACCCTCGGCGGCCTGGTGGGCGCGGCGATCACGCTGGCGACCGCCACGCTGCCGCTCGGCGTGACCGCCGCGCTCGCGGTCGTCCCGCTGGTGGTCGCGGCGGCGCCGTACCTCCCGCGCGTGCACACCCCGCCGGACCCCGACGCCGTGCTCGAGGCCGCGGGCGTGCCGTGGCGGCCGATCGCGATGGTCGGGGCGGCGATGGTCGTCTTCTACATGGTCGACAGCGCCTCGGCCGCCTGGGGACCGCTCTACCTCGCGGACGTCGTGGACGCACCCGCGCGGCTCGTCGCCCTGGCGACGTTCCCCTACCTGCTGGCCAGCCTCGTGGTGCGGCTGGCCGGCGACCGGTTGGTGGCGACGTACGGCGCCGTGCCGGTGCTCCGCGTCGGTGCCGTGGTCGCGGCGCTGGCGCTCGGGGTGGTCGTGCTCGCGCCGACCTGGCCGGTCGCGGTCGCCGGCTTCACCCTGCTGGGCGCCGGCGTGGCGGTGATCGCCCCGCTGAGCTTCTCCGCGGCCGCCCGGATCGCCGGCGGCGACCAGGCCCGGGTGGACGCCGTGGTGGCGCGGTTCAACCAGTTCAACTACCTCGGCGGGCTGCTGGGCTCGGTGCTGACCGGGCTCGCGGGGGCGGGGTCGCTCCGGCTCGGCTTCGCGGTGCCGATGGTGCTGGTGCTGGCCCTGGTGCCGCTGGCGCGGACGTTCGCGGCGGTCGCGGTGCCGGCCGCCCCGGGCGGGCCCGGCGGACCCACGAGGCTCAGTGCACCCCCGCCATCAGCCTCTGGATCGGCTTCGTCGCGAGCAGCAGGAGCGCGCCGACGGCGATCGCGACCAGGCCGATGATGAGGAAGTAGCCGCCCTCGTCGTCGGGGTCGTAGAACTCCCCCAGCCGGCCGGCCATCGTCGTGCCGAGGGAGACCGACAGGAAGTACAGCGCGACCATCTGCGTGCGGAACTGGCGCGGCGCGAGCTTGGTCGACAGCGAGAGGCCCACCGGTGAGATGAGCAGCTCGGCGATCGTGAAGACCAACAGGATGCCCACCAGCGCGAGGAGCGGCACCGAGTTGACCCCCTCCGGCGTGAGCAGGAACAACAGGAACGCCACGCCCATCGTGATGGTGCCGAGACCGAACTTCACCGGCGTCGACGGCTGCCGCGGGCCGAGCTTGGTCCACAGCGCCGCGAACGCGCCCGCCAGCGCGATGATGAAGACCGGGTTGATCGACTGCACCCAGGAGACCGGCATCTCCCAGCCGAACAGGTCGCGGTTCAACCGCTCGTCGGAGTAGATCGTCACCACGGTGAACTGCTGCTGGTAGAGCGACCAGAAGACCGCGTTGACCACGAAGAGCGGCACGAAGGACCAGACCCGGCTCCGCTCGGTCGCGTCGACGTGGCTGCTGGTGAGGATCACGACGAAGTACGCCAGCGCCGCGGCCAGCGTGATGCCCACGACCCAGTCGGCGAGGTTGTCGATGGTCAGCAGGCCGGTCACCGCCAGGAGCACCACCACCACGAGCACGGCGACCGCCGCGCCGGCGTACCGGACCGCGAGCGAGCGCGGCAGCGGGTTGGGCACGACGCGCGACTCGGCCGGCAGCCGGCGACGTCCCGCGGCGTACTGCGCCAGGCCGGCGGCCATGCCGACGGCGGCGAGGCCGAAGCCCCAGTGGAAGCCGGCCTCCTTCTGGAGCACGCCGGTGAGCAGCGGGCCGACGAGCGCGCCGATGTTGATGCCCATGTAGAACAGCGAGAAGCCGGCGTCGCGCCGCTCGTCGCCTATGGCGTAGAGCGAGCCGACGATGCTGGTGGCCGTGGCCTTGACCCCGCCGCTGCCCAGCGCGATGAGCACGCAGCCGACGGCGACGCCGGCGAAGCCGGGCACCACCGCGAGCGCGATGTGGCCGACCATGACCACGACCGCTGACCCGAAGAGCGTCCGCTCGGGGCCGACGACCCGGTCGGCCAGCCAGGCGCCGAGGATCGTGGAGAGGTAGACCGAGCCGCCGTACGCGCCGACGATGCCGGTCGCGGTGCCCTGGTCCATGCCCAGGCCGCCGTCGGTGGCGGAGTAGTACAGGTAGATCAGCAGGATGCCCTGCATGCCGTAGAAGCTGAACCGCTCCCACAGCTCGACGCCGAACAGGTTGGCCAGCGCCCGCGGCTGCCCCAGGAAGCCCCGGTCGTCGTCCCGCGACCTGGTCTCGGGTGTGGGGGAAGCTCCAGGAGTCACGGCAGGTCCGGTGCCCCGGACCTGCCGCCGACACTCTTGAGCCCTAGGCCACGGGCCGTTGGTCACGGGTGCTGCTCACGGGGTGCTGCTCGCGGGCGGCCACCCCGTGAGCGCGGGCGCCTCACTCGGCGGCGTCGGCCCCCGGCCAGTTCTTGTCCCGCTGCGGCACCGGGCGGCCGGGCTGCTCGCCGCCCCGCGCCTCGAGGTAGTTGTTCTTCGGCACCATCACCTTGCGGCGGAAGATGCACACGACCTTGCCGTCCTGGTTGTAGCCGATGGTCTCGACGTGGACCACGCCGCGGTCGTCCTTGGACGTCGACTCCCACTTGTCGAGCACGCGGGTCTCGCCGTAGAGCGTGTCCCCGTGGAAGGTCGGCGCCACGTGGCGCAGCGACTCGATCTCGAGGTTGGCGATCGCCTTGCCGGAGATGTCGGGCACCGACATGCCCAGCAGGATCGAGTAGACGTAGTTGCCGACCACGACGTTCTTGCCGAACTGGGTGGTCTCCTCGGCGTAGTTGCTGTCGAGGTGGAGCGGGTGGTGGTTCATCGTCAGCAGGCAGAACATGTGGTCGTCGAACTCGGTGACCGTCTTGCCGGGCCAGTGCTTGTACGTCGCACCGACCTCGAACTCCTCATAGCTGCGACCGAACTGCACCGGGACTCCTCTGCTGGGTACGACGACGGGGACGGACCCCGACATCCTGCCCGGGTGCCCGTCCCCGCGTCACGGGTGCGTCGCGTGGGTTACCTCACGGTAGGTCCGCTCACGCCCCGCCACCGCCGGCCTTGCGCCGGTGCATCTTCGGAGCGCCGCCGACCACCTCGGGGCCGTGCGCCTTCTCCTTCGCCGGTCGGTCCCGCGGGACCCCCGGGTCGTTGGCCTGCTTGCGGTCCAACGCCGCCTTCATCCGTGCCTTGAGGTCGTCGTTGCCGTGGGTCGCCATGCGGTCCTCCCGAGGTCGGTTCGGACACCCAGCGTCCCAGGACCGCGGCGGGTGTGTCGACGGGTTAACGCGAACTCGGGTCGTGTGCCCCGCGACGCGGGCGCGCGCGTCCTCGGGCACACGACCCCGCAGGAGGCGGCCGGAGGCGGGTACGCCGCGCGGTCGGGGCCGGAGGCCCCGCCGTCACCACCGCGCCCGGCGCGGGCGGGACCCCGTCCCCCAGGCCGCAGTCGGCTCACCGGGTTTCGACACGCTCAGGCCTTGGCGGCCTTCGCTGCTCAACCAGCGGGGGCGCCGGGTGGTCAGGTGGCCATGAACAGGATCATCTCGCGCTCGTACTCGCGGCCGGGGTGCTCCGCGGCGAGGTGGGCCTGCGCCTTCTCGACCAGCTCGTCCTCGTCGGCGCCCTTGACGACCTCGCCGCAGGGGCAGGTGAGTCGTGTCTTCATGCCCGCACGGTAGTGCCTGGGTCCCCGGCGCGGCGGCGGTCCGCACGCTGGACGGTGAGGCCGGCGAGCACGTCGACCGCGGCGGCGAGCCGCTCCTCGGCCGGCAGATCCGCGGGGTCGATGCCCGCGACGGCGACCGGCTCGAGGTCGGCGAGGTCGCCGACCACGCGGGTGCCGGCGGCCGCCACCCGCTTCACGACCTCCGCCGACCGCTCGACCAGCCAGGGGGGCGGGGCGAAGCCGATGGCCGCGCCGCCGCGGCCGGCCATCACCCGCTTGGCCAGGCCGAACTTCACGAGCGTGTGGTAGTCCGCCGCGGACAGCTCCGCGGCCTCGAGGCGGCGGTTGAGGTCGAGCAGGACCAGTGCCGAGGCGGCGTCGAGGGAGGTGTTCGCGGGGCTGACCGGCTCCGCGCCGTCCCCGTCGATCCCGGCCGCGCGGCAGAACCGCTCCCACAGCAGCCCCGAGGGCGCGCCGGGCGGCGGCACGGTCACCACGGTGGTGCGCCCGGGGCCGACGACCGCCGCCCAGTTGCCGACGATCCGGCCCATCCCCTGCTGGCGCCAGAAGGCGCGGGCGGGCCGCCGCTTCCCGGCCAGCCCGGCGACGTACGCCGCCCAGTCGGTGGTGCCGCCGTTCTGCAGGCTCTCCTGCCACATCGCCGGCACGCCGCGACCGAGGTCGCGCAGGGTCAGCACGACCTCGACGGGCGTGTCGCCGAAGGAGGAGACGACCTCGGCGACCTTCGCGGGCGGGGCGGGGCCGAGGAACTCCATGCTGACCACCACGACCCCGTCGTACGCCGCCGCCTCGGCCACCAGCGAGGCCCACCGGCCGCGGGCGGCCGGGCCGGCCTGCTTGCGCTCGAGCACGTCGGAGACCGCGAGCACCTGGTCGCGCCACGTCCCGCCGGGGAAGAGCACCCCCCGCTCGCGCAGCAGGGCGCGGTTGGCCCCGAGCCGCTGCTGGAGGTAGGAGGTGCCGGACTTCATCAGCCCCACGTGCAGGACCACCCGGCTCGCCACGGCCCCACCGTAGTCAGCGGGAGCCTCGTCGTGGCGGACCGGGTGGTCCTGGGGCGTGCGGGCCGTGCGGGGAGCGGTGGTGCGCTCAGCCCTTGAGCTTGTACTCCTTGAGGAGCGAGCGGCCGATGATCATCTTCTGGATGTCGGAGGTGCCCTCGCCGATCAGCATGAACGCGGCCTCGCGGTAGAGCCGCTCGATCTCGTACTCCTTGGAGTAGCCGTAGCCGCCGTGGATGCGGAAGGAGTCCTGGACGACCTCGTTGCAGTACTCCGCGGCGAGCATCTTGGCCATGCCGGCCTCGACGTCCATCCGCTTGCCGGAGTCCTTGAGCCGCGCGGCCTTGACCATCATCGCGTGGGAGGCCTCGACCTTGGTCGCCATCTCCGCGAGGCGGAACAGGATCGCCTGGTGGTCGGCGATCTGCTTGCCGAAGGTCTCGCGCTGCTGGGCGTAGGCGATGGCCAGCTCGAAGGCGCGCAGCGCGATGCCGCAGGCGCGGGCGGCGACGTTGACGCGGCCGACCTCGACGCCGTCCATCATCTGGTAGAAGCCCTTGCCGGTCTCCCCGCCCAGGACCTGCTCGGCCGAGACCTGGTGGCCCTCGAAGACCGCCTCGGTGGTGTCGACGCCCTTGTAGCCCATCTTGTCGATCTTGCCCGGGATGGTCAGCCCCGGCGCGGTCTCGCCGAACCCGGACTCCTTCTCCACCAGGAAGGTCGTCATGTTCTTGTAGACCGAGTCCGCACCCTCGTCGGTCTTGACCAGCACCGCGATCAGGTTCGACGTGCCGCCGTTGGTCAGCCACATCTTCTGGCCGTCGATCGTGTAGCCGCCCTGGTCGTTCTTGACGGCCTTGGTCTTGATCGCCGAGACGTCCGAGCCCAGGCCCGGCTCCGACATCGAGAACGACCCCCGGATCTCGCCGGTGGCCATCTTCGGCAGGTACTTCTTCTTCTGCTCCTCGGTGCCGTGCTTCATCAGCATGTAGGCCACGATGAAGTGGGTGTTGATGACACCCGAGACGCTCATCCAGCCCCGCGCGATCTCCTCCACGCACAAGGCGTAGGTCAGCAGCGACTCACCCAGCCCGTCGTACTCCTCGGGGATCATCAGCCCGAAGATGCCGAGCTCCTTCAGCCCGTCGACGATCTCCTGCGGGTACTCGTCGGCGTGCTCCAGCTCGGTCGCGACCGGCAGGATCTTCTCGTCGACGAAGGTGCGGACCGCCTTGATGATCTCGGTCTGCTCCTCGGTGAGACCCTCGGTCTCGCACAGGCGGCCCATGGACTGCTCCTCGTTGGTGAAGGGGTGGCGCGGAAGGGTGGGACGTACGACGGGCGATGCGTCGGCGAGGTTACCGCCCGGTAGTCAACCGCGGGTATGCCCCGGCTCACACCTCGGTCAGCGGGCGCCGAGCTGGCGCAGGCGGTGCTCGAGCGGCCCGACGAGGGACTGCTCGAGCTCGGCGACGATCGCGGTGAGCGGCGCCTCGAGCGCGGCGTTCTCGGCCACGGCCTCGGCGAGGTCGTCGATCCGCCGCTCCAGGACGAGCACCTCCTCGACGCCGGTGCCCGCGGCGACGCGCCGCAGCAGGCCGGAGGAGCCGGGCAGCCGCCTCACAGCGACTGCGCCCGGTAGGTGTTCAGCGCCTTGGCGGTGACCCGGCCGTCGGTGGAGCGCGGCGGCAGGAGCAGCTCGGTGACGACGTCGGAGAGCTCGGCCACGCGCAGCTGGAGCTCGCGGCTGCGGGCGACCTCGGCCTCGAGCTCGGCCACCCGGGCCCGGAGGTCCTCGGCGCGGCTCTCCACGCGGGGCGCGGTGATCCGGCGTACGACGCCCTTGCCGAGCGCGACGACCGTGGACTCGTCGGGGTCGCGGGCCAGCGTGGTCCGGGCGGCGGCGTCGCGCTCGCGGGTCCGCTCGCGGACCAGCACGAGCAGTCGGACGATCGTCTCGACCGCCATCTCCAGCAGCTCGCCCTCGGTCGCCTCGCCCGGGGTCCGCGCGTCGGGCCGGGTGGCGCGGAGGTCGTCGAGGTCGCCGCGGACGTCGTAGCCCGCCTCGGCGATCGCGGCGATCGCGGCGTCGGCCCGATCGGTGGCGTCGGCGTACTGCCTGTCGGTCAGCCCGATCGGCTCGCGGCCGAGCCGGGCGAGGATCCCGTGGGCGAGGGTGTCGCGCAGCCACAGCGCCTGCTCGCGGTTGCCGGTGATCGGCTCGCGGACCTTCTCGTTGACCCGGCGCAGCAGCTCCGCGGCGACCAGGCCGAGGGACTCGTTGGCCCGCTCGACGTCGAGCCGCAGGCCCGGCGGGTCGATGGAGCAGGCGGCGGCGAAGCGGCGCCACAGCTCGTGCTCGTCACCGGGCGTGGTCGGCACCGTGACGACGTGGACCCGCTCGGGCGGCAGCTCGGCGCCCCAGCGGGCGGCGACGCCCGCGGGGTCCATCGTCCGCCAGCCCCACTCGGCGCGGACGCCGGCGGACTCCGGTCGCGGCCGCCACTTCTCCAGCGGCGTGGTGAGGGCGAACTTCAGCCGCTCCTGCCAGGCCGACGGCACGCCGCGGCCCAGGTCGCGGGCGGTGATGACGACGTGGACCTCGATGCCGTCGAGGTCGCGCAGCACGCGGGCGACCTGGTCGGCCGAGGCCCCGGCGAACAGCTCATAGGAGAGGATCGCGACCGGGCCGCGCCAGCCGCGGACCTGCGCGACCAGCCGGTCCCAGGCGGTCGAGGCGCGCTCGGGCAGCGAGTCGAGCCGTGGGTCCTCCCGCACGACCATCGCGGCGTGGATGCGGTCGACGTGGGTGTCCCCCACGACCAGGACGCCGGCGTCCGCGAGCGGTCCGCGGTTGGCCTCCAGGATCCGCTGCAGGTACGTCGTGCCCGACTTCGGCGCTCCGACGTGCAGATAGACGCGCTCGGTCACTGGTCCTCCCTGGTGGGCCACTCGACGATCATCCTCCAGCGTGCCGGAGCTCCCCCCGAGACCGCGGCCGCGGCGTCGAGGAACCCCTCACGGTGCACCACCCGGCCCCCGGCCCGCACCGCACGCCCCTCCAGCACCCGCGGGTCGACCGGGTGCAGCCGCCCGCCCCCGCGCTCGGCCCGCTGCTCGGCGGCGTCGGCGCGCGAGAGCGCCTGGCCCTCGAGGTAGGCCGTGCCGCCGCCGCGCAGGGTCATCGAGGCGAAGCGCCAGAAGTTCTCCAGCCCGTCGGGCTCGAGGGTCTCCAGCAGGTCGCGGGCGTAGAGCACCTGCCGGGCCTTGTCGCGCGCGACGAGCGCGCCGCGGGTGAGCACGTCGCGCAGGTCGTAGAGGTTGAGGTGGTCGAAGTCGGCCGGCAGGCCTTCGCGGCGGGCCCGGCGGGCGGGCGCTCGCAGGCTCTGGCGGGCGTAGTCGAGGGCCAGCACGCGGACGCCGCGCTCGGCCAGGCGCAGCGCGTCCTGGCCGGTGCCGGCACCGAGCTCGACGACGCGTACGTCGGCGGGCTCGCCCTCGGGGGTGGCCTCGGCCAGCCGGTCGGCGACCCAGTCCGCGGTCGCGGAGGGGCCGTGCTCCTCGTCCTGGGCGAGGTCGGCGAGGAAGCGCTCCCAGTCGCGGCGCTGGCGCATGAGGGAGGAGAACCAGCCGTCGAAGCGGTCGGTGATCTCCGGGCCCGGCTCGTGGCGGAACGAGGGGTCCGGGACGCGCCACCCGGCGCCGTACGAGACGGTCAGCATGGTGTCGGGGTCGGCCGGCGCCGGCAGCATCCGGCCCTCGAAGGACAGCTCGCCCAGCGGCAGGATCGCGCTGCGCGGCACCTCCTGGCGCACGGTCGCGGTCTCGTGGAGCAGGTCGCCGACGTAGAAGCAGGTGTAGATGTCGATGCTGGACATGCCGCCGTCGGGCGAGGTGAACAGCACGGTGATGAACGCGGCGGACTTGTTCAGCACGCGCATGCCGTGGCGGCGCAGCGCCCGCGCGATGTCCCACAGCTCCACGGCCATCTCCGCGGGCGTGGCCTTCTCGGAGAGGTAGGCGAGGTCGACGTCGGAGTCGTGGCCGATGACCGCGCCCTCGCGCGCGGCGCCGAGCAGCGTGCCGAAGGCGATCCAGCCGCGGACGCCGCACTCGGCCTCCATGACGTCGAGGATCCGCTCGGTCATCTCGACCATCTGCTCGATGACCCGGCTGTCGCGCCCGGAGAAGGGCCGCTGGAGCAGGCCCCACTTGTCGATCATGACGGGGATGCCGTCCTTGTCGACGAAGCGGACCCGGCCCTCGCCGCTGCCGAAGGAGACCTCGCCGGCGTACACCTCGGTGCCGCCGGAGACGACCCGCACCTGCGAGACACCGTCGAGCCAGCGGCTCATCCGCTTGGGCCACGGCACGAACGCCGAGCCGGGCTCGGCGGTGAAGGACCAGGCGTGGTGGCCGTCGAAGAGCACGTCGCCGGAGCCCTCGAAGCCGTCGGGGAGGTGCAGCCCCGCGTCGTCGACGCGGGGGCGCTCGCCCGTGCCCTCGTCCACCACGAGGGGTGAGGCTACGGCACGGTGACCCGCGTCGTGATGACCGCGTGGTCGGTGATGCGCCGCACCGCCGGGCTGGTGTCCATGCGGAAGCCGGAGAACTCGACGTCGGGCGTGCCGAAGATCCAGTCCACCCGCATCGGGCGCGGCGGGCGGCAGGCGCCGTCGTTCGACCCGCCGTTGGCGGCGCGCAGCCCGGCCTGACCGGTGAACCGGCAGAAGGCGTCCTCGTGCTCGTTGAAGTCCCCGATGATGAAGACCGGGATGCCGTCCTTCTTCAAGGTGTTGACCGCCGCGACCTCGATCTCCTCGGCCTTGTCCCGCTCGTCCTCGCGCCCCTGGCGGTCCTTCGGGGAGTTGTGGATGTTGATGACGTAGACCTCGCGGCCCGACTCGAGGTGCTGCAGGCGCACCACCGGCTGCGGGCGGGTGCCGCCCATGAACGGCACGGTGATGGAGTCCTGGTAGGTCGCGGTCCACACCGCGGTGTCCCACATGAGCGACTGCGGGATCCCCTTGCCGCCGAGCGCCGTGCCCGGCCAGAAGGCGAACCGGCCGCCGGTCGCGCGGGTCAGCGCGGTCAGCTGGTCGGCCTGGATCTCCTGGAGGCCCACGATGCTCGAGCCGTACGACGCCACGAGCGCGGCCGCCCACTCGGTGCGGATCCGGCCCGGGGCGTACCCCGAGGCGGCCCCGCCCGGCGCGGTGTGCTGGCTGCCGAGGATGTTGAAGGTGGTCAGCGTGAAGGAGTAGGGCTGCTCGGCCACGAGGTCCTGCACCTTGTTGCGCAGCTTGTCCGCGCCGCTCGGCACCGCCTGCGGGGCGGCGACCTCGCCGCGGTCGAGCAGCGCCGCGTCGGCGATCTCCTGCGGGCTCATCCGGGCCAGCTCGGCCGCGGTGGTGCGGCTCGGGGCGGCCGACGGCGCGGGCGCCGCGGGCGAGGAGCCCTCCCCGCCCCGGGGCAGCAGGTTGGCGGCCACCACCACCAGCACAATCGCCACGACCGCACCGACGGTCGCGAGCGCCGCCCGGCGCTCCCCGGCCCGGTCCTGGTCCCGGTCCCGGCCCCGGTCCTCGTCCTGCTCGGAAGGTCCGCTCACGAGATCCCCTCCGGCAGCGGTCGGTCGTTCGTGGAGCCGTCGCCGACCTGGCCCAGCTCGTTGTTGCCCCAGCAGGCGGTGGCCCCGGTGTCGAGGCCGCCGCACGCGTGGAACCAGCCGGCGTCCAGCGAGAGCCAGGCGCGCTCGGCGACGACGAGGGTCGGCACCGTCCGGTTGCTCCGGGAGCCGTCGCCGATCTGGCCGTAGCGACCGCTCCCCCAGCACCAAGCGCTGCCGGTGTTGTCGACGGCGCACGTGGTGGCGTCGCCGGCGCTGATGCTAGTCCAGATGCGCCCGCCCGTGACCGGTTCCGGGGAGCGCCGCAGGCTGCGGGTCGCATCGCCCAGCTGGCCGCGGTCGTTGCGCCCCCAGCACAGCGCCGCCCCCTCGACCGTCGTGCCGCAGGTGTGCGCCCAGCCGGCGTCCAGGCTCGCCCAGGTCGTGCCCGTCCCGACCTGGGTGGGAGTCGGCTGCGGGTCGCTCTCGGGGCTGCCGAGCTGGCCGAAGGTGTTCTGGCCCCAGCACCACGCCGTGCCGCCGGTGCGGGTCGCGCAGGTGAACCAGCCGCCCGCCGCGACGCTCGCCCAGTCGTTGGCGGTGCCGACGCGCTTCGGCCGCCCGCGCGTGGTGAACGTGCCGTCGCCGAGCTGGCCGCGCAGGTTCGACCCCCAGCACCACAGCGAGCCGTTGCTGCGGGTGCCGCAGGTGTGGAACCAGCCGGCGCTCACCGAGGTCCAGGCGGCGCTCGAGCCGACCTGCGCCGGGGTGGACCGGGCGGGGCCCTTGCCGGTGCCGAGCTGGCCGTGGTGGCCCAGGCCCCAGCACCACAGCGTGGCGTCGGTGCGGATGGCGCAGGTCGTCGCGCCGCTGGTGCTGATCGACCTCCACGTGTCGCCGCCGGCCACCGCGACCGGCCGGGTCCGCGTGGTCGTCGTGCCGTCGCCGAGCTGCCCGAAGTTGTTCCGTCCCCAGCACCACGCGCTGCCGCCCTCGCGCACCTGGCAGGAGACCTGCCCGCCCGCGCTCACCGAGGCCGGGCCGGCCGGCACCGTGACCACGACGACCCCGGTCGCGCCGGCGGTCACCGGGTCGGTGCCGCGCACGACGTAGGAGACGTTCCACGTGCCGAACTCCGTGGGCGTCCCGGAGAGCAGGCCGGTGGCGTCGAGGGTCAGGCCGGGCGGGAGGTTGCGGGCGTCCTGCCACACCACGCCGCTCGCCGAGGTCGACACCGCGAGCTGGAGGGCGAAGGGCTGGCGCACGGGCGCCGTGGCCACCTGCACCTCGGGACGCGCGACGGGTCGCAGCCTCGCCTTCGCGAGCAGGCCGGCGGCCACCTTCCGCAGGGCGGCGGCGCCGGGGCCGTAGGCGTAGGAACGGTTCTTCTGCAGGGCCTTGGTGACGCGGACGTCCTGGGGGTCGCAGACCAGGTCACCGGCGGTGCACACGCTCCAGGCGGCGTACGTCGCCGTGCGGGCCGGGACGTCGGGAACCGCGCCGAGCCGGCGGGCCGCGATGCCGCTGCGGGAGGCCGCGGCCGCGGGCGCTCCGAGGGACGTCGCGCGGGTGCGGACGCGGCGGTCGGGGTCGGCCACCAGAGCGGCGCCGACGACGTCGCGGAGCCCGTCGGGGCGACCGGCCAGGGCGGTGAGCGCCCGGTGGACCACGGCCGCGCCCTGGGCGTGGCCGACGAGGACCAGCTGCTGGTCGGGGCAGGCGAAGGCGTGCCGGTCGACCAGCGCGAGGAGCCGCTGCCCCGCCGCCGGCACCGGCTTCATCCAGGCCCGCGCCTTGGTGGCGCTGACGCTGCGCAGGGCGCGGCGGTCGTCGGGCCGATCGCGCAGCAGACGCGCGGTGGGGCGGGAGGCCATCGACACCCGGACCTGCTCGACCGTCCGGTCCGCGCCCAGTGCCTGGCGGGTGAACGCGCGGGCGAAGACGCCGACGGTCCGCCCGTAGGTCGTCCCGCCGCTCGGCGCCTCACCGGCCCCGTCGACCCCGAGCAGCAGCAGGTCCGCGCACTCGTCGACCGTCGCCGCCGTGCTCGCCCCCAGCACGGCCCGGTCGGGCTCCTCCCGCGGACCCGGCTGGGACCCGGTGTGGAGGAACGCCGCGACGACCGCCACCGACACGAGGGTGGCGGCGATCAGCAGGAGGGCCTGCCCGCCCCGGCGACGCACGCGCACACGCTAGGTGCCCGCCCGCCCCGCGCCGTGGTGCCGCGCGGGCCGCCCCCCACCTTGTTGCCGGTGGGGCCGGTGTGGCTGGTGGGTCCGCGTGCGTCCCACCTTTTGGTGGTACGTGACCGCTTCTGGGCCAAAATATTGCCCCGGAAGCGGTCGCATCCCACCTATAGGTGGGACGCGACCGCTCCCCTCAGTTGACCTGGATCCCGGCGTACGGGTTGCCGCCGCGGGCGATGAGCGAGCGGCGGGCGAGCGAGGCCTGGGCGGCGAGCCGCTCCTGGACCTTCGGGCTGCTGCTGTAGCGCGGCGGGTTGGCGTAGAGGTAGTCGACCCAGTCGGCGTAGGTGCGGCGCACGCCGGCGTCGAAGATCCGCATCACGATCTCGTCGCTGGCCAGCGCGACGCCGGTCCAGTTCGCCGAGCCGTTCCAGGTGACCTCGGCGTCGGTGGCGCCCTGGTAGCGGCCGCTGACGGCCATGTACTTCATGTGCAGGTAGCGGTCGTAGACGCCGTCGAGGTTGAAGTCCTGGGCGATGTGCCGCATCGGGACCGGGCCGCGGCTGGTGTTGCGCAGGATCTTCAGCACGTTGTTGCCGAAGACGGCGTACACGATCTTGATGTCGCAGCCGCGCTGCCACATCGTGCGCAGCCGCTCGGCGATCGCCTTGCCGCGGTCGCCGTGCATCGAGGTCTGCGCGATGCGGATCTTGGTGTAGCCGTTGGTGCCGGTGCCGCCGGTCGCGCCCGCGCAGACGATGTCGTTGAGGTCGCGCAGCAGCGGGTCGGCCTCGGTGCCCGCGCCGCGGTGGGGGTAGAAGTACGAGGTGTACTTCCCGTGCTGGTAGGAGACGTAGGGCTGCTTGACCGGCTTGTCGCGGCGCATCTGGTTGAAGACGTGGTCGAACTCGGCGTAGATGTTCGGCTTGCCGGTGATCGTGAAGACGTCGTTCCACTGGCCGTGCGCGGCGAGGTCGGTGGCGTTGTTGGAGCCGTAGATGACGACGTCCTTGGCCTTGCCGGCCTTGCTGAAGAGGAAGAACTTGGTGTGGGCGATCCCGCTGCGGCTGCGGCAGGAGCTCACGCACTTGCGCACGTCGCTCTTCATCGAGGCCTTGCGGTTGGCCTCCTTGGTCTTGAAGACCGCCTGCATCCGGTTGACGCCCTCGTTGACGTTGTCCTTGTTGGCGTTGAGCCGGTCCATCACCACCCGCACCGACACGCCGCGGCGGTGCGCGGCGATGAGCGCGTCCACGAGGTCGTCGCTGCGGACGTTCCAGCTCGCGATCCGGATCTTCTCCCGACCCGGGACGCTCTGGACGGTGCGGATGAGGTGTCCGATGATCCGCCGGCGCGCCTCGCGGTCGCCCAGCGGGTTGTTGACCCGCACGCCCTGAGGCGGGGTGTACTTCAACGGCGCCGGCTTCGGCTTGGCGGCCGGGGCGCCGGCCACGGCACTGGACCTGGTGCTGGTGCTGGTGGCACTCGTGGTGCCGGTGTTCTCGGCCGCGGTGGCGGACGTGGGCAGGGCGCCGAGCAGCCCGGCGAGCAGCACGAGGCTGGTCGCGAGCACGGTCGCGGCGAGGGGACGACGCACGCGGGTTCACACTCCGGAAATCGGTGGGGCGGACTACGGGTGGTGACGTAGACCTTCCCGCGCGGGCAGGCTACCTGCCGACCCGGTCAGCCACCGCACTTGCGGAGCACGGCCCGGTAGTCCCGATCGCGCACCAGGGGGCCCTCGGCCTCGCCGATCCGGCCGCCCGGCACCGCCCACCAGCGGTCGTCGTAGGTGATCAGCGGCTTGCCGAACTCGCAGTAGCGCCCGTCGGCCTTCACCAGCCGCCCCTCGGCCACGCACCCCTGGTAGCCGTTGGGGAGGGTCTCCCCCGCCACCCAGACCTCGGCGCAGTCGGGGCCCTCGACCGGTCCGCCGCTGGCGCTCCCGCTCGCCACGTCGCCCGAGGGCGTCGGGGACTCCGAGCCGGAGGCCGAGGGGGAGGCCGAGGCCGCCGGGTCGCTGACGGTCGTGCCCTCGTCCTCGCCGCACCCGGCGAGGAGGGCGCCGGTCAGCACCATCGGCGCGAGCAGGGCGGTCCTCAGACGGATCATCCCCGCACCCTACGCCGCAGCAGGCCCCGCCGTCGGGGACCGTGACCGGCCCGGGCCAGCAGGTCGCGGGCGACCGCGGCCGGGTCGGCGTCGGCCGGCAGGGGTACGTCGGGGTCCGGGTCGCCCGGCGCCCCCACGACCGGCCGCAGCTCGGCCGGGTCGCCGTGCACCGGGTGCGCCCCGGCCGCCAGCTCGGCCAGCCAGCGGTCGGTGACCGACTCGAGCAGGCCGCGCAGGCGGTCCGGCGTCCGCGGCCGGTCCGCGGCGGACCCAGACCCGGCAGACCCGGCAGACCCGGCAGCCCCAGCGGCCCCAGCGGACCCGGCAGCCCCAGCGGCCCCAGCGGACCCGGCGGCGAGCACGCCCTCGGCGTACTCCTTCTTGACCACGCGCAGGTAGGCCTCCCGGTCCAGCCGGCCGGCGAGCTCGGCGTTGACCGCACGCAGCAGCGCGACCTCGGGGCGGCCGAGCGAGGGGTTGGCGGCGGGCACCGCGCCGGCGTCGAGGAGGCCGGGGTCGATCCGCGCGGCCGCCGCGAACCGGCGCCACAGCTCGGCCGGCTCCGCGCCGGGCGCGGGGCACACGACGAGGTGCACGCGCTCGGCAGGGACGGCGGTCGACCACCGCTCCAGCGCCCAGCCCCAGTCCTGGGCGTGCCAGAAGTGCGGGCGCCGGCCGCCGGCGTCCGGGCCGGCGTCGCGGCCGGTGTCGGCGCGCAGCTCCTCGGCCTCGACGTCGGCGAAGGAGCGGGTGTCGCCGAGCTTGACCTCCTCCTGCCAGTGCGCGGTGGCCTGGCGGCCGAGGTCGCGGGCGGTCACCACGACGTCGACCTCGACGCCCTCCAGCGGCGCGAGCGTCGCCGCGACCTGCGCGGGCGTCGCCCCGGCGAGCACCTCGTGGCCGAGCAGCACCGGCCCGTCGTGCTGCCGGGCCCGCTCGCAGACCG
This sequence comes from Nocardioides marmotae, assembly GCF_013177455.1. Classification (NCBI taxonomy): domain Bacteria; kingdom Bacillati; phylum Actinomycetota; class Actinomycetes; order Propionibacteriales; family Nocardioidaceae; genus Nocardioides; species Nocardioides marmotae. The sequence continues at coordinate 3,354,146 of NZ_CP053660.1, forward strand.
CGGCCCAGGTGCCGGCGACGTCGTCCTCGGCGAGGCCGAACTTCGCGTGCGAGCCGCGCAGCTCCACGGCGCTGCGGAACATCGCGCCGGGGCGCACGAAGGGGTGGAGCACCCCGCCCGCGCGCAGCGCCTCGCGCTGGGAGGCCAGCAGCGACTGGAGGTACGTCGTGCCCGTCTTGGGCAGCCCGACGTGGAGGACGACGCGCACGTTCCACATCCTCCCACCGCGCGGCTGCGAGCCACCGCGGCCGCTAGCCTCGCAACGTGAGCACCACTCCCGCGCGCGTCTACGCGGCCCGCCTGGTCGGGCTGCCGATCTTCGACCCGCAGGGCGACCAGGTGGCCAAGGTGCGCGACCTCGTGGCGGCCGTCCGCTCGGAGGTCAGCCAGCCGCGCGTGCTCGGCATGGTGGCCGAGGTGTTCGGCCGGCGGCGGATCTTCGTGCCGATGACGCGGGTGACCCACATCGACGCCGGCTCGGTCTACACGACCGGCCTGCTCAACATGCGCCGCTTCGAGCAGCGCTCGACCGAGACCCTGGTCATCGGCGAGATGCTCGACCGCGACGTCACGATCACCTCCTCCGGCGTGCGCGGCACCGTCTACGACGTGGCGATGGAGCAGGCCCGCAACCGAGACTGGGTGCTGAGCCGGGTCGCGGTCCAGGAGCCGACCAAGGGGCTGCGCCGCCGCGGCCAGACCCACGTCGTGGAGTGGCGCGACGTCGACGGCCTCACCCGCCGCGAGGAGACCCAGGGCGCCACCCACCTGGTCCACGCGCTCAACGAGATGCGCCCCGCCGACGCGGCGAGCATGATCCACGACCTGCCCCCCGAGCGGCGCACGGCGGTCGTCGCCGCGCTCGACGACGAGCGGCTCGCCGACGTCCTCGAGGAGCTCCCGGACGAGGACCAGGTCGAGATCCTCAGCCACCTCGACACCGAGCGCGCCGCCGACGTGCTCGAGGAGATGTCCGCCGACGACGCCGCCGACCTCATCGCCGACCTCTCCCCCGAGACCGCGCAGGTGCTGCTGGACCTGATGGAGCCGGCGGAGGCCGAGGACGTGCGGCGGCTGATGTCGTACGTCGAGAACACCGCCGGCGCGATGATGACCCCCGAGCCGGTCATCCTCGGGCCGGACGCGACCATCGCCGACGCGCTCGCGCACGTGCGCAACCCCGAGCTGACCCCGGCGCTGGCCGCCCTCGTCTACGTGTGCCGGCCGCCGCTGGAGACCCCGACCGGACGGTTCCTCGGCGTCGCCCACATCCAGCGGCTCCTGCGCGAGCCCCCCTCGACCCTCGTCGCCGGCGCGCTGGACGACTCGATGGAGAACCTCAAGCCCGCGGCCACGATCGACCAGGTCGCGGCCCACCTGGCGACGTACAACCTGGTGGCGGCGCCGGTCGTGGACGAGAACGGCCACCTGCTCGGCGCGGTGACCGTCGACGACCTGCTCGACCACATGCTGCCCGAGGGCTGGCGGGACCGGGCGGTGCGTCGTGCCTGAGCAGCAGCAGCGCTCCACCCCGAGCCGCCTCGACACCCCCCGCGACCTGCGGCGCCGGTCCTTCCTCAGCCGCCGACCGTCGTACGACGCCGACACCTTCGGCGTCTTCGCCGAGCAGTTCGCGCGGTTCATGGGCACCGCGCGGTTCCTCATCTACATGACGGCGTTCGTCATCGTGTGGGTGCTGTGGAACACCCTGGCGCCCGCGGACTGGCGCTACGACCCGTACGCCTTCATCTTCCTGACCCTGATGCTCAGCCTCCAGGCGTCGTACGCCGCACCGCTGATCCTGCTCGCGCAGAACCGGCAGGAGCAGCGCGACAAGGTCATCGCCGAGCAGGACCGCCAGGCCAACGCCCGGGCCCACGCCGACATGGAGTTCCTCGCCCGCGAGGTCGCCTCGCTGCGGATGTCGGTGGGCGAGATGGCCACCCGCGACTTCCTGCGCTCGGAGCTGCGCGCGCTGCTCCAGGAGCTCGACGAGCGGGCCGAGGCGGGAGCGCTGGAGCGGGCCGACGAGCACGCCGACCGACGCCAGGCGCGTGAGACTCGTCCCACCCCTGCCACGGATGCGGGGCCGGACTCCCCCGCGACCTAGACTCGGACATCATGAGCACTGGGCTTGTCGACAAGGTCACCGCAGCACTCGCGACGGTCAACGACCCCGAGATCAAGCGGCCGATCACCGAGCTGGGCATGGTCGACTCCGTCGAGGTCGACGGCGCCGGTCTCGCGAAGGTCCACGTGCTGCTGACGGTCGCCGGATGTCCGCTGAAGGACACCATCAACCGCGACGTCACCGCCGCCGTCACCCAGGTCCCCGGGATCACCGGTGTGGACCTCTCCCTCGGCGTGATGACCGCCGAGCAGCGGGCCGGCCTCAAGGACGTGCTCAGCGGCGGCCAGGCGCAGCGCGAGATCCCCTTCGCGCAGCCCGGCAACCTGACCAAGGTCTTCGCGATCGCCAGCGGCAAGGGCGGTGTCGGCAAGTCCTCGGTCACCGTCAACCTCGCGCTCGCGATGGCCGGCCAGGGCCTCAAGGTCGGCGTCGTCGACGCCGACATCTACGGCCACTCGGTGCCCGCCATGCTCGGTGTCGCGGACTCCCGGCCCACCCAGGTCGACGACCTGATCATGCCGGTCCCCACCCCCAGCGGCGTCTCGGTGATCTCCATCGGCATGCTCAAGCCGCGGCGCGACCAGGTCGTCGCCTGGCGCGGCCCGATGCTCGACCGGGCCCTGGTCCAGATGCTCTCCGACGTCTACTGGGGCGACCTCGACGTCCTGCTCCTCGACCTCCCGCCGGGCACCGGCGACGTGGCGATCTCGCTGGGTCAGCACCTGCCCGGCGCCGAGGTCGTCGTGGTGACCACCCCGCAGGAGGCCGCCGCCGAGGTGGCCGAGCGCGCGGGCACGATGGCCTCGATGATGCACCAGCGCGTCGTCGGCGTCGTGGAGAACATGAGCTACCTGCCCTGCCCGCACTGCGCGGCCGAGGGCAAGGACCACCGCCTCGAGGTCTTCGGCTCCGGCGGCGGCGACCGCGTGGCGCAGACGCTGTCCTCCCGCTTCGGCTACGACGTGCCGGTCCTGGGCCGCATCCCCCTCGACATCTCCCTGCGCGAGGGCGGCGACATCGGCAAGCCGATCGTCGAGTCCGACCCGACCGCGCCCGCGGCCCGCGAGCTGCACCAGATCGCCTCCACCCTGTCCGGTCGCGGCCGCGGACTGGCCGGCATGCAGTTGGGGCTCACGCCAGCCGCTAGGTTCTGACCCATGTTCGGGGTCGGCCTGCCGGAGTTCGCTGTCATCGCGTTCGTCGCGGTGCTCGTCTTCGGTCCCGACCGGCTCCCCGACCTGGCCAAGCAGGCCGGTCAGTTCCTGCGCAAGGCCAAGCAGTTCGCCAACTCCGCGCGCGACGAGCTGCGCAACGAGCTCGGACCGGAGTACGCCGACCTCGAGCTGAGCGACCTCGACCCCCGCGCCATCGTCCGCAAGCACGTGATGGAGGCGATGGCCGACGCCGAGGAGGAGGCCGCCCGTCCCCCGCGCCGCGGCCTGCGCCCCCTCGCTGCCGGTGAGGTCCCGCCGTACGACGTCGACGCCACCTGACCCGTCAGGGGTCGCGGGACTGGACGGCGGCGAGACCGGTGAAGGCGACGAGGACGACCCGGCCGGTGCCGCCGGTGCGGACCTCGACGAAGTCGGCGCCCACCCGGGAGAGGGTGCCGTCGTGGGCGGTGCCCTCGACGGTGCGGACGACGCAGCGCTCGGCGGCCTCGGCGAGCCGGCGCAGCGGCGAGCCGAGGCCGAGGCGGGCGGTCGCGGGCCAGGCGACCTCGGGCACCGACCGCTCGGCGGCGTCGCGGACGGCGAGCACCGCCGGCAGGTGCACGACCCAGTCCTGACCCGGCGCCCGCAGGTGGCACCACCCGGTGCCGACCCGCTCGAGGACCCCGGCCGTCGGGCCCACGCCCCGCACCTCCAGCACCACCTCGCGATCCAGCGAGGCGACGAGCCGGGAGGCGAGCGTGACCTGCTGGTACTCGGCGCGGCTGCGGTCGGCGAGCTCCGCCGCGCGCTCGAGGTCGTACGCCGCCTCGGCCTGCTGCTCGAGGTCGTCGAGGACCCCGAACAGCTCGCGCTCCCACCCCATGCCCGCGGACCCTAGCGCCGCGGCAGGCGTGCCGGGAGCCGCGAGATGGGTACGGGACCCCAGGGCGCGCGCTCGCCGCCCCTGCACCACTCCCCCGCACGGACAGGAGCACTACCCATGGAGATCGTGGGCATCATCATCGCCGGCCTGATCATCGGCCTGCTCGGCAAGTTCGTCGCCCCCGGCGACAAGGACAACATCCCGCTGTGGCTGACGCTGCTCTGCGGCGTCGGCGGCGTCCTTCTCGGGCTCGTGGTCTACCAGGCCTTCGGCGGCGACGGCTCGAACGGCATCGACTGGACCCGCTGGATCGTCTCGATCGCGATCGCCGCGGTCCTGGTGATCGTGGCCTCGACCCTCACCGGTCGCAACTCCGGTCAGCGCGCGCACCGCTGACCCAGGTCGGCACCCACGCGGAGGCGTGGTCGCGCCCGGCACGGCCCTGCGGGGTCAGTGGTCGGGCCGCGACCACGCCTCCGTCTGCGTGAGGCGGTAGAGGTAGACCAGGGCCGGGACCACGATCACCGCGGCCAGCCCGACCGCGACGAGCAGCGCCTGGAGCGTCGCCCGCGCGCCGGCGGCGTCGGCGATGGTGACCTCGTCGACGAGCAGCCAGGGGTACTGCCCCACGCCCCACCCGGACACGACGGCCGCGACGGCGACCACGGCGGTCACCCGCGCGAGCGAGAAGCGCCGGCGGGCCAGCAGGACGAGCGTCGCCACCCCCGCCAGCGCGGACGCGATGACCAGCGGCGCGGCCTGGGTCTCCAGGCCGTCGGCCAGCGTGGGCGCGTCCCGCTCGAGCGGGACCAACGCGGCGAGCACCACGGCACCCGTCACGAGGCCGACCCCGATCGTGCGCCGGCGCAACTGCTCGCTGAGCCGCTCGTGTCCGCCCCGGGCGGCGTCGGCGCACAGGAAGCACCCGGCCAGGAAGGCGCACGTGCCCACGGCGATGACCCCGCCGAACGCCGACGTCGGGTTCAGCCACGAGGTCCACAGGTCGCCGCGGCCCTCCGCCGGCACCCGTCCGGACGCGATCGCCCCGGCTACGGTGCCGAGGAAGAACGGCGTGACCACCGAGGAGGTGGCGAAGACGATGCCGAACAGGCGGGCCTGGGCCAGCGACGCGGCGTATTTGCGGAAGGCGAAGCTCGCGCCCCGGAGCACGATGCCGAGCAGGGCGAGCAGGAGCGGCAGGATCAGCGTGGACATCGCCGAGGCGAACGACTCGGGGAAGGCCGTCCACCAGGTCACCAGCACGTAGATCAGCCACACGTGGTTGGCCTCCCACACCGGCCCGATGCTGTGGTCGACCAGGGTGCGCAGCTCGGCGCCCTTCCTGCTGCCACCGGCGGTGAGGTCGTAGAACCCCGAGCCGAAGTCCGCGCCGCCGAAGATCGCGTACGCCAGCACGCCGACGAACAGCGCGGCCGCGACCGTCGTCGCGAGCATCAGCGCACCTCCCCACCGGTCGCCGCGGGGTCCTCCGAGCCGAGCGGGTCCGGTGCGTACGGGCTCGGCAGGTCGGTCTCCCCCGCCCGCCACCGGCGGGCCATCGAGCGCAGGACCACGATCGCGCCGATCGTCATCGCCGTGTAGACCACCGTTGTCGCGCCGAGCAGCCACCACAACCCCGGGTTGTCGCCGGCCGCCTCGGGCGTGCGCATGACGTCCTGGACGATCCACGGCTGACGGCCGACCTCGGTGGCGATCCAGCCGGCCTCCATCGCCACGATCGCCAGCACACCGCCGGTGGCCATGAACCGGAGGAACCAGGGCCACTCGGCCAGGTCGCGGCCGCGCCACTGGGCGAACCAGTAGACGACGGCGACGAGCGCGAGCAGGGTGCCGAGGCCGACCATGAGCTGGAAGGAGAGGTGGGTGATGTTGACCGGCGGGTGGGTGTCGGCGGGGAACTCATCGAGGCCCACGACCGGCTTGTTGAAGGAGTTCCGCGCGATCAGGGAGCCGAGGTAGGGGATGTCGAGGGCGTAGCGGACCTCCCCGTCGATGAGGATCCCGCCCAGGCGCAGCGGCGCGGGTTGCTCGGTCTCGGTCGCGAGCTCGAAGGCCGCCAGCTTGGCCGGCTGCCACTGGGCGAGCCGGCCGCCGAGCAGGTGGCCGACGAAGGGCTGCAGCACCGCCGAGACGCTCGCGAAGGCCATCGCCACGCGGAAGCCGAGCCGGTGCCGCTCGTCGCGGCGCCCGCGCAGCATGCCGACGGCGTACACCGCGGCGATGGCGAAGCCGGCGACCATGTACGCCGCGAGCCACATGTGCAGGAACTGCCAGAACGCCGCGGGGTTGAACATGACCGCCCACGGCTCGATGTCGGTGACCTCGCCGTCGACGACCTTGAAGCCGACCGGCACGTTCATCCAGGCGTTGACCGCGATCACGCAGTAGGTGCCGATCACGCCGGTGATCGCCATCGGCACGATCATCAGCAGGTGCTGCTTGGCCGGCATCCGGCCCCACCCGTAGAGGTAGATGCCGAGGAAGATCGCCTCGAGGAAGAACGCCAGCCCCTCGAAGGCGAACGGCAGCCCCAGCACGTCGCCGAAGGTGCCCATCAGGCCGGGCCAGAGCAGGCCCATCTCGAAGCTGAGCACGGTGCCGGAGACCGCACCGATGGCGAAGAGCACCGCGGAGACCTTCGCCCAGCGCTGGGCGAGGACCAGGGCGTGCTCGTTGCCCCGGCGCAGGCCGATGACGTGCATCGCGAAGATGATCGCGGGGAACGCGACACCGAAGCAGGCCAGGATGATGTGCCAGCCCAGCGAGAGCGCCATCTGCTGCCGGGCCGGCAGCAGACCGGCCGGATCGGCGACGGCGTCCGCGACCGCCGTGACGGCGTCGGCCGCAGGCACGACGACCGAGGACAGGAGCACGTCGATGGGCACCATGCCGTCCACCGTAGGTCGGGCCTCGGACGTTTCCGAGGGCTTGTGAAAGTTTTCACTAACCCGGTCCTACGACCATCGGGCGACAGGCCGAGGACCACCGGAGGTGAGTTCTGGGGACCCTGTGACGGATGATGGTGCTGTGACGAGCACCCGACGCCGCCCGCTCCTCCTGGCCCTGGCCGGGGGAACCGCAGCTGTCGCCGGCATCGGCACGGCAGCCCGCACCGGCCTCATCGGAGGTGACGACGGGGGCGCCGACCCGCTCCGGCTCAGCGCCGGCGACATGGGCGTGGAGTCCCTCACCCTCCCCCTGGACGACCAGGTCCTGGTCGAGGGCGGTCCCGCGGCCTCCGGGCCCGCGGCCCGCCGCAGCACCGGCAAGCTCGCGACCACGACGTACTCCATGATCGGCTTCACCTGGACCCGCGGGGACGTCGAGCCGGTGCTGGAGCTCAGCGTCCGGCGCGGCTCGACCTGGGAGCCCTGGACCCGCGCCCCGGCCCCCCACGAGTCCCCCGACCCCGGCGCCGACGGGGTGGGGTCCACCGTCGGCAGCGACCTGGTCTGGGTCGGCCCGACCGACGGCGTCCGGGTCCGGGTGGTCGGCGAGCGGCCCGCGGACCTCGCGCTGGTGCTGCTGCACCCCACCCCGCTCCCCGGGGACGAGGCGGCGCTCGACGACACCGACGACTCCGAGGTCCAGGCGCTGGGCCGGACCACCACGACGGCCGCCGCAGCCGCGAAGGCGGTGCCCCGGCCGAACATCCGCAACCGCAAGGCGTGGGGCGCCAACGAGAACCTGCGCGACAAGCCGCCGTCGTACATCTCGACGGTCCACCAGGTGCACGTCCACCACACGGTCAACAGCAACAGCTACGCCGCCGCGGACGTGCCGGCCCTGATCCGCGGCATGTACGCCTATCACACCCAGAGCCTGGGCTGGTCCGACATCGGCTACAACTTCCTCGTCGACCGCTTCGGCCGGATCTGGATGGGGCGCGCGGGCGGCGCGGCCAAGAACGTCCGGGGCGCCCACACCCTCGGCTTCAACCACAACTCCCTCGGCATCTCGGTCATCGGCAACTTCGACCAGGCGAAGCCGACCGATGCGGTCATCGCCGCGATCGCCCGGGTGGCGGCCTGGAAGCTCGACAAGTACGGCCGCGACCCCCTCGGGCAGGCGACCGTGGTCAGCGAGGGCAGCGACAAGTTCCGCTCCGGCCGCACGGTGAAGCTGCCGGTGATCGACGGGCACCGCGACACCAACAGCACCTCCTGCCCGGGCTCGAACCTGTACGCCGTCCTGCCGGCGATCCGGAGGAAGACCAAGAACCGCATCGACAACTTCCGCGACCGGGAGACCGCGGTCGCGATCACCGCACCGTTCACCGCGAGCGGGCGGGTCGTCTTCGGGAAGAAGATCGTCGTCCGCCCCGGCACCTGGACCCCGGCCGAGGCGACCCCGACCTACACCTGGCTGCGCGACGGCAAGCCCATCGGCGGCGCCCGTGGGTCGGACTACAACGTGCGCCGGGGCGACGTGGGCTCGCGGATCTCGGTCCGCGTCGACGTGGCCGCCGCGGGGGCCGCCACCGCCAGCCAGACCGTCTCCTGGCCCTCCCCCGGGCGAGCCGACGTGGACTTAACCGTCCGCGCCTCCGGCCGCAAGGGGCGCGCCCTGGTCACCGTGGTGGCGACCTCGGCGGCGCTGGCGTCCGGGCACCCCGCGGGCGAGGTGGTCGTCAACGTGGCCGGCCGGAAGGTCACCATGCGCCTGCGCGAGGGCCGCGCCGAACAGCTGGTCCGCGACCTGCCGCCCGGCACGCACCAGGTCCGCGCGGTCTTCCAGGCCACCCCCCGGGCGGCCAAGGCCGCGGCCACCGACACCGTGCGGGTCAAGCCGCTCGACTGAGGCTCACCCCAGCCGGACCTGGCCCAGCCAGCCGCCCTCCTCGAAGCCCGGCAGCACCACGAAGCTCGCCGAGCCGATCGCGGTCGTCCACTCGTTGAGGGCGTCGAGCTCGTCGATGCTGCGCTGGATCGGCACGAACTGGTCGAGCAGGTCGGCCTGGAAGCTCTGGAAGAGCAGGCCGGACTCCACGCCCCGGTCGGTGTCGAGCACGTAGTTCGCGCCCTTGCGGAAGATCCGCCGACCGCCGTTGAGGTCGGGGTGGGAGCGCCGGGCGTGGGCGTCGCGGGCGATCGTGGGCCGGCCGCCGGTGCGCGCGGTCAGGTCGACGTCGTCGAGCTCCTCGCCGCCGGTCAGCGGGGCGCCGTCGTCGAGGCGTCGTCCCACCGAGCGCTCCTGCTCGTCGCGGGTGAGCTCGTCCCAGGTGTCGAGGTCCATCCGGATGCGGCGCACGACCAGGGTGGTGCCGCCCGCCCAGTCGCCCTCGTCGATCCAGACCGTCTCGTCGAAGAGGTCCGTGCCGGGCCGGGGGTTCGCCGAGCCGTCGACCTGCCCGAACAGGTTGCGCCCGGTCACCGCCTGCCCGCGCCCGTCGACGCCGTTCCACGAGCCGTGCTGGCGCCAGCGGGGCGTGGCGAACGGCGCGGCGTCGGCCACCAGGCGTCGTACGGCGTGGGCGACGGTTGTCGCGTCACGGGCGGCGACCACGAGCACGAGGTCCCCGCCGTTCCACCGCTCCTGGAGCCGGTCGTGGCGCATCGGCGGGACGGTGCCGAAGCCGGCGGGGGGCTCGCCGAGCAGGCGCGGCCCGAACGCGCCGGGCCCGGCCCCCACGGTGATCGTCAGGTCGGCCCGGGCGCCGGCCAGCCACGGCGCGGTGTCGCCGGGGGCCGGGCGGCCCTGGGTGAGCGCCTCCACGTCCCCGGTCCACACCCGCATCAGCCGGCCCAGCGCGTCGCGGTCGGCGCCGGGCAGCAGGTCGAGGGCGACCAGCTCGGTGACGTGCGGGCTTGAGGTGGCGACGCCCGGCTGGTGCGCTCCGTACGGCGCGATGGTGCGCCCGGCCCACGCCGTGGCATCCGGGGCGGGGGTGCCCTCGGCACCGCCCGCGGAGCCGGCCAGCGCGACCCCGCCGGCGCCGGCGGCCGCTCCCGCGACCGCCGTGCCGACGTAGCCGAGGAACCCGCGTCGGCCGACCCCGGAGGTGCTCACTGGGAGTGCCCGTCGCCCTCGTCGGAGGAGCCGTGGTCGTGGGAGCCGTGGTCGTGGTAGTGGCCCTCCTCCTCGGTGAACGCCTTGACCGGGGCGGTCACCTCGACGGTGCTGCCGTCGGAGAACTCCAGGGTGAGGTCGACCTCCTCGCCCGCGGCCAGCTCGCCGGCGAGGTCCATCAGCATCACGTGGTAGCCGCCGGGCTGGAGCAGCTGGCCGCCACCGGCGCCGAGCTCGATGCCGCCGGCCGCCTCCTGCATGACCGGCTTGCCGTCGACGTTCGCGATCTCGTGCAGCTCGACCATGCCGGCGACGTCGGTGGACGCCGAGACCAGGGTGACGTCCTCGTCGCCGTCGTTGGCGAGGTCCATGAACGCGGCGGTCATCGAGGTGTCCTCGGCGCCGTCGGTCGCGCGGACCCACGGGTCGGTGACGACGACCTCCGCGCCCTCGGAGGTGGACGCGGAGGTGGACTCGGAGGTGGACGCGGAGGGCTCGGCGTCCTCGCCGCAGGCGGTCAGCGCCAGGGCCCCGGCGAGGGCGAGCGCCCCGAGGGCGGCGCGCCGGCGCCGGGCCGGACGGGCGGGCGCGGGGGTGCTGGAACGGGTGGTGCTGGAATGCATGGTGTCTCCTCCGGGCAAGGCGGTACGACGCGCGGTCGCGCGCCGGGGCGCGGGTCCGGTCGGACCCGCAGGGGACGCCTGGGCGGGATGCCGCTCAGGCGGGGAGGAGGCTCGGTGGACCGCGGCGCCGGGAGGGGTCGTCGAGGACGCCGGGCAGGCGGACCCGCCGCGGGACGGGGGCGGGCAGGTGGACGCGGCCGGCGGCAAGGGTGTCGCGCACGGCCGCGAGCGCCGCGCCCAGCACCAGGTGGGCGCGCGTCGCGACGTCGAGGCGGGCCAGGCCGAGGTGGACCAGGCTCCACAGCGCCGACTCGCCCACGGCGAGCCACAGCCCCAGCGCCACCGCGCCGAGGGTGTGGGCGAGGACCATCGTCGGGCCCTGCGCCGCCAGGTGGGCGACCTGGTGGTCGACGAACGCGGACAGCGCGGAGAACGGGTCGGCCGCGGGCCCGCCGGCCACGCCGGCGGTCGCGGACTGGTACTGCTCGATGAGGCTTCCGGTACGCCGGGTCGAGGCGTCGGCGGCGGCGCCCATCGTGCCGGCGAGGTCGGGGGCGGCACGCAGGGGCGCGGCCGGCGCCGAGCCGGTGGCCGACGTGGTGGCCGACGTGGTGGCCGTGCCCGCGTGGCCGGCCAGGGTGCTCAGCGCGGCGTGGGTCGCGAGCTGGCCGCCGACCACGAGGGCGACCAGGCGCCCGGCGGAGGCGCGGGTGCGGAGCAGGGGCGCGACGAGGACGGTGCTGAGGCCGAGCAGGGCGGCCAGGGCCACCGGGTGCGGGAGGGAGCCGTCCGCGGCGACGTGGGAGACCACGCCCGCGCCCAGCGCGACGACGGCCAGGACCAGGGCACGGGTCCAGAGCAACGGCGTGCGCATCGGGACCTCCTCCATCGGCGGCCCCAGGCTACCGGCCCCGCGCCTGCCGCCAGGGGCCGATGCCCGCCGGGTGGTGCGGATCACCCCGCACGGCCGCGGGGAGCCCGGCCGCCCGGCTTCCACCCTCAGGAAGGCAGCGTCGCGAGCGTCTTCTCGATCTCCTTCTGAACCCACCTCTCCTGGCCTGCGTGCGCCTTCTCCAGCGGTCCTCGGGCACGCGGGTCGGGATGCTTGCGCAGGGCGATGACGGCGGGGACCAGGACGTCCGGGTCATCGAGGAGCCCGATGAGCACGTCGGCTGCTTCGGCGCGCTTGGACCTGCCCAGGCCGCGGACGACCATCTCGCGGCCTCGGCCGTAGGCCCGGTCGGTCGCGAGGGCGACGAGGTCGTCGAAGCAGCGGTCGTCCCAGAGGACCTCGATGCTGTTCCCCGCGGCCCACCGCAGCTGGAATCCGGTGGGGTCGACGCTGGTGTCCATCCTCGTGAAGTCCTCGATGAGCGCCGGCAGCGCAGCCTGGGCGAACCTCACGGCGAGGCTGCGCAGGAGCCCCTCCTTGAGGTCCATGTCGCGTACGCGCGGCAGCCAGCCGGCCAGGATCGGGACGGCGTCGCGGTAGTCGCGGTACCGCTCGCGCAAGGAGTACACCGAGTCCACGTCGTAGCCGGCGATGCGCAGCTCTTCGAGGATGGCGGCAGCCTGCGCCTGGGGGTTCTCGTGGCTCTCCGTGCCTGGCATGGCCTCACATCCAGCAGTGGTGGTGGTGGTGGTGGTGGAACTGTGCCAGGCGCTGTGGAGAGGGGGTTGACGATCCAGCCCAACAGGCGTTGGCTCGCTTCAACACACGCAAACGGACGCAAACGCAGAGATTGACGAGGTCCGGGATGGACGAGCCGCGGCGTATCCGGCCGGCGCGATGCCTGCTGGTCGAGCTGGCCGCGACGATGACCGTCGCCGGGCTCGGTGCGGTCGCGCTGCCGAGCGTGCCGGGGGCGGCGCCCGGGCCGGGCACGACCTTCGAGGACCTCCTCGTCGGCGGCTGCGCCGTCGCCGTCCTCGTCACCTCCGCGTGGCTGTGGCTGCTCACCACCGTCGTGGTGGTCGAGGCGCTCCGCGGCCGCACGGACCGGCGCGCGGGCGTCCCCCGGTTCGTGCGGACCGCGGTCCTGGCCGCGTGCGGCGTCGCGCTCGTCGTGCCCGCACCCGCGCTCGCCGCCGAGCGCCCGCACCCGCTGGACGGGCTGCCGATGCCGGACCGGGCGACCTCCACCGCCGCCTGGGTCGCCGCGGCGGTCGACGGCGCGACCCGGCCGCCGGCCCGCGAGCCCGACGCGCCGCGGACCCACGTCGTGCGGACCGGCGACACCCTGTGGGCGATCGCGGCCGCCGGCCTCTCCCCCACGGCGGACCCCGACGACGTCGTACGTCGCTCGCACCGCCTCCACCAGCTCAACCGGGCCGTCATCGGGGACGACCCGGACCTCATCCATCCCGGCCAGCGGCTCCGCCTGCCGCCCGCCGCGCACCGAGGAGACCAGTCATGACCCCACGACCCGGCGGGCGGGGCGAGAACGTCCTCGCCTTCCCCGGCACGACCCTGCCCGCCACCGTCCAGGGCACCCTCGCGCTCGACCTCAGCCCGCGTCTGGACCCGCCGCCCGGCCGCGGACCCGACGGCGCGACCTCCGCCGGCGTCGTGCCCGTCGACCTGCGCCGCCGGCGCGAGCTCGAGCAGTGGTCGCGGCGCTTCGCCCAGGCGGCCGTCGAGATCGTCGGCGGCGACCGCCCCGTCAGCCAGCTGCTGCGCTGGGCGACCGCGGAGGTGTACGCCGACCTCGACCGCCGCGCCAGCCTCGTCGCCCGCGCCGGCGGCCACCGCCCGGGCGTCGGTCGCGTGCAGCCGGTCCGGCCCAAGGTGCTCAGCGTGCACAGCTGCTTCGTCAGCGCCTCGGCCGCCGAGACGAGCATCCACGTCCGCTACGGCGAGCGGTCCCGCGCCGTCGCCGCCCGCTTCGAGGAGCGGCCCGCCCCGCACGGGCCCGCCCGCTGGGTGTGCACCGCCCTCGACTTCGCCTGACGTGAGCATCCCGCTCGCTGCCGGACCGGAGAACGGCGAACGCCGGCCGGGTCCGCGAGGACCGAGCCGGCGTTCGAGGGGCTGGTGTCAGCCGTTGACGCGGGTGGTGAGGCCGCTGGGGCCGCCGGGCGCGCCGTGGCACTGCTTGTACTTCTTGCCCGAGCCGCAGGGGCACCGGTCGTTGCGGCCGGTGCCGGCGAACTCGTCCTCCTCCTGCTCGACGCGGGTGGCCACCTCGGCCTCGCCGTCGACGGAGGGGGCGGAGTAGGCCAGCTGCTGGGGCCGCGACGGCGCGTCGAGACCCTTGGCCCGGATGTGAGGGGCCTGCGGCTCGGCAGCCGCGGCGGCGCCGTCGACCTGGCCGACCGGGGACTGCAGCCCCTCGGCCACCGACAGCGTGGGCGCCGGCTCCTCCTCGACCTGGACCTCGAGGTTGAACAGGAAGCCGACGGCCTCCTCCTTGATGCCGTCCATCATCGCGGCGAACATGTCGAAGCCCTCGCGCTGGTACTCCACGAGCGGGTCGCGCTGGGAGTAGGCACGCAGGTAGATGCCCTCGCGCAGGTAGTCCATCTCGTAGAGGTGCTCGCGCCACTTGCGGTCGAGGACCGAGAGGAGCACGCGCCGCTCGAGCTCGCGCATGACCTCCTCGCCGTTCTCCTGCTCGCGACGGTCGTACGCCGCGTGGGCGTCCTCGCGGAGCGCCTTGACCAGGTCGTCGCGGTCCAGCACGGCCGCGCCGCCGGCCTCGGCGACGAGCTGCTCGCGGTCCAGCGAGATCGGCCAGATCTGGCCGAGGTCCGTCCACAGCTGCTCGAGGTCCCACTCCTCGGCGAAGTCGGCGAGCGACCCGGCGACGTACCCCTCGACGACGTCGTCGATGAAGGTGCGGATCTGGTCCTTGAGGTCGGCGCCCTCGAGGACCGAGCGGCGCTCGGTGTAGACCACCTTGCGCTGGCGGTCCATGACGTCGTCGTACTTCAGGACGTTCTTGCGGGACTCGAAGTTCTGCGACTCGACCTGGCCCTGGGCGTTGGCGATCGCGTTCGTGACCCGCTTGTTCTCGATCGGGACGTCGTCGGGGATCTTGAGGACCTGGAGCACCCGGTCGACCCACTCGGACTTGAACAGCCGCATCAGCTCGTCCTGGAGCGAGAGGTAGAACCGGGACTCGCCCGGGTCGCCCTGACGGCCGGAACGACCACGCAGCTGGTTGTCGATGCGGCGCGACTCGTGGCGCTCGGTGCCGATGACGTAGAGGCCGCCGAGCTCCTTGACCTCGTCGTGCTCGGCCGCGACCTGCGCCTTGATCCGCTCGACGGTCTCGGGCCAGGCGGCGTCGTACTCCTCGGCGGTCTCGCCGCCGGGCTCGAGGCCGCGCTTGCGCAGCTCCTGGTCGGCGAGGAACTCCACCGAGCCACCGAGCATGATGTCGGTGCCTCGACCGGCCATGTTGGTGGCGACGGTGACCGCGCCCCGGTGACCGGCCATCGCGACGATCTTGGCCTCGTCGGCGTGGACCTTCGCGTTCAGCACGGTGTGCGGGATGCCGCGGCGCTTGAGCTTCTCGGAGAGGTGCTCGGACTTCTCGACCGACACGGTGCCGACCAGCATCGGCTGGCCCTTCTTGTGCCGCTCGGCGATGTCCTCGACGACCGCGTCGTACTTGGCCTCCTCGGTCCGGTAGACCAGGTCGGGCTGGTCGATGCGGGCCATCGGCCTGTTCGTCGGGATCGGGACGACGCCGAGCTTGTAGATCTTGTCGAACTCGCTGGCCTCGGTCATCGCCGTGCCGGTCATGCCGGAGAGCTTCTCGTAGAGGCGGAAGTAGTTCTGCAGCGTGACGGTGGCGAGGGTCTGGTACTCCTCGCGGACCTGCACGCCCTCCTTGGCCTCGATGGCCTGGTGGAGGCCGTCGTTGTAGCGGCGACCGGCGAGCATGCGGCCGGTGTGCTCGTCGACGATGAGCACCTCGCCGTCCTGCACGACGTACTCCTTGTCGCGGCGGAACAGCTCCTTGGCCTTGATGCAGTTGTTCATGAAGGAGATGAGCGGGGTGTTGACCGAGTCGTAGAGGTTCTCGATCCCGAGGTGGTCCTCCACCTTGGTGATGCCCGGCTCGAGCACCGAGATGGTGCGCTTCTTCTCGTCGACCTCGTAGTCGACGTCCTTCTGCAGCGTGCGGGCGATCTTGGCGAACTCGCCGTACCACTTGACCTCGTCCTGGGTCGGACCGCTGATGATCAGCGGGGTCCGCGCCTCGTCGATGAGGATCGAGTCGACCTCGTCGACGACGGCGAAGTTGTGGCCGCGCTGGACGCAGTCCTCCAGGGCGGAGGCCATGTTGTCGCGCAGGTAGTCGAAGCCCAGCTCGTTGTTGGTGCCGTAGGTGATGTCGCAGGCGTAGGCCTCGCGGCGCTCGGCCGGGCGCATCTCCGGCAGGATCACGCCGGTCGTCAGCCCGAGGAAGGCGTGGATGCGGCCCATCATCTCGGCCTGGTACTTGGCCAGGTAGTCGTTGACGGTGACGACGTGGACGCCCTTGCCCGAGAGGGCGTTGAGGTACGACGGCAGGGTCGCGACCAGCGTCTTGCCCTCACCGGTCTTCATCTCGGCGATGTTGCCGAGGTGGAGCGCCGCGCCACCCATGATCTGGACGTCGTAGTGGCGCTGCCCGATGACGCGCTTGGCGGCCTCGCGGACGGTCGCGAAGGCCTCCGGCATCAGGTCGTCGAGGGACTCCCCGTTCTCGTGGCGCTGCTTCAGCTCGCCGGTCATCGCCTGGAGCTGCTCGTCGGTCATCGCGACGAAGTCGTCCTCGATGGCGTTGACGGCCTTGGCGACGGTCTCGAGCTGGCGCAGGATCTTGCCCTCGCCGATGCGGAGGAGCTTGTCGAGGATCACGGGCACGGGGGTACAACTCCTAGAGCGGTGGGTAGCCGGACGGGCGGCGCCGCAACTCTACCCACGGGGTCGAGCCCTCCCTAACCGGAGAGCAAAGACACAGCGAGCGCCCCGGCGAGGTCGCCGCGGGACTCGACGACCACCGGGTCGCCGGCGTCCAGGCCCAGCCAGCCGGCCAGCCGGCACAGCTCGACCGCGAGCTCCGGCGCCGTCTCCGGCGGCGCGTCGGGCTCGGCGTACGCGCCCTTGACCAGGAGCCGCCCGGTCGCCCGGTCGGCCTTGAGGTCGACGCGCCCGACCAGCCGGTCGCCCAGCAGGAACGGCAGCACGTAGTAACCGTGGACCCGCTTCTCGGCCGGCACGTAGATCTCGATGCGGTAGCGGAACCCGAAGATCCGCTCGGTGCGCTCGCGCTCCCACACCAGGGGGTCGAAGGGGCTCAGCAGGGCCCGGGCGTCGACCCGACGGGGGCGCCGGGCCTGGGCGTGGAGGTACGCCGGCCGGTCCCACCCCTCGACCCGGGCGGGGAGCAGCTCGCCGGCCTCGACCAGCTCCTCGACCGCCCGCCGGGTGTCAGCCAGCCCCATCCGGTAGTAGTCGCGCAGGCACGCGACGGTCGCGATCCCGTGGGAGCGGGCCGCCCGGCGCACCAGCTCGCGGCCCGCCTCCTCCCGCGAGGGGGCGGGCATCGCCAGCACCTCGGGCGGCAGCACCCGCTCGGGCAGGTCGTAGCGCGGCTCAAAGGACGAGGTCCGCGAGGCGATGGCCAGGGCGCCGGTCATGTAGAGGAGGTCCAGCGCCTTGCGCGCCCCCGACCAGTTCCACCCCCAGTGCTCCTTGATGCGCGGCGAGTCGTCGCCGAGGAGCGGCTCGAGGTCGCGGGCGCTGCTCGCCCCGCGCGCCCGCACCTCGGCGAGGACCGTCGCGGCCAGGTCGTCGGGGACCTCGCGCCACCACTTGCCGCGCAGCTCGCGGTAGTCGTCCATCCGGTGCTGCATGTGCGGCCACAGCTCGACGGGCATGAACGCCTGCACGTGCGCCCAGTACTCCACCACCCGCCGGGGGCTCCGCTCCGCGGCCCGCTGGAGCAGGCCGGTGTCGTAGGGCCCCATCCGCGAGTAGAGCGGCATGAAGTGCGCCCGCTGGAGCACGTTGACCGAGTCGACCTGGAGCACACCCGTGCGCTCGAGGGTGCGCGTGAAGGTCCGCATCGTCGGCGCGGTGTGCCGCGGGTCGAGGAAGCCCTGGGCCGCCAGCGCCACGCGGCGCGCCTGCGCGCGGGAGAGGTGCTCGGTCACGGATGCAGGCTAGGGCCCGAGACGGTGCTCTGCGGCGTGCTCGCGCGTCCCTGCTGGCCGGCGCGCTGCAGGAGTCACCGGTTAACCGGTGACTCCTGCACTTATCGGGGCAGATCTCCCCTGAGAAGTGCAGGGGTCGCGTCTACGCCGGGACGGATGGGGCTAGTGGGGCTCTTGGGGCTGATAGGGCCAGGCGAGTGGCTCGGCTACGGACGTCATACGGATGGAGCAAGCGGGTGCACGCTCCGCATGACGTCCGCCGGATCGAGACCGGCCGGCCCGCGGATCGATGGACACCTCTCCCCCGGCCGCCGCCGCGCCGGAGGTCCGCCCGCAGGACGAGTACGCCGCGCAGGTCGGGGCCGGAGGCGGACGACGGGCGGGCAGGCCCGGTCGTGGTCGGGTCTGGCGGGCCGGAGCGAGGCACGAGCGCAGGCCTGGTCGACCGGGCCTGCCCGTCCGGCGGGAGCCGCAGGCCCCACCCCCACCCGGCGTACGCCGGCCAGGAGCCGGGCCGCCGAGCGACGCGGGAGCCACCACCCCGCCCGCCGCAGGCGGATGGCAGTGGCCGAGGCCGCGGTCGGCTCACCGGGTTTCGACACGCTCAGGCCTTGGCGGCCTTCGCTGCTCAACCAGCGGGGGGCACCGGCCTTCGCTGCTCAACCAGCGGGAGGCGCCGGCCTTCGCTGCTCAACCAGCGGGGGGCACCGGCCTTCGCTGCTCAACCAGCGGGAGGCGCCGGCCTTCGCTGCTCAACCAGCGGGAGGCACCGGCCTTCGCTGCTCAACCAGCGGGGGGCGCCGGCCTTCGCTGCTCAACCAGCGGGAGGCACCGGCCTTCGCTGCTCAACCAGCGGGGGCCAGCGCTCGCTGCTCAACCAGCGGCGGCGGACGGTCAGGGCAGGTCGAGCAGCTTCTCGCGGACGGCGTACATGACCGCCTCCATGCGGGAGTGGAGCTGGAGCTTCTCGAGGATGTTGCGGACGTGGTTCTTCACGGTGTTCTCGGAGATGAACAGCTCCTTGGCGATCTCGCGGTTGTTCATCCCCTTCGCCACCAGGCGCAGCACCTCGAGCTCGCGCTCGGTCAGCCGCAGGCCCGGGACGTGCTCGCGCTCGGGGCGCGACATCTGCTTGAACTCGTCGATCAGCTTGACCGCCATCGAAGGGCTGATCAGCGACTGGCCGTCGGCGACGACGCGGACCGCCTGGGCGACCTCCTCGATCGAGGAGTCCTTGAGCAGGTAGCCCGAGGCGCCGGACTTGACCGCCTCGTAGAGGTCGGCCTCCTCATCGGAGACCGTCAGCATGATGATCTTGGCCGAGGGGACGGCCTCCTTGATGGCCCGGCAGGCCTCGATGCCGGTGCGCTTGGGCATCCGGATGTCGAGCAGCACCACGTCGGGCGCGGCGCTGGCCGCGAGGCTGGTGCCCTCGACGCCGTCGCCGGCCTCCCCGACGACCTCGATGCCGTCCTCGACGGAGAGGAGCATCGTCAGCCCACGCCGGAAGAGCTCCTGGTCGTCGACCAGCAGCACCCGGATCGGCTCGGCGGCCCCGCCGGCTGCTGCATCCGCGATCTGTTCCGCCATCCGGGCATCATGGCACGGGTCGACCGGACCGGTCTCCCCGCTCGACGGCCGGTCCCGCAGCCCGGACACCCCCGGACGCCACCGGGACACCCCCGGGACGCCCCGGGACACCCCAGGACACCCCCCGGGACACACCGACGGGGCGGCCCGTGCGGGCCGCCCCGTCGTACGCCGTGCCCGTCGGGGACGGGCGAGGAGCTACTCGGCCGCCCCCAGGTCGAGGTTGATCACGCCGTAGTCGTAGCCGCGGCGGCGGTAGACCACCGAGGGCCGCTCGGTCTCCTTGTCCACGAACAGGTAGAAGTCGTGGCCGACCAGCTCCATCTCGTAGAGGGCCTGGTCGAGGGTCATCGGGCTGGCGGCGTGGGTCTTCTCCCGCACGACCAGCGGCCCGTCGCCCATGACGTCGATCGGTCCGACCTTGCGCTCGAGGGACTCCGCTCCCCCGGCGGACTCGTCCTCGGCCGGAGCGGTCAGGGCGTCGAGGTCGGCCAGGGCCTGGCCGACCGAGACGGGCGTCTTCTGGCCGCGGTGCACACGGCGGCGGTCGGCCGCGCGGCGCATCTGCGAGGCCATCTTGTCGAGCGCGAGGTCGAGAGCTCCCATCTTGTCGTCAGCGGCGGCCTCGGCCCGGATGACCGGGCCCTTGGAGAAGGCAGTCAGCTGCACGTGGACCCCCCGGTCCTGTTGACGGGGGTTCGGCTCGCAGTCGACCTCGACGTGTACCCGCATGATCCGGTGGTCGTGCTTCTCCAGCCGGGACAGCTTCTCCGCTGCATGCTCTCGGAACCGCTCCGAGATCTCGCAGTGGCGTCCGGTGACGACAACTTCCATGTCTACCTCCTGGTGACAGTTGGTTGCTTCAGACCTCTCGCGCCGCCTCGTGCGGACAGCGCGACATGCCCGCCGCTGGGTACGCCGTCACGGGCGTACCGAGCGGGGCACGAGTGGGAGGAGTCCGTCCGGCCGACCTGGTCTTCGACCCCACAATCGCCTGCTGGGGCTTCCGCAGCTTCTCCGCCACTACCGGCCCTCTCCCGCCGTCGGCCACATCTGGTGGCCGGGGCGAGGCAGGTCTTACTTCTAAGCCGCACCGTGATCGACGTGCGCGGAGACCGCGCGACGTCTTACGTGGACCGTTTCGCCTGCGACTGGCATCGGCTAGCCGATCGGTCCGGGCCCTCGTCGGGACCCGCACCGAGACGGTGCAACCACGGACCCGGACGGACTCCATGTCACGACGGTAGTCCGTGCCCCAAGCCGCCGGTAGGGCACCCCTCCCCTGGTGGTCACCTGTCTGGTCGGCTGTCCGGCGCGGCGGGCGGGAACCTCCGCCGGGTCGCGGCGACCGCCGCCACCGCGGCCACGTGGAGCCCCACGGCCTCCAGCGCACGCTGCGCCTCGCGGGCCGTGGCGCCGGTGGTGAGCACGTCGTCGCACACCACGACCGACGCGTGCGTACGGCGCCGGTGCAGGCGGCGCAGGGCGGCGTCGGAGCAGGCCATCGACCCCGCGAGGTTGGTCGCGCGGGCGGCCGCGTCGAGGCCGGCCTGGTCGACCACCCCGGGGCGGGTGCGCAGCAGCCGGGCCGCCACCGCGTCGGTCCCCGCCGCCCGCAGCCGGGCCGCGGCGCCGACCGTGACGGCGTACGTCGGGTCGTGGCCGCGCCCGCGGACGGTCGTGGGCCGCGAGGGCACCGGCACGAGCACCACCGGCCCCGCCGGCACCCGCGCCGCGGCGGCCGCGCCCGCGGCCCCGGCGAGCAGGTCGGCGAGCGGGTGCCGCAACCCCAGCAGGCGGCGCTCCTTGAGACCGAGCACCAGGCTCCGCACCACCCCGTCGTACGACGCCGCCGCCCACGGCTCGACGAGGCCGGCCGGCGGCGGGGTCGGCCACGCGGGCCGCGGGTCGGTGGGCAGGCCGGCCCGGCACTCGGCGCAGAGCACCCGGCCGGGGCGGTCGCAGCCCGCGCACCGTCCCCCGAGCAGCAGGTCGGCGGTCGCGTCGAGCAGCCCCGTCCCCACCCGCCGAGCCTGGCGCCCGCACCGGCCCGGGGCAACCGGCCCGGGCCGCCCTGTGGAGGAGCCTCAGCCGACGTACCGCACGGACCCGACACCGGCGGGCAGGCCGACGACGTCGCGGGTCTGGGAGGAGGCGTCGACCAGCCCGGTGCGGGTGACCGCCCAGACGGTGCCGGAGGCGACGGGGGTGCCGGCGAGGCCGACGAACCGGCCGCGCAGCGTGGTCGCGGCCGCCTCCGCGCCTGCCGGGGCGCCGTCGACGGAGAGGGCGCGGACCTCGAAGAGCTCATCGGCGAGCCGGTGCAGCACCGCGACCGAGGTCGGCGTGCGCCAGCCGAGGGCGCGGATGCGCACGTCCTCGCCGCCGTCCCACCGCAGGCGCTGGGAGGCGGAGGCGGAGACCAGGCGGTTCTGGTCGTAGCGCACCCGGCTCACCCGCACCTGGTCACCGGAGGAGGTCCGCACGACCGCGACGACGCGGGAGCCGTCGCGGGAGACGAGGAAGGAGCGGACGTCGGAGCCGCTGACGCCGGGGATCCGCAGCGGGATCGGACGCCCCTCGCCGGTGACGGTCGAGAACCGCGCGCCGGCGGCGGTGCGGTCCACCAGCCACAGCCGGCCGCTGACGTCCCACGCCGGCGGCAGCAGGTCGGTGGCCCCGGTGACCACCGGCACGGCGGTCTCCTCGACGCCCCGCACCGGGGCGCGCAGCATCGTGGCCCCGCTGTCGGCGACCGCCGCGACGGTGGTGCCGTCGAGGTCCACGGCGAAGGAGCGGACCCCGGCATCGCGGGTGCCGAGGGGGCCGTCGGTGGGCTCGAGGGCGTCCGGCGAGCCGCCCGAGACGAGCAGGCCGTCGCGCAGGCCGAAGAGCCGGGCGGTGGCCTGGTAGCCGGCCGGGTCGTACTCCGGGCCGGCCTCGACGTCGAACTCCGTCAGCCCGCCGGGCAGCTGCATCGGGCGGCCGTCGATGGAGACCCGGAACCGTTGGATGGTCGGCACCTGCCGCAAGGTCCAGGCGAGCTGGGCGACGATCAGCCGGACCGCCTCGTCGGTCGGCGCGGGCGCGGAGCCGGAGGCGTCGATGGCGATGTCGACGACGTCGCCGACGGGCACCGAGAGCTCCACGCTGGACCCCGCGGGCAGGAAGGTCGTGGCCACCCGCGAGAGCTCCGGGCCCGGGCCGCTGAGCAGCGCGGAGACCAGGTTGCTGACCAGCTGGTCACCGCGCGGGACGAACGCCGGCTCCGGCACGAGGACCCGCGCGTTGGGGTCGAAGAAGTAGAGCGCGACGCGCTGGTAGCGCTGCTCGAACCACGACTGCGGCACCACCAGGGCGTCCGGCGCCGAGGCGATGCGGTACTGCCCGTCGACCAGCTCGACCGGGAAGGACAGGACCTCGTCGTACGCCGGCAGCGGCCCGCGCCAGCGCCCGGCGCCGTCGAGCCGCGCGGCGCCGACCAGGGTGACCGTGACCCGCGAGCTGCCGCGCGGGGACAGGAAGTCGCTGTAGGTGATGATCCCGTCCTTGGGGCTCCACGACTCCTGGAACTCCGGGGTGAGGTACTGCCGGGCCACCGACGTGGTGACCGGGAAGGCGGTCATCGCGTCGAGGAAGCGGTCGACGATCTCGGTCGGCGACGCGCCGTCGGGCGGCGGCGGCGGGTCGAAGTAGTACTGGCCCACCTCCTCGGCGTCGCCGGACCCGGCGCCGGTCTCCACGACCGGGCCGGCCTCGGGCAGCGAGACGCAGCCGGTGGTCACCCCCAGCAGCCCCAGCAGCAGGAGCAGCGCGACGGCCCCGCGCCGGCGGCTCACGACGTCGCTCCCGCGAGCCGCTCGCGCGCGTCGGCGGGCACCAGGGGCAGCGGGCTCTGCCGCAGCGGGGTCCCCGCCCGCCGCGGGAGGGTGAGCCGGAACTGCGCGCCCTCGTCGGGGCGGCCCCAGGCCTGGAGCCAGCCGCCGTGCAGGTGGGTGTCCTCGAGCGAGATCGACAGGCCCAGGCCGGTGCCGCCGCTGGTGCGGGCGCGGGCCGGGTCGGCGCGCCAGAACCGGTTGAAGACCAGCGCGGACTCCCCCGGCGCCAGCCCGACGCCGTAGTCGCGCACGGCGATCGCCGCGGCGTGGTCGTCGCCCGCGACGTGGACCACGACGCGGGACCGGCCGCGCTCGGGGGGACCGGCGTGGTCGATGGCGTTGGTGACCAGGTTGCGCACGATGCGCTCCACGCGGCGTACGTCGGCCTCGGCCAGGCACGGCCGGGCCGGGGCGCGGACGACGAGGGTCACGCCGCGCTGCTCGGCCAGCGGCCGGGTGCCCTCGACGACGCGGTGGGCGACGTCGACGAGGTTGACGTCCTCGAGCTCGAGGACCGCGGCGCCGGCGTCGAAGCGACTGATCTCCAGCAGGTCGACCAGCAGCCGCTCGAAGCGGTCCAGCTCGGTCTGCAGCAGCTCCGCGGCCCGGGCGGTGGCGGGGTCGAAGTCGTCGCGGGCGTCGTAGAGCACGTCGCCGGCCATCCGCACGGTCGTCAGCGGCGTGCGCAGCTCGTGGGAGACGTCGGCGACGAAGCGGCGCTGCACCCGGCTGAGCTCCTCGAGCTGGCGGATCTGGCGCTGGAGGTTGCTGGCCATCTGGTTGAACGACAGCGCCAGCCGGGCCAGGTCGTCCTCGCCGGAGACCTTCACCCGCTCCTGCAGCCGGCCGGCCGCGAGCCGCTCGGCGACCCGGCGGGCGGCCCGGATGGGGGTGACCACCTGGCGGGTGACCAGCCAGGTCATCCCCGCGACGAGCACGAGCAGCAGGCCGCCGGCGGTCAGCAGGGCCCGGGTGACCAGCGCGAGGGTCTCGCGCTCCTCCTCGAGGCTGAAGAGGAAGTAGAGCGTCCGGGCCTGGCCGTCGGAGGGCAGCCGCACCTGCGCGCCGACCACGATCCCCGGCTCGGTGGAGACGCTGCCGTCCTCCGCGACGGTCCGGATCGGGGCGTAGGTCCACGCCGTCTCGCTGCTCTGCGCGAAGTGGTCGAGCAGCGAGCGCGGCACGCTGGCGGTGTCGAGGCCCGGGGTGTAGACGCTGCCGGCGGACTCCAGCCCGCCCCCGCCGCTCTCGGCCCCGCCGAGCACGACGTCGAAGCCGCGGGTCTGGCCGCGGGCGATGATCGGGATCGCGAGCTCGGAGGCCTGGGTGCTGGCGTCGGTCTCCGTGCCCGGCACCGCGACCAGCCGCTCGACCGCCTCGGCGGCCTCGTTGTCGGCCTCGGCCACGACGGCGTCGACCCGGTTCTCCAGCAGCCCCTCGCGGGTCTGCTGCAGCAGGAACCAGCCCACCACGCTGACCACGACCGCGGAGAGCACCAGCGTGGAGGCGACGACGCGCGCCTGGATGGACCGGCGCCAGAACGTCAGGCCGCGTCGGACGGTGCTCCCCAGGCTGCGCCGGACCGACGGGCCGCGCTCAGACCGAGCCGGCCTTGTAGCCGACGCCACGGACCGTCACCACGATCTCGGGGTTCTCGGGGTCGTGCTCGACCTTGGAGCGCAGCCGCTGGACGTGGACGTTGACCAGCCGCGTGTCGGCGGCGTGGCGGTAGCCCCACACCTGCTCGAGCAGCACCTCGCGGCTGAAGACCTGGCGCGGCTTGCGGGCCAGCGCGACGAGCAGGTCGAACTCCAGCGGGGTCAGGTTGATCTGCTGACCGTCGCGGGTCACCGTGTGGCCGGCCACGTCGATCACCAGGTCGCCGATGGTGAGCGTCTCGGCCTGGGAGGTCGCGTCGAAGCGGCGCACCCGGGCGCGGATGCGAGCGATGAGCTCCTTGGGCTTGAACGGCTTGACGACGTAGTCGTCGGCGCCGGACTCCAGGCCGACGACCACGTCGACGGTGTCGCCCTTGGCGGTGAGCATGACGATCGGTACGCCGGACTCCGCGCGGATCTCCTTGCACACGTCGATCCCGTCGCGGCCCGGCAGCATCAGGTCCAGCAGCACCAGGTCGGGCCGGTACTCACGGAAGGCCGCCAGCGCCTGGTCGCCACGGTTGACCATCCGGCTGTCGAAGCCCTCCTGGCGCAGCACGATGGTGAGCATCTCGGCCAGGGCGGCGTCGTCGTCGACGACGAGGACGCGTCCCTTGGTGACGAAGTCGGTCGCGCCGCCGGACTGGCTCATGCTGCCCATCCTGCCAGCCGCGCACGGCAGCCCCCGACTCCTCGGAGCCGGGGGCTGCTGTGGTGCGGCACGGTGGTGATGGTGCGACCAGGGGTCAGTAGCGGTACTGGTCGGACTTGTAGGGGCCCGCGGCGTCGACACCGAGGTAGGAGGCCTGGGAGTCCGAGAGGATGGTCAGCTTGACCCCGAGCGAGCCGAGGTGCAGGCGCGCCACCTCCTCGTCGAGGTGCTTGGGCAGCACGTAGACGCCGACCGGGTACTCCTGGGGCTTGGTGTAGAGCTCGATCTGGGCGAGCACCTGGTTGGTGAAGGAGTTCGACATCACGAACGACGGGTGGCCGGTCGCGTTGCCGAGGTTCATCAGCCGGCCCTCGGACAGCACGATGATCGCGTTGCCCTCGCCCTCGGGGAAGGTCCACACGTCGACCTGCGGCTTGACGTTCTTGCGCACGACGCCGGGGTAGGTCTCCAGGCCGGCCATGTCGATCTCGTTGTCGAAGTGGCCGATGTTGCCGAGGATGGCGTTCTGCTTCATCCGGCGCATCTGGTCGATCGTGACGACGTCCTTGTTGCCCGTCGCGGTGATGATGATGTCGGCGGTCTCGACGACGTCGTCCAGCGTGGTGACCTGGTAGCCGTCCATGGCCGCCTGGAGCGCGCAGATCGGGTCGATCTCGGTGACGATGACGCGGGCGCCCTGGCCGCGCAGCGACTCCGCGCAGCCCTTGCCGACGTCGCCGTAGCCGCAGACGACCGCGACCTTGCCGCCGATGAGGACGTCGGTGGCGCGGTTGATGCCGTCGATGAGGGAGTGGCGGCAGCCGTACTTGTTGTCGAACTTCGACTTGGTGACCGAGTCGTTGACGTTGATCGCCGGGAAGAGCAGCGACCCCTCGCGCATCATGTCGTAGAGGCGGAGCACACCGGTGGTGGTCTCCTCGGTGACGCCCTTGATCTCGGCCGCGACCTGGGTCCAGCGGTCCGAGCTCTCGGCCAGCGAGCGGTTGAGGACCTCGAAGATGATCCGCTGCTCGGTGCTGGCGGCGGTCGCCGGGTCGGGCGCCTCGCCCTTCTTCTCCGCCTCGACACCGAGGTGGACGAGGAGGGTGGCGTCGCCACCGTCGTCGAGGATCATGTTGGCGAAGCGCTTCTCGCCGTCGGGGCCGTCGGGCCACTGCAGGATCTGCTGGGTGCACCACCAGTACTCCTCCAGGCTCTCGCCCTTCCAGGCGAAGACCGGGACGCCCTGGGGGTCCTCCGGCGTGCCGTTCGGGCCCACCGCGATCGCCGCCGCGGCGTGGTCCTGGGTGGAGAAGATGTTGCAGGAGGCCCAGCGGACCTCGGCCCCGAGCGCGGTGAGGGTCTCGATGAGCACCGCGGTCTGGATGGTCATGTGCAGCGAGCCGGCGATGCGCGCACCCGCGAGGGGCTGCTCCGCGGCGTACCGCTCACGCATGGCCATCAGGCCAGGCATCTCGTGCTCGGCGAGCTCGATCTCGGTGCGGCCGTAATCGGCGAGGCTAAGGTCGGCGACCTTGTGGTCCATGGGTGCTCCTGGGAGTGCGACGGACATCGCATCGAGGGTAGGACGCCGGTACGCCGACCGGGCAATCCTCGCGAGACACCCCCCATATCAGGTAGGCGCCCCGGCCGGCCCGCGGGGACCGGCCGGTGGTCACCCGGTGCTCACCCGGTGCTCACCCGGTGCTCACCCGGTGCTCAGTGGGCGGCGGCCGGGTCGTCCTTCTTGCCGAACGGCAGGACGTGGACGACGGCGACGATGATCGCGCCGAGCACGAGGCCGAAGACGGCCGAGCAGGCGGTGTTGACGATCCACCCGAGCACGCCGCCCAGGGCGCCGGTCGCGTCGTGGACGCCCACCTCGAGGTGGTGCACCAGCTCGTACGGCGCGTGCCAGCCGAGCTCGTCGAGGCCGACCAGCTCGATGTGGCCGCCGACCCACAGCATGGCGACCGTGCCGACCACGGAGATGACCGTGAGCAGCTTGGGCATGCCGGCGACCAGCCCGCGGCCGACCTTCTGCGCCAGCGCCGAGGAGCGCTGGGCCAGGCTCAGGCCGATGTCGTCCATCTTCACGATCACCGCGACGACGCCGTAGACCACCAGGGTGATGGCGATCGCGACGACGACCAGGATGACCGCGCGGGTCCAGAAGCCCTCGTCGGCGACCTCGTTGAGGGAGATGACCATGATCTCGGCCGAGAGGATCAGGTCGGTGCGGATCGCCCCGCCGACCATGGTCTTCTCCGCCTCGGCACCGGTCCCCGCGACCGGGGCGGCGTGGCCGTCGTGCCCCCGGATCTTGCCCCAGATCTTCTCCGCGCCCTCGAAGCACAGGTAGGCGCCGCCGAGCATCAGGATCGGGGTCAGCAGGAACTCGGCGAACTGGCTGAGGAGCAGCGCCACCGGCAGGATGATGAGCAGCTTGTTGCGGATCGAGCCGATCGCGATCTTCTTGATCATCGGCAGCTCGCGGTCCGCGGTGACGCCGTGGACGTACTGCGGGGTCACCGCGGTGTCGTCGATGACGACGCCCGCCGCCTTGGTCGTCGCCCGGCCGGCGGCCGCGCCGACGTCGTCGATCGAGGCCGCGGCGAGGCGGGCCAGCGCGGCCACGTCGTCGAGCAGCCCGAAGAGTCCTGCGCTCACGGGGTGGGTTCTCCTGAGGTGATGGCGGCGTCCGGCATGGCGAGCACCCTAGCCGCGGGAGGCCGGGGCCGCGGTGCTGCCCGCCGTGCTGACTGCGGCCGCCTCGGCGGCGTCCTGGACGGCCTCGGCGAGCACGTCGGTCTCCAGGGCCGCGTCGCGCAGCTCGTGGGCGTGGTCGACCCGCCGCTCGGCGTACCCGACGGGGTCGACGAGGTGCTGGAGCCGCGAGGCGACCGGCTGCCAGGCGAGCAGCAGGCTGAGCCCGAGGGCGGCGACCGTGGTCAGCAGGATGGACAGGCCGTAGTGGCCCTCGGCCCAGTCGGGGAACCCGGCGTAGTCGGCGCCCTTCACGAAGAAGCCGTGGAAGAGGTAGACGACCAGCGTCGCGGCGCCCATCCGGGTGAACCAGCCGCCCACCCGCGGCACGAGCGCGAGGAAGGCCCACGCGCCGAGCGTGCCGATCACCAGCAGGCCGGCCCGGGTGAGGAACGCCTGGGTGTCGCTGACGTCGAGCTCGTCGTAGCGGGCGCGGTAGTAGAGCCACTCGGTCGCCGCCCAGTCGTCCAGGCGCGCGGTGACCAGCCAGATCGCGACGAAGACCCCCACGGCGCACACCTGCACCCACCGGGCGCGCAGCCGCTCGAGGTTCTCCGGGGTGGCCTTGAGGCCCATCACGAAGAACGGCAGCAGGCCCAGCACGCGCGCCACGTCGAGGGTGTCGCCGGCGTAGAGGCCCGCGACCAGGCTGGTGGCGACCGCCACCGCGATGGCCACGCCGCCCCACAGCGGCGTGAAGACCGGCGTCAGCAGCCGCCAGAAGAAGAGCGCGGCGAGGTACCACATCGGCCAGTGCGGGTCGCGCCACAGGTCCTCGAGCTGCTCGTTCCCCACGAGGATGCGGAACGCAGCGATGGCGGCCTCGAAGACGACGTACGGCACCGCGACCGTGCGGACCAGCTGCCACATCCGCCGGCGCTCGTAGGTGAAGGACCGCGAGAGGTAGCCGGTGACGAAGACGAACGCCGGGACGTGCCAGGCGTAGAGGAAGTCGTAGCCGTGCCCCACGAACGTGGTGCTCGGCAGCAGCACCCAGGCGTGGCCGAGCACGACGAGCGTGACCAGCCCCATCTTGGCGTTGTCGAACCACGGATCCCTGCGCACCCGTCCACGGTGCCCGGCGTTCCTGAGAGGTACACGTGACCGGCCGGTCACCTGCCGCCGTACGTCAGTCGTCGACCAGGCCGAGCCGGAGGTACTCCGCGGCCCACGTGCCCTGCAGGAGCAGGGAGGCGTAGCGCGCCACCTCGCTCTGCGCCTCGGTCGTGAGGGTCTCCACGCGTACGCCGCGGGCGGCCGCGGTCTCCTCGAGCCGGCGCCGCTGCTGGACGAGGAGCGGGTCCTCGTTGCGGTCGTCGAGCACGAGCAGGGTCGGGCGCAGCTCGCCGCCCTCGTCGGCGAACGGGTCGTCGAAGACGTCGCGCGGCCGGGCCGCCTCGATCACGGGGAGGACCTGCTCGACGTCGCCGGCGATCGCGGTGCGGCCGCTCGCGCGGCGGATCGACTCCGCCACCCGGCGCGCGGCGCGGGCGGCCAGCACCGAGCCGCCCCACACCAGCGGGACCGCGTCGGCCAGGGCGATGGCGAGCATCTTGGCCGGGTTGATCGACAGGTCGCGGTAGGGCGAGCAGGAGATGGCGACCTCGTCCAGCGCCGCGGCGACGACCTCGGGGTCGGCGCTCGGGCCCAGCGCCACCTGGTCGAGGAAGGACAGCACGGTCACCGCGGTGGCCAGCTGGTCCTGGGTCTCGATCGGGAAGACGGTGCTGTAGCGCCCCGCGGCGTGCTCGGCGACCAGCGAGGCGGGCGGGCAGGCGACGACGACCTGGCAGCCGCGGCGGACCGCCTCGGCCACCGCGGAGGCGGTGCCGGTGTCGGCGCCGTCGGGCGCCAGCACCACGACGAGGTCCAGCGAGCCGGCCCAGCCGGGCAGCGCCGGGCCGGGCCAGGCCACGAACGGCACCGGGCACCACGGCTCGAGGACCGCGCGCAGCAGCCGGGAGTCCGGGCCGGCGGCGATGATCGCCCGGGGCCGGCCCTGGCCCTCCAGCCGGCCGACGGCCTCGCGGATCGCGTCGGCGGCGTTGCCGCACTCGCGGCGCACCCGCGAGCCGGACTCGGCCAGGGTGCGGAACCGCAGGTCCGCGGCGCCGATGGCCGTCTCGTCGTCGAGGCGGGACTCGTCGAACCAGGTCATCGCCGGGTCACGGCTTCCGGGCCTCGTCTACGAGCAGCACGGGGATCTCGTCGCGCACGGGGTAGGCGTAGCCGCACTCCCCCTGGCAGACCAGCTCCACCTCGCCGGCCCCGGCGCCGCCATCGCCGGCGACCGGCGTGACGGCGAGCTCGCCGTGGCAGTTGGGGCAGACGATGATGTCCAGCAGTCCCTGGTCGATGTTCATCAGCTCTCCTGACGGATCGTGGCGAGGACCTCGTCGCGGATCGCGGCCATGGTGGCCTCGTCCCGGCCCTCGGCGTTGAGGCGGAGCAGCGGCTCGGTGTTCGAGGGCCGCACGTTGAAGGTCCAGTCGGCGTGGCTGACCGTCAGCCCGTCGAGCCGGTCGATCGAGACACCGTCGCGGCCGGCGTACGCCGCCTCGATCCGGGCGACCACGGCCTGCTGGTCGGCGACGGTGGAGTTGATCTCGCCGCTGACCGGGTAGCGCTCGTACTCGGCGAGCAGCGCGGAGAGGGGGACGTCGGCGCCGGCGAGCGCGGCGAGCGCGTGCAGCGCCGCGAGCATGCCGGAGTCGGCGCGCCAGAAGTCCCGGAAGTAGAAGTGGCCGCTGTGCTCCCCGCCGAAGATCGCGTCGGTCTCGGCCATCGTGGCCTTGATGTAGGAGTGGCCGACCCGGGTGCGCACGGGCGTGCCGCCGAGCTCGGTGACCAGCTCGGGCACCGCCCGGCTGGTGATCAGGTTGTGGATGATCGTCGCGCCGGGCTCCTTGGCCAGCTCGCGCGCGGCGATCAGCGCGGTCAGCGTCGACGGGGAGACGTTGCGGCCGGTCTCGTCGACGAGGAAGCAGCGGTCGGCGTCGCCGTCGAAGGCGAGCCCGACGTCCGCGCCGGTCTCGAGGACCTTGGCCTGCAGGTCGCGGAGGTTCTCCGGCTCGATCGGGTTGGCCTCGTGGTTCGGGAAGGTGCCGTCGAGCTCGAAGTACATCGGCACCAGCTCGACCCGGTCGCCCAGGCGCTCGAAGACAGCGGGCGCGGTGTGCCCGGCCATGCCGTTGCCGGCGTCCACCACGACCTTGAGCCGCCGGCCCTCGACCGGGGCTAGGGAGAGCAGGTGGTCGGCGTACGCCGCCAGCACGTCCTGCTCGGTGCAGGTGCCGGTCCGGGTGGGGGTGGGCTCGGCGGGGGCGCCGGCTGCGACGAGGTCGCGGATCTCGGCCAGGCCGGTCTCCATGCCGATCGGCTGGGCGAACGCGCGGCACATCTTGATGCCGTTGTACTGCGCCGGGTTGTGGCTGGCGGTGAACATCGCGCCGGGGACGCCGAGGTGCCCCGAGGCGAAGTAGAGCTGGTCGGTCGAGGCCAGGCCGATCATCACCACGTCGGCGCCGGCGGCCATCGCGCCCTCGGCGAAGGCCTGCGCCATGCCGGGGCTGCTGGGGCGCATGTCGTGGCCCACGACCACGGTCTCGGCGCCGACCACCTGGACGTAGGCGCGACCGGTCGCGCGCGCCAGGTCGTCGTCGAGCTGGTCGGGCACCGTCCCGCGGACGTCGTACGCCTTGAAGATCGCTGCGATGTTCGCGGGGTCGAGGGTGTCGGCCATGGCCAGACAGTAACGAGGTCAGTCCGAGCTGAGCACGCGGAGGTGCCCGCGGCGGCCGCGCTCACGGACGTTCTCCTCCGCCGGTGGCAGCCGCACCACCTGCTGCACCGGCCGGGCCGCCTCGCGCACGGCGTCGGCGAGGGCGAGCAGGTCGTCGGTGGAGGGGCCCTGGGCGGACGGGTCCGGCGCCAGCCGCAGCACCTCCCAGCCCCGGGGGGCGGAGAGCCGCTCGCTGTGCACGTCGCACAGGTCGTAGGCGTGCGGCTCGGCGTACGTGGCCAGCGGGCCGAGCACGGCGGTCTGGTCGGCGTAGACGTAGGTGAGCGTGCTGGTCGCGGGACGGCCGCACGCGGTGCGGGAGCAGCGACGGGCGGGACTCACGTGCAGACCGTACCTCCCGGTGCCGCGCGCCCGGCTTAGGCTCGCGGCATGGAGAACCGCGCCCCGGGCACACCACCTCGCGGCCCCCGTCGGCGCGACCGGCGCGGCCGCGGCATGCGCGGCCCGGGCGTCCTCCCCCGCACCCCCGGCCGACCTGAGACCCGCACCGCCCGCGAGCGCTTCGACGACCTCGTCCTCGCGGTCGTCACCGAGGTCGACGCCCGGTGGGCCGACCGCCTCGGCGTCGTGGAGTACGCCGTCGAGGACACCCCCGACCTCCCCGACGACTGGGACCCCACGACGGTCCCCCTCGGCTCGGCGGTCCGCGGCACCGGCGGCGCCCCCTCCCGGGTCGTCGTCTTCCGCCGCCCCATCGAGCACCGCGCCGAGACCCGCTCCGACCTCGACGCCATCGTGCTCACCGTCGTCGTCGAGCAGGTCGCCGACCTGCTCAACGTCGAGCCGCACGTCATCGACCCGCGGTACGACGCGGACTGACCTCTTTCGCTGGGCGCCGGGCGTGTCGCTTCATCAAGGTATGCAGGCGATCCCCCACTTCCCGGGTGGAGCTCACCGTGGGAAGTGACGACACGGCTGCATACCTTGATGAACCGCCGGGCATCGCCCGCGCGGGGCCGCGGATTGCCGGACACGTCTCCCCCGGCCGCCGCCGCGCCGGCGGGCCGTCCGCGGGACGGGTACGTCGCGCGGTCGGGGCCGGAGGCGGACGACGGGCGGGCAGGCCCGGTCGTGGTTGGGTCTGGCGGGCCGGAGCGAGGCACGAGCGCAGGCCTGGTCGACCGGGCCTGCCCGTCCGGCGGGAGCCGCAGGCCCCGACCCCACCCCGGCGTACCCGGCCAGGAGCCGGGCCGCAGAGCGACGCGGGAGCCACCCCGCCCGCCGCAGGCGGAACCGCGTCCCCCAGGCCGCAGTTCGGCTCACCGGGTTTCGACACGCTCGCTGGCGCTCGCTGCTCAACCAGCGGGGGGCTGGCGCTCGCTGCTCAACCAGCGGGGGGCTGGCGCTCGCCTGCTCAACCAGCGGGGGGCTGGCGCTCGCTGCTCAACCAGCGGAGGGTGGCTACGGGAGGCCGGGGCGGACGTCGGGGACGAGCGAGGAGCGCACCAGCTCGCGGAGCCGTACGACGCCGGAGCCGCCGGTCGCGGCGACGACCGCGCCGACGACGGGCGTGCGCCGCGGGGTGACGGTCAGGTGCACGGCCCGCGCGGGCAGCCCGACCGCGAACCCGCGGTCCGGGGAGACCTCGACCCGCTTGGCGGCGAGCTCCTCGCCGGAGGCGTCGCGGGCGACCACCTCGACGACCCCGGTGGAGGTCGCCCCGCCGAGGACGAGCCGCTTGCGGCCCTCGGGCACGACCGCGACCGTCGAGGAGCTGACCTCGCCGGGGGGAACGGCGTGCGCCAGGTCGCCGCCGACGAAGGAGCGCAGCGTCGCGGTGACCGGCCCGGTCGCATCGAGGACGAGCCCGAGGGCGCCGTCGGCGACGAGCGGGCCCAGGGTCGCGCCGAGCTGGACCCGGGCGACGCTCTGCGGGGCGACCCGGACGTCCTCGAGGCCCTCGGGGGCGAAGACGGAGCGCTCATCGAGGACCCGCAGGCCGACCCGCACCTCGGAGTCGCCGTCGTTGGCGACGACGAGCGTCCGCGAGCCGGGCCCGGCGGGCAGGCCGAGCAGGGTGAGGGAGGTGGCGGGCTCGGGCTGCGGCGGCAGGAAGTCCTCGGCCGCGGCGCCCGCGCCGAGCTCGTCGATGCGGTCGACGACCGAGGAGTGCACCCGCCCGCGCTGGGTGGTGACGTGCAGGGAGAGCTCGTCGCGGCGCGGGACCAGGTCGGCCAGGTCGAGGCGCACCGAGCTGCGGCCCGGCACGGCGACGCCGCGCAGGTCGGGGGCGTCGACGACACCGGCGCGCCCGGTCACGACCACGTCGGCCACGGCCGGCCCGTTGTCGGGGTTGACCAGCTCGAGCACCGAGGAGTGCCCGGCGCCGGCTCCGACGCCGGTGAACCACTGCTCGGGGGCGGGCGCGGCGCACTCGGCCACCCGCAGCGGCCGCTCCGCGACGCGCCCGGCGACCAGGCCCGGCGCGAGGTCGTCCTCGGCGCGGACGACCACCGGCTCGTCGGCGAGCCCGGGCACGGTGCCGACAGCGTCGGGGGCGAGGGCCACCTCGACCTCGTCCCGCCCGGAACCACCGGAGCCGGAGCCACCAGACCCGCCGGAGCCGCCGCCGGCCCGGCCGCCGAGCCCCTCGGCGAACGCCGCGCCCGACGCCCCGGAGGCGGTGGTGACGGCCACCGGCGAGCCGGCGGCAGGGCAGACGACCGAGGCGGCGCCGAGCGCGGACGCGGCCGGGCCCCGGTCCTGCGCGGCGGGGGTGTCGGTGCGGGTCAGCAGGACCGCCGCGCCGGTGATGAGCGGCAGGACGATCGCGAGCACCACGGTGAGGTCGAGCGCGCGGGAAGCGCCGGCGGAGCGGCCGCCGGACCGGCGGGTCGAGGGGGTCGAGGGGGTCGAGGGGGTCATCGGCGCCTCCGCTCGATCGCACGCTGGGTGGTCGGCGCGCAGAGCACCAGCACCCACACCAGCGCGACGCCCTGGACGACGAGCAGCACGATCCGCAGCCACGACCGCGGCCCGTCGAGGGCGTCGTCGGAGAGCGGCCGGTCGACCTGCCAGGCGCGGGTGGCGGGGTCCGCGGCGCTGGCCTGCACCAGGCCGCCGGTGGCGTCGAGCATCGAGGCGACCGACCCGTCGGCGGGGGCCGGCAGCACGACGTACTCGATCCCCCGGTTTGCCAGCTCGGTGACCAGCGCCGGTGTCGGGCGGGAGGCGAGCTGCTGGACGTCGCGGGTGAGCGCGCGGTCCTCGGGGGAGAGCGCGAGCACCTCGTCCTCGCCCAGGGTGATCCCGTCGCCGCGGCGCACCACCCAGGTCAGCCCGTCCTCGACCGAGCCGCGGATGACGAGGATGCCGTGGTCGTCGCCGCGGGTGGCGGCCTGGACCATGTAGGCCGGGATGGCGGAGCCGGGGTCCGCGTCGAGGTCGTTCTCGGCCGCGGTCAGGAACCAGACCAGCCCGCCGAGGGGCACCACCGTCGCGACGGCGGCGAGCACCGCGACGACCCGGCGCGGGGCGCCCTGCCCGCCGAGGACGGCCGCGGTGACGAACGCGCCCTGCAGGAGGACCACGAAGACGCCCAGGGCGGGCGCGGTCTCGACCGTGGCGAGGGTGAGGGTGATCGTGCTGAGCACGGCCGCGCAGACCGCCGCGACCGCGGCGACGATCCAGCAGACGAGCACGGGGATGCGGGTGGGGCGCGGCACCAGCGCGAGCACCGCCAGGACCACGACGGCCGCGCCCAGCCACCAGGGCGCCCCGAGGTCGCCGATCCGGCCGGCGAGGAGGTCCAGCGGCGAGACGGTCGGCGAGGGCAGCCGGCCCGCGTCGAGCAGCAGCCCCGCGGCCGCCCCCTCGGTCAGGCTCGGCAGCCACCACGGCACGAGCAGCACCAGCGGCACGGCCAGCGCCACGACCGGCGGCCCCCAGACCGAGCGCTCGCGCAGGCCGGAGCGGACGACGGCGTACGCCGCCGCGAGCACGACCACGCCGAGCACGACCGCGAACGGCCAGGCGGCCGGGGTGAACGCCGTGGTCAGGGCGAGCAGCACGCCGGTGCGCCACGCGGCGCGCCAGCGGCGGTCGGGCTCGGGGTCGGCGAAGCCGAGGGCGGCGTGGGCCAGCCAGGGCAGCACGGCGGTGGCGACGACCGGGCCGAGCCGGCCCTCGCCCCACGCGCCGCTGGTGAGGGCGACCAGCGACCAGGTCGCCGAGCCCCAGAGCAGCAGCCAGCGCGGCGCGCCCTGCGGGGAGACGAACCGGCCGACCACGCGCAGCAGCCGCCAGGCGCCCCACAGGGCGACGGGGGCGGCGAGCACCAGCACGGCGCTGACCGCACCGGCGGTGCCGAGGACCGAGCCGAGGAGCGCCAGGGGCAGCAGGTAGGCCGGCGCGGGCACGCCGGTCCCCTGGCCCAGCGGGTGCCAGTGCTCGAGGTGGAGCCGCCACCAGTCGCCGACCGAGGCCGGGACCGGGGACAGGCCGCCGCCGGCGACCGAGCCGTACGCCGCGCCGGCCCCGAGGAGCAGCGCGACGACGAGCACCGCCAACGCGACCGCCACGGGGTTGGTCAGGAAGCGGGCGACGGCGCCGGTGTCGGCGTACTCCTCGTCCTCGTCGAGCTCGATGCGGCGCGCGGCCATCGAGGAGGGGTCGTGCTCGGCCCGGGCGGCTCGGCGCCGCTCGGCGACGTCGGCGGCCTGGTGGGTCGCGGCGGTCGCGAGGTCGCTGACGAAGTCCAGGCCGTGGCGGTAGGGCAGCCAGGGCGGGGCGAGCAGGCGGCGTACGTCGGCGGGCTCACGGACCTGCCGCCGCTGCCGCTCGCGCCGGGCGGCGTGGACCTCGCGCGGGCTGGAGTAGATCGAGACCAGCGCCGCGAGCTCGTCGAGCGCCTCGCCGACCGAGCGCACGAGCAGGAAGCCGATGACGCGCAGCACGGTGCCGAGCGCGAGCCGGACCAGCTGGAAGGGCAGCGAGCGGGCGCGGGAGTTGGCCAGCAGCGTGTAGAGCGCGGCGCGGCGCTCCTGGTAGTGGGTGTGCCGGCCGGTCAGCGGCGTGCGGCGCAGGCCGCGGTGGGCGGCCTCGGCGTGGAAGACCACGGCGTCGGGCACCACGATCGTGCGGTGGCCGGCCGCGGCGGCGCGCCAGCCGAAGTCGACGTCGTTGCCGAAGATCGGCAGCTGCGGGTCGAACCCGTCGAGCTCCTCGAGCACGCTGCGCCGCACGAGCATGCCGGCGGTGTTGACCGCCAGCACGGTGCGGACCGCGTCGTGCTGGCCCTGGTCGTACTCCCCGCGCTCCAGGCCGGTCTCGCGCCGCCCGGTGCCGGAGATGGTGACGCCGAGCTCGAGCAGGCGCCGCAGCGAGGGCCACTCGCGCAGCTTGGGGCCGAGCACGTCGGCCTCGGGGTCGGCAGCGGCCGCGGCGAGCAGCGCCTCGAGCGCGCCCGGGTCGGGGTTGCTGTCGTCGTGGAGCAGCCAGACCCAGTCGGCGTCGGGGGCGCGCTCGAGCCCGAGCCGCACGGCCGCCGGGTACGACGTCGCGCCGGTGACCCGCTCGACGCCGCCGACCAGCAGGTCACCGAGCGCGGACCCGACCAGGTCGGCGCTCTCGTCCTTGCTGCCCGTGTCGATCGCGACCACCGCGTCGACGGGGCGGGTCTGGCCGCGCAGCCCGTCGAGCACGGCCGGCAACCAGCGCGCGCCGTCGTGGCTGACCAGCAGCGCGACGACACGTTCCGGGGCAGACACGTCGGAAGACCCTACGCGGCCGCCTCCGCCGGCTCGAATCCGATCGGCCCGGAGGATCGGCCCGGAGGATCGGCCCGGAAGCAGCTGGGGAGCTGCCCCGCAAATAGAAGGAGCCCGGCCGTTCCCGGCCGGGCCCTCCTTCTGTGCTGCTGTGCCGACCGTCCTCAGACGGCCCGCTTCTTCAGCTTGCGACGCTCCCTCTCGGAGAGACCGCCCCAGATACCGAAGCGCTCGTCGTTCATCAGTGCGGACTCCAGACACTCGGTCCGCACCTCGCAGGTGAGACAGACCTTCTTGGCCTCCCTCGTCGATCCACCCTTCTCTGGGAAGAACGCCTCGGGGTCGGTCTGCGCGCACAGGGCGCGCTCTTGCCAACCCGCTTCTTCGGCGTCTCCGTCGAGGAGAAAGAGTTCTCTCACGGCACTCGCCCTTCCGACCCGGTGAAGCTGCATGTGTTCTTCTCGTACAACACTGTGGGAATTACATGCCTGTCGTACCCACTTGGTCAAGCCCGCATCTGCTATAGGTCCCGATCGCAGCCACATTGGTCCGATCGGACTAGACGCGGGGCCGCGGCGGGAGCGGCGGGTGGCCGCGCGATGATGACCCCATGATCAGGGACATCACCGTCCTGGCCGGCGGGACCGGCGGGGCCCGGTTCCTCCAGGGCCTCCTCCACGGCATCGAGACCGGCGCCCTCCCCGGGGTCGCGTCCGACGCGGTCGTCACCGTCGTGGCCAACACCGCCGACGACATCTGGGTGCACGGGCTGAAGGTCTGCCCCGACCTCGACACGGTGATGTACACCCTCGGCGACGGCATCGACCCCGTCCGCCGCTGGGGCCGGCGCGAGGAGACCTGGAGCGTCAAGGCCGAGCTGGCCGAGTACGGCGTCGAGCCGACGTGGTTCGGGCTCGGTGACCGCGACGTGGCCACCCACCTGGTCCGCACCCAGATGCTCGACGCGGGCTACCCGCTCTCCCAGGTGACGACCGCGCTGTGCCGCCGGTGGCTGACCCCGCGGTACGGCGACCGGGTCCGGCTGCTGCCGATGACCGACGACCGGGTGGAGACCCACGTCGCGATCGCCGACGAGCAGAGCCCGAGCGGGCGCCGGGTGGTCCACTTCCAGGAGTACTGGGTGCGCCTGCGCGCCTCGGTGCCCGCCGAGACCGTGGTGTTCGTGGGGCTCGAGCAGGCGACGCCGGGGCCGGGTGTGCTCGACGCGATCACCGGCGCCGACCTGGTCGTCCTGCCGCCGTCGAACCCGGTCGTCTCGGTCGGCACGATCCTCGGCGTCCCCGACGTCCGCGACGTGCTGCGGGTGACCAAGGCCCCCGTCGTCGGCATCTCCCCCATCGTCGGGCCCAGCCACGTCCACGGGATGGCCGAGCAGATGCTCACCTCGATCGGCGTCGAGGTCAGCGCTGCCGCGGTCGGGCTGCACTACGGCGCCCGGTCCGCCGCCGGGGTCCTCGACGGCTGGCTGGTCGACGAGGGCGACGCCGACCAGGTGGAGCGGGTGCGCGAGAGCGGGGTCGCGTGCGCCGCCGTACCGCTGATGATGACCGACCACGACGCCACCGCGGCCATGGCCGCCGCCGCCATCGGGCTCGTCACGTGACCACCTCCGGGATCGAGGTCTGGGCGCCCGACGGCGTCGGCGAGGTCCGCGCCGGGGACGACCTGGCCGCGCTCGTGCTGCCGCTGGTCGAGCTCGCCGACGGCGACGTGCTGGTGGTGACCAGCAAGGTGGTGAGCAAGGCCGAGGGCCGCGTGGTGAGCGGTACGACGCGCGAGGAGGCGCTCGCCGGCGAGACCGTCCGCGTGGTGGCCCGCCGCGGGCCGACGACCATCGTGCGGACCCGCCACGGGTTGACCATGGCCGCCGCGGGGATCGACGCCAGCAACGTCGAGGTGGGCTCGGTGGTGCTGCTGCCGCTCGACCCCGACGGCTCGGCTCGCCGGCTCCGCGCCGCCGTGCGCGAGCGGACCGGCCGCAACGTCGGGGTCGTGGTCACCGACACCGCCGGGCGCGCCTGGCGCGAGGGCCAGACCGACATCGCGGTGGGCGCCGCGGGGCTGCTGGTCGCCGAGGACTTCGGCGGCCGGGTCGACGCCCACGGCAACCCCCTGGTGGTCACCGCGCCGGCCGTCGCCGACGAGATCGCCGGGGTCGCCGAGCTCGCCTCGGGCAAGCTCGGCGCGCGGCCCTTCGCCGTCGTCCGCGGCCGCGCCGACCTGGTGCTCGCCCCCGGCGACGACGGTCCGGGCGCGCGGGCGCTGGTGCGGCCCGAGGGCGGCGACCTGTTCGGGTACGGCGCCCGCGAGGCCGTCGTCCGCGCCGTGCTGGGCGACCCGGCCGACCAGGCGCCGTTCGGCTCGCCCGTCCCGGCCGAGGAGCTGGCCGCCGTGCTGCGGCTGCTGCCCGGCGTCGAGGTGGCCGCGACCGAGGACGGCGTGAGCGTCACCGGCGGTCCTGCGGAGGCCGTCGCGGCGCTCGCCTTCGCCCACGGCTGGCGGGTGGACGGCGCCGGTTCGGCCGTCGAGGCACGGCTGCGGCCGGCCACGACCTAGACTCACCCGCGCAACCCCGACCGCCGTACCCACCGCGAGGAAACCCGAACCGTGGCCAAGCCTGCCAAGAACGACCGCCAGGCGGTCATCGACTCGATCCGCAAGAAGCAGAAGGGCGCCGACAAGCGCCGTGGCTTCGCGATCGTCGGTGTCTGCTCGCTGGTGGCCATCCTCCTCATCGGTGCCGCGGCGTACCAGCCGGTCAAGGACTGGTGGG
Source organism: Nocardioides marmotae (assembly GCF_013177455.1). Lineage (NCBI taxonomy): Bacteria > Bacillati > Actinomycetota > Actinomycetes > Propionibacteriales > Nocardioidaceae > Nocardioides > Nocardioides marmotae. Next base: position 3,394,967 of record NZ_CP053660.1, read on the forward strand.
ACCTGCGCAAGTTCAACGACATCGAGGTCTCCTCCATCGGCGCGCCGGCGTCGGCCTGCCAGGACATCACCACCCGCGAGGCCACGGGCAACCAGGACCACGTCCCCACCGGCACGCCGGTGCAGTACGAGGACGCTCCCCCGGCCTTCGGCGCCCACTGGAACGAGGCGAACGTCGCGCCCGACCCGATGGAGCGCAAGCTCTACACCGAGGGCGACCGGCCGGCCATCGAGGCGCTCGTGCACAACCTCGAGCACGGCTACACGATCCTCTGGTACGACGAGACCGCCGCGAACGACGACGAGATGATGGACGACATCCGCGGCATCGCGACCAAGTTCAAGGGCACCTCGAACCTGCGGTTGAAGTTCAAGGCCGTCCCGTGGACCGAGGAGGACGGCGAGCCGTTCCCCGACGGTCAGCACATCGCCCTCACCCACTGGTCGATCGGCGGCGCCGGCAACGACGTCTCCGACACCTCCACCCAGGTCGGCGTGTGGCAGTACTGCTCGGCCCCCTCGGGCGAGGCCCTCGAGGACTTCATGCTCGAGTACCCCTACATGGACTCCCCCGAGCCCGGCGCCATGTGACGCCTGCTCGTACGCCGACGGGCCGGTCCCTCCTCGCGGAGGGGCCGGCCCGTCGGCGTACCGGGACCTGCGGCCCGGCGGAGCTGCTCGGCGGAGCTGCTCGGCGGAGCTGCTCGGTGGAGCTGCTCAGGTCAGAGCTTGGACATCTTCGCGAACGGCGGGGCGACCCGGATGTTGCGGTCGCCGAAGTTGACGGTGACGCAGAAGGAGTCGACGGCGATGACGCGGCCGAGGCCGTGGGCGTCGTGGGAGACGCGGTCATCGACCTCGAAGACCTCCAGCACGAGCTCGGGCTCGGGCTTGAAGGGACTGCTGGCAAGATGGCGCGGCCGCGCTCGGCGAGAGGAAGACATCCCTGCCAGTATGCGCCTCGAAACGCCCGCCCGTGGCTTCCGCACAGCATTCGGTCCTCAGGTGAGGTCGGTGCGGCCGCTCTCGGTGAGCCCGGCGACGACCGCCTTGACCTCCTGGGCGCGGGCGCGGGTGGTGACGAGGAGCGCGTCGGGGGTGTCCACGACGACCACGTCCTCGAGGCCGACGACGGCCACGACCCGCTCCGAGCGGGGGACGACGAGGCCGGTGCTGTCGACGGCGCGGACGAGCGCGTCGTCGCCCAGCACCGTCACCGAGCCGCCCTCGTCACGGAGCGCGTCGAGCAGGGTCGCCAGGGAGTCGAAGTCGCCGATGTCGTCCCACCCGAAGGTCGAGGGGACGGTGACCACGCGGCCGGCGTCGGCGGCAGGCTCGGCGACGGCGTGGTCCAGGGCGATCTTCGGCAGGTCGGGCCACAGCTCGTCGAGCCGGTCGGGCTCGGCGGCGATCGAGCGGAGCGCCGCCGCGAACTCCGGGTGCCAGGTGCCGAGCAGGTCGAGCAGCACGGTGGGGCGGACGACGAACATGCCGGCGTTCCAGCGGTACCGCCCGGTCGCCAGGTACGCCGCCGCCACGTCCGTCGACGGCTTCTCGACGAACTCCTGGACCGTGGCGACGCCCGGGTGCCCGGGGAGCTCCTCGCCGAGGTGGATGTAGCCGAAGGCCGAGGAGGCGAAGGTCGGCTCGATCCCCAGCGTGACCAGCCAGCCCTCGCGGGCGACCTCGACCGCGGTCCGCACGCAGGCGCGGAACGCCTCGGGATCGGCGATCACGTGGTCGGCGGCGAAGGAGCCCATCACCGCATCGGGGTCGCGCCGCTCGAGCAGGGCGGCGGCCAGCCCGATCGCCGCCATCGAGTCCCGCGCCGAGGGCTCGGCGAGGATCGCGTCGTCGCCGAGGCCGGCCAGCTGCTCGGCGACCGCGTCGCGGTGCGGGCGGCCGGTGACCACGAGGAACCGGTCCTCGGCCAGCGGCGCGAGCCGCTCGTGGGTCTCCTGGAGCAGCGAGCGCCCGCTGCCGGTGAGGTCGCGCAGGAACTTCGGGGAGGTGCGCCGCGACAGCGGCCACAGGCGGGTCCCGGCACCGCCGGCGGGGATGACGGCCCAGAAGCCCTCGAGCGCGGACGGGTCGGTGGGCGCGGGGAGGCTCATGGCCCCGCAGCCTAGGGCCGGGCGGTGTCTAGGGTGACGGGTGTGACGACCTTCTCCGCCGTCCTGGCCGACCTGCTGCGCCGCGAGCCGGGCCGCCCGCTCGTGACGTTCTACGACGACGCGACCGGCGAGCGGGTGGAGCTGTCGGTGACGACGTACGCCAACTGGGTCGCCAAGGCCTCCTCCCTGCTCGTCGAGGAGCACGACCTCGAGCGCGGCGACACCCTGCGCGTCGACCTGCCGGCCCACTGGCTGGCCCCGGTCTTCCTCGGCGCGGCCTGGAACGCCGGGCTCGCCGTCACCCTGACCGACGAGCCCGGCCGGGAGCCCGACGCGGTCGTGTGCGGCCCCGACGGGCTCGACCGCTGGGCCGGCCGGGCCGGCGACGTACCGGTGCTGGCCTGCTCGCTGCGGCCCCTCGGCGTCCGCTTCGCCGACCCGCTGCCCGCCGGCGTCCACGACGTGGGCGTGGAGGTGTGGTCGCAGCCGGACTCCTTCATCCCGTGGGACCCGCCGCAGGACGACGACGCCGCCGTCGTGGTCGACGGGGTCGCCACGACCCAGGGCGCGCTGTGGAGCGCGGCCGCCGCCGGGAGTCTCCTCACCGACGGCGGCCGGCTCCTCTCGGAGGCGAACCCGGCTTCCCCACCAGGCCTCGCCACCTTCACCGAGCCGCTCGCACGGAGCGGCTCGCTGGTCCTCGTGGTCAACGCCGACCGGGAGCGCGTCGAGGCGACGTACGCCGCCGAGCGCGCCACCGCCCGCTTCCCCGCCTGACCACCGGGGACCACGTCCCTCAGCCGACCAGGTCGTAGACCCCCGCGCCCTCGCCGATCAGCCGCCGCGCGCCGAAGCCGGTGGTCGTGCCGGGCAGCAGCCACAGCTTCCCGTCGGCCTTGCTGCGCGCGATCACGTCGGCGTGGCCGGTGAGCTGGACGTCGCTGACGCCGACCAGCCAGTCGTAGGCGGACACGTCGGTGCCCAGCGCCCGCGGAGTCGTCAGGCCGCCGGGGCCGTTGCCGGGATAGAGCGTCAGCTTGTCGCCGACCCGGAACAGGCTGTCCGGGGCGCCGTCGGCGTCCCAGCGGCCCACGGCGAGGTGCTGGGTGGCCGCGACCCGCGAGCGCACGACGTACGACGCCGCGAGGCCGTCGAGGCCCTTGCCCGGGTAGACCCGCATCGCTCCCCCGGCCGGCTGGCCGAGCAGGTCGGGCCAGCCGTCGCCGGTCACGTCGCCGGCGGCCGTGAGCAGGCCGACGCCGGCGAAGCCCTTCCCGAGCTGGGTGGCCTTGGTGAACCGGCCGGTGCCGTCGCCGCGGCGCAGCGAGAGCGCGCCGGTCGTCTTGTTGCGGGTGACCATGTCGCCGAAGCCGTCGCGGTCCCAGTCGCCGACGCTGAGCAGCAGGTCGGCGTTGCGGAGGTTGACGCCGGTGGGGACCGCGGCGGTGGTGTCGAAGGTGCCGGCGTTCTCCAGCACGACCAGGGCGTCGCCGCGGCGGCCGACGAGGTCGGGGGTCGCGTCGCCGAGCAGGTCGCCGCCGGCGGTGACCCCGGTCAGGCCGGCGGTCCGCTTGACCGGGCCGATGGCGCTGCCGAAGGTGCCGTCGCCGCGGCCGGGCCGGACGAAGCCGTTGCCGTTGTCGGCGCGCTGCACGAACAGGTCGGCGCGGCCGTCGCGGTCGAGGTCTCCGCCCGCGGTGATCGAGGCGAACTGGCGCCACGACCCACCCAGCGCGGTGCGGGTGGCGGGGTCGAGCCCGGCGGAGCCGCGGTGCAGCCAGAGCTTGCCGGCGGCGTCGCGGGCCAGCAGGTCGGCCCGACCGTCGCCGTCGACGTCGCCGGGACCCACGAGAAGGTCGTAGCCGGCCCAGCCGGTGGTCCCGGCACGGCGGGTGAAGCCGGTGCCGGTGCCGGTCCCGAGGAACAGGTCGAGGCGGCCGTCGGCCGTGCGGGCGACGAGGTCGTGGCGGCCGTCGCCGTCGAGGTCGCCGGCGGGGATGAGCAGGTCGCGGCCCGCGGTCCCGGGCACCGTCGTGCCGGTGGGTGCGAAGCCGCCGCTGCCGGCGCCGGCCCGCACCTGCGCGGTGCCGTCGGCACGGCGGACGACGAGATCGGCGCGGCCGTCGCCGGTGAGGTCGGGCGAGACGACCGCCGTCGCGCCGGCGGCCGCGTCGGCGGCGGACCAGCCGGTGGCCACGGGGCGGGCGGCGCGGAAGGCGGTCAGCCCGCCGGTGGGGATGAGGTAGGCCAGCTTGTCGGTGGCGTTTCGGACCAGCAGGTCGGGGTGCGGGGTGCCGACCAGGTCGGACTCGCGCTCCCGCCCGGCCCACCCGGTCTGCGCCTGCCCGGCCAGCTCGCGGATCTGCGGCACCAGCGCGTAGAGGTGGCGACCGGGGCAGGCGGTCGAGCCGGCGTCGCGGTGGCCGTTGATCGCACGGAAGGACCGCCGACCCACGACCTGGCTCGAGGAGACCGCGTCGACCCCGTGCAGGGAGAGCTTCCAGGCGAACAGCGCGCCGTAGGCCTGGACCATCGCGCTGCTCGGCTTGGCGGTCTCGAAGTTGCCGATCGCCGACATCGCGAAGGAGTTCTCGTTGTAGCCGAGCGTGTGGGCGCCGACGACCGGGCGGTCGATCCCGCCGTAGCGGCCCTCCCAGATCCGGCCGAAGCGGTCGACGAGGAAGTTGTAGCCCACGTCGGACCAGCCCCGCGACTGCGTGTGGTAGGCGTAGATGCTGCGCAGGATCCCCGGCACCTCGGCCCGCGTGTAGCCGTTGGCGTTGACCGTGTGGTGGACGAAGCCGGCGTGGACCTCGTGGTAGGACGGCGCGCTCTTCCCGCGCAGCGCCTCGTTGGCGCCCCACTGGGCGCGGGAGTAGATCACCGGGCGGGGCGTGTACGTCGCCGCGCGGAGCGCCAGCGCGCCGCCGGTGCCCCCGGTGGTGGACGCGCGCCCAGCGGCCGTGGTCGCGCGCTTCACGGCCGGGGTGGTGGTCGCCGCGGAGCCGCCGGTCGCGTGCAGCGCCGGGCGTTCCCGGGCGACGACGCCCGCGTGGCCCGGGTCGACCACGGCGAGCCGCAGGTCGTCGGGCACGCCGGCCTCGGAGCGGACCCGCACCTGCACCCGGTCGACCTCGCCGACGAACATCTCGTCGGTGCCCGGGCGGGCGCGCCGCGCCTCGGCGCTGTCCGGGTCGGGGCCGTGCTCGTCGTGGTAGGCCATCTCCGACCAGCCGGTCCAGGCGCCGTCGGTCTCGGTGCGGACCTCGAAGGAGATCGCGTCGTCGGCGATCGCCTGCCCCGACCGCCAGGTCACGCCGACCGCGCCGTAACCGGTGACCGGCTGCGGGGCGGCGACGACCTCGGCCCGCGGCCCGGTGACCCGGGTGCGGGCGTGCAGGGCGCCGGCGGCGCCGCGGCCGTTCGCGGGGGCGGTCAGCGCGTACTCGGTGACCACCGGGTCGACGACCTCGGCCGGCACGACCGAGGTGTGCGTCTGCTCGGCGGAGTACGACGAGAGCCGGCCGGTGACCGAGACGCCGTTGCTCTCCCCCAGGCCGAGCCCGGCGCCGCTGCTGGGCGCCTCGTGCACCACGTCGAGGGACAGCACGCCGGCCGCCGGAGTGAGCACGGCGAGCACCGTCCCGAGGGCCAGCAGCTGCTGGCAACCGGTGACGAAACGGTCCTTCGACCTGGACATGGCGACCTGTTCTTCGTGCGGGGGAAGTTCACACAGGGCGCAACTTTCACATGCGTCACAGGCCGATCGGAAGAGTCCGTGAGTAACTACAACGGTGTAATTTCCACTCGACACGCCGCCACTTTCCAGATTTGTCAAGCCGAGGATGCCCGGTGTAGGCCTCCCCGCGGCGGCGACACGCCGAGCCCCGACATCGCCGAGTCCGCACTTCCTGCATGCCGAAACCGCACTTGCGGCGCGCCGAATCGGCACTTGCGGCGCGCCGAATCGGCACTTCCGGCGCGCCGAGTCGGCACTTCCGGTCGGCGTACCGACCAGAAGTGCGCACTCGAGCCGCCAGAAGTGCCGACTCGGCGAAAAAAGGGGGCGAGAGGGGTGGGTCAGACGTCCGAGCCGAGCTCGTCGTCCTCCTGGTCCTCGGCGCGCTGGTTGTCGTCGTCGTACTTGACGTAGCGGATGCCCTCGTCGACGGGGCCGTCGAAGCCGACGCGGCCCTTCTCCAGCACGATCACGCGGTCGCACATCTTGCGGACCGAGCCGGCGGCGTGGCTGACGTAGACGAGGGTCCGCCCGGACTCGCGGATCTCCTGCATCTTCTCCATGCACTTGCGCTTGAAGGGCCGGTCCCCCACCGCGAGCACCTCGTCGGCGAGGAAGATGTCGGAGTCGACGTGGATGGCCACCGCGAATCCGAGCCGGGCGAACATGCCCGAGGAGTAGTTGCCGACCGGCGTCTCGAGGAACCGGCCGATGTCGGCGAACTCCACGATCGAGTCGAACTTCCGGTTCGTCTCGGCCTCGGTCATGCCGAGGATGGCGGCGTTGAGGAAGACGTTCTCCCGGCCGGTCAGCTGCGGGTGGAAGCCGGCGCCGGTCGCGATGAGCCCGGCGATCCGGCCGCGGGTCAGCACGGTGCCGGTGTCGGGCTTCATCACGCCGTTGATCAGCTTGAGCAGCGTGCTCTTGCCCGACCCGTTGAGACCCATCAGGCCGATCGACTCGCCCTGCTGGACGGTGAAGGAGACGTCCTCGAGCGCGGAGAAGGTGTCGCTGAGGTTGCGGCCCTTGACCATCGCGACCGCCATCTGCTTGGCGGTGCGGTGGTAGCGCAGCGTGAAGTCCTTGCTGACGTGGTCGACCACGATCGAGGTGTCGGCGGGGTACGCCGCGGGATCGGTCACGACAGCCGCTCCGGGATCTTGTTCTCCAGCCGCGAGAAGATCAGCTGACCCACCCCGAGCAGCAGGATCGAGCCGAGCAGGGCACCGACGCCGTAGAGCAGCAGGCCGTCGGGGATCTGCTCGGCGATGGTCTCGTCGGGATCGGAGGTGGTCCCGACCCAGAACGCCCGCTGGACGAGGAGCACCGCGTCGGCGATCGGGTTGAGCAGGTAGAACTCCGCGAACCGGCCGAAGCGATCGTCGACGAGGCTGTAGGGGTAGATCATCGGCACGCCGAAGCGGACGAAGTTGGTCAGGATCGTGACGGCGCTGGCGAAGTCGCGGAAGAACACGTTGGCCGCGCTGAAGATCAGCGCGAGCGCGGTGCCGAGCACGGCGATGACCGACAGCGCCAGCACGAAGGCCAGCATCCCCACCGGGTCGGGGGTCCATCCGGTGACCAGGCAGACCACCAGCAGGATCACCAGCTGCGGGCCGACGTGGTAGAGCGAGACCAGCATCGAGGCGACCGGGAACATCTCCTTGGGGATCGCCATCTTCCGGACCAACGCCTTGTTCCGCACGATCGAGCGCGTGCCGGCGTTGAAGGTCTCGGTGAAGAAGTGGACGACGATCAGCCCGCAGAAGACGTGCACCGCGTAGTTCTCAACGGTGCCGCGCCCGATGATGTAGCCGAAGACGAACCAGAAGATGAACAGCTGGGTCAGCGGGTTGATGTAGGACCACAGCAACCCGAGGAACGAGCCCTGGTAGCGCGCGCTGATCTCGCGGCGTACCAGCAGCTTGAGCAGGTAGCGGCGGCCCAGGACGTCGATCAGGCCCGCGGTGGGCGCGGGCGGAGCGAGCGGCGCGTCGACCAGGCGCGCCCGGCCGGCCTCCGTCATCGCTCGCCCTGCTGGGTGGGCTGCTCCTGCTCCTGCCAGGGCGCGAAGGTCCGCTCCCACGCCTCGGGCGAGGTGATCTCGCCCAGCGCCGCGCGGTACTCCTCGGCGAGCCGCGGCCACTCACGGCGGTACCGCTCGTGCATCTCGACCGTCCGCCTGGTCAGCTCGCGGAACTTCTCGGGGTCGCGGCGGTAGAAGGCCGCCGACGTGCCGTCGTTCATCGAGACGATGGCGGAGTCGAGCGTGCCGAGGCGGTACCACTTGGCGTCCATCGCGCGGATCTCGGCCTCGGGGTGCTCCTGGGCCAGCGCGCGCGGGGGCTTGAGCTGGCGCAGCGGCTGGAGCCCAGCGCTGATCAGCGTGGAGAGCCGGCCGGGGATCTCCGAGGCGTCACGGCCCTTGCGCGGCGGCTTGCTGCGGCGCACCGAGGGGAACGCGTCGGGGTCGGCCTGGAGCTGGGCGTCGGGGAACTGCTTGCGCAGCGCGTTGACCTCCGCGAGCCGGGTCGGGAGCATCGCGTGCAGCCCGGCCGGGCCGGCCAGCACGTCCTCCATCGCGAGCAGGCGCAGCTCGGCGGTGGAGTACTGCATCGAGACCAGGTGCGCGATCTGGTGGTTGAGGCTCTCGCGGACCATCCGGCCGCCGCGGGGGTACGGCGAGTGGAGCAGCGCCGCGACCAACCGGTTGCGGTGGTGGAAGTAGGCCTGCCAGTCCAGGGCGTCGTTCTTGTCGGTCCACGGCACGTGCCAGACCGCCGCGCCGGGGAAGGTGACGGTCGGGAAGCCGGCCTGCTTGGCGCGCAGCCCGAACTCCGAGTCGTCCCACTTGATGAACAGCGGCAGGGAGAGCCCCACCTGCTCGAGCACGACCCGCGGGACCAGGCACATGAACCAGCCGTTGAAGTCCACGTCGATGCGCTTGTGCAGCCAGCGGCTCGAGCGCAGGTTGCGCCCGGCGAAGTCCCAGTCGGTCTGGGTGTCGGGGGCCGACTGCCACCAGAACCGCCACGGCTGGACGACCTCGCCGAAGCTGTGCAGCCGCGAGCGGGAGTAGATGTTGAACATGTGGCCGCCCACGATCGTGGGGCGGCGGGCCAGGTCGGCGAAGGTGATCGCGCGGACGATGCCCTCGGGCTCGCAGACCACGTCGTCGTCCATCATCAGCGTGTACGTCGCCGTGCCCTTGCGCACCGACTCCAGCTGGCCCCGGGCGTAGCCGCCGGAGCCGCCGAGGTTGCCCTGCTCGATGACCCGCAGCACCCCGCCGAGGGCCTCCCGGGCCCGCGGGAAGGACGCCGAGCCGGACACCGGGTCGGTGCCCTGCTCCATGACCATCACCGTGTCGAGGTAGGGCCGCAGCGTCTCGTCCTCGCCGATCTGCACGAGCAGGTCGGCGCAGAAGTCGGGGCGGTTCATCGTGGTGATCGCGATGTCGACGGTGCCGTGCTCGGCCCGGTCGGCCGGGACCTCGGCGGTCCACTCGGCGGACTCCACGACGACGTCCTCGTCGCCGGCCACGACGTCGTACCAGTACCAACCGCCGTCGACGAACGGCTTGAGGGTGAGGTCGAAGCTGAAGGTGCTGCTGCCGACCTCGGTCGTCTCGGCGATGTCCACGCGCTGGGAGTTGCCGCGCGCCATGGACTTGTAGACGATCACCGACGCGCCGCTGCCGCGGACCGTGACGGTGAGGGTGACCGAGTCGACGACCGTCCAGCGCCGCCAGTAGCTGGCGGGGAAGGCGTTGAAGTAGGTGCCGAAGGAGAGCCGGTCGCCGGACTTGACCCGCAGCGCGGTGCGCGACTCGATCTGGTCGGGGTGCAGCGTGCGGCCGGTGGAGGTCGACTGCCGGATCGCGGCGTTGTTGAGCGCCTGGGCCGACCGGTTGCTGCCGACCTCGTACTTGTCGGCGTCGAGCTTGGCGTCCTCGGGGTCGACGTAGAGCGCGAGGACGTCGGAGTCCCGGTCGACCGGGAGGATCTGGCGCTGCAGCAGGCGGCGGGCGGTCGCGCCCGTGGGGCTCGCGGGGGTGGTGGTCATGCGTCGACTCCTCCGCTGGTCAGCGGCGTGCCGTCCGCGAAGTGCGGACGCAGCTTGTTCTCGAACATCGACAGCGCCGAGCCGATCGCCATGTGCATGTCGAGGTACTGGTAGGTGCCCAGGCGGCCCCCGAAGAGGACCATCGGCTCGGCCTTGGCCAGCTCGCGGTAGCGCAGCAGCTTCTCGCGGTCCGCGGCGGTGTTGACCGGGTAGTACGGCTCGTCGCCCTCCTCGGCGAAGCGGCTGTACTCGTGGACGACGATCGACTTGCCGGGCAGGTAGGTCCGCTCGGGGTGGAGGTGCTTGAACTCCAGCACCCGGGTCCACGGCACGTCCTCGTCGTTGGCGTTGACCACGCCGGTGCCCTGGTAGTCGTCGACGTCGACGGTCTCGCGCTCGAGGTCGATGGTCCGCCACGACAACCGGCCCTCGGAGTGCCCGAAGTACTCATCGACCGGGCCGGTGTAGACGACCGGGACCTTGCCCTTGTACTCCTCGGCGACGGCCAGGAAGTCGGTCCCGAGGCGCACCTCGATGTTGGGGTGGTCGGCCATCCGGGTCAGCCAGGCGGTGTAGCCGTCGACCGGGAGGCCCTCGTAGGTGTCGTTGAAGTAGCGGTTGTCGAAGGTGTAGCGGACCGGGAGGCGCGTGATGATGTCCGCGCTCAGCTCCTTGGGGTCGGTCTGCCACTGCTTGGCGGTGTAGCCCTTGACGAACGCCTCGTAGAGCGGGCGGCCGATGAGCGAGATCGCCTTCTCCTCGAGGTTCTGGGCGTCCTCGGTGCGGATCTCGCTGGCCTGCTCGGCGATGAGCGCGCGGGCCTCGTCGGGGGTGTGGCTCTTGCCGAAGAACTGGTTGATCAGGCCCAGGTTCATCGGGAAGGAGTAGACCTGCCCCTGGTACTTCGCGAAGACCCGGTGCTGGTAGCTGGTGAAATCGGTGAACCGGTTGACGTACTCCCACACCTTGGTGTTGGAGGTGTGGAAGAGGTGCGTGCCGTAGACGTGCACCTCGATGCCGGTCTCGGGGTCGATCTCGGAGTAGGCGTTGCCTCCGATGTGGTCACGCCGCTCCAGCACGAGCACCCGGAGGCCCAGCTCGTTCGCGCAGCGCTCGGCGATGGTCAGGCCGAAGAAGCCGGAACCGACGACGACGAGGTCGGGCGTGGATGCGGAGCTCGGATCAGGGGAGGACACGGTCGGTCAGTCTACGGACGCGACCGAGCTCCCCCGAACCGCCCGCGCCGGGGAGGCGGGCCTCACTCCTCCCCCATCACCAGCCCCTCGATGGTGTGCTTCTGGACGATCGGCACGAGCCGGTCGACGACCCGGCAGTCGAGATGGTCGCGGACCGCCGCCGGCAGGGCCTCCCGGTACGCCGCGGTGACGGCGAGGTCGTGGAGGTCGGCGTGGCCCGCGCCCGGCGCGTCGACGCCCAGCACCAGCACCGGCCGCGACGCCTCGCCGACGTTCGCGGTGCCCCGGTGCAGGGTGAGCGCGGACCGCACCGAGACGTCACCGCGCCGGGGGTACTTCCGCACCGCCGCCTCCTGCAGCCGGGGGTGGTCGCTGCGCGGCGGGAACATGCCGTGCTCGAAGTCCTCCCCGCGCTCCCAGTGCGTGCCGGGCGCGACCTCGAAGGGGCCCATCTCCTCGACCGTGTCGACGCAGGTCAGGTTGAAGGCCAGCGAGGTCAGCCGGCCGCCCTCCCAGGTCTCCCGCGGGCTCGGGAAGTCGCGGTGCCACGGCTGGTCGCGCGCGCCGGGGAACGGCACGTCGAAGCCGACCTCGACGACCATCCACTCCGGGCCGAGCACCGTCTCGCAGACCGCCTGCACCCAGGGGTGGTCGACCAGGTCGGCGAAGCCCCGCAGCGCCTCGGGGTGCACCTCGACGTACCACCGCTGCGGCCCGCGCCCCACGGCGCCGCCCTCGCGCGCCCGGGCCTCGGCGTACGCCGCCTCGACGTCCTCGCGCAGCCGGTCGACCCAGTCGACCGCGAACGCCCCGGGACACCCCAGGAGCCCGTCGCGGTGGAGCGTCGCGGCGATCGCCCCCATGTCGATCGGGACGTCGAGCTGGGCCGGGGTGGGCATGGCGGAGCCTCCTGGGGCCGGATCGGGGCGACTCGCCGGTGGGTGTTGCCATCGTCACACCGGTGTTGCAACGTTGTAAAGCATGGCCCCCCAGACCGCCGGGACGACGAGGTCCCTCCTGATGCTGCTGCTCGCGCTGGTGCTCCCCGCCGCGCTCACGACGGGGGTCGCCACCTCCGCCCCCGCCTCCGCCGACCCGGCCGGCACCACCACCGCGAGCACCACCGCGAGCACCACCGCGAGCACCACCGCTGGCCGGGGTGGTGCGGACCGCTACCGCAACCCGCTCGCCCCGCGGGTGCCCGGCGACGGCACCGTGGACAGCTGCGCCGACCCCGCCGTCCTGCGCGGCCAGCAGCGCGGCGACCCGCACTGGTACCTCTACTGCACCACCGACCCGCTGAACGACGAGGACCTCGACGAGACCGGCGCGCTGCGGTTCCACCCGGTCCCGATGATGCGCTCGCGCGACCTGGTCCACTGGACCTACGTCGGCGACGCGCTGCCGGAGCCGCCCACCTGGGCCGCCGAGGGCGCCGGCCTCTGGGCCCCCGACGTGGTCTGGTCCGAGGCGACCCGGCGCTACTACCTGACCTTCGTCGTCACCGACACCGACGACGCGTTGCGCGGCCCCGACGCCTGCCCGTCGACCGGCGACAGCGCGATCGGCGTCGCCACCAGCACCAGCCCCACCGGCCCGTGGACGGTCTCCGACAGCCCGGTCGTGCCGCCGCGGCCCGACCCCGAGGCCGACTGCGCGTTCTTCTGGACGTTCGACCCCGACGTCCTCGGCGACGCCGTCGGCGCGACCTCGGTGCTCTACTACGGCAGCTACTACGGCGGCCTGCACGCCACCCGGATCGCCTTCGGCCGCGACGGGATCACCACGACCGGCTCCCCCACGATGGTCGCCATCGGCAACCGCTACGAGGGCACGACCGTGGTGAGGAGAGACGGCTGGTACCACCTGTTCGCCTCGGCCACGAACTGCTGCAACGGCCCGCTGACGTCGTACGGCGTCTTCTCCGGCCGCTCGCGCAGCCCGCTCGGGCCCTTCGTCGACCGCGACGGCCGCAGCCTGCTCGCAGGACGGGTCGGCGGCTCCCCCGTGCTGCTCCCGAACGGCAACCGGTGGCTCGGCGTCGGGCACAACACCGTCCTCACCGACGCCGCCGGCCAGTGGTGGACGATCTACCACGCCGTCGACCGGGACGACCCGTACTTCGCCACCGACCCCGGCTTCACCAAGCGCCCCGCGCTGCTCGACCGGCTGACCTGGCGCGAGGGCTGGCCGGAGGTGCGGTCGGGCCGCTGGGCCTCCGACGGCCCGGAGCCGGCGCCGGTCACCCGGCGCGGCGACCGCGGCTCGCGCGAGCCGGGCCCGCCCGCGCCGCTGCGGCCCGGCCGTCCGCTGGCGGCCTTCTCCGACGACTTCACTGACGGCCTGGACCCCGCCTGGACGTGGGTGCGCGAGCCCGACCCGGCGACGTACGCCGTCGAGGGCGGCGCCCTGCGCTGGGCCACCCAGGCAGGCGACCTGGCCCGCGAGGTGAACACCGCCTCGGTGCTCACCCGGCCGGCGCCGCGGGGCGACCACGTGGTGGAGGCGCGGGTGCTCCTCGACCTGCCGCCGGAGGGCTGCTGCCAGAACTTCGTGCAGGCCGGCGTGGTCCTCTACGGCGACGACGACCGCTACCTCAAGCTCGCCCACGTCTCGATCTGGGAGACCCGGCAGACCGAGTGGGCCACGGAGGTGCCGCCGGACGCGACCGACCCCGACCTCCCGCGCTACGGCAACGGGGTCGTCGGCGCGCCGGGCGAGGAGACCTGGCTGCGCGTCGTGGTCGACCGTCGCCCCGGGCCCGACCACTACACCGCGTTCACCCGCAGCGACGGCGGCCGGTGGGTCCGCGGCGGCACCTGGACCCACGACCTCGGCCCGGACAGCCGGATCGGCCTGGTCGCGATGGGCGGCGAGGGCTACACCGCGCGGTTCCTGGAGGTGCGGACCTCCGAGCTCAGCGGGTCCCGCCGCTGACCCCGCCGGGACCGTGGGGGTGGCCCTCCGCCGCCCCCACGGTCGACTCCCGGGCGACCACCGCGAAGCCGGCCCGCACGTCCCGCGGGGCCGGCCGGCGGCCCTCGGGGCCGATCCTCTCGGCGAGCATCGCGACCGCCGTGCGGGCGATGGCCCGCTTGTCCGGAGCGACCGAGCTCAGCCGCGGCACCGACCAGCGGGTCTCCTCGACGTCGTCGACGCCGATCACCGCGACGTCCTCGGGGACCGCGAGCCCGCGGTCGACCAGCGCGCGGAGGACGCCGAGGGCGAGGGTGTCGTTGAAGCAGAAGACGGCGTCCGGGCGGGCGCCGCCGTCCAGCAGCGCCGCCATCGCGGCGTACCCGTGGCTGCGGCCGAAGTCCCCGACCACGCCGACGAGCGCCTCGTCGGGCTGCAGGCCGGCCTCGGCCAGCGCGAGCTCCCAGCCGCGCCGGCGCAGCCGGGCCACGCCGGAGTCGCCCCCGGGGCCGTCGACCTGGTGGCCCACGAGCGCGACGCGGCGGCGACCGAGGGCGAGCAGGTGCTCGGTCGCGGCCCGCGCGGCTGCGACGTTGTCGATGGCGACGTGGTCGGCGGGGCCGTCCCAGACCTTCTCGCCCAGCAGCACGACCGGCACCGTGTGGTCGGCCGGCGCGGCGAGCTCCTCGGCGGTGAGCGCGAAGGGGCTCATGATCAGCCCGTCGATGAGGTGGTGGCGGAAGCCCGCGAGCACGTCCCGCTCGCGCTCGGCCCGCCCGTCGGTCTGGTCGACCAGGACGGTCCAGCCGTGCTCCTCGGCGGCCTCCATGACGTGGCCGGCCAGCTCGGCGAAGTAGGGGTTGTCGAGCTCGGGCACGGCCAGCGCGATCACGCCCACCCGCCCCGCCCGCAGGTTGCGGGCCGTGACGTTGGGCCGGTAGCCCATCTCGTCGAGCACCGCCTGCACCCGGGCGCGCGTGTCCCCGGAGACGTGGACGTAGCCGTTGACGACGTTGCTGACCGTCTTGACCGACACCCCGGCGCGCGCCGCGACGTCCTTGAGCCGTACGGGCATGACCCACCTCCTGTCCGTGGCCTGCTCCCGGCGGCTCGAACCCTAGAGGCGCCGGGACCCCGCCGACGGGGTTTACAACGTTGAAGACAACGTTGTAGAACCACGGTGTGACCTACGCCACCCTGACCCTCGACCCGAGCTTCCGGATCGGCGTCGTCGACCGGCGCCTGTTCGGCTCCTTCGTCGAGCACATGGGGCGCTGCGTCTACACCGGCATCCACGAGCCCGACCACCCCACCGCCGACGACCTCGGGTTCCGCGGGGACGTCCTGGACCTGGTCCGCGAGCTCGGCCCGACGGTCGTGCGCTACCCCGGCGGGAACTTCGTCTCCGGCTACCGGTGGGAGGACGGCATCGGGCCGCGCGAGGGCCGCCCGCGCCGCCTCGACCTCGCCTGGCGCTCCTGGGAGAGCAACCAGGTCGGCGTCGACGAGTTCGTCGCCTGGTGCCGCGCGGCCGGCACCGAGCCGATGATGGCGGTCAACCTCGGCACGCGCGGGGTTCGCGAGGCCGTCGAGCTCCTGGAGTACTGCAACCACCCCGGCGGCACCGCCTGGTCGGACCTGCGCCGCGCCCACGGCGCCGAGCGGCCCCACGACATCCGGGTCTGGTGCCTGGGCAACGAGCTCGACGGGCCCTGGCAGATCGGCCAGAAGACCGCGTGGGAGTACGGCCGCCTGGCCGCCGAGACCGGGCACGCGATGCGCCGGGTCGACCCTCGGATCGAGCTCGTGGCCTGCGGCAGCTCCCACAGCTCGATGCCGACCTTCGCCAGCTGGGAGGCAACGGTCCTCGCCGAGTGCTACGACGTGGTCGACCACGTCTCCCTGCACAGCTACCAGGACCCGCTCGGCCGGACCCTGGGCGACCACCTCGCCAGCGGGGTCGGGCTGGACCGGGCCATCGACGCGGTCGTCGCGACCGCCGACCACGTCGGCGCCCGGCTGAGGTCGCGCAAGCGGCTCGGGGTCTCGGTCGATGAGTGGAACGTCTGGTACCAGTCGCGGTTCCCGGGCGAGGCCTCGCTGGAGTGGGCCGAGGCCCGCCCACTGATCGAGGACACCTACGACGTCGCCGACGCCGCGGTCGTCGGCAGCATGCTGATCACCCTGCTGCGGCACGCCGACCGCGTGCGGCTCGCCTGCCAGGCCCAGCTGGTCAACGTCATCGCGCCGATCCGCACCGAGGCCGGCGGGCCCGCCTGGCGGCAGACGATCTTCCACCCCTTCGCCCAGGCCGCCCGCCACGCCCGCGGCGAGGTGCTCCGGGTCGAGCCGCAGGTCGGCTGCTACGACACCGCCGAGCACGGCGAGGTCCCGCTCCTCGACGCGACCGCCACCCACGACATCGAGACCGGCGCACTCACCGTGCTCGCCGTCAACCGCTCGACCGACGAGCCGCTCACCGTCCGCGCCGACGCCCGCGCCTTCGCCGGCCACCGGCTGGTCGCCGCGACCACCCTCGCCGCCGACGACGTCCGCTCCACGCTCACCGCTGCCGACCAGCACTCCGTCGCCCCGGCCCCGAACGCGACGGCCCGCTTCGAGGACGGCCGGCTCACCGTCGTCCTCCCGCCCGTGTCCTGGAACGTCGTGCGGCTCGAACCCGCCGGCGCCCCGCAACCCTGATCCGCCCACCCGCCAGCCCAGGAGGACCCCATGCACCGCTCACGTCTCGTCGTCCCGTCCCGGGGCGGCCTCTCCCGCCGGGGCTTCATCACGCTCACCGCAGGCGGGCTCCTGGTCGCCGGCTGCGGCGGCGGCCAGGGGGCCGGCGGCTCGAAGTCCGAGGGGGTGGGCGGCTTCACCGGCGAGGCCTACGACGGCCCCGACGTCACCTTGTCGTACTGGAACGGCTTCACCGGCGGCGACGGCCCGGCCATGCAGGACCTCGTCGGCCGGTTCATGGACGAGCACGACAACGTCTCGCTGAAGAACAACACCATCGAGTGGGCCGACTTCTACCAGCGGCTGCCCGCCGCCGCCCAGGCCGGCAAGGGCCCTGACGTCGGCGTGATGCACATCGACCAGCTCGCGACCAACGCCGCGCGCCGCGTCATCTCCCCCCTCGACGACCTCGCCGAGGCCCTCGACCTCCAGGAGGACGACTTCGCCCCGGCCGTCTGGGCGCCCGCGGTCTACCAGGACCAGCGCTACGGGATGCCGCTCGACGTGCACACGCTGGCGATGTACTACAACCGCGACCACTTCGAGAAGGCCGGCATCTCCGAGCCGCCGACCGACGCCCAGAGCCTCGACGAGGCGTGCCAGGCGCTGCAGGAGGCCGGCTACGCCAACCCGTTCTGGATGCCCAACCAGTGGCCGGCGCACCTGATGTTCCTCTCGCTGCTCTGGCAGTTCGGCGGCGAGCCGTACGCCGAGGACGGCTCCGCGGCGACGTACGACGACGAGGCCGGCGAGGCCGCGCTGGCGTGGATGCGCGAGCAGGTCGACAAGGGCTACAGCCCCGACAACGTCGACATCGACACCCAGTACACCGCCTTCAAGAACGGCGACAACTCCATCACCTGGGACGGCATCTGGCAGATCAATGACCTCGAGGAGTCCGGCCTGCCCTACGGCATCGCGGCGCTGCCCGTCGTCGGCGACGCCCCGGCCGCCTGGGCCAACTCCCACAACTTCTTCATGACCGCGCAGGCGGCCGAGGACAGCGACCGCGCCAACGCCGCCAAGACCTTCATCGGGTGGATGTCGGAGCAGTCCTCCTCGTGGTCCGAGGCCGGGATGATCCCCGCGCGCAACGCCGCTCGCGAGGAGGCGAAGTACACCGACTCCCCGCAGTACGCACTGCGCGAGCAGGTCGACGCGCTGCACTTCCTGCCCGCCGTCCCCGGCCTGGGCGACGTGCAGATCCCGACCCTGGAGGTCGCGGTCAACGAGGGCGTGCTGGCCACGACCCCGCCCGCCGAGGCGCTCGCGAAGCAGGCGGCGAACGCCACCGAGATGATGCAGCAGAACCTCGAGCGGTACGGGAGCTGAGATGGCCGCCCCGGTCACGAACCCGGCCCCGCCGCCGGCCGCGGCGGAGGCGGTCGGCGGCCGCGCCCCCCGCGCCCCCCGCGTCGCCCGGCACCGCGGCGACGGCGTGGTCGCGTGGCTCTTCCTGGCGCCGTACCTGGCGCTGTTCGGGACCTTCGTGCTCGCGCCGATCGTGCTGGGGATCTGGATCAGCCTGCACAGCTGGGACTTCACCCTCCCCGGCAAGCCGTTCGTGGGCCTGGACAACTACGCGGACCTCTTCGACCCCGACTCGGTCTCCTTCGACCCGTTCTGGAACTCGATGCAGGCGACCGGGATCTTCACCCTCTTCAGCGTCCCGCTGCTGATCGTCGTGCCGCTCGCGGTCGCGCTGGTGATGAACGAGAAGTTCCGCGGCCGCAACCTCTTCCGGGCGATCTACTTCGCGCCGTACGTCCTCGGCGTCGCGGTCGTCGGCGTGATGTGGCGCTTCCTGCTCGACCGCAACATCGGGGCGGTCAACTCCTACCTCGACGCCGTCGGGCTCCCCGGCGACACCGCCTGGCTGAGCTCGGTGCCCGCGGCGTGGGTGGCGCTGGTCGGGGTGACCGTGTGGTGGACCCTCGGGTTCAACGCGGTGATCTACATCGCCGGGCTGCAGGACATCCCGCGCGAGCTCTACGAGGCGGCCGAGATCGACGGCGCGAGCCGGTGGGCGTCGTTCCGCCACGTCACGCTGCCGGGGCTGCGGCCGGTGACGATGTTCGTGACCCTGGTGACCGTCATCGCCTCGGCGAACATGTTCGGGCAGTCGTTCATCATGACCAACGGTGCGCCGGCGCGGGAGACCCAGACCGCGATCTTCTACATCGCCGAGACCGGGCTCCAGAACTTCCAGATGGGCCAGGCGGCCGCCGCCAGCTGGATCCTCACCCTGGCGCTGATGCTGCTCTCCGTCGTGGTCTTCGCGGTCTTCAGGGCCCGGGGGCAGGTGAGCGAGTCATGACCGGGAGCCTGGGGCGGGTCCTGCGCTACACGGTGCTGGTCGTCCTCACCCTGCTGTTCGTCAGCCCGCTGCTGTTCGTGCTCATCACGTCGTTCAAGACGCCCGGCGAGGCGGTGCAGACCCCGCCGACGTGGTGGCCGAACCCGTTCTCGCTGCAGGCCTACGAGCGGATCTTCGACGCCACCGACACCCCGGTCTTCCGGTGGTTCCTCAACTCGATGCTCGCCGCGACGGCCAACGCCGCGCTCGTCGTGGTCACCGCCGCACTGGCGGCCTACGCCCTGGCCCGGCTGGAGTTCCGCGGCAAGCGCGTCGTCCTCGCGCTCATCGTCTCCACCCTGTTCGTCCCGCCGGTGATCCTGGTGATCCCCAACTACGAGATCGTCGGCCGGCTCTACTGGCTCGACACGCTCGTGGCGATCATCGTGCCGACGGCGGCCAGCGCGTTCGGCGTCTTCTTCCTCCGGCAGTTCTTCATCGGTCTCCCCCGGGAGCTGGAGGAGTCGGCGTTCCTCGACGGCGCGAACCGCTGGCAGGTCTTCACCCGCGTGGTGCTGCCCCTGTCCAAGCCGGCCCTGGCCACGCTCGCCCTGCTGTCGTTCCTGACCAACTGGAACGACTTCCTCTGGCCGGTCTACGTGCTGTTCAGCCCGGAGAACCAGACGCTGCAGGCGGGCCTCTCGACGCTGCAGTCGGCCAACGCCGTGCGCTACGACCTGCTCATGGCAGGCGCGGTCGTCGCGAGCGTGCCGGTGCTGCTGCTCTACCTGGTCGCCCAGCGCTTCGTCATCGAAGGGGTCTCGCGCTCGGGCGTCAAGGGGTGAGCCGGCCACCGGTCCTCGGCCGCCGCGCCGTCCTGGTCGGGGCGGCCGCCGGAGCGCTCGCCGCCTGCACCGCCGTGCGCGACGCCGGACCCGCCACCTCCTCGCCCGCTCCCGCACCGTCCACCGCCCAGGAGGCCGCCATCTTCGACCTGTCGCTGCAGATCACCGACCAGCACCGTCCCTTCGCGCTGGTGGCGCCCGGCTTCGCCGCGCTCGAGGGGTACGCCGTGCGGCCCTCGGACGCCGGGCCGGGCAGGGGGCGGGACGTCGGGCTCCACGACAGCGGGCCGCCGGCGCCGTTCGCGGCCGTGCAGGCGCGGGTGACGCCCGGCGGGGAGGGAGCCACGGCGGCCCTGGGCCTGGCGACCCCCGCCGGCGAGCACGTGCTCGTCCGCTGGTCCTCGCGGACCGGCCGGGTCACGATCGAGGTCCGCACCGGGGGCCGCACCCGGGTCCTGCGCCGGCGCACGGTCTCCCCCGCCGGCTCCCCCACCGGCACCTTCGGCCTCGCGTTCGCGCTCTGCGAGAACCAGGTGACCGCGCTGCTCGACACCGGGGCGGGCTGGGAGCCGGTGCTGACCGAGCGCACCAAGGTCGCCGACCTGGTCGACCTGCGGCGCGAGGACGTCCTGGCCGAGCACCGGTACGCCTGGGCCGGCCAGGACGTCGCGCTCGAGGTCGACGCCGGCGTCTTCGGGATGACCGGGCTCCGCGACCCGCACCTGGTCCAGCACGCCGACGGCACGCCGTACGAGCGCGACGGCCGGGTCTACCTCACCTGGACCTGCGCCGGGCTCGGGTTCTTCCAGCAGGCGCACTGGACGGTGTGGTCGCTCGACCCCGCCGACCCGCGCGACATGCGGCTGGAGGGGCAGCTGTTCAGCCGCCGCGACGGCCTGGTGCTCGGCGACCACGCCGGCCAGGTCGTCCGCGACGGGGACCGGTGGCTGGTGGCGAGCAGCTCCTGGGGCGACTTCGAGCCCGGGTCGATCCACGTGCGGCACACCGAGACCACCGCCGACGTGCTGCACGGCGTCCACGTGCTCGACCACGAGCGCACGCCCCTGCCGACCGAGCAGGGCACCTGGGACCCGGGGTTCACCCGGGTCGACGGCGCCTGGCACGTCGGGTACGTCGAGAGCCCCTCGCAGGACCCCTTCGACTTCCACCCCGTGCTCGCGCGGACCCGGGCGGCGCGCTGGCACGAGGACCTCGAGCCGGTGCTGGTCGCCGACGACCTGCACCAGACCGAGGGACCGATCATCGCCACCGTCGAGGACACCACCTGGTTCCTCGCCAGCGACGGCGACGCCCGGCACTACCCGGTCTTCGACCTCGGCGGGCGCCGCGTGGGGCGGCTCGACGCGCCGTACCCCTCGAACATCCCGCACCCCCAGCTCCTCGCCGACCCCGCCGGCGGCTGGTGGATGATCAGCTTCGAAGGAACCCAGTTCGCCGAGCCGGTGATGGGCTACGGCGGGCACGGCGACGTGGTGCTGCTGCACTCGCGGTGAGCCGGGCCTCCGCGGCCGGTGGGGTGTCAGGCGGTGTCAGTCGGTGTCAGTCGATGGTCGTGGGCGGCAGCGCCCGCATCGACCGCGCCGCGCGCAGGGCGCGCAGCACGTTGCGGGCCTCGGCCCGCCCGCCGCGCAGCGGGCTGAGCACGACGACCGCGAGCGCGACCAGCCACGGCTTGG
This sequence comes from Nocardioides marmotae, assembly GCF_013177455.1. Lineage (NCBI taxonomy): Bacteria > Bacillati > Actinomycetota > Actinomycetes > Propionibacteriales > Nocardioidaceae > Nocardioides > Nocardioides marmotae. The sequence continues at coordinate 3,416,576 of NZ_CP053660.1, forward strand.
CGCGGACCAGCGCGTTCTCGCCGTACCGGAAGTGGACGGCGAAGAGGTTCCGGTACATGTAGAACCCCTTCCAGCCGGCCAGGTCGTGCTGCTGGTCGAAGTCGAGCTGCCGCACGAGCACCGCGTCGCGGACCGCCCAGATCCGGAAGCCGGCGCGGCGGGCGCGGACGGCGAAGTCGACGTCGTCGTAGAAGATGAAGTACGACGGATCGGGCAGCCCGATCCGCGTCACGACGCCGCGGCGGCACATGAAGCCCTCGAAGGCGACGTTCTCCAGCTCGACGCGCTCGGGCATCGCCGCGCGGGTCCCGAAGTCGGTCTCGACCATCGCGGTCTTCGGCTTGACCGCCCACGGGTGGGTGAGGTCAAAGCGGGTCGCGGCCTTCTCGCACAACCGGCCGGAGCGGTCCTCGCGGACGGCCATCAGGCAGTCCTCGTCCTGGGCGAGCAGCACGTCGAGGCAGTCCGGCGCCGGGACCACGTCGTCGTCCATCAGCCAGATGCGATCCCAGCCGCCGTCGTAGGCCTGCCGCACGCCGAGGGAGAAGCCGCCCGCGCCGCCGAGGTTCTCCGCGGTGCGGGTGACCCGCAGCCAGGGCTCGGTCCGCGCCGCCAGCACCTGCGGGGTGTGGTCGGTGCTGGCGTTGTCGACGACGAGGACGACGTCGGGGGCGGTGGTCAGCGCGGCCAGCCCGTCGAGCATCCGGTCGAGCAGGTCGGCGCGGTTGTAGGTGACCACGACGACGGCGACCGTCTCGCGGGCCTCGTGCGGGCTCACCCCAGGAACCTCCGGTGGCCGGTGAAGTCGCCGCGCAGCGCCGCGACCCAGGCCCGCGCGCTCAGCACGAGTCGTCGCGGCTGCGGCCGGGTCACGGTGTAGAACCACAGCGTCTTGGCGACGAACGCCAGCGCGTGCGGCCAGCCGCGGTACTCCCGCAGGTTGAGCAGGTTGTTGCGGGCCATGCAGTAGTGCTTGAGGTCGCTCGGGCTGTGGTTGTACGTCGTCCGGCCGCCCATCATCGGGGTGCCGAGCTCGCCGACGCTCGGGTGGAGCACCCGCGCGCCGACGACCGTCGCGATCCGCCCGCCCGCGCGCTCGGCGCGCAGCCGGTACTCGTGGTCGTCGCCCCAGATGAAGAACTCCTCACGCGGGGTGCCGATCCGCTCGACCAGCTCGCGGGTGACCAGCACCCCGTTGAACGGGATCACCACGTCACGGATCAGCCCCGCCTCGTCCGCGGCCGCCGCGACGTCGGCCATCCGGTGCACCACGCGGGTGCCGCCGGGCAGCCGGATCGGGAAGACCAGCCGGCCGGGGTCGGCCTCGTCGACGACGACCGGGCCCCAGAAGTCCAGCTCGCCGCGGTGCTCCAGCAGCAGGTCGAGGCAGTCGTGGTCGGGCAGCCCGTCGTCGTCCATCAGCCAGACCAGGTCCGCGCCGCGCTCGACCGCCCAGCCCAGCCCGGCGTGGAAGCCCCCGGCACCGCCGGTGTTCTCGGCCAGGGTCCGGCCGAGCACCGGCGTGCTCGCGTGCTCGTCGGGCATCTCGCGGTCGGTGAGCCCCGCGAGCCACTCCCCCGTGCCGTCGGTGGAGGCGTTGTCGACCACGAGCACCTCGACCAGCGGGCTGCCCGGCCGGGCGCCCACCTCGTCGAGCCGCTCGACCAGCCGCTGCAGGAGCGCGATCCGGTCGTGGGTCACCACCACCGCCACCACCCGGGGCGGCTGCTCCGCGGGGAATCGGCTCGAGTCGCTCACGGGCGCCACCCTACGAGCCGCTCCGCTGCGGACGTCATGCGGACGCAAGCAGGCGGGTGCGCGCTTCGCCTGACGTCCGCGGGGGCGGGTTGTCGGAGTCCCCGTCCCCGACGGGCGCCCGGCTCGCGCGTTTCCGGCCACGCTGGACGGGTATGCCCGCCCCATGGGGATCTTCGGGCTCGAACCGAGCGAGATGGGCGCAGCGGCGGCCACCTCGGAGGGCGCGGCGGGCGATGCGCGGAGCCACGACGGTTCCGCCACGCTGTCGACGCTCGGGTCGGCGCTGCCGGGCAGCACGACCGCACAGACCGCGCCGCAGCTCGGCACGGCCTGGGAGGACGGCGTGAGCGGCTGGGCCGACGAGGTCGACGACCTGGCCGAGTCGACCGAGAAGCTGACGCAGGACGCGAAGGAGACCGACTCCGGGTCCCGCGGGTTCTTCGAGCTGTTCCGCGGCCACCTGGGCGGTGGGTCGTGACGACCTGGTCGGAGGTCAAGCGGTGGTCCGGGGCCAAGGTCGCCGAGGCGGGGGAAGCCCTGGTCGCGGACGTCAAGGTCCTCGAACGCGCGAACGACGACCTCCGGGACCGCGCGGTCCCGGATTCGCTGGTCGGGCTCTCCGCGTGGGCGGCCCGCATCAAGCAGCGGTCGCTGGTCTCGATCATGGAGGAGCACGTCGAGGGGGCACGGACCTATGCGAAGGCCGTCCTCCGTGCCGAGGTGCGCGTCTCCGCGCTCGAGGAGGTGATCGTCCAGGTCGAGCACGACGCGAAGACCCAGGAGTTCGCCGTCAACGGCGACGGATCGGTCGTCGACATCGCGACGCCGCGCACGTTCGAGACGCCGCGGCAGGCGGACGCGTGGTCCCAGCAGCGCATGAGGCTGCTCGACGCGCTCGTGGAACGGGTGGGGCAGGTCCTCACCGAGGCACTCGAGATCGACAGCGCACTGGAGGACGCCCGACCCGACGACGCGTTCGCCGACGCGGGACCGCAGGGGGTCGTCGACCCCCTGGCGCGGCGCGAGTGGGAACAGATGAGCGACGAGGAGCGGCGGGCGGTGCTGGAGGAGATGACGGCGCGCCTCGCGGAGGAGTACGGGCTCGAGGACATCGACCTCGTCATCGAGGACCTCGAGGACCGGGACGGTGACGGCGTGGACGACGACCCGAGCATGGACTCACACGGCTTCTACCGGGACAAGGACCGCAGCGTGCACCTGGACTCCAACGAGCTCGACGACCCCGACATCATCAACACCCTCGCCCACGAGCTGCGGCACGGGATGCAGCACGAGGTGGCGCGCGACAACGACCCCAACCCGATCGACGACGGCCTCATCGGGCTCGGCATCAAGGACGATCCGTGGGACCCGCCGCCGGGGGTCAGCCGCGACGACGCCGAGCGGTGGGCCGAGAACTTCGACGACTACAAGCAGGCGGAGGACGACTTCGACGCCTACTACAACCAGCCGGTCGAGGTCGACGCCCGGGAGGCCGGCGAGGACTACCTCGAGGACCTCACCCGTGAGGAGCTCGAGGAGCTGCAGGAGGCGAGCCGGTGACCCCCGCACCCCCGACAGCCCCTCCGGCCGGCCGGTCCACCTCGGCGCTCGACGAGGTGGCCGGGCTCGCGGCGGCGTACGCCCGCAGCCGCACGGCCGCGGACCTGGACGGGCTCCGGGACGCCGTGCGCCGCAGCCCGGGGCTCGACCCGGGACTCGACGTCACCACCGTGGTGCGCCCGCTGCTCGCCGCCGGCCGGCACGCGGAGGTGGTCGCGGCGGTGCGCGACCTGATGCCCGGTGCGTTCCTGAGCCCCTCGGCCCACCTGGCCCTCGCCACCGCCCACGACGGGCTCGGCGACGCGGAGCGGGCGGGCATCGAGCGCGGCCGCGCCTGGCTCGCCCTCGCCTCGATCGCGTCCACCGGTGACGGCACCCCGGAGCATCCGTTCAGCGTGCTGCGGGTCTCCGACGAGTACGACGTGCTGCGCTCGCGAGGCCTGCGCCCCGCCGGCCAGCGCACCGTCACCCGCGGCGGCCGCGACCTCGACGTGCTCCGCTGCTCCGACGGCAGTGACCTGTGGTTCGACGTCACCGCCCTCCGGGTCCGCGGGTGACCCGGCGCAGGCACTGGACCGGCGTCGCAGCGGGCGTCCTGGCGCTCGCGGCCGTCGCGTCGACCGCCGGCTGCTCCGGCGAGGAGGACGACCCGGGGGGCTCGGGCACCGGCCTGAGCGGTGACGTCGACCGGGTCCCCGGCCAGCTGGTCGTCGCCGACTGGGCCGCCACCGACCCCGCCGGCGAGCGGCTCGTCGCGCCCTGCCTCGACGAGCTGTGCGTGTGGGACACCGCCTCCGGCGCGCTCCGGACGACGTACGACGGCGGGCGGGTCGTCGCGTGGTCGCCCGACGGCGAGCTGCTGGCCACCAGCGAGGTGGAGTCGAACCGGCCGGTCGTCGAGCTGCTCGACGCCGCGACCGGCGAGGTGTCGCAGACGCTCGTCGGTCACGACGAGGTCGAGCCGGGCGAGGGGGCCGAGGGGATCCAGGCGCTGGCGTTCGGAGCCGGCGGCGTCCTCGCCAGCGCCGGCCCCGACGGCACGGTCCGCCTCTGGTCGACCGACGACGGGTCCGCCGGCGCGGCCCTGGAGACCGCCTCCGACGCTCCGGACCAGCTCGCGTTCTCACCCGGCGGCTCCGTGCTCGCGGTCGCCGCCCCGGACGAGCCCGTCGAGCTGTGGGACCCGGCCTCGGGCGAGCAGGTCGCGGTCCTCGACGCGCCCCCGCAGGAGACCGTCGTCTACTCACCGGACGGGCGGCTGCTGGCGACGGCGACGAGCGCGGCCGACGCGGACGCCACGGTGACGCTGTGGGACACCGCGACGGGTGAGCCGCTGCGTACCTATCCCGGGGGCGTCCAGGCCTACCGGCTCGCCTTCTCACCCGACGGCGTGGTCCTGGCGATGACGCAGAAGGACGACGCGGACGTCCTGCTCTGGCCGGTGTCGGGGGACGCGACACCCCGCCGCGTGAGCGGCCTCGCCGAGCCGGCCCGCAGCGTGCTGTGGTCGCCGGACGGCTCGACCCTGTGGGCGGTCAGCGGCACCGAGGGCGTGGTCGCGCTCGACGCGCGCACCGGTCGCGAGCGTCGGAGGTTCGAGCTGCCGGAGGAATGAGCAGCGACGGCACACCTCCTCGAGCAACCTCGAGCCGCGAGCGATCCACACGATCGGATCGCGAGCAAGGCACCGGGGCCGGAGGCGGACGACGGCGGGCAGGCCCGGGCGACAACCTCCGGCGTACGCCCGTCCCCGAGGCCGCAGTTCAGCTCACCGGGTTTCGACACGGCTCGCTGGCGCTCGCCTGCTCAACCAGCGATGGGGCGCTCGCCTGCTCAACCAGCGAGGGGATCAGCAGGCGGCGCCGAGGTCCTCGGCCTGGTTGGCGGCGTACCCCTCGGCCATCGAGCCGAGCGAGCCGCCGGTGACCGAGTCGGGGGTCGGCTTGGGCTTCGCGCCGCCGCCCTTGGCGGTGGCGACACCCTCCGCGCGGTCGATGGCCTGCTCGACCTTGCTGCGGACCAGGTCGATGTCGGGGTCGGAGGTGACGATCATCGGCGGGACCAGCGAGAGGGTGGAGAGCTTCTGGCCGCGGGCCTTGAGCGCGAGGTCCATGAACGTGTCGAGCTCGGAGGCCGGCAGGTTCGTGGAGATCATGTCGGCGGAGGCCTGGGCGATCCGCTCGAAGTTCCGGACGGCCGACTGCGGGCTGACCTGCTGGAGCATCGCGTTCATGACGCACTTCTGCCGCGCCATCCGCGAGTAGTCGTCGGAGCCCTCGCGGGCCCGGGCGTACCAGAGGGTGTCGTGCCCGTTGAGCTTACGGACGCCGGGCTCGATGTAGTGGAAGGTCTTCTCGTGCGGCAGCCCGACGGGGATCGGCTGCCGGACGTTGAGGGTGACGCCGCCGACGGCGTCGACCAGGCCCTTGAACCCGTCGAGGTTCACCAGCGCCCAGTAGTTGATCCGCAGGTCGGTGATGCCCTCGACCGCGGCGACGGTCGCGTCGATGCCGGGGTTCTCGGAGTCCTCGAAGAGCTCGCTGTGGTCCTGGGCCCAGGTGCTGACGCCGTTGAGGTAGCAGCCGTCGCAGTCGAAGCCGTCGGGGAACTCCTCGGCCATCGGCGTGCCGTCGCGGAACGGGAAGTTCGCCAGGTTGCGCGGCAGGCCGATGAGCACGGTGCGGCCGGTCTCGGCGTCGATGGAGGCGACGGTGAGCGAGTCGGGCCGCAGGCCCCAGCGGCCGGCGCCGGCGTCGCCGCCGAGCAGGAGCACGTTGAACCGGCCGTCGTGGGCACCGACGACCTTGTCGGAGCCGAACATGGTGAGGATGAAGTCGCGCTGGACGGCGACCATGTGCGCGCCGAAGAGCATGGTGCCGATCACCGAGAGGCACAGCACGCCGTTGACGCCCACGACCGCACGGCGGTGCGCGAGGCCCAGGGTCAGCGGCTGGCCGATCCGCCAGGCGTCGAGGAACAGCGCTGCCCAGGCGATCGCCCCGACCATCAGCGCCAGGCGCAGCGCGAGCAGCAGCCCGGTGTCGGAGAACAGGGTGAACAGCACCTGGTGGTGCAGCAGCCCGACCAGCAGCAGGAGCGCGCCCGAGGCGAGGACGCCGAGCCACACGCGCAGCGCGATCAGGCCGATGCGCCGGTTGCCCGCGACCAGCTGGGCCGAGCCGGGCACGAGGAGGGTCATCACCATGAGCGCGATCGCACGACGGAAGCGCACACGCGCCGCGCGCTCCTCGGCGGGGGTGCGCGGCCCGCGGCCCGAGCCGTCGAGCAACCCGGGGGAAGAGACGGGTGGCATCGACATGCCTCTTTCTGCTGGGTACTGCTGTGAGTACTGAAGGGGAAGGTCAGTGCTGCCCGGTCAGTATCACCAGTCCCAGGCGTCACAGCGGTCCGCGACGCGCCGGAGGGCCGGATCGGCCTCCCGCTCAGGTGTCGCGTGGGCCACGCCGGCCCGACTCGATCTCCTCGCGCCGGGCCAGCCGGTGCGCGCGCCGGATCTCGGCCTCGCGCTGGCGACGTACCTCGTCGGGGGTCTCGGGGCGCAGCGGCGGCACCGGCCGCGAGCCGCTCTCGGGCGTGACCGCGACGAAGACGAAGTACGCCGACGCGACGTGCAGCGAGGTCACCGTCGGGTCGTCCCAGGGCTGGGCCTCGATGCGCACCCCGATCTCCATCGAGGACCGCCCGGCCCAGTTGACCTGGGCGTAGGTGCGGACGATGTCGCCGACGTGCACCGGCTCGAGGAAGGTCATCTCGTCCAGCGCGGCGGTCACCGCCTGGCCGCCGCTGTGCCGCTGCGCGACGACACCGGCCGCGGAGTCGGCGAGCTTGACGATCTCCCCGCCGTGGATGTTGCCGAGCAGGTTGGCCTCGCGGACGGTGACGACCTGGCCCAGGGAGACCCGGGCGTACGACGGCGGCAGGGGCTCGAGCGGGCTCCCGGACGCTCCTGCGTGCTCGGGCTGCGACATGCCGGCACGGTACCGTCCGCACCATGGCAGATCGTCCCCGGAACGGCGGGCCCGAGGGGGACCCGCCGGAGTACGGCTGGCTCTACGGCGGCAAGCAGGGCGGGGCGTCCGGCCCCGCCGGGCAGGAGCCCCCACGCAGGCCCCGGCAGCCCCGGCCGGCCCGCGAGCCGCGCCCCGACGAGACCCGGGTCATGCCGGTGCAGCCGCGCGAGGGCGGCCGATCGCGTGGCGCCCAGCCGACCCAGCCCGTCCAGCCGACTCCGCGCCCGACCCCGCGCCCGACCCCGCAGCGCTCCCCCGGCGGCCCCGGCGGCCCCGGCGGTCCCACCGGGCCCTCGCGCCCGGCCGGCCGGTCCCGCCGCGGCCTCCGGCTCCCGCGCCCGCGGGTGCGCTGGATCTTCCTGCTGCTCCTCGCGTGGATCGCCTACCTGGTGGTCGTGCCGGTCCTGGCGTGGAACGACGTCGAGAAGGTCGCCTTCGAGCCCGACGGCGAGCGGCCCGCCGACCAGCCGGGGACGACGTACCTCATGGTCGGTAGCGACTCCCGCAGCGACCTCTCGCCCGAGGAGCGCAAGCGGCTCGGCACCGGCGGCGCGGAGGGGCAGCGCACCGACACGATCATGCTGCTGCACACCGGCTCCGGGCCGAACCTGCTGATGTCGATCCCCCGCGACTCCAACGTCGAGGTGCCCGGCTACGGCACGACCAAGATCAACGCGGCGTACGCCTTCGGCGGCCCCAAGCTCCTGGTCCGCACGATCGAGAACGCGACCGGCATCCGCATCGACGACTACGTCGAGATCGGCATGGGCGGCCTCGCCGGCGTGGTCGACGCGGTCGGCGGGATCGAGATCTGCCCCGAGAACGCGATGAAGGACCCGCAGGCCAAGCTCGACATCAAGGCCGGCTGCCAGGAGGCGGACGGCGCGACGGCGCTCGGCTACGCGCGCTCGCGCAAGACCTACACCCGCTTCGGCGACACCCAGCGTGCGCAGGCCCAGCGCGAGGTGGTCGCGGCGATCGGCACGAAGGTGCTCTCGCCGTGGACGGTGCTCAACCCGTTCCGCTACTGGGACCTCAACCAGTCGGTGCCGGGCTTCTTCGCCTTCGGCGAGGGCACCAGCCCGATCCGCGCCGCGATGTGGGCGATGGCGATGACCCGCGTCAACGGCGAGGCGGGCCTCACCTGCGGCGTCCCGATCAGCGACCTGGCCGTCACCTGGGACCCCGAGCGCTCGGAGCAGATGTTCCAGGCCATCATCGACGACGACACCGACTCGATCCCGCGGCGGCTGTGCACTCCGACGGGACTGCCGAAGGAAGTGACCGGATGAGCTTCGAGACCCTGCTGTGGGACGTCGACGACCTGGGCGTCGCGACGCTGACCCTCCACCGCCCCGACCAGCTCAACGCGTTCAGCGTGACGATGGCCCGCGAGCTCGAGCACGTCTTCCGGACCGACGCGCTCGCCGACGACGTCCGGGCCGTGGTCGTGACCGGCGCCGGGCGGGCGTTCTGCGCCGGGATGGACCTCTCCGCGGACGGCAACGTCTTCGGGCTCGACGAGTCGGTGCGGCCCGACCCGGCGCAGTTCCGCGCCGCCTACGACCAGGAACCGTACGACGCCGGCGTCCGCGACACCGGCGGCAAGGTGACCCTGGCGATCCACGCGCTGCCCAAGCCGGTCATCGCCGCGATCAACGGCCCCGCGGTCGGCATCGGCGCGACCATGACGCTGGCGATGGACCTGCGCCTGGCCTCGACCAAGGCCCGGATCGGGTTCGTCTTCGGCCGGCTCGGGATCGTGCCGGAGGCGGCGTCGTCGTACTTCCTGCCCCGCGTGGTCGGCATGCAGCAGGCCCTGGAGTGGGTCTACTCCGCGGACATCCTCACCGCCGAGCAGGCGCTCGCCGGACGGCTGCTCCGCTCGGTGCACCAGCCCGACGAGCTGCTGCCGGCCGCCCAGGAGCTGGCCCGGTCGTTCGTGAAGGGGCGCTCCCCCGTCGCGCTCGGCCTGGCCAAGCAGCTCCTGCACCGGGGCGCGGCCGCCGCCGACCCGCTCGAGGCGCACCTCAACGACTCCCTGGCGATGTACTGGACCTCGCTCGGGGACGGCAAGGAGGGCGTCACCGCCTTCCGCGAGAAGCGCGAGCCGCGGTTCACCGGGCGCGCCTCGGAGCTCCCGCCGGTCTTCTAGGAGCAGACGCGACCGGGGCGTGGACCCGAGGGTCCACGCCCCGGTCGTGGGTGCGTGCGGTGTGCGGTGTGCGGTGGGTCAGCCGGCGGCCTTGGCCGCCTCGGCCTCGGTCGTGGCGCCGGCGGTGCTGAGGTTGCCGCCCTTGTCCTCGAGGTGCGCCCGGACGAACCAGTGGAACAGCTCCAGCTGGGTGGTCTGGCTGACGAACATGTCCTCGGTGACCGGGTCGAGCTCGCCGAGCTCCTCGAAGCCCTTGCGGTAGTCCTCGATCACACCGGTGTAGACGAGGTCGAGGGCGCCGAGGTGCTCCTGGGTCGTGGCGCGTCCGATGGAGTACTCGTCCCACGTCCGGCTCTTCACGAGCCGGCCTGGCGTGCCGACCGGCGAGCCACCGAGGGTCGCGATGCGCTCGGCGAGCTCGTCGGCGAAGCCGCGGATCGCCTCGACCTGCGGGTCGAGCATCTCGTGGACGGCGATGAAGTGCGGACCGACGACGTTCCAGTGGATGTGCTTGAGCGTCAGGTGCAGGTCGTTGGTGGCGTCGAGCCGGCCCTGGAGCAGCTCGATGACGCGCTGGGCGTCGGACTCGCTCATGCCGGGAACCGTGTAGCGGAGCTTCTTGGTCATGTCGCGCAGGTACCCACCACCCGCGCGGGTGAATCGGGGCGGACCCTCGCGCGGCCTCGCCTCAGAGGGCGACCGAGGCCACCAGGTAGGCCCCGGTGGCGACCAGCACGACGCTCGTCGCGCGCCGCAGGCCGGCCGCCGGCACCCGGCGCGCGAGCGCCAGCCCGAGGACCGCGCCGGCCGCGGCGAGCACCCCGAGCACGGTGCCGAGCCGGACGTCGACGTACCCCTCCGGCCAGAAGCCGACGACGGCGGAGGAGACGATCGGCAGCTGCACGAGCTGGCCCAGCGCGATCGCCTCGAGCAGGTCGACCCCGAGCGCCAGCAGCACCGGCACGAGCAGCACCGGCCCGCCGGTCCCGGTCATCGCCGACCCGAGCCCGACCACCACGCCGACGCCGAGGAGCGCGAGGGGCGGCAGGGCGCGGTGGCGTACGACGGGTCGCGGGCCGAGGAGGTGGTGCAGGCCCGAGCCGAGGGTCACCGCCGCCAGCAGCAGGACGAGCACGACCCCCGGGAGCGCGCCCCCGACCAGCGCGCCCGCGACCGCGCCGGGGACGGCCCCGAGGGCGAGCGGGCCGGCGGCGCCGCGGTGCAGGCGGCCGGTGCGGGCGAGCACGACCAGGGCGACGACGCCGGTGAACAGGAACGCCCACGAGCTGGTCGCCGCCGCCTGGTGCGGGTCGAGCCCGCCGGGGCCGGCGAGCGCGGCGGGCAGCAGGAGCCCGCCGACACCGACCGCGCCGACCAGCACCCCGACGGGGAGGGCGAGGACGAGCGGGACGGCGAGCACGGCGCTAACAGTACCTAGTCAGTCGACTTCAATGATGAAGCCCGGCCGGGCGGGGTCTCCCCCGCCCGGCCGGGCGCGCGACGCCGGCCGTGCGGCCGGGGTCAGGAGGTCACTTCTTGACGATGACCTTGACGGCCTTCTGGACCGACGCGGTGGAGCCGTTGCCGAGGTACTTGACCACGATCTTCTTCGTGCCCTTGCCGAGCTTGGCGACCGAGAGGGTGGCGCGGCCGTTCTGGAGATGCTTGCTGGCGACCTTCTTGCCACCGAGGATGGCGACGACCTTGCCGGTGGCGACCTTGCCGTCCTGGCGGACGACGGCCGCGGCGACCTTGGCGGGCTTGCCCTTCTTGACGGTCTTCTTCAGGGCCTTGGCGTTCATCGCGGCCGACTGCTTGTTGACCTTGACGGTGCCGACGACCGGGTTCTGGCCGTCCTTGATCGTGCACGGGAACGCGGGGACCAGGGCCTCGAGCGGCCCGGGCAGGCCGAGCGCCTTGAGGTCGAAGGAGCTGGGCAGCTTGACGTCGTAGGTGCCGGCGGCCGGAGTCTTGAAGCTGCCGACGGTGCCGGCGAGACCCGCGACCTGCGAGAGCGGGCCGACCGCGGACTCGAGGCCGTCCAGCGGGATCGGCAGCGTGCCGAGCAGCATGCTGAAGCCGGGCAGGCCGGCGCCGAGCTCGGTGATCGGCAGCGGCAGGTTGCCGAGCAGGCCGAGCAGCCCGCCGATCTGCAGCTCGCCGAGGACCGGCACGAGGCCGCCGGGCACGTCGAAGTCCGCGAGGACGTCGGTCGGCAGCGCGTCGGCCGACAGGCTCAGCGGGACGTCGACCGGCAGGTTCAGGATCGGCAGCGTGCAGCTGAAGGTCGCGCCGCCGGACACGGCCGCGCTCGCCGGGGCCGCGGTGCCGGCGACCATCGCGCCGGTGGCGAGTGCGGTCGCGAGGCCGGTGGCGGCCAGGCGCTTGGTGACAGCAGAAGTCGTCATGGTGAGCTCCCTCCCAGAAGCAGACGGCGCTGCCTCCCTGCAGCGGCCACCGAGAAACGTAGGTCTGTGTGACGTGGATCGCAGCGGTTTGGCACAACCGGTCGGTCACTCCGGCCTGGCCGGGTGGTCGGGCGGGTGGTCGGGCGGATGCTTCACTGGGGCCATGACCAGCTGGCAGGACCCCGAGGCCGTCCGGTTCATGCTCGACGACTGCACGACCTGGGCGGTGGTGGGCCTCTCCGGTGACCCCAGCCGCACGGCGTACCAGATCGCGCAGCTGCTCCAGGACCGCGGCAAGCGCATCGTCCCCATCCACCCCTCCGCCGGGACGGTCCTGGGTGAGCAGGGGTACGCCACCCTCGCCGACGTCCCCTTCCCCATCGACGTCGTCGACGTCTTCCGCCGTTCCGAGGCCGCCGGCGAGTTCGCCGACGAGGCCGTCGCCGTCGGCGCGAAGGCCGTGTGGTTCCAGCTCGGCGTCGTCGACGAGGCCGCCTTCGAGCGCACCACCGCCGCCGGCGTCCCCATGGTCATGGACACCTGCCCCGCCATCGAGTGGCGTCGCCGCTGACGGTCCCGCCTGCTCCACCGGGCCTCGGCGGCGTCGCTCGACTGGGCCGGTCGGTTCATCAAGGTATGCAGGTGAACCCTCGCTCCCCACGGTGAGCTCACACGGGGAAGTGGGGCTCCGGCTGCATCCCTTGATGAAACAACCGCCGCCGACCCACCCCGGTCGAACTGCGAGCCCTGGGCGCGGGTCGAGACCCGGTGGGCTCGACTGCGGCCTGCGGGTCGTGGGTGGTCGCGGTGGCGGCAGCTATCGGGAGAGGTACGCCGTGGTCGCGGTCGCCTCCCGGCTCTCCGTGCGCGCGTCCCGGCCTCGGGTGGGCCGGCCTTGGACCCCTAGTTCCGAGGTCGCCGGGACGGCTCCTGAAACCGGCCGAAGTTGTGTCTCAATATGCGGTCTGACCTGGGGAAACCGTGCTTTGACTGTCGGTGGCGAGTGCTTGAGTAGACCCATGGCCAAGGACTCCCGACACCACGCACACACCGTGTGCCGGGCTGTCGCGAAGTCCCGCCGCAAGACGCTCCAGGCGGCGACCGCGGACCTGTGGTCGATGTCGGACGAGGACGTCCAAGCCGCCCTTGTCGAGGCCTCGCGGCTGCGTGCGCAGGCCGAGGCGCTCGAGCTGCGGCTGGTCGCCGAGGCCGACCGTCGGCACGCCGGCGAACGAGCCGGTGCGACCGACACCGCGTCGTGGTGGGCGCACCGCACCCGGCAGGAGCGGCGGGTGGCGAAGGGGCGGGCGCGGTTGGCGGAGTCCTTGGACCGGCATGCGCCCACCTCGGCTGCGCTGGTCGAGGGAGCGATCTCGGTGGGCCACGCCCGGGTGATCACCTCGTGTGTCGACCGGCTGCCCGAGGACCTGGAGGACCCGACCGTCCCGGCGCGGGCCGAGCAGCACCTGCTCGACGAGGCCGTCCACCTCGACCCGAAGACGCTCGCGGTCCTCGCCAAGCACGTCCTCACCGTCGTCGCGCCCGAGATCGGCGAAGCACGCGACGCAGCCGCCCTCGAGCGCGAGGAACGCGAGGCCCGCGCGAACGCGTGGCTGACCATGTGCCCCGACGGGAAAGGCAGCGTCCGCGGGAAGTTCTCCATCCCCGAGCTCCGCGCCGCGATGCTCCACAAGACCCTCCTCGCGTACGCCGCTCCCAAGCACCAAGCCGCCACCAAGGACCCCGAGGCGGACCAGGTCGAGCAGGTCGAGCGGCGGCCGTCCCCGGAACGGATGGGGGACGCGTTCTGCGAGCTCCTCGAACGACTCCCCACCAACCTCCCGAAGCTCGGCGGCCTCAACGCCACCGTCGTCGTCACGATGGATCTCGAGTCGCTCGTCGGTGGGCTCGCACCGGGAGTGCTCGACGACGGGCGCGTCATCTCCGCCGCCACCGCCAGGCGACTCGCCTGCGAAGCCGGACTGATCCCGGCGGTGCTGGGCAGCAGGTCCGAGCTGCTGGACCTCGGCCGCAAGACCCGACTGTTCTCCGGCGCTCAGCGACGCGCCCTCAACCTCACCCAGCCCACCTGCACCGCCGAGGGCTGCGACTGGCCCGCCCACCTCTGCCACGCCCACCACGACCAACCCTGGTCCAGTGGCGGGAAGACCGACCTGGCCAACGCCCGCAACCTCTGCCCCCGGCACCACGCCCGCATCCACGACCCCGCCTTCGAGACCACCCACCTCCCCGGCGGGAAGGTCGCCTTCCACCGAAGGACATAGGCCGACCAGCCGACGAATCAGGTCCGCCCCGCAGTCAGATCCCTCGACCACCGCAACCACAACGGTCGACCCCCACCCACCGCGAGCCGACAAGCAACCGCGCCCAGGTGCCTCGACCACCCCGAGGCCCTGCGCACCTCACCGGGCCTCGACACGCTCGCCAGGGCTCGCTGCTCGACCAGCGGGACGCAGGGCGCATCCCTCGACCACCGCAACCACAGCGGTCGACCCCCGGCCACCGTGAGCCGACAAGCAGCCGCGCCCAGGTGCCTCGACCACGACGGCGCGCAACCACGTCTTTTCTCAGAGTCCTTCTACACCGCACCACCCGCCGCCGGCGGACGCGCCCCAGCCACCGCCAGCGGCCGCGGGACCACAGGCCGCAGGCACCTCACCGGGCCTCGACACGCTCGCCAGGGCTCGCTGCTCGACCAACGGGACACAGGGCACAGCTCTCGACCAACGCAACCACAACGGTCGACCCCCGCCGACCGCGAGCCGAGAAGCAACCGCGCCCAGGTGCCTCGACCACGACGGCGCGCAACCACGTCTTCCTCAAAATCTCCCCACACCGCACCACCCGCCACCCACGGACGCGCCCCAGCAGCCAGCGGCGCGCAACCACGTCTTTCCCGAAGTCCTTCGACACCGCACCAGCGGGTGGCCGCCGGAGCTCGCTGCTCGACCGGCGGGACGGGCCCGGCGAGGGGGTGGGTACTGCGTCGCCATGGACGCGGAGATCACCCTGACCGTCGACGGACGGGAACGCACCGTCACCGTCGACACCCGGACGACGCTGCTCGACGCGCTGCGCGAGCGGCTCGGCGTGACCAACCCCAAGAAGGGGTGCGACCACGGGCAGTGCGGGTCGTGCACGGTGCTGCTCGACGGGCGCCGGCACCTGACCTGCCTGGCGCTGGCGGTGGCGTACGACGGGGCGGAGGTGACGACGGCCGGCGGGCTGAGCGGGCCGGACGGCGGGCTGCACCCGGTGCAGAAGGCGTTCCTGGACCACGACGGCTACCAGTGCGGCTACTGCACGCCGGGCCAGGTGTGCTCGGCGGTCGGCGTCCTCGACGAGATCGAGCAGGGCCACAGCAGCCACGTCAGCGAGGACCTCGAGGCCGACCCGGAGCTCACCGACGAGGAGGTCCGGGAGCGGATGAGCGGCAACCTGTGCCGCTGCGGCGCGTACGCCGGGATCCTCGCCGCCGTGAAGCAGGCTGGACAGCAGGAGGGCGCGGCATGAAGGAGCTGACGTACCACCGCGCCGAGGACGCCGCCTCCGCGGTCGCGCTCGTCAGCGGCGACCCCGAGGCCCGGTTCCTCGGCGGCGGCACGAACCTCGTCGACCACCTCAAGCTCGGCGTCGCCTCCCCCACCACGCTCGTCGACGTCAGCCGGCTGCCGATGGACGAGGTCACCGAGCTGCCCGACGGCGGCCTGCGGGTCGGAGCCAACGTGCGCAACAGCGACCTGGCCGCCCACCCGGCGGTCCGCCGCGGCTGGCCCGTCGTGGCGCGGGCGCTGCTGGCCGGGGCGTCGGGGCAGATCCGCAACCAGGCGACGACCGGCGGCAACCTGCTGCAGCGCACGCGGTGCGTGTACTTCCAGGACGTCACCACGCCCTGCAACAAGCGCGAGCCGGGCAGCGGCTGCAGCGCGATCGGCGGCTACGGGCGCTACAACGCGGTCCTCGGCGCGAGCGAGGCCTGCGTGACCACGCACCCCTCCGACCTGGCCGTCGGCCTGGCCGCGGTCGACGCGACCGTGGTCGTGCTCGGCCCGGACGGCGAGCGGCGGGTGCCGATGGGAGACCTGCACCGGCTGCCCGGCGACCGGCCCGAGCAGGACACCACGCTGGCCCACGGCGAGCTGGTCACCGCGGTCGAGCTGCCGGCGTCGCCGACGGCGCGGCGCTCGACGTACCGCAAGGCGCGCGACCGGGCGTCGTACGCCTTCGCCCTGGTCTCCGTCGCCGCGGGCCTCGACCTCGACGAGGACGGCCGGGTGCGCGACCTGCGGATCGTCTGGGGCGGGGTCGCCCACAAGCCCTGGCGGGCGGCGGTGGCCGAGGAGGCGCTGCGCGGCCGGTTCGTGAGCGAGGAGGCGGTCCGCGAGGCCGCCGAGGCCGAGCTCGCCGCGGCGGTGACCGACGACCAGACGGCGTACAAGGTGCCGATGGTCCGCAACCTCACCGCCCTCACCCTCACCGGCCTCGCGGAAGGAGCGACCCGATGACCGCCAACGAGGTCACCCCCACCCCGATCGCGCCCAGCTCGATCGGCACCAGCCTGCTGCGCCGAGACGGCGTGGAGAAGGTCACCGGCGCGGCGACGTACGCCGTCGAGCACCCGGTCACCGGCGCGGACGGCCGGCCGCCGCTCCACGCCTGGCTGGTCACCTCGACGGTCGCCCGCGGCCGCGTGGTGGCTGTCGACGCGAGCGCCGCGCTCGACCACGCCGGCGTCGTCTCGGTGCTCGACCACGCCAGCGCGCCGCGGCTGGCCGACACCAGCGACCGGGAGCTCGCGGTGCTCCAGGACGACGCCGTCGGCTTCCGCGGGCAGATCGTGGCGGTCGTGCTCGCCGAGACCTCCGAGTCCGCCCGCGAGGGCGCCGCGCTCGTGCGGGTCGAGCAGGAGGCGCAGCCGCACGAGGTGGTCTTCGACGCCGACAGCCCGACCTTCGCCCCCGAGGAGGTCAACGGCGGCTCGGAGACCGACACCCTCGACGGCGACCCCGACGAGGCGTTGGCCCGCGCGCTGGTGACCGTCGACGCGACGTACACGACGCCCCACGAGTTCAACAGCCCGCTGGAGCCGCACGCCGCGACCGCGCTGTGGGACGGCGAGCGGCTCACGCTGCACGACTCGACCCAGGGCCCGCGGCCGGTGCGCGGCACCCTCGCGCCGCTGCTCGGGCTGGAGGAGGAGCAGGTCCGGGTGCTCGCGCCGTACGTCGGCGGCGGGTTCGGCTCCAAGGGCCTCCCCCACGCCCCGGAGGTCGCGGTGGCGCTGGCGGCGATGACCGTGCCGGGGCGGCCGGTCCGGCTGGCGGTGACGCGGCAGCAGATGTTCGCGCTGACCGGCTACCGCACCGCGACCCGCTCCCACGTCCGCCTCGGCGCGCACCCCGACGGCCGGCTCGAGGCGCTGCGCCACGACGCGGTCTCCCAGACCTCGCGGATCAAGGAGTTCGCCGAGCAGTCGGCGGTGCCGGCCCGGGTCATGTACGCCGCGCCGCACCGTGCCACGACCCACCGGGTCGCCGAGCTCGACGTCGCGGTGCCGTCGTGGATGCGCGCGCCCGGCGAGATGCCCGGGATGTTCGCCCACGAGGTCGCGATGGACGAGCTCGCGCTGCACGCCGGCGTCGACCCGGTCGACCTGCGCGTGCGCAACGAGCCCGAGGTCGACCCCGACACCGGCAACCCGTGGGGGAACCGCCGCCTGGTCGAGTGCCTGCGCCGCGGGGCCGAGCGCTTCGGTTGGGCCGACCGGCCGGTCGAGCCGCGCGCCACCGTCGACGGCGAGTGGTGGGTCGGCACCGGCATGGCCGCCTCGACCTACCCGATGCTGTGGATGCCCGGCAACGTCGCGCGGATCCGCTCCCTGGACGGCGGCCGGTACGGCGTCGCCATCGCCGCCACCGACATCGGCACCGGCGCCCGCACCGTGCTCGCCCAGATCGCCGCCGACGCCCTCGGCTGCCCGCCCGAGGCGATCGACCTCGACATGGCCGACAGCGACCTGCCGTTCGGCTCGGTCGCCGGCGGCTCGTCGGGCACGACGAGCTGGGGCACCGCGATCGTCGCGGCGGCCCAGCAGTTCCGCGCCGACCACGGCGACCACCCGGACCCGGGCGTGGAGACCACCGCCGCGTCCGGCCAGTACGCCGACATGGACGGCCACGCGCTGCACTCCTTCGGCGCGGTGTTCTGCGAGGCGCGGGTGCACCGCTACACCGGCGAGGTGCGCGTGCCGCGGCTGCTCGGCGTCTACTCCGTGGGCCGGGTCGTCAACCCGCGGACCGCCCGCTCCCAGCTGCTCGGCGGCCTGGTCATGGGCCTGTCGGCGGCGCTGTTCGAGGACGGCTGGCGCGACCCGCGGACCGGGCACACCGTGACCCAGGACCTGGCGACGTACCACGTGGCCGCGCACGCGGACGTCCGCGAGCTCGACGCGGAGTGGCTCGAGGAGAGCGACGAGCTGTCCACCCCGATGGGCTCGCGCGGCATCGGGGAGATCGGGATCGTCGGCACCGCGGCGGCCGTCGCCAACGCGACGTACCACGCCACCGGGGTGCGGGTGCGCGACCTGCCCGTCACCGCCGACCGCTTCCTGGAGTAGCGCCCCAGGAGCAGGCCCCGGGAGGAGCGCTCTCGTCCTGGAGGACAGCGCTCCGGCACCTGCGGCGGACGCGGAGGAGGGTCGTGGGGCGGCAGCGTTGCCGTCATGACGATCCTCCTCGCGGACCCGCGGGTCCGCGCCGTACCGGTGGTCGAGTCCGGCGAGCCCCTCGTCCGCCTCGGCGCCGACCTCTCCCCCGCCGGCGCGCGCGTGCGCCGCGGCCTGGCCGAGCGCCTGCTCCGCGCCGACGCCGCGCTCCCCGCCGGGCTGCGCCTGCGGGTGGTCGAGGGGCACCGCAGCGCCGCCGACCAGCAGGCCATCATCGAGCGGTACGCCGCGCAGGTGCGCGCCCTGCACCCCGGTCTCGGCGCGGCCGATCTCGAGCGGCTCACCAGCCGGTTCGTCGCTCCGCTCGACGTCGCCCCGCACGTGGCCGGGGCCGCGGTCGACCTGACCCTGGTCGACGTCGCCGCCGAACCGGCCGGCGTCGAGCTCGATCTCGGCACCCCGATCGACGCGACCCCCGAGCAGAGCGGCGGCCGGTGCTTCACCGCGGCCGCCGACATCCCCGCCGCGGCCCGCGCCCGGCGCGACCTGCTCGCCCGGGTGCTCGGCGGCGAGGGCCTGGTGAACTACCCGACGGAGTGGTGGCACTGGAGCCACGGCGACCGGTACTGGGCGCTGGTCACCGGCGCCGCCCACGCCCTGCACGGCCCGCTCACCGAGGCGGTGGCGGCGTGAGCGCGACCTGTCCCACCGTCGCGGTCCCGGCGACCGCCGCGCGCCCCGTCCTCGAGGTCGACCTCGCGGCCGTCGGCGCCAACACCCGCCTGCTCGCCGACCGCGCCGGCGGGGCGCTGATGGCGGTCGTCAAGGCCGACGGCTTCGGCCACGGCGCGGTCGACGTCGCGCGCACCGCCCTCGCCCACGGCGCCACCTGGCTCGGCGTCACCGCGCTGGCCGAGGCGCTGCCGCTGCGGGCCGCCGGGCTGCGCGCGCCCGTGCTGAGCTGGCTCAACCCCGTGGGCGCCGACTGGGCGGCCGCGGTCGCCGCGGAGGTCGACGTGGCCGTGCCGAGCGCCGAGCACCTGACCGCGGTGGCGGCGGCGCCCGGCCGCGCCCGGGTCCACCTGCACGTCGACTGCGGCATGGCCCGCGACGGCGCGGCCCCCGCGAGCTGGTCGGGCCTGTGCGCCGCGGCGCGCCGGGCCGAACGGCGCGGCCTGGTCGAGGTCGTGGGCGTGATGGGCCACCTCGGCTGCGCCGAGACCCCCGGCGACACCTGCAACACCCACGGCCGCACCCGGTTCGCCTGGGCCCTGGAGACCGCCCGCGCCGCCGGCCTGCGCCCCGAGCACCGCCACCTCGCGGCCACCGCCGCCACCCTCACCGACCCCCGCAGCCACCACACGATGAGCCGGGTCGGGGCCGGCCTGGTCGGCATCGACCCCTCGGGGACGACCGCCCTGCGCGGCGCGCTCACCCTCACCGCCCCCGTCGTCTCGGTGCGCCGGGTGCCGGCCGGCTCGAGCGTCGGCTACGGCCACCACCACCGCACCGACCGGGCCACCCACCTGGGCCTGGTCCCGCTCGGGTACGCCGACGGGTTGCCGCGCGCCGCCTCCGGCCGGGCCGAGGTGCTCGTCCGCGGCGCCCGCCGCCCGCTGGTCGGCCTGCTCTCGATGGACCAGGCGGTCGTCGACCTCGGCGAGCGGCCGGTCGCGCCGGGCGAGACGGTCACCCTGCTCGGCCCTGGCGACGCCGGCGAGCCGACCGCCGCCGACTGGGCCCGGTGGGCCGGCACGATCCCGCACGAGGTCCTCACCGGGCTCGGCGCCGCCACCCGGCTCGGCACCCGCCTCGAGCGCCACGTCACCGGCGCCGCGCACCTGCGGGGCCTGGTGTGAGCGCGCGTGTGAGCGCGCGCGTGGCCGTCATCGGCGGCGGACGCAGCTGCGAGCACGACGTCTCGCTGGCCTCGGCCGCCTCTGTTGCGGGCGCGCTCGACCCGGCGACGTACGACGTGGTGCGGTTGACCATCGACCGCGACGGCTCGTGGCTCGACGGGCAGGGCGCGCGGCTCGACCTCGCCGGAGCCGTGGGCGTGCTGGCCGGCTGCGACGTGGTGCTCCCGGTGGTGCACGGCCCGCACGGCGAGGACGGCACGCTGGCCGCGCTGTGCGAGCTGGCCGGCCGGCCCTACGTCGGCTCGGGCGTCGGCGCGGGCGCGGTCGCGATGGACAAGTGGGTCACCAAGCTGGTCGCCGAGGCGGTCGGCATCGCCACCGCGCCCGGCCGCGTGGTCACCGCAACCACCGCCACGGGCCTCGCCTGGACCGGGCCGGTCGTGGTCAAACCGGTCGCCGCCGGCTCCAGCCACGGCGTCACCCTCGTCCGCGACCCCGGCGCGCTGGCCCCGGCCCTCGCGGCCGCGCTCGCCCTCGACGACCGGGTGCTGGTCGAGGAGGTCGTCGTCGGCCGCGAGGTCGACGTGGCGGTCCTGCGCCGCGCCGACGGCTCGCTGCTGGCCTCCCCCGCGCTCGAGATCGTCGTCGACGGGCTCTTCGACCTGGAGGCGAAGTACGGCGGCGGCGCCGACCTGCGTGTCCCCGCGGCGCTCGACGAGGTCGACGCCAAGGCGCTGGAGGAGGCCGCGCTGGCGACGTACGCCGCCCTCGGCTGCGACGGCGTCGCGCGGGTCGACTTCTTCCTCACCGCGGGCGGGCTGGTCCTCAACGAGGTCAACACCGTGCCGGGGATGACCGAGCACTCGCAGGTGCCGCGGATGTTCGCCGCCGCCGGCCTGCCCTACGCCGCGCTGCTCGACGAGCTCGTGCGCGCGGCGCTCGCGTGAGTGGGAGCCACCCGGCGCGGGCCGCGGCCCGGGCCGTGCCGGTGGCCCTCGCGGCCCTCGCCGTCCTGGCCGTGGTTCGATTGCGCGATCACGCGCTCACCTACCTGGCAGGAGGCCCGGCCATCGCGCTCCTCACGGCGGTCGTGCCGTCCTCGTGGCGGACCCGGACCAGCGTCGAGGCCCCGCTGCAGCGGCGGCGCGCGGCGTCCCCCGGCAGGGCGGCGGTGGCGGCATGAGGGACGTGCCCGCCTGGCAACGCTGGGCCCCGGACGCCGCGGCCGGCGTGGCCACGCTCGCCCTCGGCATCGTCGAGGTGCACGGCAACATCTACCTCGACGACGAGCGCCCGGCGGCGTACCTCCTCGTGCTCGCGGTCGCCGTCGGCGTCGGCCTGTCCCGGGCGCTGCCGGCTGCGGCGCTGGCGGCGGCGTGGTTCGCCGGGGTGGTGCAGGTGACCAGCGGGGTCGGCGCGCTGCTCGTCGAGGTCCTGCTCGCGGTGGTCGCCTTCGGCTGCGCGCGCTGGGGCAGCGCGGTGACGGTGTGGCTCAGCGCCCTCTCGATGCCGCTCGGCGCGATCATCGCCGTGCTCTGGCTCGACAGCGACCTGGTCTACCGCGCGCTGGAGATCGTCGGCGTGCGGATGCTCGCCGAGACGGCCTACCGCGGCGGGGACTGGCGGATCCCGGCGAGCCTGCTGATCTTCGCGCTGCTCGCGACGCCGTGGCTGCTCGGCCTCGCGCTGCGCTTCCTCGACCGGGCCCGCAGCTCGCGCGTCTCCCAGGTCGAGGCGGAGGCCGAGCGCGACCAGGCCGAGGAGATCGCCCGGCTCCAGGAGAGCCAGGCCCGGCTCGCCCGCGACGTCCACGACGTCGTCGGTCACTCGCTCGCGGTGATCCTCGCCCAGGCCGAGTCCGCGCAGTACCTCCCCGACGACGACCCCGCCGCCCACACCGCCGCCCTGAAGCGCACGATGGCCAACATCGCCACCTCCGCCCGCACCTCCCTCCAGGACGTCCGGCAGGTGCTGAGCGCCCCGGCCGGCGCCCCCGCGGCCGGCCAGCACGGCGACCTCGAGGCGCTCGTCGAGGGCGTCCGCGCCAGCGGTCACGAGGTCGTCTCCACCGAGGTCGGCGCCCCCCGGCCGCTGCCGCCGGAGCTGGAGGTCGTCGCCTACCGCGTGCTCCAGGAGATGCTCACCAACGCGATCCGCCACGGCCGCCGCGGCGAGCCCGTGCGCGTCGAGCGGCACTGGGAGGGCGAGCTGCGCCTGGAGGTCCGCAACGTCGTCGGCGACGCGGCCACCACCGAGGAGGAGACCCGCCCGCTCGCGCGCGTCGACCCCGCCGAGCTCGCCGCACAGGCGGGCGTCGGGCACGGGCTGGAGGGCATGCGGCGCCGGCTCGAGGCGGTCGGTGGCCGGCTCGACGTACGCCGCCGCGAGGAGCCGGGCGGGGCCACCTTCACCGCCACCGCGTGGGTCCCGCTGCGGGCGGGCCGGTGAGCGGCGTGGCCGCCGAGGAGATCCGGGTGCTCCTCGTCGACGACCAGGAGCTCTTCCGCGAGGGCGTGCGGGTCATCATCGACGCCCAGGCGGGCATGCGGGTGGTCGGCTCCGCGGGCGACGGCCTCGAGGCGGTCCGGCTGGTCGACGAGCTCGAGCCCGACGTGGTGCTCATGGACATCCGGATGCCGGAGATGGACGGCGTGGAGGCCACCCGCCAGGTCTTCTCCCCCGACCGCGCGGCCCGGCGGACCCGGCCGGTGCGCGTGGTGGTGCTGACGACGTTCAACCTCGACGACCGGGCGGCCACGGCGATCCGGTACGGCGCGAGCGGGTTCCTGCTCAAGGACACCACCCCGCTGATGCTGCGCGACGCGATCCGCACCGTGCACGCCGGGAACGCGGTGCTCGCCCCGCAGGACCTCTCCACGCTGCTCGACGGGCAGTTCCGGGCGCGGGCGGCCGTGCCGGCGGCGTACGGCTCGTTGACCGAGAAGGAGCGCGAGGTCTTCGCCGCCGTCGCGCGGGGGTTGTCGAACACCGAGATCGCCGGGCTGGTCTACGCCAGCGAGTCGACGGTCAAGACCCACGTCGGCGCGATCCTGCGCAAGCTCGGCCTGCGCGACCGCGTGCAGATCGTGGTCTTCGCCCACGAGCACGGCCTCGCCGGCTGAGCCCGCCGGGACGCCAACGAACCTGCGGGCCTCACCTACGCGGTCGGCCACCGCGGCACCTTCGAGACCGATCGGTCGTGGAACAGTGATCGCGTGACGCACACGACTGTCGCCAGCGAGGCTGGCGCTCGCGCGGACCTTGCCGCCCTTCCGGACCTCAGCTGGCGGCCCTTCGGTCGTGAGGACCTCCCAGCCATCGCCGAGTTCTATGCCGGGTGCGAGGCGCACGACCGCAACCCTGAGCGGCAGTCGCTCGCGGGGCTGCAGGAGTTCTGGGACTCGCCTCGATCACGCCCCGATGCGGACACCTTGGTCGGGTACGACCCGGACGGTCGGGTCGTCGCCACGGCGTGGGCTGGCTGCAACCGCGCCGTCACCGAGCAGCGAGGCGTCTACCTCGGTGGAGCCGTCCGCCCGGATCGCCGTGGCGAGGGCATCGGCCGCTCCGTCCTGCGGTGGGAGATCGCGCATGCCCTCGCGTGGGACCACGCCACGCGTCAGGAGGGCTACGGACCGCTCGCCATGCGCCTGTACGCACCATCCGACCAGGCCGATGTCCGGGATCTGGCCGAACGACATGGCCTGGCCGTCGAGCGCTACTTCTTCGAGATGTCCCGCCAGCTCGGCGACTCCCCGCAGGTGCCCGACCTCGACGACGTGGCCATCGTGGACTGGGACTCAGCACGCAGCCGAGAGACGCACCAGGTGGTCGACCGCGCGTTCCACGGCCACTGGGGCCACGTGGACCGGACCGATGAGATGTGGGACGAGGCCACGGGTTCCGAGGCCTTCCGGGCCGAGTGGTCCGTGCTGGCGATCGAGAGCAGCACCGGGACTGTCGTCGGCGCCGCCCTCAACTGCGCCTACGAGCAGGACTGGCGAGCGACAGGGATCCCTGAGGGGTACACCGATCAGCTGGCGGTGGCCCAGAGCCATCGCGGGCGAGGCATCGCACGTGCCCTCCTGCTGGAGTCCATGCGTCGCTTCGCTGTCTCGGGCATGCAGGCCGCAACGCTCAGCGTCGGCGCCGCGAACCCCTCCGGTGCCCTGCGCCTCTATGAGAACCTCGGCTACGAGCAGGCCTCCAGCACCTGCGCGTACGGGCTCGTGCGTCAGGCACAGCACTAGACCTGCCCCAGATCCGATCGGCGACCCGAGGGCGGCGGGCACAGGCCGCGGCCCGGCTCACGGAGTTTCGACGGCGCTCGCCGACGCCCGCCGGCGCTTGCTGCTCAACCAGCGGGAAGCGCTAGAAACCGAGCCGCTTCGGCGCGGACTCGCGGCGCACGACCTCGCCCTTGGCGTGCGCCGAGGCCTTGAGCTCGGCCTGGAAGTCGACCATCCGCTGCTGCAGCGCCGGGTCGGTGGCGGCGAGGATGCGCACGGCCAGCAGGCCGGCGTTGCGGGCGCCGCCGACCGCGACCGTCGCGACCGGCACGCCGGCGGGCATCTGCACGATCGAGAGCAGCGAGTCGAGCCCGTCGAGGTGGCGCAGCGGCACCGGCACGCCGATGACCGGCAGCGGGGTGACCGAGGCGAGCATCCCGGGCAGGTGCGCCGCGCCGCCGGCGCCGGCGATGATCACCGAGAGCCCGCGGCCGGCAGCCTCCTTGCCGTAGGCGAGCATCTCCTCGGGCATCCGGTGCGCCGAGACGACGTCGGCCTCGTGGGCGATGTCGAACTCCGCCAGCGCCTCCGCCGCGGCCTGCATCGTCGGCCAGTCGGAGTCGGACCCCATGACGATCCCGACGCGGGGACCGGTCGGCCCGGTCGGCCCAGTCGTGCTGCTCATCTCGCTCACTCGCTCTCGTTGCCGAGGTCGCCGCGGAACCAGGCGGCGGCGTGCCGCGCCCGCTCCAGGCAGTCCTCGAGGTCCTCGCCGTAGGCGTTGACGTGGCCGACCTTGCGGCCGGGTCGGGGCTCCTTGCCGTACAGGTGGACCCGCAGCTGCGGGTCGCGCGCCATCGCGTGCGGGTAGCCGTCCCAGAGCCGGCCGACCTCGGGGTCGGGGCCGCCGAGGATGTTGACCATCACCGTCCACCGCGCTCGGGGCGCGGGCGAGCCGAGCGGGAGGTCCATGACCGCGCGCAGGTGGTTCTCGAACTGGCTGGTGACCGCGCCGTCCTGGGTCCAGTGGCCGGTGTTGTGCGGTCGCATCGCCAGCTCGTTGACCAGGACCCGCCCGTCGGTGGTCTCGAAGAGCTCGACCGCGAGCACGCCGGTCACGCCGAGCTCGCCGGCGATCCGCAGCGCGACCTGCTGGGCGTGGGTCGCAAGATCCGGGTCGAGGTCGGGCGCCGGGGCGACCACCTCGTGGCAGATGCCGTCGCGCTGGGTGCTGGCCACGACGGGGTACGCCGCCGCCTGCCCGCTCGGCGCGCGGACGACCAGCGCGGAGAGCTCGCGGCGGAAGTCGACCCGCTCCTCGGCGAGGATCCGCACGCCGGTCTCCTCAGCGACCGCGAACGCCTCGGCGCAGGCCTCGGCCCAGCCGGCGGTGTCCTCGACGAACCACACGCCCTTGCCGTCGTACCCGCCGCGCGTGGTCTTCAGGACGCACGGGAGGCCGAAGGCCTCGACGTCCGCGGGGCCGGTCACGATGGCGTTGCGCGGGCAGTCCACGCCGAGGGCCGCGAGCCGCTCGCGCATGACGCCCTTGTCCTGGGCGTGCACCAGCGCGTCCGGGCCGGGCCGCACCGCGATCCCGTCGGCCTCGAGGGCGTGGAGGTGCTCGGTCGGGACGTGCTCGTGGTCGAAGGTGACCACCGGGCAGCCCGCCGTCACCTCCCGCAGCGTCGCGAGGTCGCGGTGGTCGCCGACCCGGTGATCGGGGATCACCTGCGCGGCCGAGACGCCGGGCGCCTCGGCGAGCAGCCGCAGGGGCAGCCCCAGGGCGATCGCGGGCTGGGCCATCATCCGGGCGAGCTGGCCACCGCCGATGACGGCCAGGGTGGGAGCGAGCTCAGGCACGTCGGAACCCTAGAGCAGCCGTCCGACAGCCCCCGCGCCCGGTCAGGCCGGCGGCTGGAGCTCGAACCGCAGGCCCTGGCCGCGGATCGTGGTGATCAGGTGCGGGCGGCGGCTGTCGTCGCCGAGCTTGCGGCGCACCCAGCCGAGGTGGACGTCGATGGTCTTGGAGGACGTCCAGAACGTCGTGTGCCACACGTCGCGCATCAGCTCGTCACGGGTGACGATCTCCCCGGCTCGCGAGATCAACGCCTGCACCAGGTCGAACTCCTTGCGGGAGAGGATGATTTCCTCCTCCCCCCGCCACGCGCGGCGGCTACTGGGATCGACGCGAACGTCCTGCACCTCGAACACACCCCCACGGTAGGCATGCGAAGGCCCGGACCGGGACGAAACGCCAGAAGGTGACACTGGCATCTTCCTGACACGAAACCCACCCGGAAGGGTGAGATCAGTCTTAATGTCTCCGGACGGCCAGCGGCTCGACGATCCCGAACCCGCGGACGGGTCGCGCTGGCAGCCGCCGGGTGTCGAACTGGTCCGGCGGCAGCAGCGCCGCGGTCGTCGCATCGACGATCACCCGGTTGCGGCGGGCGACCGCGGTGAGCCGGGCGGCCATGTTGACCGGCGGGCCGAAGACGTCGCCGAGCCGCATCACCACCGAGCCGGTCGCCAGCCCGAGCCGGACGTCGGGCATCCGCTGGTCGCGGCCGATGACGTTGATGATCCCCTCGGCGATGTCGTAGGCGCGGACCGGATCGTCGTTCACGAACAGCACCGAGTCGCCGATGCTCTTGATCATCCGGCCGCGCTGGATGGCCACGACGTCGGCGCAGCGGGACTCGAAGAGCTCGACGAGGTCGCCGATCCGCTCCTCGCTCAGCTGGTTGGACAGCGCGGTGAAGGAGACGATGTCGGCGAACCCGACGGTCAGCGTCGTGGTGTGCAGGTCGTCCTCCTCGCCGCCGAGCGCCTCGATCCGCGCGACGGCGGCAGCGAGGTGGCGCCGCCAGGCGTAGAGCAGCAGCTCCTCGAACGGCTGGCCGAAGTCCTCGAGGAAGCGCCGAGCGGAGCCGGCACGAGTGCCGGTGGCCTGGTCGCCCTGCTCGAGCTCGTCGATCCGGTTCACCATCGCGGTGACCTCCCAGTCGGCGAGGCGCGCCATGTTCTGCCCCACCGCCCGGGTGATGTTGACGGCCAGGTCGAAGTCGAAGAGCCCGGAGCGCACGCCGTCGACGAGCGTGGCGAGCGCGCGGCGGTCCGCGTCGGTGTACGCCGCCTCGTCGCCGTGCTCGGGGAAGCCCAGCGCGCGCCAGAGCCGCCGGGTCTCCTCCAGGCTCACCCCCGCCGCGTCGGCGACCTGGACGGCGTCGAACGCCGGCTCCTCGCCGAGGATGGCCGAGTGGAGCGTCATCGGCGTCTCGTCGACCGGGCCGGCACTGTCGTCCGACCGGGGGTCGGGGCTGTCGTCCGGCCGGGGGTCGGGGCTGTCGTCGGGGCGGGGGTCGGGCTGTCGGGGGGTCAGCTCAGGCACCTTCGTCGCGTCGGTCGGGGCGAGGGTCGTGGATGGCGTGGAGCAGGTCGTTGAGCCGGCGCTGCACGTCCTCGACCTGCGGGATGTCGGGCAGCCGCACCTGGCCGTGGGTGCTCGCGTCGCTGATCACCAGGGTGCCGCAGCCGAGCATCCGGTCGGTCAGGTGCAGCTCGATGGCCACGTCGCTGATCCGCGAGAGCGGGATGTCGTGGCCGCGACGGGTCAGCACGCCGGTGCGGGTCACCAGCCGGCGGTCGGTGAAGGCGTAGGACGCGGTCACCCAGCCGAGGAACGGCCACACGACGTACCGCAGCAGCACGACGGCGGCGACCGCCCACACGAACATCGTCACGAACCGGTTGTCGGCGACCACCTGCACGAACACCGCGGCCGCGAGCACGACCACGAGCACGAGGAGGGGTGCGAGGAGCGCCTTGACGTGCGTGCGCGTGCTCACCACGACGGTCTCCCCGTCGCTCAGCAGCTTCTGCGAGATGGCCACGCCCGGATCATGTCACCGATCACACCGGCGCCGCCCCGGTCTCCGCCCCGCGGGCGCTCAGATCGCCGCGCGCACGTGGACGACGTCGCCGGCGCCGACGGCGACGCGGCCGTCGGGACCCTCGACCACGAGGTGGCCCGAGGGGTCGATCGAGGTGGCCAGACCGGTCAGCACCGAGCCTCCGGGCAGCTCGACGCGGACCTCGCGGCCGACGGTGACGCAGGCGTCGGCGTACGACGCCGCCAGCCGCATCCCGGCGAGGTCGCCGCCGGCCTGCCAGGTGTCGTAGGACTCCCGCAGGCTGGCCAGGACGCCGACGAGGAGGGCGGTGCGGTCGGGGGCGCCGGCCTCCCCGGCCTCGATCGCCAGCGAGGTGGCGGTCGGCACCGGGAGCTCCTCGGCGGTCAGGCCGACGTTGATGCCGATGCCGACGACCGCGCAGGGCCCCTGCTCGGTCTCGATCCGCTCGACGAGGATGCCGGCGACCTTGCGGTCGCCGATGAGCACGTCGTTGGGCCACTTCACCCCGGCGTCGAAGCCGGCGGCCTTGAGCGCCTTGTCGACGGCGTAGCCGGCCAGGAGCGGCAGCCAGGGCCAGCTGCGGGTGGGTGCGGTCGGCCGCAGCAGCACCGAGAAGGTCAGCGCGGAGCGGGCCGGGGTCTCCCAGGAGCGGTCGAGCCGGCCCCGGCCGGCGGTCTGGTGCTCGGTGACGACGACGAGCCCCTCGGGGGCGCCGGCGCGGGCCCGCTCGGCGACCACGGCGTTGGTCGACTCCGCCCGGTCGACCACCTCCACCGACACGCCCGGGACCAGGTCCGGGCTGAGGGCGGAGAGAACGGTCTCGTCAAGGGATGGGCGCTCGGCCCGACTCACGGTCACGGGCACTACATTGACCCACGTTTCGACCACAACGCCAGCACCGACGCCGACGAGGAGACCCCCGGACCGTGAGCGCAGAGAGCACCGAACGTCCCGGGCAGGGGACCGACGTCCCCGCGGACATCGACCTGCACACCACGGCCGGGAAGCTGGCCGACCTCGACCGCCGTCTCGACGAGGCGGTGCACGCCGGCTCGGCCAAGGCGGTCGAGAAGCAGCACGCCAAGGGCCGCAAGACCGCCCGTGAGCGGATCGAGATGCTCTTCGACGAGGGCTCCTTCGTCGAGCTCGACGAGCTCGCCCGGCACCGCAGCACCGCCTTCGGCCTGGAGAAGAACCGACCGTACGGCGACGGCGTCATCACCGGTTACGGCACGATCGACGGCCGCCAGGTCTGCGTGTTCTCCCAGGACTTCACCGTCTTCGGCGGCTCGCTGGGCGAGGTCTACGGCGAGAAGATCACCAAGGTCATGGACCTGGCGATGAAGACCGGCTGCCCGATCATCGGCATCAACGAAGGTGCCGGCGCGCGGATCCAGGAGGGCGTGGTCTCCCTCGGCCTCTACGGCGAGATCTTCAGGCGCAACGTGCACGCCTCGGGCGTCATCCCGCAGATCTCGATGATCATGGGCAACTGCGCCGGCGGCCACGTCTACTCCCCCGCGGTCACCGACTTCACCGTGATGGTGGACCAGACCTCCGCGATGTTCATCACCGGCCCCGACGTCATCAAGACCGTCACCGGCGAGGACGTCTCGATGGAGGACCTCGGCGGCGCCCGGACGCACAACTCCAAGTCCGGCAACGCCCACTACATGGCCTCCGACGAGGAGGACGCGATCGAGTACGTCAAGGCGCTCCTCTCGTTCCTCCCGCAGAACAACCTCGACGAGCCGCCCGCGTTCGACGAGGTCGCCGACCTCGAGGTCAACGACTCCGACCGGTCGCTCGACACGATCATTCCGGACTCCCCGAACCAGCCCTACGACATGCACGACGTCATCAAGGCCGTCGTCGATGACGAGGACTTCGTCGAGGTCATGGAGCTGTTCGCGCCCAACATCCTCATCGGCTACGGCCGGGTGGAGGGCCGCCCGGTCGGCATCGTGGCCAACCAGCCGATGCAGTTCGCCGGCACCCTCGACATCGACGCCTCGGAGAAGGCCGCCCGCTTCGTGCGGACCTGCGACGCCTTCAACATCCCGGTGCTGACCTTCGTCGACGTCCCCGGTTTCCTGCCCGGCACCGACCAGGAGTGGAACGGCATCATCCGCCGCGGCGCGAAGCTGATCTACGCCTACGCCGAGGCCACCGTCCCGCTGGTCACCGTCATCACCCGCAAGGCCTACGGCGGCGCCTACGACGTCATGGGCTCCAAGCACCTCGGCGCCGACATCAACGTCGCCTGGCCGACCGCCCAGATCGCGGTCATGGGCGCCCAGGGCGCAGCGAACATCGTGCACCGCAAGACGCTCGCCCAGGTCGAGGCCGAGGGCGGCGACGTCGAGGCCCGGCGCGCCGAGCTGATCGACGAGTACGAGACCACGCTGGCCAACCCCTACATCGCCGCCGAGCGGGGCTACGTCGACGCGGTGATCCAGCCGCACGAGACCCGCTCCGAGGTCGTCCGGGCGCTGCGGCTGCTGCGCTCCAAGCGGGCCTCGCTGCCGCCGAAGAAGCACGGGAACATCCCGCTCTGATGGCCGCCGACGAGCAGACCACGGAGCAGACCCCGGGCCCGGCCGAGAGCGAGACCGAGCCGACCGCCGCGCAGCAGGAGCCGACCCGGCCCCTGCTGCGGGTGGTCAGCCCCCACGCCACGCCCGAGGAGATCGCGGCGCTGGTCGCCGTGCTCACCGCGGTCGGCGGCGTGGAGGCCGCCGCCCCGGCGCGCCGGCCGGAGTGGAGCGCCCCGCACCGCGGCGTACGACGCACGCACCCGCACGGCCCGGCGGGCTGGCGCTCCAGCACCCTGCCCCGCTGACCTCTCCCCCGCGCCGGCTCGGGCCTCTCGGACACCGGCGCGGGGCGGTCCGGCGATTCCGCCGCGGCCGAGGGCGACCTCCGCCACAATCCTTGAGGGGAAGTTGAGGTTCGCGGCGCCACCCCTTGAGGTCCGCCTCCGAGACTCGAAGACGACAAGACGACCGGGTCGGTGAACCGCCAGAGCGGCCCCGCACCACTGATGGGACGGCGCGTGGACGCGAACGACATGGGGTACGACCGGACCGGTCTCAGCACGGATGCCGCGCCTGGGCTCGACGACCCGCGCTACGTGCGGATGCCCGACCCCGGGCTCGAGGCGTACGCCACGGAGTTCCTCGACGCCGTCGGCGAGCTGCCCACCCTGCGCCCGACGGTCGGGTGCGTCATCCCGGCCTACAACGAGGCCGAGACGATCGCCGGCGTGCTGGACTCCCTGCTCCAGCAGACCCGGCTCCCCGACGTCATCCACCTCGTCGTCAACAACACCAGCGACGACTCCGTGGAGATCGCCAGCCACTACGCCGGCCCGCACACGCGGATGACCGCGAGCGGCGAGCAGAGCACCATCGTCTACGTCCACGACATCGGCAAGAACCCCGACAAGAAGGTCGGCGCGCTCAACTACGGCTACTCCCTCGTCGAGCACATGGACTACCTGCTCGGCGTCGACGGCGACACCACGCCGGAGCCGGACGCGATCGAGCACCTCGTCGAGGAGATCGCCAGCGACGACCGGATCGGCGGCATCTCCGCGATCTACTCCATCGACGACTCCGCGCTCGACGGGTGGATGGCGAAGTTCCTCATCGCCGGCCAGCGGGCGCAGTTCTCCGCGTTCAACATGCAGAACCTGCTCAAGGGCCGCAACATGGCGGTCCTCGGCGGCCAGTTCTCCATCTTCTCCACCCAGGCACTGCGCGACGTGATGCGCGACAGCCACCAGCGCACGCCGTGGGTCAGCGACTCCGAGGTCGAGGACTCCCTGCTCTCGCTGCAGATCAAGTCCGCGGGCTACCTCACCAAGATCTCGGCCCGGGCGCGCGCCCACGTGGGCGGCATGACCACCCTGCGCTCGCTCGACGCCCAGCAGGTGAAGTGGAACTTCGGTGCCATCGACCTGATGTGGCCCGGCCAGCGCGGCGACACCAAGGGCCAGCCGTTCCACCCGAACCTCCGGCTGCGGTGGTTCGAGCACCTCTCGATGGTGCTCAACATGACCAGCCGCATCATGTTCCTGGCGCTGCTCATCGGCGCGCTGACGATCGATGCGTTCGTCTTCCAGGCCTGGTGGCTCATCCCGCCGCTGGCCGCGGTGTGGCTGAACTTCCGGGTCGCCCACTCGATGGAGTTCGCCAACCGGCGCGACTACCTGTTCGTGCTGCTGGTCTTCCCCTCCGAGCTCTACATGTTCATCCGGATGGGCCACTTCGTCCGCGCCTGGCTGAAGTTCTTCAGCCGCCAGCAGACCGACAACTGGGCCGCCCAGGCCAAGGCCGAGCGCGGCAAGGGCATCGCGTGGACCTACCCGTTCGTCGCGCTCGGCATCTTCTTCGTGCTCGCCTGGATCGCCTGGCTCCAGGTCCCGATCCAGACCACCTCCGACCTCCTCCAGCTCGGCTGGCCGATCCTCGGCATCATCACCATCCTGCAGACCGCCTGGATGCTCATCAAGGCGTCGAAGCGCTACCGCGGCTTCAAGGCGTGACCCGCCCCGTGGCCCGCCCCCTTCCCCCCACCTCTCGGGAGACCACCACCATGTCCGTGTCCGCTGCCCGGCCCGCGCGCTCCTCGCGCGGGCTCCGCACCCTCGTCGCGGCCCTGGCCCTCGCCCTGGCCGGCTCGCTGTCCGGCTGCTCGCTGGTCGACCGGCTCGGCGGCCCGGACCCCGTCGAGGCGGAGAACCCGTCCGCCGCGGCCGCGCAGGCGGCGTACGACTCGCAGTTCACGCGGGACGGCACCTTCCAGTCCCACATCAAGATCGACGGGATGGACTTCGTCTACACGCTGTGGCCGACCAAGTCGACGCCGCGGACCAACGAGTGGTACCCGCGGGGCAACAAGTTCTTCTCCTTCACCTTCCAGGTCTACGACATGAACCGGAAGCTGCGGGACCCCTTCCGCACGAAGCGGAAGGCCTACCTGGGCAACATCAAGGTCACCTCGCGCACCATCACCACCGGTGGCGGCCAGACCCAGCGCCCCTACAAGCTGAACGCCGAGGCCTCCCGGATCACGTTCGACCCCGAGGCCGTCACGCACCCCGAGCACGGCATGCTCATCACCTCCCCCAAGGGCTCCTTCGAGATCCGCAACCAGAAGATCGGTCCGGTCTCCGAGGACACCCGCGGCATCGAGCTGACCTTCGTCGCCGAGGTCCACTACGAGCGCGCCCCCGGCTCCGGCCGGTTCGTCGCGAAGAAGATCAAGCAGACGGTCCCCATCGCGATCTTCGAGTCCGACACCCCCACCAAGGTCGGCAAGATCCCGATCAACGCCAACTGACCGCTCACCCCGCTGGTCGAGCAGCGAGCCCCGGCAGCCGCCCGCTGGTCGAGCAGCGAGCCCTGGCGAGCGTGTCGAGGCCCGGTGAGGTGCGCAGGGCCTCGGGGTGGTCGTCCGGCTGCCGGGTGGTGCGTTGTAGGGAGATCTTGAGACGGACGTGGTTGCGCGCCGCGGGGGTCGAGGCACCTGGGCGCGGTTGCTTGTCGGCTCGCGGTTGGCGGGGGTCGACCGCTGTGGTTGCGGTGGTCGGGAGCTGTGCCCTGCGTCCCGCTGGTCGAGCAGCGAGCCCTGGCGAGCGTGTCGAGGCCCGGTGAGGTGCGCAGGGCCTGGGGGTGGTCGTCCGGCTGCCGGGTGGTGCGTTGTTGAAGGACTTTGAGAAAGACGTGGTTGCGCGCCGCTGGGGTGCGGGTGCTTGGGCGCGGTTGCTTCTCGGCCCACGGTGGGCGGGGGTCGACCGTTGTGGTTGCGGTGGACGAGGGATGCGACTTCGTCCCGCTGGTCGAGCAGCGAGCCCTGGCGAGCGTGTCGAGGCCCGGTGAGGTGCCTGGGGCCTAGTGGTCCCCGGCTGCTCACGGTGGTCGGGGCGCGTCCGGCTGCCGGGTGGTGCGTTGTAGGGAGATCTTGAGACGGACGTGGTTGCGCGCCGCGGGGGTCGAGGCACCTGGGCGCGGTTGCTTGTCGGCTCGCGGTTGGCGGGGGTCGACCGCTGTGGTTGCGGTGGTCGGGAGCTGTGCCCTGCGTCCCGCTGGTCGAGCAGCGAGCCCTGGCGAGCGTGTCGAGGCCCGCTGAGGTGCGCAGGGCCTCGGGGTGGTCGTCGGGCTGCCGGGTGGTGCGTTGTAGGGAGATCTTGAGAAGGACGTGGTTGCGCGCCGTCGTGGTCGAGGCACCTGGGCGCTGTTGCTTCTCGGCTCGCGGTTAGCGGGGGTCGACCGCTGTGGTTGCGGTGGTCGAGGGATCGGACTGCGGGGCGGGTCTGACTGGTCGGCCTATGTCCTTCGATGGAAGGCGACCTTGCCGTCGGGGAGGTGGGTGGTCTCGAAGGCTGGGTCGTGGATGCGGGCGTGGTGACGCGGACAGAGGTTCCGGGCGTTCGCGAGATCCGTCTTGCCGCCACTGGACCAGGGTTGGTCGTGGTGGGCGTGGCAGAGGTGGGCGGGCCAGTCGCAGCCCTCGGCGGTGCAGGTCGGCTGGGTGAGGTTGAGCCCGCGGCGCTGGGCGCCTGAGAAGAGTCGCGTCCTACGGCCGAGGTCGAGCAGCTCAGACCTGGTGCCAAGGACGGCCGGGATGAGTCCGGCTTCGCATGCGAGGCGCCTGGCGGTGGCGGCAGAGATGACGTCGCCGTCGTCCAGCACTCCCGGCGCGAGGCCACCGACGAGAGACTCGTGATCGATGGTGACGACGACGGTGGCGTTGAGGCCGCCGAGCTTGGGGAGCGTGTCGGTGGGAAGCCGTTCGAGGAGCTCGCAGAACGCATCCCCCATCCGCTCCGGAGAGAGCCGCCGCTCCACCTGCTCGACCTGCTCAGCCTCGGGCTCGTCGCCTGCCGCCTTCGTGGCGGCTTGGTGCTTCGGCGCGGCGTACGCGAGGAGGGTCTTGTGCAGCATCGCGGCGTCCAGCTCGGGGATCGAGAACTTCCCCCGCACCGAACCCTTGCCGTCCGGGCACATCGTCAGCCACGCGTTCGCGCGAGCCTCACGTTCCTCCCGCTCCAGGGCGCGGGCGTCGCGGGCCTCACCGACCTCGGGGGCGACCACGGTGAGGACGTGCTTGGCGAGCACCGCCAGCGTCTTCGGGTCGAGGTGGGCGGCCTCGCGCAGGAGGTGCTGCTCGGCCCGCGCCGGGACGCTCGGGTCCTCCAGGTCCTCGGGCAGCCGGTCCACACACGAGGTGATGACCCGGGCGTGGTCTACCGAGATCGCGCCCTCGACCAGCGCAGCCGACGTGGGCTCGTGCCGGTCCAGCGATTCCGCGAGCCGGGCCCGGCCCTTCGCCACCCGCCGCTCCTGCCGGGTCCGATGCGCCCACCACGAGGCGGTGTCGGTCGCCCCGGCCCGTTCACCGGCATGCCGACGGTCGGCCTCCGCGACCAGGCGGAGTGCGAGGGCATCGGCCTGCGCGCGGAGCTTCTCGGCCTCCAGGAGGGTGGCCTCGACGTCCTCGTCCGACATCGACCACAGGTCCGCTGTGGCGGCTGCGCGGGTCTTCTTCCGGGACTTCGCGACAGCCCGGCACACGGTGTGCGCGTGGTGTCTCGAGTCCTTGGCCATGGGTCTACTCAAGCACTCACCGCCGACAGTCAAAGCGGTGTTTCCCCAGGTCAGGCCGCATGTCGAGACGCCAGTTCAACCAGTTTCACGACCCGTTCCAGCGATCCGAAACATGGGTCCGAAGGGCGACCCGCATGGGTGATCGGCGGCGGTTGTTTCATCAAGGGATGCAGCCGAGCCGCCACTTCCCCGTGCGAGCTCACCGTGGGGAGTGACGGTTGACCTGCATACCTTGATGAACCAACCTGCCCCGCCGCCGCGCCCGGACGACCAGGAGCAGGGTCAGGCGGTCTCGGCGAGGCGGTAGCCGACGCCGCGGACGGTCTCGATGAAGCGCGGGACGGCGCCGTCGTCGCCGAGCTTGCGGCGCAGGTTGCTGATGTGGACCTCCACCGAGCGCTTGTCGGCCTCGTTGACGAAGTAGGAGGTGACGTACTGCTGGCCGCGCATGGTGAGAACGAGGTCGGCCTTGCTGCGCACGCGCCGGCCGGTGCCGAGCAGCGAGGCGAGCAGGTCGAACTCGGTGCGGTTCAGGTCGACCGCTCCCCCACCGACGGTGACGACGCGGCTCTCGTTGTTGAGCGCGAGCCCGTTGAAGCGCACCCACGACCCGTCGGCCGACGGGCCACCCGCGGCAGGAGCCGGGGCCGGCGCGGCGTGCGCGCCACCCGCCGGGGCCACGGGGGGCGGCGCGTACGCCGGGGTCGGGGCCGGCTGGTAGGTCTGCGGCGCGGGGGGCTGCTGGACCGGCGACGGCTCGTAGGCCGCCGGCGGCTGGTAGGGCTGCTGGTACGGCTGGGTCGCCGGGGCGGGCGGGGCCGGCGGCGGGGGCGCCTGCACGTGCGGCTGGTACGCCGGCTGCACGGGCGGCGCGACCGGCTCGGGCTGCTGCAGCGGAGCCGGCTGCGCGGGCTCGCCGGTGCGCACGGGACGCAGGCCACCGCTGCCCTGGGTCAGGTCGCGGGCGGCGGCCGCGGCCCACGACTCCTCCTGCACCGGCGCCGGCGGAGCGGCCGCGGCGGCCGGGGCGGCGTCGGCGCCCTCGGCCCAGCCGACCGGCTGGTCGGCGCGGGCGCGGGGCCGGCGGAGCATGGAGTCGGCGCGGGCGCGGAGCTCGCGAGGGCGGAACGGCTTGACGAGGTAGTCGTCGGCGCCGGCCTCGAAGCCCTGGACGACGTCGATCTCGTCGGCCAGCGCGGTGATCATGATCAGGTAGGTGTTGCTGAACTCCCGCAGGCGCCGCGCGACGGCGAAGCCGTCCATGCCCGGCATGTTCACGTCGAGGGTCGTGATGAGCGGGTTGTGCGCCCGCACCGCCTCGACCCCGGAGGGCCCGTCAGGCGCCACGACGGTCGAGAAACCCGACTGCGTGAGCACGATGTCGATGAGGTCTCGCACGTCCGGGTCGTCCTCGATGATCACCGCGGTCCACGCGTCCCCCTGCATGAGGTAGACCCTAACAACGGCTCGAGCCAACCGGTCGCCAACCATGGTGAGCCGGACGTCCGATCCCCCCGTTCCGGCCCACAACCGGCCCCCGACCGGCCCCCGACCGGCCCACAACCGGGCGGCGAAGGGGTCAGGAGGCCCCGATCAGCTCCAGGGCCCGCTGGGCCCAGAACTCCCCGGCGGGCGGCCCGCCGTTGCACTCGCCGTCGCTCTCGCCGGGCGGCTTGACCCACAGGTAGGCGTCCAGGCCGGTGCCGTCGTCGACGTACCCCGGCTCCTGCCCGAGCGCCTGGCCGGGCGGGTTGCACCAGTCCTCGGGCGGCGAGCCGGCGCCGTTGCGGCCGCTGTCCACGACGTAGTGCGTCCCGCCGACCAGCCCGCTGAGCCGCTCGGCCCAGGCGACCTCGTCGGGGTCGGTCTGGTAGTTCGAGACGTTGGTGGCGAACCCGCGCACCTTGTCCACGCCGACCTCGCGGAGCAGCGCGGCGACCTTCCGCGCCGGGACCCAGCCCGAGTGCCCGCCGTCGACGTACGTCGTCACGCCGGCCGCCGCGAGGGCGTCGACGGCCCGCGCGAGCAGGTCGACGCGCTCCTGGCGGCGGTCGCACTCGACCGCGGAGGCCAGCGCGTCGGGCTCGAGGACGACCGCGGCGGCGTAGGGGGCGGCCGCGGTGGCGATCTCCTGGACCCACGGGACGTAGCTGCCGACGTCCAGGCCGCCGCTGGAGTAGCCGCCGGTGCAGTCGCGGTCGGGGATGCCGTAGACGACCAGCAGCGGGACCCGCCCGGCCTCGTCGGCGGCGGCGAGGACCGCGGAGACGTACTGCCCGACCGCGCCGGGCGGCCGCTCCTCGGGGGTCACCCAGATGCCCTGGGGCACCTGCGCCAGCTCGGCGAACGCGGCCGCCTCGTCGGCGCGGCCGTCGGCCTCGGCCTGCCAGGCGGCCTGCCCGGTCCGGGAGTCGGGGTCGACGTACTGCGGCTGCTCGGCGAACCGGTTGCGCTCCTGCGGCCCGAGCTCCCACGGGCCGAGGTGCTGGGCGCGGGCGACGAGGACGCCGACCACCACGAGCACCACCACGACGACGAGCGCCCCGGCGGCGAAGGGCAGCGCCCGCGGGGCGCGAGTGGTTCCGTCTGGCACGCGGTCATTGTGCCGTCCGGGCGGTACGGGATGCTGGGCCGGTGCCGACGTTCGTCCTCGCCTCCGCCTCCCCCGCCCGCCTGACCACGCTGCGCAACGCCGGGCTCGACCCGGTCGTGATCGTCTCCGGCGTCGATGAGTCCCAGGTGAGCGGCGTGCCGCCCGCCGAGCTCGCGCTGGCGCTGGCCCGGCTCAAGTGCGACGCGGTCGCCGAGCGGCCGGAGGTGCCGGCCGGCGCGCTCGTGCTCGGCTGCGACTCGGTCCTCGAGCTCGACGGCGAGGCGCTCGGCAAGCCCGCCGACGCCGCGGAGGCCGTCGCCCGGTGGCGCGCGATGCGGGGCCGCTCCGGCGTCCTGCGGACCGGTCACGCCCTGCGCGACACCGCGACGGGGCAGGTCGCCGCGGCGACCGCCTCCACGACGGTCCACTTCGCCGACGTCACCGACGAGGAGGTGGCGGCGTACGTCGCCACCGGCGAGCCGCTGCACGTGGCCGGCGCCTTCACCGTCGACGGCCTGGGCGGCGCGTTCGTGACCGGGATCGAGGGCGACCACCACAACGTGGTGGGCGTCAGCCTTCCCGCGCTCCGGACCCTGGTGAGCGACCTTGGCCACTCGTGGACGGGTCTCTGGTCTCGCTGATCGGCCCGCCGGGCAGCGAGGTGCCGTCGGGGTCGGGCACCTCGCCGAGGTGGTCGGGCTCGGGCGGCACCATCGGCTCGGCCGGGTCGTACATCTCGGTGAGGTGGATCGGCCGGCGGAAGATGAAGCGCCGGAACAGGTAGAACCGCGACGCCAGGCCGAGCACCAGGCCGATGACGTTGGCCGCGACGTTGTCGGAGATCGGGTCGTCCAGGCCGAGCACGTCGCGGCTGATCGTCAGGCACGCGATCGGGATGAGCATGGTGACGGCGTTGATCGCGACGAAGGCGGTCAGGCCGCCGTCGGCCTGCCGGGGCGGCCGGTCGCGGAAGGCCCAGGTGCGGCTGCCGCGGTAGCTGACGACCATGCCGACGGTGTTGGCGATGACGTAGGCCAGCACCGGCTGGTCCGGCAGCAGCGCGTGGTCGCCGGTGTTGAAGCCGTGGACCAGCACGTTGAAGATGATGAGCGCGACGACGGTGGCGACACCGCCGACGGCCATGAACCTGCCGGCCTCACCGAGGAAGCGGCCGTTGGACATGCGCTCAGGCTAACCAACAGGGCGACGGGAACGTGCCTCGACGCCGCTCCCGCGCCTGCGCCCGGCGCGGGCCGGCCCGCGCCGGCCGCTCCTCAGGCGGTCGTGCCGGGCTCCAGGCGGCTGCCGGCGGCCAGCTCGACGCCGGCCCCGACGGTGCTGTGGCGGCCCACGATCGTCACCGCGTCCGGGTCGTCGAAGGCGGGCGCGTCGGGATCGCCGACCCGGGCGCCGGGCCCGACCTCGCAGCCGGTGTCGACGATCGAGCGGTGCACGGCCGCCCCGCGACGTACGACGGTGTCGGCGAAGACCACGCTGTCGACGACCGCCGCGCCCTCCTCGACGACCACGCCGGGGCCGAGCACGCTGCGGGTCACCTCGCCGGCGACCCGGCAGCCGGGGCTGAGCATGCTGTCGGTGACCGTGGCGCCCTCGAGCACGCGGGCGGGCTGGCGCTGCGGCTGGCGGGTGAGGATCGTCCAGTCGGGCACGCCGAGCACGTCGCGATCCTCGGTGAGCAGCTCGCGGTGGGCGTCGAGGTAGTGGTGCGGCTGGCCGAGGTCGCGCCAGTAGCCGGGCATCGGGTGCGCGACGACCTTGCCGCGCTCGACGAGCCGCGGCAGCAGGTGCTCGCCGAAGTCGCCGAGCCCGGTGTCGCCGGCCTCGGTCTCCCCGGAGAGCTCGCGGTGCAGCTCCTCGAGGACCGTCACGAGGACCGCGGGGTCGTAGACGAAGACCTCGGTGGCGACGGTGCCGGTGGTCGGCTCCTCGGGCTTGTACTCCAGCCGGGTGACCCGGCCGTCGTCGTCGTGCTCGACGGTCGCGTGGTCCGAGGCGTTCTCCAGCGGCACCTCGCTGGTGACGACCGTGCACTCCGCGCCGTGCTCGTGGTGGGTGACGATCGCGTCGCGGTAGTCGAAGCGGTAGACGTGGTCGGCGCTCATCACCAGCACGACCTCGGGGTCGAAGGCCTGCACCTGGTCGCGGATGCGGAAGAGCAGGTCGGCGTTGCCGCGGGCGAAGCCGTCCTCGTCGAGGCTGCCGGAGCCCTGCTGCGGCATGAGCAGCCGCAGGCCGCCGGTGTTGCGGTCGAGGTCCCACGGTCGGCCGTTGGCGACCTGCTCCTCGAGCGTGGCCCCCTGGTACTGCACCGAGAGCCACACGTCGGTGCAGCCGGAGTGGGTGAGGTTCGACAGGGGGAAGTCGAGCAGCTGGTAGACGCCGGCGAAGGGCAGCGCCGGTTTGGCCCGCTCCCGGGTCAGCACGTCCATGCGCCCGCCGGCGCCTCCGGCCTGGACGATCGCGAGCACGCGGTGAGCCACCATGCGGCCAATCGTGTCAGGCGCGCATGAGGGAGGTCACTCGACGGGCAGCCCGAGGCCCCGCGCGATGAGCATCCGCTGGACCTCCGAGGTCCCCTCGCCGACCTCGAGCACCTTGGCGTCGCGGTAGAACCGCGCGACGGGGTACTCCTCCATGAAGCCGTACCCGCCGAAGACCTGGGTCGCGATCCGCGTCGCGGTCACCGCCGACTCGGTGGAGTAGAGCTTGGCGACCGCGGCGGCCTGCTTGAACTCCCGGTACGGCGCGCCTCCCCCGTCCATGGAGTCCTTCAGCGCGGCCGCGCGGTAGGTGAGCATCCGGCTCGCGTGGAGCATCACCTCGAGGTCGGCGATCTGGAACGCGACGCCCTGCTTGCGCCCGATCGGCCCGCCGAAGGTCTGCCGCTCGCCGGCGTAGGCGACCGACATCTCCAGGCACGCCTGGATGCAGCCGACCGAGAGCGCCGAGATCGCGACCCGGCCGTCGTCGAGGGTGGCGAGGAACTGCGCGTAGCCGCGGCCCCGCTCGCCGAGCAGGTGGTCGGCCGGCACCCGGGCGTCCTCGAACGACAGCGGGTGGGTGTCGGAGGCGTGCCAGCCCAGCTTGTCGTAGGCCTTCTCGACCGTGAAGCCGGGCGTGCCGGCCGGGAGCATGATCGCGGAGATCTCGGGCCGGCCGTCCTCGCGGGTGCCGGTCCGCGCGGTCACGGTGACCAGCGAGGTGATCGAGGAGCCGGAGTTGGTGATGAACTGCTTCGAGCCGTTGACCACCCACTCATCGCCCGCGAGCTCGGCCCGGGTCCGCGTCGCCCCGGCGTCGGAACCGGCGCCCGGCTCGGTCAGCCCGAAGCCGGCGAGCCGCTCGCCGGCGACCAGCGCCGGGAGCCACTGCTCCTTCTGGGCGGCGGTGCCGTAGGTGAGGATCGGGTTGATCCCGAGGCCGACGCCTGCCTGCAGGGTGATCCCCATCGACTGGTCGACCCGGCCGATCTCCTCGATCGCCACGCAGAGGCTCGTGAAGTCCCCGTCGTCCCCGGCGCCGCCGTACTCCTCGGGCGCGGTGAGCCCGAAGAGTCCCAGCGCGCCCATCTTCTCGACCACGTCGACGGGGAAGTGGTGGTCGCGGTCCCACTGCGCCGCGTGCGGCGCGATCTCGGCCTCCGCGAACTCGCGGACGCTGCGCCGGAACTCCTCGTGCTCACGCGACAGCTCGAACGTCATGAACCGCATGCTAACCACCGTGGTTAACGCTTGTTAACCACTCGGCGGTCCGAACGGGCCCAGACGGCTCACCGGCGTTCGGTCCGACGCTGCGTCTCGCGGTGCGACCCTCCCTGATCGACGGGACAGGGGGCGATAACCTGCCCGCCGGGTCGCCCGACCCGACCCACGAACGAGCCACCAGACGACCAGGAGTGCCCACGGTGCCGGAGACCAAGCCCCTCACGAAGGTCCTCATCGCCAACCGCGGCGAGATCGCGGTGCGGGTCATCCGCGCCTGCAAGGACGCGGGCATCGGCAGCGTCGCCGTGTACGCCGAGCCCGACCGCGACGCCATGCACGTCCGGCTCGCCGACGAGGCCCACTCCCTCGGCGGCGCGACCCCGGCCGACTCCTACCTCGACATCGCCAAGATCATCGCGGTCGCCGAGAAGTCCGGCGCCGACTCGGTCCACCCCGGCTACGGCTTCCTCGCCGAGAACGCCGACTTCGCCCAGGCCGTCATCGACGCCGGGCTGACCTGGATCGGCCCGCCGCCGGCCGCGATCGAGGCGCTCGGCGACAAGGCCAAGGCCAAGCACATCGCCGACAAGGCGAACGCGCCGCTGGCGCCGGGCACCAAGGACCCGGTCGCCGACGCCGACGAGGTCGTGGCCTTCGCCAAGGAGAACGGCCTGCCGGTCGCCATCAAGGCCGTCTTCGGCGGCGGCGGCCGCGGCCTGAAGGTCGCCCGCACGCTCGAGGAGATCCCCGACGCCTACGAGTCCGCGGTCCGCGAGGCGGTCACCGCGTTCGGCCGCGGCGAGTGCCTGGTCGAGAAGTTCCTCGACAAGCCCCGCCACGTCGAGACCCAGTGCCTGGCCGACCAGCACGGCAACGTCGTGGTCGTCTCCACCCGGGACTGCTCCCTGCAGCGCCGCAACCAGAAGCTCGTCGAGGAGGCCCCGGCGCCGTTCCTCTCCGAGGAGCAGCTGAGCGAGCTCTACGAGTCCTCCAAGCGCATCCTCAAGGAGGCCGGCTACTACGGCGCCGGCACGTGTGAGTTCCTCGTCGCCCAGGACGGCACCATCTCCTTCCTCGAGGTCAACACCCGCCTCCAGGTCGAGCACTGCGTCTCCGAGGAGGTCACCGGCATCGACCTGGTCCGCGAGATGTTCCGCATCGCCGCCGGCGAGGAGCTCGGGTACGACGACCCGGAGATCCGCGGCCACTCCATCGAGTTC
The DNA here is from genome assembly GCF_013177455.1 of Nocardioides marmotae. NCBI lineage: Bacteria > Bacillati > Actinomycetota > Actinomycetes > Propionibacteriales > Nocardioidaceae > Nocardioides > Nocardioides marmotae. The sequence continues at coordinate 3,460,332 of NZ_CP053660.1, forward strand.
CGCATCAACGCCGAGGACGGCGGCCGCAACTTCATGCCGGCGCCGGGCACCCTGTCGGCCTGGAGCCCGCCGAGCGGCCCGGGCGTGCGCCTCGACGGCGGCTACGAGAACGGCGAGACCATCCCCGGCTCGTTCGACTCCCTCATCGCCAAGCTCATCGTCACCGGCCGCGACCGCACCCAGGCGCTGGAGCGCTCGCGCCGCGCGCTGGACGAGTTCGTCGTCGACGGCATGCCGACGGTCATCCCGTTCCACCGCGCGGTGGTCTCCGACCCGGCGTACGTCGGCGCCTCGACCCCCTCGGGCGAGGGCTCCTTCGAGGTCTACACCCAGTGGATCGAGACCGAGTTCGACAACCAGATCCAGCCCTACGGCGGCGAGGTCGCGGAGGCCGCGGAGGCCGAGGAGCGGCAGAGCGTCGTCGTCGAGGTCGGCGGCAAGCGGCTCGAGGTCGTGCTGCCCGCCGGGCTGGGTGGGATCTCGGCCGGCGGCGGCGCCGCGGCCGCGAAGAAGCCCAAGCGCAAGAAGAACGGCGGCGGGGGCGCGGCCGCCAGCGGCGACGCGGTGACCAGCCCGATGCAGGGCACGGTCGTCAAGGTCGTCGTCGAGGAGGGCCAGGAGGTCGCCGAGGGCGACACCGTGGTCGTCATCGAGGCGATGAAGATGGAGCAGCCGCTCAAGGCCCACAAGGCCGGCACCGTCACCGGCCTCCAGGCCGAGGTCGGCGTCACCGTCACCAACGGCGCGGTCATCTGCGAGATCAAGGCCTGACCCGGCCCCACCCCTCCTCGCGCGACCCCGCGCGCAGCCCCGCGAACCGGAACGCCGCGGGATGCGTCAGACCCGGCATGAAGACGAACACCACGAGACTCATGTCGAGCACAGCAGCACGAGCCACAGCGGCGGCACTCCTGGGCGGGGTGCTGGCGCTCACGACGGCGGCACCGGTCGGTGCCGCCGTCGGCGTCGTCCGGGACCCCGCCGGCGACGGCCGCACGTCCTTCCCCGGCGGGGACGTCACCAAGATCCGGGTCAAGCACGGCCCGCAGGCGTTGCGGCTCATCGTGTCGCACGCCGAGGACAGCGGGCTGGCCGACGTCTACCGGTTCAACGTCGACACCGACCCGGGGTCGGCGGGCCCGGAGTACGCCATCGGCGCCGGCATCGAGATCGAGCAGTGGAGCGTCGTGCGCGCGAAGGGCTGGAAGGGCATGACCGGGGGCGCGCTCTGCACGGGCGACACCGCGATCGACTGGGACGGCGAGAAGATGCGCCTCGTCGTGCCCCGCGACTGCCTGGGCTCCCCGGAGCGCGTGCGGGTCAACCTGGTCACGGCCAACGACTACCCGGGCACGCCGGTGGACCACGCTCCGGGCAAGAAGACGTTCGGCGCCTGGGTGACGACCGGCTGACCGCTCCGCCCCGCCCTGCGCCCGCCGGCGACCGGGCGGGGCCCCCGGCCCGTCGTCGTACGTCGCGTGGCTAGCGTGGCGGGGTGAGCGAGACACCCGCCCCGACCGCGCCGGCGACGGCCCTGCTGCGGGCGCCGCTGCACCGGGTGAGCCCGCGCGCGCGGCTGATGTGGCGGGTGACCGCGCTCGTCGAGGGCGCGGTCACGATCGGCGTGGCGCTCCTCGTCGACCTCGCCGTCGACTCCTTCGACCTGCCCGGGTGGGCCGTGGCCCTCGCGGCGGTCGCGGTCGTGGCCTGGGCGGTGGTCGTGCCGCAGTGGCGCTACGCCGTGCACCGCTGGGAGGTCACCGACACCGCGGTCCACACCCAGAGCGGCTGGTGGGCGCGCGAGCAGCGGATCGCCCCGCTCTCCCGCATCCAGACCGTCGACCGGGCCGAGGGGGCCGTCGCACGGCTCTTCGGCCTCGCCACCGTCACCGTGACCACCGCCTCGGCGGCCGGCGCCCTGGAGATCGACGGGCTCGACCTCGCGCGAGCGCAGGACCTCGTCGCCGAGCTCACCCTCATGGCCGACGCGGTCGAGGGCGACGCCACGTGAGCGGGGGCGACCCCGACCCGGACCTCCCGCAGGACACCCCGGTCCCCCAGGACATCTCGGTCCCGCCCGGCCCCGACCAGCCCCAGGACCAGCCCCAGGAGCCGCCCCAGGAGCAGGTCCGGCAGGTGCCGGAGGAGCTCCCGGACGCACCCGACGACTGGCAGCGCCTGGACCCGCGGATGCTGCTGGTCCACCCGGTGCGGGAGACCGTGCGGTTCCTGCCGGTGCTGCTCGGCCTGCTGGTCGCCGGCACGGCCTCGGGGATCCGCGGCTGGCAGCTGCTCGGCGTCCTGGTGCCGGTCGTGGTCGGCCTGCTGCGCTACCTGACGACGAGCTACCGGGTCACCGGCGGCCGGGTCGAGCTGCGCCGCGGCCTGCTCGAGCGGCACGTGCTCTCCACCCCGATCGACCGGGTCCGCACCGTCGACCTGACCGCGCCGCCGGTCCACCGGCTGCTCGGGCTGGTGACGATCCGCGTCGGCACCGGCACCGCCTCGACCAGCGAGGACGAGCAGCTCGACCTCGACGGCCTCCCGGTGGAGCGGGCGCGGCGGCTGCGCGAGGAGCTGCTGCGCGCCTCACCCGCGGCCGGAGCCGCAGGCGCCGGGGCCGTCGCGGAAGCCTTCGGACCAGGCGCCCACCTCGCTCCTCCCCCGCCGGTGCTCACCTTCGACCCGGCCTGGGCCCGGTTCGCGCCGCTGACCTCGACCGGTGTGGTCATCACCGCGGGTCTCCTCGGCGCCGGCGCGCAGCTGGTCGACGCGCTCGGCGGGCTGCGCCGGCTCGACGCCTCGTCCTGGGCCGACCGGGTGGCCGGCCTGTCGGTCGTGGTCGCGGGGGTCGCCGGCGTGCTCGTGCTGGCGCTGGCGACCTCGGTGCTCGCCGTGGGCGGCTACCTCGTCGCGAACTGGGGCTTCACCCTCGGCCACCGCGACGGCGCCTGGCACCTGCGCCGCGGGCTGCTCACCACCCGCGAGACCAGCCTCGACGACGCCCGCCTCGCCGGCGTCACGCTCGGCGAGCCGCTCGGGCTCCGGGCGACCGGGGGCGGCCGGCTCGCGGCGATCGTCACCGGGCTCGGCGAGGGCCAGGAGTCCTCCTCGGTGCTCGTGCCCCCGGCCCCGCGCCCCGTCGTCGAGGCGACCGCGCGGGCGGTGCTCGGCGCCGCCGGGCCCGTCGACGTACCCCTGCGCCGGCACGGGCCCGCCGCCACCCGCCGCCGCTGGACCCGGGCGCTCGGGCCCGCGCTGGTGCTGAGCGCGGCGTGCCTGGCCCTCCTGCCGCGGTCGCCGTGGTGGGCGCTGCCGGCGGTCCTCGCGCCGCTGGCCGCGGCCGCCCTCGCCGCGGACCGCGCCGGGTCGCTGGGCCACGCCCTGAGCGAGGGGTACGTCGTCAGCCGCTCCGGCAGCCTCTACCGCCGCCGCGACGTGCTCGCCGTGGCGGCGATCATCGGCTGGAACGTCCGCGCCACGTGGTTCCAGCGCCGCGCCGGCCTGGTCACCCTCGTCGCCACGACCGCGGGCGGGCGGCAGTCGGTGACGATCCTCGACGCCCCCGCGGCCGATGCCGTCGCGCTGGCGCTCGAGGCGACCCCGGACCTGGTCGGCCCCTTCCTCTACGATCGCCCGGCGACCGGGAGGAGCGCCTAGTGGCCGACGTCGACGCCATCGTCGAGGACCTGACCAGCAGCGGGGTGCACCTGGGGCCCGGGACGGAGTCGTGGCTGAGCCCCGACCAGCTCGCGGCCTTCCAGCAGGCCGTCCGCGAGGCCGACCTGCCCGTCCACCTGGTGCTGGTCCAGCCCCCCGACGACAGCGGCATCACCTGGGGCGACGACCTGCTCGTGCGCGTCCACGACGCGGGCGGCCCCGACGGGGTCTACCTGGGCGTCAACAACGTGTGGACCTTCATCGACAAGGACCAGGCCGCCTTCTCACCGACGCTCCCCGACGGCTCGCAGCTGAACCTGGCGATGCAGCAGTGGGGCGCCGTGCGCGGCAACACCGACGTGGTCAACGACGCCGAGACACTGCTGTCCTCCGGCGGCCCCGACGGGACCGCCCTCGAGCTCGGCGACGGCATCCTGGTGCTCGCCGAGCACCTGAGCGCCGGCAGCCTCCCCGCTGCCGCGAGCGCCGCCCTCCGGGCCGCGAGCGCGCGCCGCGAGCGCGAGGACGGGTCGACCTCCGGCTCGACCGGCACCCCGGCGTACGACGACGGGAGCTCCGGCGACGCCGCGATCGGCTTCGTCGCGGTGGTGCTCGTCGTGGTCGGCGTCGTGCTCGGCGTCCGCAGGCTCGCCCGGCGCACGCGACCCGGCAGCAAGGCCGCCCAGACCTTCGCGCTGCCCGACTCCGTGCTCGACCGGGTCCGCCAGGCCGGCGACGCCGAGCTGGCCCGCCGGGCCCGCTCCGACGTGCTCGCGCTCGGTGAGCGGATCGACGCCGCCGACCTGGCCGGGTCCGGGGACGCCGCCTGGGCGGCCGCACTGGACCACTACGAGGCCGCCGGGCGGGTGCTGCCGAACGACCCCACCGCCGCCGTCGACCCGCTCGACGCGGTCGGCGCCGTCGTGCTCGCCCGCCGCGGCGAGGAGGCGCTGGCGGCCGCGCGCAAGGGCCGGGCCTTCGAGCCGTCCACCCCGTGCTTCCTCAACCCCCTGCACGGCCGCGCCGCCCGCGACCACGCCCTCGAGCACGCCGGCCGGCGGGTGCAGGCGCCCATCTGCGCGACGTGCCGCCGCGACCTCCAGGCCGGGCGCCGGCCCGACATCCTCGACGTGGTCGTGCGCGGCCGGCCCGAGCACTACTTCGAGACCGACCGCGAGCCCTGGGCCTCGACCGGGTTCGGCGCCCTCGAGCCCGACCTCGTCCGCCGCCTGCACCGGGGCGGGCGACAGGGCGGGCGACGGTGAGCGCCGACGGCGCTCCGGACATCTCCGGGCCCGACGGGCTCGACCGGCTCGACGAGCTCGCCGCGTCCCTGGCCGACGACCCGGTCGTGGTCCACCCGCTCTTCGGCAACGGCCGCAGCGAGGACGTCGACGCCGCGCTCACCGCGGTGGTGGAGGACCTGCCCTTCCCGGCGTACGTCGTCCTCGCGCCCGGCCCCGACGGGCTCGCCACCACCGACCCGGCGCGCGACCTGGCCGGGCGCCTCCACGAGCGGATCGGCGGCGACGCGGTCCTGGTCGTGCAGACCGACCCGAAGAGCTACGGGTTGACGCTCGCCTCCTTCGGCGACGTGCCCGACCAGATCGCGATCTACGAGGTCGACCGCGACCTGTTCCCCAACGGCGCGATGCACGAGGACCTGCACCCCGCCGGGATCGCGGCGCGCAACCTGGAGATCCTCGGCGCGGCCGACCGTGGCGAGGAGGTCACCCGCGAGCAGCTCGACGCCGTCACCTCCCAGGCCGTCTTCCGCCGGCCCGAGAAGTGGGACCCGCTCCAGGACCCGCCCACCGCCGAGTCCATCGCGATCTGGACCACCTTCGCCTTCGTGGCCGTCACCGGCGCCGCCTACCTCGCGCTGCGCAGCGCCCTCGCGTGGCGCGCCACCGCCCCCGGCGCGCTGCCCCGCCCGGCCCGCTCCGGCCGGGTCGACCGCGCCGCCGCCGCCGGGCTCGGCACCCCCGCCGAGGTCCGCGCCGCCGTCGAGCGCGAGCTGGAGTCCCTCGCCCGGCTGCTCGCCCGGGCGACCGGCTCCGGCTCGGGACCCGTCGACCTCGAGCGCCGGACCCTCGTCGACGGGTCGTACGACACCGCGCGGTCGCTGCTGGAGCGCACCGGCTCCGCCGCGGCCGACCTCGACGACCTGGTCGGCGCGCTGGTGCTCGTCCGCACGGCCACCCGTGCCGTGGGGGCCACCCGCGCGGCGGCCAAGCGGCCGGCGTACCGCGCCTGCTTCTTCGACCCCCGCCACGGGGAGGGCGTCCACCGCCGCACCGTGCCGGTCGGCGACCGCGACCTGACCGTGCCGGCGTGCCGCCCGTGCAGCCACACGACCGGGCGGGGGCTCGCGCCGATGACCGTGCCCAGCGGGCTGCTGGGCCGGGAGCGGCCGTGGTACGAGCTGGACACCGTGTGGGCGCGCACCGGGTACGGCGCGTTCGTCGAGGACCTGTGGCGCCACGTCGCCCGCGAGCTCGGGAGCGTGCGGTGACGGCGCGCGAGCGGCTGGTCTGCGCGGTCGCCGCGCTCGCCATCGGCGGCGGCGCCGCGGCGTGGGCGGGCGACCGGGCCGCCGACACCGGCGCCCCGGCCCCGGCCGGCGAGCGGGTGCTCGAGGCCGTCGAGGGGCTGCGCGAGGACCACGTGCACGTCAGCGACGACGCCCGCGCGATGCTCGGTGAGGAGGACGAGCAGCGCATCGCCGACCTCATCGCCGAGCGGGACCTCCCGGTCCACGTCGTGGTCTGGCAGGACAGCTGGTTCGCCGGGCACGACCACTACATCCAGGCCCTCGACCAGATCGTCGCGCGGCTCGACGAGCCCGCGCTGGTGGTGCTGTGGCAGGGCTCGGACCACAGCTACGCGACCACGACCACCGGCTGGACCGTCGACCGGTACTCCCCGGACTGGGGCGCCGCGACCGAGGAGCCGTCCTACCTCGGGGACGCGGCGCTGCGCCTGCCGGAGTGGCTCGAGGCCCTCCCCGAGGACCCGCTGACCCGACTCGAGTCCGACTCCGGCGGCAGCACCGGCACGGGTATCGCTGCCGGCGTCGCGCTCGGGCTGCCGGCGGTGCTGGGGGCGTGGGTGCTGATCGGCATGGTGCGCGCGCTCAGCGGCCGCCGCTTCCGCAACCGCCCGGCCTGACAGATCACCTGGGGCCCCGCGGGGGTGGTCGGTGGGAGCGACTCATCTCCGGACCTCGCACCGCGGGGCCACCTCCGCGTGCAGGCAGCGGTCCCGGCCGGGACCACCGTCGACGCGGTCGCGTCCCGGCCCGCCGTCGAGCAGGTCGGCTGAGAGCCCGCCCTCGACGTCGTCGGCGCCCCGGCCGAGCCGGGCCACCACCGGGTGCTCCGCGACGGGGGCCCTCACCGTGTCCGGGCCGGGCGTGCCGCGCACGGTCCAGCGGGCGTCGCCGGAGACGAACAGGCTCTCGATCCCGACCACACCGCCCGACCACGCCGGGCGGTGCCGGGGCCGGACCACGCCCCGGCCCAGGTCCACCAGCACTCCCCGGCCGCTCAGCGCCGGTGTGGAGCCCAGCGAGAGGTGGTCCGGCCCGCCGTCGCCGTGGACCACCGCGCCGGGGCTCGCTCCGACGATGGCGTCGAGGTAGTCGCCCCCGGGCCCGCCGTGCAGCCGGACCCCCGTGCCCCCGCCGCCCCCGGAGTCGCGTCCCGGGCCGAGGAAGACCCGATCGGCGCCGACGGTGGTCCACACCCGGTCGTCACCGGTGCCGGTGCGCACGACGTCGGGCGCGGTCGAGCTGTGCAGCTTGTCGGTCACGACCTCGTCGTCGCCGGCGCCGGTGCTGATCCGGTCCCCGCCGCCCAGCGCGTGGATCCGGTCGCGCCCCGGGGACCCGAGGACCGTGTCGGCGTGCTGGGAGGCGATCACGACCGGCGACCCGATCAGCACCAGCGTGTCGTGACCCTCCCCGGTCGCGGTGCCCTGCACGCCGTCGCCGAGGTCGAGGTGGACCCCCCGCGGGGCCGAGCGCCAGCTCAGCTGGTCGCGGTCCGGCCGCCCCCGGGGGTCGTAGCCGCCGTCGAGGTGGTCGTCGCCCGGCCCGCCGACCAGCACGTCCCCGGCCAGGTCCACGTCGGGGTCGGTGTCCTCGCGCTCGCCGAAGAGGCGGTCGGCGCCGGGGCCGCCCTCGAGCACGTCGGCGCGGTCGCCGCCGCACACCACGTCGTCGCCCGCGCCGGCCTCGACCCGGTCAGCCCCGCCCAGCGCCGCGATCACGTCGTCGCCGTCGGTGCCGACGAGGGTCTCCCCGTCCTCCGTGCCGACGATGGTCGCGACCAGCCCGTCGCAGGTGACCGGGGGCGGGTCGGGCTCGCCCGCGGCGCCCGCCGGGCCCGGCGGGGCGGTGAGCAGCAGGCCGGTGGCCAACCCGATGACCAGCCCGGGGGCCAGGGCGCCGAGGAGGGTCCGGGCAGCGCGGCGGGAGGTCGTGGGAGGAGCGGTCCGGGAAGCAGTCACATGAGGTGGGACGCAGGCGAGCGGCGGGCGGTTCGCGGGCGGTCCGCCGCACCGATGGGCGCGTCTCGCGGATGGCGCCCGTCACAGCGGCGCCCAGCGAGGCGCTCTAGCCTGGGCGCCATGTTCTCCAAGGTGCTGGTGGCCAACCGCGGCGAGATCGCGGTCCGTGCGTTCCGCGCGGCCTACGAGGTCGGCGCGAAGACGGTGGCGGTCTTCCCCTACGAGGACCGCTGGTCCGAGCACCGGCTCAAGGCCGACGAGGCCTACGAGATCGGCGAGCGCGGCCACCCGGTCCGCGCCTACCTCGACCCCGAGACGATCGTGGCGACCGCGGTGCGGGCCGGCGCGGACGCGGTCTACCCCGGCTACGGCTTCCTCTCGGAGAACCCCGCGCTGGCCGAGGCCTGCGCGAACGCCGGCATCACCTTCGTCGGCCCGACGATCGAGGTGCTGGAGCTGACCGGCAACAAGGCGCGCGCGATCGCGGCCGCCAAGGCCGCCGGCGTCCCCACCCTGGCCAGCGTGGAGCCCTCCACCGACGTCGACGCGCTCGTCACCGCGGCGGCCGACCTGCCCTACCCGCTGTTCGTCAAGGCCGTCGCCGGCGGCGGTGGCCGCGGCATGCGCCGCGTCGACGAGCCCGGACCCGACCACCGCCACCTGCGCGAGGCCGTCGAGACCTGCATGCGCGAGGCCGAGGCGGCGTTCGGCGACCCGACGGTCTTCATCGAGCAGGCCGTGGTCGACCCGCGCCACATCGAGGTGCAGATCCTCGCCGACGGCGAGGGCAACGTCATCCACCTCTACGAGCGCGACTGCTCGGTGCAGCGGCGCCACCAGAAGGTCGTCGAGATCGCCCCGGCGCCGAACCTCGACCCCGAGCTCCGGATGAGGATGTGCGCCGACGCGGTGCGCTTCGCCCGCGAGATCGGCTACCGCAACGCCGGCACCGTGGAGTTCCTGCTGGACCCCGCGGGCAACTACGTCTTCATCGAGATGAACCCTCGCATCCAGGTCGAGCACACCGTGACCGAGGAGGTCACCGACGTCGACCTGGTGCAGGCCCAGCTGCGCATCGCCGCCGGCGACACCCTCGCCGACCTCGGCCTCTCCCAGGAGGGCATCGTGCTCCGCGGGGCCGCGCTGCAGTGCCGGATCACCACCGAGGACCCCGCGAACGGCTTCCGCCCCGACACCGGCGTCATCACGACGTACCGCTCCCCCGGCGGCGGCGGCGTCCGCCTCGACGGCGGCACGGTCTACACCGGCGCCGAGGTCTCCGCGCACTTCGACTCGATGCTGGCCAAGCTCACCTGCCGCGGCCGCACCTTCGACAAGGCCGTGGAGAAGGCCCGCCGGGCGGTCGCGGAGTTCCGCATCCGCGGCGTCTCGACGAACATCCCGTTCCTCCAGGCGGTGCTGGAGGACCCCGACTTCGCCGCCGGCCGGGTGACCACGTCCTTCATCGAGACCCACCCCCAGCTGCTCCAGGCCCGCGGCAGCGGCGACCGCGGCAGCAAGCTGCTCTCCTACCTCGCCGACGTCACCGTCAACCAGCCCCACGGCCCGGCGAAGGTGTCGGTCGACCCGGCCAGCAAGCTGCCCCCGGTCGACCTCGACGTGCCCGCGCCCGACGGCACCCGCCAGCTGCTGCTCTCGGTCGGCCCGGAGGAGTTCGCCCGCCGGCTGCGCGAGCAGCGGCAGGTCGCGGTCACCGACACGACGTTCCGCGACGCCCACCAGTCGCTGCTCGCGACCCGCGTGCGCACCCGGGACCTGCTGACCGTCGCGCCGGTCGTCGCCCGCACCACCCCCGAGCTGTGGTCGTTGGAGGCCTGGGGCGGGGCGACGTACGACGTGGCGCTGCGCTTCCTCTCCGAGGACCCGTGGGAGCGGCTGGCGCGGCTGCGCCAGGCCGTGCCGAACATCTGCCTCCAGATGCTGCTGCGCGGGCGGAACACGGTCGGCTACACGCCCTACCCGACCGCGGTCACCGACGCCTTCGTCGCCGAGGCGGCGGAGACCGGCATCGACGTCTTCCGCATCTTCGACGCGCTCAACGACGTCGAGCAGATGCGCCCGGCGATCGAGGCCGTCCGGGCGACCGGCACGACCGTCGCCGAGGTCGCGCTGTGCTACACCGGCGACCTCGCCGACCCCGGCGAGCAGCTCTACACCCTCGACTACTACCTGCGCCTGGCCGAGCGGATCGTCGAGGCCGGCGCGCACGTGCTGGCGATCAAGGACATGGCCGGCCTGCTCCGGGCCCCGGCGGCGAAGACCCTGGTGACCGCGCTGCGCGAGCGCTTCGACCTGCCGGTGCACCTGCACACCCACGACACCACCGGTGGCCAGCTCGCGACGTTGACCGCCGCGATCGAGGCCGGCGTCGACGCGGTCGACGCCGCGACCTCCTCGATGGCCGGCACGACCTCCCAGCCGCCGCTCTCGGCGCTGGTCGCCGCGACCGACCACTCCGAGCGGGAGACCGGCCTGTCCCTGGCGGCGGTCAACGCGCTCGAGCCGTACTGGGAGGCCACCCGCCGCGTCTACGCGCCCTTCGAGTCCGGCCTGGCCTCCCCGACCGGGCGGGTCTACCGCCACGAGATCCCCGGCGGCCAGCTCTCCAACCTGCGCCAGCAGGCCATCGCCCTGGGCCTGGGCGAGAAGTTCGAGCAGGTCGAGGACATGTACGCCGCGGCCAACGAGATCCTCGGCAACGTCCCGAAGGTGACGCCGTCCTCGAAGGTGATCGGCGACCTCGCGCTCTCGCTGGTCGGCATCGGCGCCGACCCCGCGGAGTTCGCCGAGGACCCGCGCCGCTTCGACATCCCGGACTCGGTCATCGGCTTCCTCAACGGCGAGCTCGGCGACCCGCCGGGCGGCTGGCCCGAGCCGTTCCGCTCCAAGGCGCTCGAGGGCCGCACCTGGCGCGCCCCCGACCAGGAGCTCACCGCGGACCAGCGCGCCGACCTCGAGGCCACCGGGCCCCGGCGCCAGCGCGCGCTCAACCAGCTGCTCTTCCCCGGCCCGACGGCCGACTTCGCCGAGAAGCGCGAGCGGTACGGCGACCTCTCGGTGCTGCCGACCGTGGAGTACCTCTACGGCATGCGCACCGGCGTCGAGCACGAGGTCGACCTCGCCGAGGGCATCAAGCTCATCCTCGGCCTCCAGGCGATCGGCGAGCCCGACGAGCGCGGCTTCCGCACCGTGATGGCCACGATCAACGGCCAGCTCCGCCCGGTCGCCGTCCGGGACCGCTCGGTCTCCTCCGAGGTCGCCGCGGCGGAGAAGGCCGACCCGGGCAAGCCCGGCCACGTCGCCGCGCCGTTCGGCGGCGTCGTGACGGTCGTGGTCGCCGAGGGCGACACCGTGGCCGCCGGCGACACCGTCGCGACGATCGAGGCGATGAAGATGGAGGCCTCCATCACCGCGCCCGTCGCCGGCCGCGTCGAGCGGGTCGCGCTCGACGGCACCCAGGCCGTCGAGGGCGGCGACCTGGTGCTCGTGCTCGCCGGCTAACCCCCACCCCGCCCCCACCCCCGCCGAGTCGGCACTTCCGGCACGCCGAGTCGGCACTTCCGGCACACCGAGTCGGCACTTCCGGCACGCCGAGTCGGCGGAAGGGCGACCCCGACCAGGTGTCCGCTCCTTGCCGGCGGACGTACTTCACGGAGTCGGCGGTCGGGTCAGCGCCTGTTCCGGGGGTGCTGCCGGGCCGTCCGCTCGTTGCCGTGCCGGTAGTTGCCGGTCCAGCGGGCCATGGCCAGCTGGGGGTCGTCCTCGACCTCGGCGAGGAACTCGGCGGCACGGCCGCCCCGGAGCGTGGCGGCCACCCGGCCGTGATGGGTGACGACGACGCTCCCGTCGCCCCGACGGACGTATGCGAAACCCTCCGGTCGACTACCCACCCGCGCAGCGTAGGACAGCGCGCCGCCCGATGCACCGGGATTGCGCCCCGGCCCGGCCGAGGGTCGGCCGAGGGTCGGCCGAGGGTCAGCCGACGGTCTCGGCGAAGGTGGGGGCGGGCAGCGGGTCGCGCAGCGACTCGTAGGCGTGGGCGACCTCGACCAGGGTCCGCTCGCTGCCGGCGGTGCCCCAGAAGGACACCGCGACCGGCAGCCCGCCCGCGAGGCCGCTCGGCACGGTGAGGAGCGGGTAGCCCGCCATCGCCGGCACGCCCGAGCAGGAGCCGGTGAGGTCCTCGGGCCCGACCAGCCGGATCCGGTGCGCCCGGTCGTAGGCCGGCGTGACCAGCACGTCGAGCCCGTGCTCGGCCAGCACGCGGTCGATCCCCCCGCCGCGCGAGGCCGCCACGCAGCGCGCCCGCGCGGCGGCGTACTCCTCGGAGTCGGTGGTGGGGCCGGCCAGCGCCTGCTCGAAGAGCCCCTGGCCGAAGTGCGCGAGCTCGACGTCGGCGTGCCGGCGGTTGAACTCCACGAGCTCGGCGAGGTCGCGGGGGCCGTCGCCCGGGCGCGAGGAGAGGTACGTCGCCAGGTCGGCGCGCAGCTCGGCGAGGAGCACGAGCAGCTCGTCGTCCCAGATCGAGTCCGGCAGCGTGGGCAGGTCGGTGCCGTCGACGACGACCGCGCCGGCGGCCGAGAGCGCGGAGAGCGCCCGCTCGGCGGCCGCGTCGGCCTCGGCGGAGTAGCCCCAGGAGGGCCCGCGCGGCACGCCGATCCGGCGCCCGGCCAACCGCCCGTCGACGGCGTGCGCGGCGTAGTCGACCCCGTCGCCGGCCAGCACCGAGAGCAGCGCCGCGGCGTCGCGGACCGTCGTGGCCATCGGGCCGGGAACGTCCTGGGACCGCGAGATCGGCACGACGCCCGCGGTCGGCACCAGTCCGACGGTGGGCTTGATCCCCACACACCCGTTGTACGCCGCCGGGCAGCTGATCGAGCCGTCGGTCTCGGTGCCGACCGCGTACGCGGCGAGCCCGGCCGCGACGGCCGCACCGGAGCCGGAGCTCGACCCGCCGGCGGACCGGTCGAGGGCGTAGGGGTTGCGGGTCAGCCCGCCGAAGGCGCTCCACCCCGAGGTCGACGCCGCGTCGCGGATGTTGGCCCACTCCGAGAGGTTGGTCTTGCCGAGCACGACCATCCCGGCCTCGCGCAGCCGGCGCACCAGCGGCGCGTCAGCGACGGGGTGCGGCTGCCCTGCCAGCGCGAGGGAGCCGGCCGTCGTGGGGAGGTCGGCGGTGTCGATGTTGTCCTTGACCAGCACCGCGCGGCCGTGGAGCGGCCCGCGGGCGCGCCCCTCGGCCGCCTCGACGTCGCGGGCCCGGGCCTGGTCGAGCGCGTCGGGCGCGAGGGTGCAGACCGCCCGGATGGTCGGGTCGACGGTCGCGATCCAGTCGAGCAGCCGCGCGGTCTCCTCGGTGGAGCTGAAGGTGGAGCTGGAGGTGGAGCTGAAGGTGGAGCTCGTGGAGCTGGGGCGGGAGGTGGGTGCCGGCACGGGCGGCATCATCCCCCGCCCGTTCGGCTCAGCGGGCGCCGACCTTGAAGGTGAGGTAGGTCGAACGCAGGCCGAGCACGGAGCGGAAGGTGTCGCCGGAGACCGTCACCGACCCGCGGCCGCCGACGAGCCGCAGCGTGTTCACGCGGCCGCCCCACTGGCCGTTGCCGTCGCGGTCGACGACGACGATCCGCCGCAGGTCGCCGATGGCCGGCCAGGCCCGCTCGAGCCGGGCGTCGTCGACGGTGGCGCGCCAGCGGTGGACCGGGTTGCCGGCCCAGCCGTCGTACGGGTCCTTCTTCGCCGTCAGGTAGGGCATCGACCCCGCCGAGGTCCAGCCGCCGCTGCTCGAGGCGAACTGGGTGAAGGCCGGCTCGCCGCCGACGGTGAGGGCGAGGCCCTTGGTGGCGTCGATGGCGGCGTTCGAGGCGGGGTGCTCGGCGGAGAAGCCGCCGTAGACCTGGCAGGAGGTGGTGTCGCACAGCTGGTAGCCCAAGGAGCGCGGGTGGGCCCGCTCGTACGCCGCGTAGGTGCGGGCCGCGATCGCCTGGGCGCGCACCGCGGCGGGGCTCCAGCTCGCGGGGATCTCCAGCGGCACGACGCCCTTGAGGTAGCTCTCCAGGGTCAGGTCGTTGACGGTCTCCACGCCGCCGCCGAGCCGGACCGCGCGCAGCCGGCCGCGGTAGGGCTTCTCCCCGGACGGGGTGACCAGGGTGATCGGCCGGCCGCCGGCGTAGAACTCGCCGTTGCCCTTCAGGTCGCGCCAGCCGCGCCAGCGGTCGGTGCGGTAGGCGACCCGCAGGACACCGGTGCCGGCCCGCGCGATGCGCCACTGCTTGGCACCGTTCTGCGGGAGCGCGACCCGCCCGCCGCCGGCGAGGTCGGCGACCTTCAGCCCCGACCGCGGGCGGACGACGACGTCGTCGCCGGTGTCGGCCGAGATCGCGACGGTGACCCGGCCCTTGGCCTTCCCCCAGCTCGTGCCGGGGTAGTAGAACTCCGCGATCTGGCGCTCGGTGAGGCCCTGGCGCGCCGCGCCCTCCGCGCCGTACTGCGACATCCCGTGGCCGTGGCCGTAGCCCCGGCCGGTGATCGTCACGGTCGCCGCGCGGGGCACGGTCCAGCTGTCGCCGACGGGCTCGGCGGTCCGCTGCGGGCCGGCGGGGGCGGCCGTGGCGGGGGTGGGCAGCAGGGCGGCGGGGGCCACGAGGGCGGCCACCGCCAGGCCCAGAGGAAGGCGCAGGGAGAGGCGTTGGGGGAGGCGCAGGGGGAGCCGCTGGGGAGGACGCACGCACCAATGGCACCACCTGCCACACGGTTGGGCAATTGCGGACCGCGAACTACAGATCTGTAGTTTCCGCAGGTCAGCACGGTGGTGACCGACGGCACGGGCCGGGACGACCGGGCGGCCCGGGCCGTTGCCGGGCCCTCTGCGGACCACCCCCGACGATCGGCCCGAGCCCCATCCCCAGGGAGGAGCAGACGGGCCGGTCGGCGTGTCACGGTCGCCGGAGCCCCGAGCCCAACCGGGGTGGCCGACCACGACGGCGACCGCCTCCCCCGCGGCCGCCGTCGTACGGCGGTCTGGGCCCGGGAGGACGGGCTCAGCCGTCGTACGACGGTTGGGACTGGGCGTTGAAGGTGCCCATCCGCACCTTCCGCGCCTGGTCCGCCCAGCGCCCGCTGACGCGGAACACGTCGAGGCCGCGGGTGATGTCGTGGCTGTAGACGTGGCCGTTGTACCAGTACGACGACCACGACCCGCCGAGCACGAGCTCGGTGTCGCTGATCGCGCCACGGTCGAAGTGGGCGATCTCCCGCGGGTTGCGCGAGTCGGTGAAGTCGAAGACCGACGTGCCGCCCTGGTACCACGCCTGCACCATGATGTCGCGGCCCTTCACCGGCACCAGCGAGCCGTTGTGGGCCACGCAGTTCTCGGTCAGGGACTGGCTGCGCGGGATCTTGTAGTAGCTGCGGAACACCAGCCGCTTCCGCACCACGTCGTAGATGCCGTTCGCCCCGCGCGTGGAGCCGAGCAGCGGGTTGCAGGTGGGCGCCGAGCCGCCGCCGAGCTCGTCGGTGAAGACGACCTTGGTGCCGGCGTTGTTGAAGGTCGCGGAGTGCCAGAAGGCGAAGTTCCGCGTGTCGCGGATCCGGTGCAGCACCCGCGGGCGGGCCCGGTCGCTGATGTCCATCAGGATCCCGTCGCCCATGCACGCGCCGGCCGCGAGGTCCTGGGCGGGGTACGCCGTGACGTCGTGGCAGCCGCTGGTCTCGCTGGAGCCCAGCGGGTTCAGCGAGCCCGGGTTGCCGCCCTCGGGGAAGAGCCGCGGGCGGGCCACCACGCGCGCCCGCGCGGGCTTGGCCACCGGGATCTTGACGATGCTGATCGCGTCGTGCGGCGGCTTGCAGTCGGGCTGGTCCTCGCTGGGGCCGTAGGAGGAGACGTAGACGAAGACCGCCCGGCCGTCCTTGCTCGGCGCGAGGGTGTGGGTGTGGGAACCGCAGTCGGTCTCGACAGAGGCGACGTACCGCGGCTTGGCCGGGCGGCTGATGTCGAAGACGCGGATGCCCTCCCAGCTGCCCTTGCGGCTCGCCGGCGCCGGCTCGCTGCGGCACGTGTCGTCGCTGCGGCTCTCATCGACGCTGAGCACGAGGAGGTTCCGGTGGACCGACACGTCGTTCTGCGCGCCCGGGCAGACGACCTGCGCGACCCTGCGCGGCTTCGCCGGGCGGGAGATGTCGTAGACCGTGAAGCCCTGGTAGTTGCCCCCGAAGGCGTACCTGCCCCGGAACGCCAGGTCGGTCCCGTAGGCCTCCTCCCCCGCGAACGTCCCGCTGCGCGGGAGGTTGGCGATCAGCCGCATGTTGGCCGACCGGTCGACCTCGCCCTGGTCGGCCGTCGCCTCGACGCGGTCCATCCCGGACAGCAGCTGGCCCGGCAGTCGGCACCGCTCGGCGAAGTTGTCCCCCGCCGCCTGCAGCCGCGCCGCCTGCTCCGGCGTGCACGCCCCCGGCACCACCTCGCCGCTCGCCGACCCCTGCGCCATCACCAGGCCGGCCACCAGGACCACCCCCGCCGCCACCGCAGCCAGCGGGGTGCGTCCGGCGCGGGTGCTCCAGCGGAGGCTCCTGCGGGTGCTCTCCGGGGTGCGCAGCGACATCGGTGGCCTTCCTCTCGCGGGACCTGCCTGGGCAACCCCCGGCGTCCGCTCAAGTTACGGCCTCCCGCCCTCCGGATGGCCGCGTCGCCGACTCGCCCGCCGCCGACGTGTCGAGGCCCCTGGCAGCCGAGCTTCGGCCTGCGGGCCCGCCCGCTGGTCGAGCAGGAGGCGCCCCGGCGCCGACGTGTCGAGGCCCCTGCCAGCCGACCTTCGGCCTGCGGGCCCCACCGCTGGTCGAGCAGGAGGCGCCCCGGCGCCGACGTTGTCGAGGCCCCGTGAGCTGACCTTCGGCCTGCGGGCCCTGAGTGGTTGCGGTTTTGGCAGCTACGGACCAGGTACGCCGTGGGTCGCGGTTCGCTGCCGGGTCTCTGGCCGCCGCCTCGCGCTGGCGCGTCCGACCCCGTTCTGAAGATGTGCGAAGAAGCCTCTTCCGTTCGAGCACGTGTTCGAGTAGAATGAGGCATGGCCTTGACCGCGACGCTCGAGCACCCGCTGGACACCCCAGCCGACGTGCTGAGCCTCGCGCGGGCCAAGCAGCGCGCGGCTAATGCGGCCGAGGCCGAGCTCCTCGAAGCGGCTGTCCAGTGGTGCGTGTTGCACCCGGCGGAGTCACTGGACGAGGCGGCCACCTGGTCGGTGTTCCGGGGGTTCGGCGACAAGCCCGTCTGCCTCGCCGGTGAGGGTGCACCCTTCGTCACCGAGTTCGCCGTCGTGGAGTTCGCCGCCGGGCTCGGCAAGTCCGAGGACGCCGGCCGCGCCTACCTCGCCGAGGCCCTCGAGCTGCGCTACCGGCTCCCGAAGCTGTGGGCCAAGGTCACCGACCTCGACCTGCCCGCCTGGAAGGCCCGCTCGCTCGCCCGCCGCACCCTGCATCTGCCGAAGAAGGGTGCCGCGTTCGTCGACACCCACGTCGCACCCGTCGCCTCCACCATCGGCCCCGCAGCCCTGGAGCGGTTGTTGGAGGAGGCGCTGGTCCGGTTCGACCCCGACGAGGCCCAGCGGGTCGCCACCGAGCGTGCCGAGGCCCGGCACGTGACCATCCAGTCCCGCCAGGTCTCCTTCGACGGGCACGTCGACGTGTGGGCCACCCTCGACCTGGCCGACGCGCTCGACCTCGACGACGCCCTGACCAAGGGCGCGGCGAGGCTCGAGGCGCTGGGGTGCACCGACACCCTCGACGCCCGCCGCTCGGTCGCGCTGGGTGACATGGCGCGGCGGCAGATGAGCCTGGAGTTCGACACCGACCCCAAGCCCCTCGTGGTCCACGTGCACCAGCGTCCCGACGGGACCCTCGACGACATCACGCGCGTGGAGAACACCCGCGGGTTCGTCCTCACCAGCCAGCTCGCCGACTGGTGCACCCGCGCCGCACGCAGCACCACCGCGAACACCATCACCGTCAAGCCCGTCATCGACCTCAACGCCCGGATCCACGTCGAGGCCTACGAAGTCCCCGACCGCCTCTCGACCCAGACCCGGCTCCGCGACCACCACTGCGTCTTCCCCTGGTGCACCCGCCCCGCCCACGCCACCAGCCGGATCGACGACGACCACGTCATCCCCCACGCCCGGGGCGGACCGACAGCCACCGAGAACATCGCCCCACTCTGCCGACGCCACCACCGCGCCAAGACCCACGCCGGCTGGTCACAGCAGTCACCATCGCCGGGAACGTTCCAGTGGCGAAGCCCCACCGGCCTCACCTACCGGGTCGACCACCACGGCACCCACGACCTCGGCCCCGAACCACCCCCACCCCAGCCGCACGAAGCACCCGTCCCATAGCCCCACCGCCCACGACCCCGCCGGACCACCCGACCGGCGGGGCACAGGCACGCCCGGAGCGCGCCTCGGCGTGGTCTCCTGTTCCCCGTGAGGACGAGGCCGAGCACCACGACGACGAGAAGTGCGGCGCTGGCGACCCTGCTGACCGCGCTCGCCCTCTCCGCCTGCTCGGCCGGCGACGGCGACGGCGAGGGCAGCACCACCGCCCCAGCGACCACCACCTCGACCGCGAGCACCCCCACGCCGCCTCCACCCACCGACGTCGTCGAGGTGCAGCCCGGCGGGCCGGGTGAGCCGTCGACGACGGTGGTTGCGGGCGACGAGGGCGGGTGGAACCACGACGACATCGCCTTCGTGCAGATGATGCTCCCCCACCACCGGCAGGCCCTCGACATGGCGGCGCTCGCACCGGACCGCGCGGCGGACGAGCGGGTGCTGGCGCTGGCCGAGCGGATCGCGCAGGCGCAGGCGCCGGAGATCCTGGTGCTGGCGACGCTGCTGGTGGGGCAGGGCGTCGACGTACCGCAGCCGGGCGAGGACCCCGGGCGCTACGACCACGGCGAGCACGGCCACCACGCCATGCAGGGCATGCTGACGACCGCGCAGCTGGCGGACCTGGCCGACACCGAGGGCAGCGACTTCGACCGGCTCTTCCTCAAGCGGATGATCGAGCACCACGCGGGCGCGGTCGCGATGGCCGCCGACGTACGCCGCACCGGATCCAGCCGCCGGGTGGCCGAGCTCGCCCTCGACGTCGAGGCCGGCCAGGCCGCCGAGATCACCCGGATGGAAGAGGTGCTGGCCAGCCTGTAGCGCGACCCCGGAGGGCCGCACCGCTCAGATGCGGTGCAGCTTCCGGGCGGCCTCGGCGACCGAGCCCGACATCGAGGGGTAGACGGTGAACGCCTGCGCCAGCTGGTCGGCGGTCAGCGACTCGGCGACGGCGACGGAGACCGGGTGGATGAGCTCGCTGGCGCGGGGGCCGACGACGACCCCGCCGACGACGATGCCGGTGCCGGGGCGGCACAGCAGCTTCACGAAGCCGTCACGGACGCCCTGCATCTTCGCGCGCGGGTTGCCCGACAGCGGCAGCATGACCACCTCGGCCTGCATCTCGCCGGCGTCGACGGCCTGCTGGGACCAGCCGACCGTCGCGATCTCCGGGGAGGTGAAGACGTTGGAGGAGACCTTCTTCAGGTCCAGCGGGTGAACGGTGTCGCCGAGGAAGTGCCACATCGCGATCCGGCCCTGCATCGCGGCGACCGAGGCGAGCATGAGCACGCCGGTGCAGTCGCCGGCGGCGTACACGCCTCGCGCCGAGGTCCGCGAGACGCGGTCGACGTTGACGAAGCCGCCGTCCTTGAGGATGACGCCGGCCTCCTCCAACCCCATGTCGGCGGTGTTGGGCACCGAGCCGAGGGCGAGGATGCAGTGCGAGCCCTCGACGGTGCGGCCGTCGGTGAGGGTGACGGTCACGACGTCGCCGGAGCGCACGACCGACTCCATCCGCGACTTGGAGAGCACCGTCATGCCGCGGCGGCGCAGGACCTCCTCGAGCACGGCGGCGGCGTCGGCGTCCTCGCCGGGCAGGACCCGGTCGCGCGAGGAGACCAGGGTGACCGGGATGCCGAGGTTGAGGTAGGCGCTGGCGAACTCCGCGCCGGTGACGCCGGAGCCGACGACGATCAGCTCGGTCGGCACCTCGGTGAGGTCGTAGACCTGCTCCCAGGTGAGGATCCGCTCCCCGTCGGGCTGCGCGGTGGGCAGCGTGCGGGGCGCGGCGCCGGTGGCGACCAGCACCGCGTCGGCCTCGAGCGTCTGCTCCGAGCCGTCCGCGGCCGTGGCCACGACCCGGCCGGGGCCGTCGAGGCGACCGCGCGCCTCGACGACCTGGACGCCGTCCTTGGCCAGCCGCCGCGCGATGTCGGCGGACTGGTCGGCCGCGAGCTGCTTGACCCGCTCGTTGACGCGGGCCAGGTCCACGCGGATGTGGTCGGCGGCCCCGCCCTCGGTGTCGGTGAAGATCACGCCGAGCTCGGCCGCGCCGCTGAGCTCGTCCATGACCTCCGCGGTCGCGATCAGGGTCTTGCTCGGGACGCAGTCGGTGAGGACCGCCGAGCCACCGACCCCGTCGGTGTCGACGATCGTCACCTCGGCGCCGAGCTGGGCGGCGACGTGCGCGGCTTCGTACCCGCCGGGGCCGCCCCCGACGATGACGACGCGGTCGGTGGCCATCAGAAGTTGATCATGTGGCCGGAGATGCCGTGGACGGCTTCCTTCACGGCCTCGGACAGCGTCGGGTGGGCGAAGATGTTGCGCGACACCTCGTCGGCGGTGAGGTCCCACTGCTGGGCCAGGGTCAGCACCGGCAGCTGCTCGGTGACGTCCGGGCCGATCATGTGGGCGCCGAGGATCTCGTTGTGCTCGGCGTCCGCGACGACCTTGACGAAGCCCACGGCGTCACCGAGGCCCTGCGCCTTGCCGTTGGCCGAGAACGGGAAGGTCGCCGTCTTGACGTCGTACCCCTTGTCCTTGGCCTGCTGCTCGGTGTAGCCGAAGGAGCCGATCTGGGGCTGGCAGTACGTCGCCCGCGGGATCATGTCGAAGTCGATCTCCATCGTCTCCGCGCCGGCGATCGTCTCCGCGGCGACGATGCCCATCGCCTCGGCGGCGTGGGCGAGCATCATCTTCCCGGTGACGTCGCCGATGGCGTAGACGTGGTCGACGTTGGTGCGACCGCGCCCGTCGACGGCGATCGCGCCGCGGTCGGTGAGCTCCACGCCGGCCGCCTCGAGGCCGTAGCCCTCGGTCCGCGGCTGGAAGCCGATGGCCTGGAGGACCTTGTCGGCCTCGAGCACCTGCTGCTCGCCGTCCTTGGAGACGGTGACCTTGACCTTCTCACCGGAGTCGTCGATGCCCTCGACCTTGGTCGAGAGCAGGACCTTCACGCCGAGCTTCTTGTAGTGCTTGAGCAGCTCCTTGGACACGTCGGCGTCCTCGGTGGGCACCATCCGGTCGAGGAACTCCACGATGGTGACGTCCACGCCGAAGTTCTTCATCACGTAGGCGAACTCGACGCCGATCGCGCCGGAGCCGGCGATGATGATCGAGCCGGGCAGCTGGTCGGTGAGGATCTGCTCCTCGTAGGTGACCACGCGCTCGGAGAGCTCGGTGCCCGGGATGAGCCGGGTCTTCGCGCCGGTGGCGATGATCAGGTCGTCGCAGGTGTACGACGTCGTCTCGCCGTCCTTGGTCACGTCGACCGAGGTCGGGCCCGTGAGGGTGCCCCACCCGTCGATCTCGGTGATCTTGTTCTTCTTCATCAGGAAGTGGACGCCCTTGACGATGCCGGCGGAGACCTGCCGGCTGCGCTTGTGGGTCGGCCCGAACGACATCGTGGCGTCGCCCTCGATGCCGAACTTGGCCTTCTCGTGGGTGAGGACGTGGGCGAGCTCGGCGTTCTTCAGCAGAGCCTTGGACGGGATGCACCCGACATTGAGGCAGACACCGCCCCAGTACCTCTCCTCCACCACGGCGACCGACTTGCCGAGCTGGGCGGCGCGGATCGCCGCGACGTAGCCCCCGGGACCGGCGCCGAGGACGAGGACATCGAAGTGGTTCGTCACGCCCCGCAGCCTACTTCCGTCGCGCAGGTCACCCCGAACCGGTCGCCCACCGCGCAGTAGCCTGCCCATGTGACGCTCTACGCCGCCTACGGGACCAACCTCGATCCCGCCCGGATGGGCGAGCGTTGCCCCCACTCCCCGCTGCGCACGACCGGCTGGCTCAGCGGCTGGCGGCTGACCTTCGGCGGGGAGGAGCACGGCTGGGACGGGGCGCTCTCCACGATCGTCCAGGACCCCTTCGAGCAGGTCTTCGTCGCGATCTACGACGTCACCCGCGAGGACGAGAAGCACCTCGACGGTTGGGAGGCCGCCGACTCCGGTCTCTACCGCAAGACCAAGGTCCGGGTCTCCACGATGGACGGCGAGGTCGTGGTGTGGACCTACGTGCTCGACGCCTACGAGGGCGGCCTGCCCTCCGCGTCGTACCTCGGCGTCCTCGCCGACGCGGCCGAGGCGGCCGACGCGCCGGCGGACTACGTGGCCGCGCTCCGGCGCCGCCCGTGCCGCTCGACAGGACTCTGAGCAGCAGCAGGGTCTGACCTACAGTTCCGGGGTGAGCGACCAGCAGACCCCCGCCAGCACCGAGCAGCACGACACCGACCCCTACGCCCTGGCGCAGGAGGCCGCGGCCCGGCTGGCCGACCTCACCGGCGTCGAGCGCCACGACCTCGCGCTCGTCCTCGGCTCGGGCTGGCTCCCGGCCGTCGACGCGCTCGGCGGCGCCACCGCCGAGATCGCCACCACCGACCTCCCCGGCTTCAGCGCCGCCGCGGTCGCCGGCCACTCCGGCAGGATCCGCTCGCTCAAGGTCGGGGACAAGAACGTCCTGGCCTTCCTCTCCCGCACCCACTACTACGAGGGCCGCGGCGTCGCCGCGGTCGTGCACGGCGTGCGCACGGCGGCCGCCGCCGGCTGCTCGACCGTCGTGCTCACCAACGGGTGCGGTGGGCTCAAGGAGACCTGGACCCCGGGCACCCCGGTGCTGATCTCCGACCACATCAACCTGACCGGCCGCTCCCCCATCGTCGGCGCGAACTTCGTCGACCTCACCGACCTCTACTCCAGCCGGCTGCGCGCGATGTGCCGCGAGATCGACCCGACCCTCGACGAGGGCGTCTACGTGCAGTTCCCGGGCCCCCACTACGAGACCCCGGCCGAGATCGGTATGGCCCGCGCCATCGGGGGTCACCTGGTAGGCATGAGCACCACGCTCGAGGCGATCGCCGCGCGCGAGGCCGGCATGGAGGTTCTGGGCATCAGCCTGGTCACCAACCTCGCCGCCGGCATCACCGGCGAGCCGCTCAACCACGAGGAGGTCCTCGAGGCCGGCCGGGCCGCCGCGACCCGCATGGGCGACCTCCTCGGCCGGATCGTCCCGAGGATCTGAGCAGGCGAGTGGAGAGCGCGGCGACCGACACCCGCCAGCGTCTGGTCGACGCCGCGCTGCAGGCCTTCGCCGAGCACGGCGTCCACAACGCATCGCTCCTCGAGATCACCCGGCGAGCCGGCCAGCGCAACCGCGGTGCCGTCCACTACCACTTCGGCAGCCGCGCCGGCATGATCGCCGCCGTCCTGGAGGCGTACGCCGACGAGGTCGGTCGCCGCGGGGTCGAGCTGCTCGCGGCCGCCCGCGAGCGCCCGGACGACGACATCGCCTCGGTCATCGAGGCGCTCGTCCGCCCTCTCGTCGAGGTCTCGGAGATGGGCTGGCGCGGGCGCTGCTACGTCGTCGTCCTCGGGGAGGTCATCCAGCAGGACATCACCCCGCTCGGCCCGGCCGTGCAGGAGGCGGTGGCGCGCACCGGTGGCTACGACCTGTTCGCGCTGATGCGCGAGCGGCTGCGCCCGATGGCCATGGACGTCGACCTCGAGGGTGAGCGGCTCGCCGTGTTCACCGACTGCATCATGCACGCCATCGCCGACCGGGCCCGCGCCGCGGAGCTGCCGCCCACCGGTCGCACCCCGCTGCCGACCGAGCGGTTCATCGCCAACCTGGTCTCCATGGGCACCGCCATGCTGACGGCGCCCGCGCCCCCGGTCGGGTAGGGGGCGCGGGCGGGTGGGTCAGCGGGTGACCGTGAGGGCCACGGTCTTGACGACTCGCTGGTAGGCCGGGGAGCCGGCGTACACGACCTTGAGCCGGTAGCTGCCGCGGGCGAGCTTCGGCAGACCGACGGTGGCCTTGCCGCGCGCGAGCTTGGCCGCACGGGTCGCGACGACCTTGCCGCCGCGCTTGACCTTGACGGTGACCTTGCCGGCGACCGTGCCCTCGGAGCCGCGGTAGACGACCTTGAGCTTGCCCGCCCGGCTCGGCGTCGGCTTCTTGGCGACCTTCACGGTGGCCTTCGCCTTCACCGGGCCGAGCTTGGCCCAGGCGATCGTGACGGGGGTCTCGGTGTCCTGGCTGGTGTTGGAGTGGCTGTGCGCCTGCCAGGTGTAGAGCGCGTACGACGTGCCGCGGCGCAGCTTGGCCGTCGGGGCGGTCAGCGAGGTGGTGAAGGAGCCGTCGGTGATCTGGGCGGCGGGCACCCAGGTGGCGGCCGCGAACTTCGCCTGGTCGCCCATGTCGTCGGTGTCGGGCAGGCCGCCGGCCGGGGCGAGGCCGACGTAGACGCCGTTGTCGCCCGGGTTGGTCGTGCCGTCGAAACCGGTGCCGGAGACCTCGAGGGTCAGGCCCTTGCTGGGCGAGGCGGCGGTGGTCCGGTAGGTGACGGCCGGCCCGGCGGCCGTGGTCGATGCCTGCGCGGTGAAGTCGGCGGGCGCCTTCTTCGCATCGGAGGTCCCGGAGGCGTAGAAGTGCGCGCGCAGCCCGCTCGGCAGGTGGCCGAGGAGGTCGGCGGACCAGGCCTGGCCGTCGACCGGCTGGCCCTCGGGGATCTCGAGCGCGGTCGCCTCGGCGCTGCCGGCGGCGAGGACGCCGGCCCAGTCCGGGGTGGCGGTGATCGAGCCGAGACCGTCGGCGACGGTCCAGCCCGGCGCGTCGAAGGTGGTGACGGTGACGCGTGCCGGGGCGACCTCGGTGGCCGGCTGGCCCCTCCCCGCGCTGACCTTCGCCGACACCACCGCGCTGATCGTCCCCTCGCCGTCGGCGTCCACGGTCACGGTGGGGTCGGCGAAGGTGACGGTGTACGCCGCGGTGCCCACGACCGGGATCAGGAACGAGCCGGCGACCGAGCCGTCGTAGGTCACCGAGCCGGCGCCGGTCGCGGCGTCGTAGGACCCGACGCCGCTCGGGAAGGTGATGACACCGTCGGCCGACTCGGTCGCCCCGTCACCCAGCTCGTGGGAGGAGAGGTGGTCGTCGAACTGCTGGGAGATCTCCCAGCGCAGCGACGGCGCGGGGGCGGCGGTGGCCGGCGCGGCGGCGACGAGGGCGAGGCCGGAGGCGGCCACCGTCGTCGCGGCCGCGGAGGCTACCCAGCGGGTGGGGCGGATCATGGTTCGTCCTTTCTCAGGCGACGCGGGAGCGTCGGGGGTGCGGGAGCAGCAGCACGCCGGCTGCCGCGAGCAGGAGGGCCCCGCCGACCCACCAGGGCCAGGCCGGAGCGGGGGCGGGCGCGGCGCTCGGTGCGGCGGAGACCAGCTGGGTGCTCGCCGGGAGCGCGGACGGCGTCTCGTGACCGGTCGGGGCGGGCGCGGACGGCACCGCGGCCGCCGGCGGCGCGGCCAGGGTCCCGGGAGCCAGGGCCGCCTCGGGAGCCCGGGCCGCCTGCGGTGCGGCCTGCGAGCCGGCGCCCTGGTCGGGAGCGGTGCTCGGCGCGGGCGTCGGGTCGGCGCTCGGCGGAGCGATCGTCGGGTTGGTGATCTCCGGCTGCGTCGACGGCGTGGTCGGCGGCGGCGCGGGGTCGGAGCCGCCGGCGGCGTACGAGACCGAGAGCGGGAGGGGCACCTTGAACGGGTCGGTCGCGGAGCCGCTGGAGAACCAGAACGCCGCCGTCCCGAGCCGGTCCATGTAGGCCACGAAGTCGGCGGGGAACGAGCCGGACCACTGCTCCCCCGTCACCTGGCCGAGGCCGTCGACGCGCACCCCGCGGTACGCCGGCTCGGCGCTGAGCCCGTCCGCGCCGAGGTCGACCTCGGGCAGGTCGGCGAGGGTGACCGTGACCGGCGCGACGGGCGCCCACGCGCCGGGGTCCTCCAGGGAGGAGGCATAGCCGGTGAGGGTGGCGCTCAGCGTGCCGCGGCCGTCGGCGACCTCGAGGACCGGGTCGCTGACGTGGAACATCGACATCCCGGAGTAGTAGACGACCGTCAGGTCGCCGTCCCAGGCGATGCGGGCCGTCCCGGCGGCCGGGTCGACGTGCCCCTCACCCTCCCCGATGGTGAACCGCAGGCCGCTGGTCGAGCCGCTGGCCGGCGCGCCGAGGGGGGCGCCGGAGGCGTCGGTGCGCAGCCCCTTCCAGGTGGCCGCGCGCCAGCGGCGGCCGTCCCACTTCTGGATCCGGACGGCGCCCGCCTGCTGCTTCCACGACGACCGCGGCAGGGAGGTGCCGCCCCGGCCGGGGTCGGGCACCCGGCCGGCCGAGAGGTAGTTGAACGTGTCCGGCGCGTGCGCCCGGTTGCTGGTCTCGTGGTTGATGCCCCAGCGCAGGACCGCGCCGTCGAGCTCCACCCGGGTCGGCGAGGTCTCCGGGGTCCCCGGGCCGGGCTCCTCGGCCGCGGCGGGCCCGGCCAGGGCGCCGGCGAGCAGGGCGATCGTCGCGCCGGCGGCCAGCAGGGCCGCCACGGGCCGCCGCCGCTCAGGCCGCACGACGCACCCGCCGCGTGCGGAGCAGGGGGTACGCCGCCCGGCCGACCGCCGCGAGCAGCACCACGCCCGCGACGCCGGCGAAGGCCAGGCCGGCGCGCCCCTCGTCCGAGGTGGCCGCGGCCGGCTCGGCCTCGGCCGCCGCGATCGCGAAGGACACCGACGGGGGCTCCTCGACGCCGTGCACCCGCAGCTCGTGGGTGCCCGCCGCGGCGTCCTCGGGCAGGGTCAGCACGCCCGCCGTGGTGCCGTCGGCGCCGACGAGGAACGGACCGGCGCCGGCAGCGCCGTCGTCGAGGACGACGGTCACCTGGCGGCCCGGCGGCAGACCGGTCGCGGTGAAGGCGAGGACGTTCCCGGCGACCGCCGAGGCGCGGTCGACCTCGAGCGTCGGGGCGCCCACGGCGGCCCCGCGGCCGGTGCCGCCGTCGCCGCCCTTGCCGCCCTGGCCACCCTGGCCGCCCTCGTCCGTGCCCGCGGCGTCCGCGGTGGGGACGCTCCCCGCTTCGGGCGCGCCCGCCTCGGGAGCGGCGCCCGGCGCGGAGCTCCCCTGCTGGGCGTCGGGGGCGGAGGAGGATCCCGCGGCCGGCTCCTGCTGCTGGAGAGACGCGACGCGCACCGGCGTGAAGGTCTCGTTGCGGGCGCTCTTGATCCCGTGGGCGCCGATCGTGATCACGCCGCAGGTCATCGTGCGGCAGTCGATGGTGCGCACCGAGTCCGACCGGTCGTAGGCGCGGAACGTCGCGCCGGGGACCACGACCGACGTCGACCACGCGCCGCCGGCCGACATCGCGCCGCCGTTGGCGGAGCCCGCGGTGTCGGAGCCCGGGAACGCGACGTACTTCTGGAAGCCCTGGTTGTCGCGGGCCTCGCTGTCGGGGACGTACCAGTAGTCCTGGCCGGTCGCGCCGCCCCGGCTGGGCTGCCAGGTCCCCTTCACGGCGCCGAAGAAGACGTAGATGCCGCCATGGCCGCCGCGCACCGCCTGGAAGCCGGTGCCGCGCACGGTCAGGGTCGTGGCGTACGTCGGGTCGACGACCGCGTCGCCGTCGGGGTTGGCGACCGTCACCCGCGCGGCCGCAGAGGCGGGGGCGGCCGGGGCGACGAGGGCGGCGGTGGCCGCGAGCAGCAGCGCGGCGAGGAGCCGGGTCACGGGATCTCCTGGTACGAGGGGTGCGGGTGGTGCGGCTGGGGGGCGGTGGTCGGCGCGGCGGGGGGCGCGTGCGTGCGGACCGGGACGACGACGAGGTGGCCGGCGTGCTCGACGACGTCGACGGGGTGGCCGTAGACCTCGCTCAGCAGGGCGCCGGTGAGCACCTCGGCGGGGGGTCCGTCGGCGCGGACCCGGCCGTCGGCGAGGACGCAGACGCGGTCGGCGTACGCCGCGGCGAGCGAGAGGTCGTGGAGCACCACGACGACCGCGGCGCCGGCGCGCACGGTGCGGCGCAGCACGTCGAGCACCGCCTCCTGGTGCCGGATGTCGAGCGCGGCGGTCGGCTCGTCGAGCATCAGCACCGGAGCGGACTGGGCGAGCAGCCGGGCGAAGGAGGTCCGTGCCTGCTCGCCACCCGAGAGGGTCGGGAAGAGCCGCTGGGCGAGCGCGGTGACCTCCGCGGCCGCCATCGCCTCGGCCACCGCTCGGTCGTCGTCGTCCTCGGCCGGGGTGCGGTGCCACGGCGAACGGCCCATGCGTACGACGTCCTCGACCCGGAACCCGAACGCCAGGCCCTGCTTCTGCAGCTGCACCGCGCGCAGCCGTGCCAGCTCGCGGGCCGGGTGCCGCCTCAGCTCGCGGCCCGCCAGCTCCACGGTGCCGGTGGTCGGCGCGGTGTCGCCGGCGAGGACGCCGAGCAGCGTGGACTTCCCGGCGCCGTTGGGCCCGACGAGGGCGAGCAGCTCACCGGGGCGGACGTCGACGTCGACGCCCTCGAGGATCCGGTGGCCCTCCACGCTCACGCCGACGCCGCGGGCGCTGATGGTGATCGTGCCCGTCGTGGTCGTGCCCGTCGTGGTCATGCCCAGCCCCCCGCCGTACGACGGGCGCGGCGCAGCAGCCAGAAGAAGAACGGGCCGCCGACCAGCGAGGTCAGCATGCCGATGGGGAGGTCGGCGTAGGCGATCGCGGTGCGGGCCCAGAGGTCGGCGACCACCAGCAGCACCGCGCCGCCGAGCGCGCTGGCCGGCACGAGGAGCCGGTGGCCCGGGCCGGCGACGAGGCGCACGAGGTGGGGCACGACCAGCCCGACGAAGGCGATGATCCCGCAGAAGGACACCGCGGCCGCGGTCAGCACGGCGACCACGACGATGGTGCCCATCCGCAGCCGCTCGACGTCGACGCCGACGTGGCGGGCGGCCCGGTCGCCGAGCGCGAGCAGGTCGAGGCGGGGGGCGAGCAGGAGCGCGACGAGGATGCCGCCGAGGGCGAGCGGGGCGACGACGCCGACCTCGTCCCAGCGTGAGCCGTTGAGGCTGCCGAGCTGCCAGAAGACGATCTCCTCGCGGGCCTGGGTGTCGCCGAGGAACATCAGGAACGCCAGCCCCGCGCTGGTCACCGCGTTGAGTGCGATGCCGGTCAGCACGAGGGTGACCACCTCGGTCCGGCCGCCGTCGCGGGAGAGCAGGTAGACGAGCACGGTGGTCACCAGCCCGCCGAGGAACGCGCAGGCGGCGATCGTCCAGGTCCCGGCGAAGGTCAGGTCCAGCACGATGACCGAGGCGGCGGCGACGGCGGCGCCCGAGGACACCCCGACGACGCCGGGATCGGCGAGCGGGTTGCCGAAGACGCCCTGCATCAGCGCGCCCGCGGTGGCGAGCGCGGCGCCGGCGAGCGCCGCGAGCGCGACGCGGGGGAAGCGGACCTGCCAGAGGGTGTTCTCCCCCTGCGGGTGGGACGGCAGCGGGCCCCAGTCCAGGCCGAGGCGGTGCAGCACCGAGCCGACGACCTCGGCCGGCGGCACGTCGAGCTGGCCGTGGCCGGCGCCCAGCACGACCGCGACCAGGAGCGCGAGGCCGAGGCCCCCGAGCAGCCCGACCCGGCCGGCGAGCGCGCGGCGGGCGGCGGCCCGGCGGGCGGGGTCCTGCGGCGCCGGCGACGGGGTCGGCGACCCGGTCGGCGCCGCTGTCGGGGTCGGCGGGGGCAGCACGGAGGTCACGACAGCTCCCCCGGCGCGTACGTCGCCACCGCGAGCGCCTCGATGACCGACGCGGTCGCGGGGCCGAAGCCGAGCACCGCCGCGTCGTCCATCGCCACGAAGCGTCGGTTCCGGCCGGCCGGGGTCTGGGCCAGCGCGGGCAGCCGCTCGAGCAGCCCGTCCACGCCCCCGGCGGAGTCCAGCCCGCCGGTCATCATCAGCACGAGGTCGGGCTGGGCGGAGACCAGTCCCTCGTCGGTGAGCGGCTTCATGCCCTTCCAGCCGATCTCCTCGGCGACGTCGTACCCGCCGATCGCCTCGATGAGGGAGTCGGCGCCCGAGCCGTCGCCGAACATGTAGTAGACGCCGCTCTGCCCGCGGACGTAGAGGAACGCGACCCGCAGCTTCTCGCCGGTCCGCTCCGGCGCGACCCGGGCGACCTGCTCGGTGACCGCGTCGATCTGCTGCTGGGTGCGCCGGGCCAGGGCGCGGCCCTGCTCGGGGACGCCGAGCGCCTCGGCGACGTCGCGGATCAGGTCGCCGACGTTGTCGAGGGTGCGCTCGGGCTCGAGCACGACGACGGGGACGCCGGCGTCGCGCAGCTGGAGGATCACGTCCCAGGGGCCCAGCGAGGTGTCGGTGATGATCAGCGTGGGGTCGAGCTCGAGGATCGCCTCGGCCACCAGGTCGTGCCCGTCCTGGGTCACCAGCGGGAGGTCGTCGAGGCCCGGCACCTGGGTGGAGACGTCCCGCCCGACCAGCACGTCAGCGAGGCCGAGCTCGGCCACGGTGCGCGCGAGCGTGCCGTGCACGTCGAGGGCGAGCACCCGGCTGGCGTCGTCGACCCGCACCCGCGTGCCCTGGGCGTCGGTCAGCGTCACCGGCAGGTGCTGCTCCGGGGAGGTCGCGACCGGGTCGAGCTCGTCGCGGGGCGCGACCACCGCCTCCCCCTCCCAGCCCCGGACGTCCTCGAGGGGCTCGACGTCCGACAGCGGCGGAGCGGTGCGCACCGTGGCTCCGCCCTCCGCGCCCGCGGCCCGCTCACCGGTCGCGATGCCGCAGCCGGGGAGGAGCGCCAGGAGGAGCGCCAGGAGGGACGGAGCCAGGACCCGGGGGGAGAGGACAGGAGCACGCACGTCGAGTAAGGTACACCTTAGTTAGGTAAGGCTTGCCAACGGTTCCACTTGTCTCGACGCAGCGCCGCAGGTACTCCGACCCATTGTCGAGACCGCGATTTCGATGATGCGGATCCGTTCAAGCCAGCCGTGCCGAGCCGCCCCACCCTTCTCGCACCATCCCCGTCACCGCCCCACCCCTCGTCGCAGGAGAGACTCATGACCGTGCTGGACGCCGGCCCCACCCCCGCCCTCTCGACCGCCATGCGCGACGGCTCGCGCACCGAGCACGAGGACGCCGAGGGCTCGGCCTTCGTCACCGAGCTGCTCGAGGGCCGGATCTCCGAGGCCGGGTACGCCGCGTACCTGCGCCGGCTCCGCGCGGTCTACGCCGCCCTGGAGAACGTCGTGCGCGAGCGCGCCGCCGACCCGCTCGTCGCCGCGGTGCACGACCCGGCGCTGGAGCGGCTGGCCGTCCTCGACGCCGACCTGGACCACTGGGCCCCCGGCGAGCCGCACGAGCTCGCCGCCGGGGAGTCGCCGGCCGCCGAGGCGTACTGCGCCCGCCTGCACGGCGCGACCTGGGGCGGCGACCTCGTCGCCCACCACTACACCCGCTACCTCGGCGACCTCTCCGGCGGCCAGGCCATCGGCCGCGTGCTCGACCGCACCTTCGGGCTCGAGGGCGCCGGCACCGCGTTCTACGCGTTCACCGAGATCCCCAAGCCCAAGCCGTACAAGGACGCCTACCGCGCGCGGCTCGACGCCCTCGGCCTCGACGCGGCCGGAGTCGCCCGCGTCGTGGACGAGGTGAAGGTAGCGTTCCGGCTGAACCAGGCCCTCTTCTCAGAGCTCGGAGAACGCATCGATGCCTACCGCCGTCCGGCCCCGCAGGACTGAGGTCCACACCGTCGGCCGGGACCCCCGCGCATGAAGGTGCTCGTCACCGGCGCCGCCGGCAGCATCGGCCGGGTCGTCTCGCTCGGCCTGGCCGACCGCGGCCACGACGTGGTCGGCCTCGACCGCCTCCCGCAGCCCTCGGGCGAGGACGGCGCCTGGTACGCCGTGGACTGCACCGATCCCGACGCGGTCGACGCCGTCGTCGCCGAGCAGTCCCCGGACGCGGTCGTCCACCTGGCCGGCCACCCCGGAGAGGCGAACCTGCCGGACTCGCTGACCTCGCACGTCGTGACCACCGGAGCGCTGCTCGACGCGATGGTGGCCCACGACGTGCGCCGGATCGTCTACGCCTCCTCCAACCACGCCGTCGGCCGGACCCCGCGCCGCGACCTGGTCGGCATCGATGCCCGGCCGCGGCCCGACACCTTCTACGGCGTGTCCAAGGTCGCGGCCGAGGCGCTGCTGAGCCTGTACGCCGACCGGTACGGCATCGACGCCGTCGCCTGCCGGATCGGCTCGTTCCTGCCCGAGCCCGAGTCCGTCCGCAACCTGTCGACCTGGCTCTCCCACGACGACTGCGTCCGGATGGTGCACGCCGGGCTGACCGCGACCGCCCCCGGCTTCGCGGTCCTCTACGGCATCTCCGCGAACACCCGCGCCTGGTGGGACCTCGAGCCCGGCCGCGCGCTGGGCTACGAGCCGCAGGACGACGCCGAGGCCTGGGCCGACCGGGTCCAGCCCTCCCCCGAGGACGACTGGGACGCCGCCCACGTCGGCGGACCGTACGCCACCGCCACCTTCGAGCGCCCCGCCCTCGACCGCCCCTGAGCAACCGGGCCTGGCGCTCCTTGGCGCGAGGGCGTTTGCTGGGGCCATGACCACACCCGTGACCCAGCAGCGCACCCTCGGCACCGCCTCGCCCCTGACCGTCTCCGCGCTCGGCCTGGGCTGCATGGGGATGTCGGAGTTCTACGGCACCGCCGACGAGCAGGCCGCGACCGCGACGATCCACCGCGCCCTCGACCTGGGCGTCTCGTTCCTCGACACCGCGGACATGTACGGCCCGTTCACCAACGAGCAGCTGGTCGGCGCCGCGATCAAGGACCGCCGCGAGGAGGTCCAGCTGGCGACGAAGTTCGGCAACGAGCGGCTCCCCGACGGCACCCGCGTCGGCATCAACGGCCGCCCCGAGTACGTCCGGGCCGCCTGCGACGCCTCGCTCTCCCGGCTCGGCGTCGACCACATCGACCTCTACTACCAGCACCGCGTCGACAAGGCCGTCCCGATCGAGGAGACCGTCGGCGCGATGGCCGAGCTCGTCGAGGCCGGCAAGGTCGCCCACCTCGGCCTGTCCGAGGCCTCCGCGGCGACGATCCGCCGCGCGCACGCGGTCCACCCGATCACCGCGCTGCAGTCGGAGTACTCCCTGTTCACCCGCGACCTCGAGGACGACGTCCTCCCGACGCTCCGCGAGCTCGGGATCGGCCTGGTGCCCTACTCCCCGCTCGGCCGCGGCATCCTCACCGGCGCCATCACCGACGAGTCCTCGCTGGCCGAGGACGACTCGCGGCGCTCGGCGTACTTCCCCCGCCTCAACGGCGAGGGCCTGCGCGCCAACCTCCGGCTGGTCGACCGGGTCCGCGAGATCGCCGAGGAGAAGGGCTGCACCCCCGGCCAGCTCGCGCTCGCCTGGGTCATGGCGCAGGGCGACGACGTCGCGCCGATCCCGGGGACCAAGCGGGTCGCCTACCTGGAGGAGAACGTCGGCGCGCTGGCCGTGCCGCTCGACACCGAGGACCTGCGCCGGCTCGACGCGGCCGTGCCGCGGGGCTCGGTGGTCGGCGACCGGTACGGCGACATGTCCTCCATCGACGCCTGACCGCGCACCCGGCAGCCCCGGCCGTTCCTCGTAGGGTGGCCCGGTGACGAACCACGACGTGCCCGCCCTGCTCGACGCCGCCCGCGCCTGGACCGCCGACGACCCGGACCCGCGGACCCGCGAGGAGCTCGAGGCGGTCGTCGCGCTCGTCGAGGCGGGCGACGCGGCGGCGACCGCCGACCTGGCCGACCGGTTCGCCGGGACGCTGGAGTTCGGCACGGCCGGCCTGCGCGGGGCGATCGGCGCCGGGCCGAACCGGATGAACCGGGTCGTCGTCACCCGCGCGGCGGCCGGCCTGGCGGCGTACCTCCGCGACACCGGCGCGACCGGCCCGGTCGTCATCGGGTACGACGCGCGGCACGACAGCGACGTCTACGCCCGCGACACCGCGGAGGTGATGACCGGCGCCGGGATCGCCGCGCACGTGCTCCCCCGCCCGCTGCCGACCCCGCTGCTGGCCTTCGCGATCCGCGAGCTCGGCTGCGCGGCCGGGGTGATGGTGACCGCGAGCCACAACCCGCCGCAGGACAACGGCTACAAGGTCTACCTCGGCGACGGCAGCCAGATCGTGCCCCCGGCCGACGCCGAGATCGCCGCCCGGATCGCCGCCGTCGGCCCGGTCGCCGACGTGCCCCGCGGCACCGGCGGCGCGGTGCTCGACGAGGGGATCATCGACCGCTACCTCGACACCGTCGCCGGCCTGGCCGCCGACGGGCCGCGCGACCTGAACCTCGTCTACACCCCGCTGCACGGCGTCGGCGGCGCCTCGGTGCTGCAGGTGCTGGAGTCGGCCGGGTTCTCCCTGCCGCGGGTCGTGGAGCAGCAGGAGCAGCCCGACCCCGACTTCCCGACCGTCGCGTTCCCCAACCCCGAGGAGCCCGGCGCGATGGATCTCGCGATGGCCCTCGCCGAGCAGCACGGGGCGGACCTCGTCGTCGCCAACGACCCCGACGCCGACCGGTGCGCCGCGGCCGTCCCCGGCCCGCACGGCTGGCGGATGCTGCGTGGCGACGAGGTCGGAGCGCTGCTCGCGCACGCGCTGCTGAGCGCCGGCAAGCAGGGCACGTACGCCACCTCGATCGTCTCCTCCTCCCTGCTCGGCACCATGGCTCGCGCGGCGGGCCAGCCGTACGCCGAGACGTTGACCGGCTTCAAGTGGATCGGCCGGGTCGAGGGGCTCGCCTTCGGCTATGAGGAGGCGCTCGGCTACTGCGTCGACCCCGAGCACGTCCGGGACAAGGACGGCGTCTCCGCGCTGCTGCTGCTGTGCGAGCTGGCCGCCCGCGCGAAGGCCGAGGGCCGCGGGCTGGTCGACCTCCTCGACGACATCGCCCTCGAGCACGGGCTGCACGCCACCGACCAGCTCTCCGTGCGGGTCACCGACCTCGCCGAGATCGGCGCCGCGATGCAGCGGCTGCGGGCGACCCCGCCCGCCGAGCTCGGCGGGTTCGCCGTGGAGCGGGTCGACGACCTGAGCACCGGCTCCGCGGACCTGCCGCCGACCGAGGGGCTGCGCTACCACCTCGCGGGCGGCGCGCGCGTCGTCGTACGGCCCAGCGGCACCGAGCCGAAGCTCAAGTGCTACCTCGAGGTCGTCGTCCCGGTCGACCCCGAGGACGGCGTCGACGCCGCCCGGATCCACGCCGCCGGCCGCCTCGACGCGCTGCGCTCGGGCATCAAGTCCGCCGCGGGGATCTGACGTCGTGCTGCTCTCCCTGACCTACGTCAGCTCCGCCGTCGCGCTCGCCGGCGCCGAGGACCTCGTCGGCGCGCTGGAGGACTTCCGCCCGCGCAACCACGACCGCGGCATCACCGGGGTGCTGCTCTACCGCGGCGGCAACATCATCCAGGTGCTCGAGGGGCCCGCCGAGCAGGTCGAGCGGACCTTCGCCGCGATCGAGCGCGACCCGCGGCACCGCGGCGTGATCGTGCTGCTGCGCGAGCAGGTCGAGCAGCGGGCGTTCCCCGACTGGTCGATGGGCTTCCGCGACGTCAGCGGCGTCGACCTGGACCGCGAGGACGGCTTCACCGACTTCCTGCGCGGCCACGACGACCCCACCACCGGCGAGGACGGCCACGCCGAGGTGGTCGGGTCGCTGCTGCGGACGTTCCGCGAGTCGATGCGCTGAGCTCTCCGGCTCAGACCAGCAGCGTGACCACGAAGGCGAGGACGGCGGCGGCCAGCAGGCCGATCTCGAGCCAGGCAGGGGTACGCCGTACCTCGGCGCCGAGCGCCTCGGCCTCGGGTGAGTAGCGGGCGATCCCGCGCTGGGCCCGGTCGTCGTCGGCCAGCTGCCGGATCCGGTCCTCGACCACGTCGGCGTACGCCGGCTCCTTGCGGGGGGTGGGAGCGTCCTCCTCGCCGGCGGTCGGGCGCTTGCTGGACTTCAGCGTGTTGCGCCAGCTGCGGCCGACCGCGGTCGAGACGTAGCGCTTCTCCCCCACCCGCACCGCCAGCACCTGCCGGACCGCGAGCTCCTCGACCGCCGCGAGCGGGATCGAGACGGTCTCCAGCATGTTGCGCAGCACGAGCCGGCGCCCGACGACGAGCACCCGCGGCTTGAGCATCGAGGCCCAGGCGAGCACGCCGACGACGACGGCGCCCGCGACGACCGGGGCGGGGAAGCCGTCGACGAAGCCGAGCACGACGATGCCGGCGGCGGCGACGAGCGCGAGCACGCCGGTCACCCGCCCGCTGGTCGGCCGGAAGCGCTCGACGGGCTCCGTCGCCTTCTCCGGTCCTGCCTCGGGTCCTGCCTCGACCA
This sequence comes from Nocardioides marmotae, assembly GCF_013177455.1. Taxonomy (NCBI): domain Bacteria; kingdom Bacillati; phylum Actinomycetota; class Actinomycetes; order Propionibacteriales; family Nocardioidaceae; genus Nocardioides; species Nocardioides marmotae. Next base: position 3,497,070 of record NZ_CP053660.1, read on the forward strand.
CCGCGTGCTCCTCCTGACCTCGCTCGTGCCTCCGCCCGCCGTCCGGCCGGGCCCGCCATCGAGCCTATGCTGACGCGATGAGCGAACCCTCCCTCACCCAGGTCGCCCAGGCGATCGACCACACGCTGCTCAAGCCGGAGGCCACCCACGCCGACGTCGAGGCGCTGGTGGCCGAGGCCGTCGAGCTCGGGACGTACTCGGTCTGCGTCTCCCCCTCGATGCTGCCCGTCACCGTGCCCGAGGGCAGCGACCTGAAGGTCGCCGTCGTCTGCGGCTTCCCCAGCGGCAAGCACACCTCCGCGGTCAAGGCCGCCGAGGCCGCCGAGTCGGTCGCCCACGGCGCCGACGAGATCGACATGGTCATCGACATCGGCGCCGCGAAGGAGGGCCGCTTCGACGCCGTCGAGGCCGACATCGCCGCCGTCCGGGCGGCCGCGCCCGCGCCGACCGTGCTCAAGGTCATCATCGAGTCCGCCGCGCTCACCGACGAGGAGATCGTCGGCGCGTGCCGCGCGGCCGCCGCCGCCGGCGCCGACTTCGTCAAGACCTCCACCGGCTTCCACCCCTCCGGCGGCGCCACCGAGCACGCCGTACGCCTGATGGCCCAGACCGTCCCCGACCTCCAGGTCAAGGCCTCCGGTGGCGTCCGCACCCTCGAGCAGGCCCGCACCATGCTCGCCGCCGGCGCCACCCGCCTCGGCGTCTCCGGCAGCCGCGCCCTCCTCGGCTCGGGCGACCAGCCGGCCTCCGGCGGCTACTGACCCCACCACCCCCACCCGCCGCCGCCGAGTCGGCACTTCTGACCCGGCGAGTCGGCACTTGTGTCCCACCGAGTCGGCACTTCGCGCGCCAGAAGTGCCGACTCGACCGGCTGGATGTGACCACTCGGCCCGCCACAAGTGAGCACTCGGCCCGCCAGAAGTGCCGACTCGGCGGGCGGGGTGGCGGGGTGGGTCGGGCGGGGTGGGTACTGGCGCGGCATGAGCGACGACACACGCAGCAGCGTCCCGCTGGCCGAGCTCGCCGGCGGCAAGGTCCGCCTCGTCGGGCAGTGGGTGGTCGGCCTGCGGCGGACCACCGACGCCGCGGACCCGACCGCGCGGACCGGCGAGCCGTTCGCGGTCTCGCGCCGGTGCCGCCACCAGCTGGCCGACCTGAGCAAGGGCCACGTCGACGAGGACGGCTGCCTGGTCTGCCCCTGGCACCAGAGCCGGTACGACGTGAGCACCGGCGCCATGGTCGACGGCCCGCGGGGCTTCCTCGGCTACCACGGCCCGGCACGCGGCTACCGCCAGTTCGTGGCGGCGTACGCGAAGGTGCTCAAGCTGCGGACGGGCCGCGCACGCGTCGTGGACGACCGGGTCGAGGTCGACTGAGAGCTGCCGGGGACCGACCGGCAGAATGATCCGGTGCGCGCCCGGGTCATCGTCCTCGCCGGTCCCTCGGGATCGGGCAAGTCCCGGCTCGCGGCTCGGATGGGGCTGCCGGTGCTGCGGCTCGACGACTTCTACAAGTCCGGCGGCGATCCGACGCTTCCCCGGATCACCCACGGCGCCAACGCCGGCCTCGTCGACTGGGACCATCCCGACTCCTGGTTGCCCGAGGACGCGATGAGCACCATGCGCGAGCTGTGCGAGCACGGCCGCGCCGAGGTGCCGATCTACGACATCGCCCAGGACGGCCGCTGCGGCTGGCAGACCCTCGACCTCGACGGGTCACGGTTCTTCGTCGCCGAGGGGATCTTCGCCCCCGACGTCGTGCAGCCCGCCCGCGAGGCGGGCATCCTCGCGGCGGCGTACTGCATCCGCCGCTCGTCCCTCCGCACCTTCTGGCTGCGCCTCCAGCGCGACCTGCGCGAGCGCCGCAAGCCCCCGCTGGTGCTGGTGCGCCGCGGGCTGGCGCTCATGCGCGCCCAGCGCGAGGTGATCGCCGGGGCGGTCGCCAAGGGCTGCACCCCGGTCACCCCGGACGAGGCGTGCGCCGACGTCGACCGGCTGGTCGCCGGGCCGTGAGCCTCCCCTGGGGCGCCACGCTGCGCCAGCCCGACCCGCTCTCGTGCGGGGCCTCGGTGCTGGTCGTGGCGCGGATGCTCGCCGAGGAGGAGTACGCCGCGCGAGCCGCCCGGGCCTTCCCCGCCGAGGTGCTCGCGCTGCACCGGCGGGTCACCGGTCCGCGCTCGCGCGACGGCCGCGCGCAGCTGCCGTGGCCGCGCGCGATCGGCACCCCGCCGTGGGCGGTCGCCCGCGAGCTCGCGCTCGTCACCGGCGTGCCCCACCGGGTCCGCCCCGCCCGCTGGTCGACCCTTCACGACGCACCCGGCCCGGTCGCGCTCTACGTCGGCAACCGGTGGCTGCCGCGCCACGTCGTCCTCGTGCTGGCCGTCGACGAGGAGCGGCTGCGGCTCTACGACCCCGCGGTCGGCGGCCCCGTCGCCGTCACCCGGCGGGCCTTCGAGGCCCGCCGGCTCCGGGTGGCCGGCTGGGACCGGCCGTGGTTCGCCGTCGTGCCCGCCCGCGGCTGAGCCCCCGCTCGCAGCCCGCTCAGGACGTCATGCGGACGGAGCAAGCGGGTGCTCACTCCGCATGACGTCCCACGCCGAGCGCCTCCCCGATCTGGCCGTAGAACGTGTCCGGCTCGAGTCGCAGCCCGAGCATCGGCACCCGCAGGACGCGGTCACCGGCGAGGACCAGGTCGTTGTGCCGGACGGCGTCGCCGACGACGTGGTCGACCCAGGCGTGCTGGATCCCGTCGACCTCGACGACCAGGCCGTGCTCGGGCCAGTACAGGTCGAGCACGTACCGGCCGTTGCGCCCCCGCCGCACCACCTGCCGCGCGGGCGCCGGCAGCCCGCGGCGCACCAGCTCCCGGACGATCGCCGCCTCGTCGAGGGTGCGGGCGCCCTCAAGGAGCTCGTGCACCACCTGCTGGACGAGCACCCGGCGCCGGTCCCGCCGCACCCGCAGCGCCTCGACGCCGACCTGCGGGGCCGTGGCCAGGCCCTGCTGCACCGTCAGCGTCAGGACGTACGCCGCCTGCCGGTCGGTCGCGGCCCACAGCGCCGCGCGGACCGCCGCGACCGCGGGCCTCGTGCGGGGCACGCCGGTCCCCACGACGTCTGCGGCGTCCCACCGCCGGGTCTGGCGGATGTCGTAGCGGCGACTGCGCCGCACCCGCGCACCCCGCGGGACCGAGACGCGGACCCGGTCCACGTCGTAGCGCTGCAGCCCGCCCGCGACCAGGGCGGACGCACCGTCCAGGCAGGCCCGCGGGCCGCCCTGGAAGACGGCGGCCCATCGGTGGCCCTCGTCGCCGAGCGCGGTGTTGTGCAGGCACACCGACTGGTCGCCGACGAGCTGCCAACGGCCCGAGCGGACCTGCCCGCGCACCTGCCACCGGGTGACCCCGGCGGCGTAGAGCTGACGACGCGACACGACACCGCCCTGACCCGCCGCGAGGCGGCGGGCGGCGACGAGGGCGGGCAGGTCGCGGGGCGGGACGGCGGGCATGCGGTCACGCTCACCGACCGCCCCGACGGCGAGGGGCGGGCCGCCGACGGCCTGGGGACGACGCTGCAGACCCGGCCCCGGTGGATGTCGGGTGGGCCGGAGGTGACCCGACCGCCGCGCCCCGGCTCAGGACGTCATGCGGACGGAGCAAGCGGGTGCTCCGTCCGCATGACGTCCGCCCCGGACGCCCCCGGACGCCCCGGACATCAGCCCAGGGGGTCGACGCCGCCGGCGAGCGCGGCGTACCCCGGCTTGATCACCGAGGAGATCAGCTCGAGGCGCTGGTCGAAGGGCAGGAAGGCCGACTTCATCGCGTTGAGGGTGAACCACTCCAGGTCGCGCAGGCCGTAGCCGAACGTCTCGGCGAGCAGCGCCATCTCCTGGGTCATGGAGGTGCCGCTCATCAGCCGGTTGTCGGTGTTGATCGTGACCCGGAAGCGCAGCTGCTTGAGCAGCCCGATCGGGTGCTCGGCCATCGACGCGGCCGCGCCGGTCTGGAGGTTGGAGGAGGGGCACATCTCCAGCGGGATCCGCTTGTCGCGGACGTAGGCGGCGAGGCGGCCGAGCTCGATCGTGCCGTCCTCGGCGACCGTGATGTCGTCGATGATCCGCACGCCGTGGCCGAGCCGGTCGGCGCCGCACCACTGGATGGCCTGCCAGATCGACGGGAGCCCGAAGGCCTCGCCGGCGTGGATGGTGAAGTGGGAGTTCTCGCGCTGGAGGTACTCGAAGGCGTCGAGGTGGCGGGTGGGCGGGTAGCCGGCCTCCGCGCCGGCGATGTCGAAGCCGGCGACGCCGCGGTCGCGCCAGGCGACGGCGAGCTCGGCGATCTCCATCGAGCGCGCCTGGTGCCGCATCGCGGTGAGCAGCTGACGTACGACGATCCGGTCGCCGGCGGCGGCGCAGCCCTCCTCGAAGCCCTGCTCCACCGCGGCGACGACCTCGTCGAGGCTCAGCCCGCCCTCGACGTGCTGCTCGGGGGCGTAGCGGATCTCGGCGTACACCACGCCGTCCGCCGCCAGGTCCTCCACGCACTCCCGCGCCACGCGGGTGAGCGCGGAGGCGGTCTGCATGACGCCGACGGTGTGGTCGAAGGTCTCCAGGTAGCGCTCCAGGGAGCCGGAGTCGGCCGACTCGGCGAACCAGCGGCCGAGCTCCTCGGCGCCGCCGTCGACGGGCAGCTCGTGGCCGCACTCGGCCGCGAGCTCGACGATGGTCTGCGGCCGCAGGCCGCCGTCGAGGTGGTCGTGCAGGAGGACCTTCGGCGCCCGGCGCACCTGCTCCTCGGTCAGCGGGGTGGGGGCACTATCTTGCATGCGGCCCATCCAAGCACCCGGGCCGCGCACGGCCACATCGTCTTCCCGACCTTCACCGAGGAGCCACCATGCGTACGTTCTCCAGCTTCGAGGAGGTCGCCGCGGCGGCCGGCACCGACATCGGCACGACCGACTGGGTGGAGATCGACCAGGACCGGGTGAACCTGTTCGCCGAGGCCACCGGCGACCACCAGTGGATCCACGTCGACGTCGAGCGCTCGAAGAACGGCCCCTTCGGCGGCACCATCGCCCACGGCTACCTCACCCTCTCCCTCGTCCCGTGGCTCGGCAGCCAGGTCTTCTCCCTGGAGACCCCCGGCGCGAAGCTCAACTACGGCGTCAACAAGGTCCGCTTCCCCCACCCCCTGCTCGTCGGCAAGCGGATCCGCGGCCACGTCGCCTTCGGCGAGGTCACCGACATCCCCGCCGGCAAGCAGGCCGTCATCAGGTACACCGTCGAGATCGAGGGCGAGGCCAAGCCCGCCTGCGTCGCCGAGACGGTCGTCCTGCTGCTCGCCGACTGAGCCCGAGCCCGGCCAGCCGCCCGGTCCGCCGGTCAGCCCCTGCGGCGGAAGAGGCGGCGCAGGCGCCTGCTTCGTCCCGGCGCCTCCTCGTCGACCGGCGCGAAGGACTCCGGCGAGGCGGCGTACCGCGCCCGCAGCGCCTGCTCGAGCGCGGCGTCGTCGGGCACCGCCCGGTGGTACGCCGCGTCCGCCTGCACCTCGAGCGCGGCCGGGTCGGCGCCGGCCGCCCGCGCCGCGCGACGGGTCTCGGCGAGGGCCTCGGCCGCGCCGTCGAGACCGAGCCAGCGGAAGCCGCGCTCGGCGGCGTCGACCTCCTCGGCGCTGCACGCGTCGGTGACCGCGTGCAGCAGGCCGCCATTCATCACCGGCCCGTGGACGGAGAGCACGTCGGCCAGCGCGACGTCACCCGGCCCCGACCCCGGCCCGGACACCCACGCATCCACCGCCCGCTGCCAGATCAGGTCCGGCACGTCGTTCTCCGGGCCGTCGTGGGGCCCGTGGTGGTCAGGGTGGTCCTCCTGGCGCATCCGACCATCCTGCACGATCGCTGAGCGCCCGGCGAGCGGACGACCACGGCTCGACGCCGCGTCGGTGGCCACCGTCATCGCGTGCTCGACCGCACGGCGAGACTCACCAGGTCGACGACCAGGCACACGGCGACGAGCGCCAGCACGGTCGTCGTCATCGCCGGGAAGTCGAACGCTGCCCGCTGCTGCTCCAGCAGCCGGCCCAGGCCGCCGGCGCCGACGATCCCGACGATGACGGTCTCCCGGGCGGTGACCTCCCAGCGGTAGAGGCTGTAGGCGATGAGCTGGCCGGCGGCCGCGGGCAGGGAGGCGTAGGCGAAGGCGGCCACCGGCGTCGCGCCGAGCCCGGTGAGCGCGTCGCGGGGACCGGGATCGAGCTCCTCGAGCACCTCGGCGAAGAGCCGGCCGAGGATGCCGAAGGTGTAGACCCCGAGGGCGACGGCGCCGGGCAGGGGGCCGGGGAGCATGACGAACAGGACGAGCAGCGCCCACACCGGCGGCGGCACGGCGCGGGTGACCAGGAGCAGCTGGCGGGCGACCCAGGCGGCGACCCGGCGCGGTGCGCTGGTGGCGCCCCGCGCGGCCACCAGGGCGACGAGCACGCCGGCGAGCGTGGCGATCGTGATCGCGACGACCGACATCTGCACGGTCTCCACCGCGGCGGCCAGCAGCTCGGACCACCCGCCGGCGGGCAGGGCGGGCGGCACCAGGTCGTCGACCAGCCGGGCCAGCAGGTCGGCGGTGTGCTCGGAGAACCACCGCCCCAGGTCGGGATCGAGGTGCCGCACCGACGCCACGACGCCGGCCAGGAGCACGACGCCCGAGACCGCCCAGCGCCGCCGGGAGCCCCCGCGCCGCAGGTGCGCGCCCCACCGGTCGATGCCCGCGCCGAGCAGGACGAGCGCGTAGATCGACGTCCACATCCGCTCGTGCTGGGAGCCCTGGAACGCCAGGGACAGCTGCAGCCCCAGCCCGCCGGCCCCGATCATCCCGAGCACGACGGCCGAGCGGACCGAGCACTCCAAGCGGTAGAAGGCGTACGACGTGGCGCGCGGCAGCAGCGTCGGCAGCAGGCCGTAGGCGAGCGCGGCGGCGCGGCCCGCGCCCGCCTCGCGGAGGGCGTCGTACGGCGCCCGGTCGGCCTCGTCGATCAGCTCGGCGAACACCTTCGCCGTGATCGCCCCGAACGGCACCGCGATCGCCAGGACGCCGACCAGCGGGTCCCGCCCGAGCACGCTGAGCAGCAGCAGGGCCCAGACCGCCTCGTGGACGCCGCGCGGCAGCGCGACCGTCGCCCGGGCCAGCAGCAGCCCCGCCACCCGCAGCACCCGGGCGACCCGCGACCCCGACGCGGGTGACCACAGGGTCTGGCTCAGCAGCGGCGCCAGCACCACGCCCAGCACGACCGACAGCAGCGTGCCGAGCAGCGCGAACGCCATCGTCGTGGCCGCGGCGTCCAGCGTGGTGCGCAGGGCGGCGGCCGACAGGTCCGGTCGCAGCGCGGCGGCCCAGAACTCCCCGAAAGCCGGCAACCCGGCGGCGTTCACCACGCGGGGCGCCTCGGCCAGGAACGACCACAGCGACCAGCCGAGGAGCACGCACCACACGACCAGCCAGGTGCGGCCGGTCCCGGGCCACCACCGCCGGCGGGCCGGCCGCAGCTCTGCGGGGCCGGTCGCGTCGAGCGAGGCGACCGACGAGAGCTGGCTCATCGCGGCGCGGTGTCGTACAACGCGGCGCGCATCTCCTCGTCGACGTCCGACGCCGGCCGGTCGAAGACGACGCGCCCCTCGCGGAGCCCGACGACCCGGTCACAGCGGCGCACGGCCAGGTCGAAGTCGTGCAGGCTCACCAGCAGCGCGCGTCGCGGGGTGGCGACGGTCTCGCACAGCAGGGCGAGCACCTCGTCCGCGCGGGCGGGGTCCAGGCTGGCGACGGGCTCGTCGGCGAGCACCAGGTCCGGGCGCTGGACCAGCACCCGCGCCACCGCGACCCGCTGCTGCTCCCCGCCGGAGAGCTCGTCGGTCCGGGCGAAGAGCTTGTCGCCGATCCCGGTCTGCTCCAGCGCCGCCCGCGCGGTCTCCACCTCCCGCGGCCGCACCAGCGAGGCCAGCGCCCGCGCGGTGGACCACCGGCCGAGGTGGCCGGCGTTGACGTTGTGCACCACCCGCAGCCGCCCGACCAGGTGCAGGCGCTGGTGCACGGTGCCGACCCGGCGGCGTACGGCGGCCAGCCCACCGGCCCCCAGCCGCGCCAGCGGCCTGCCGAGCACCTCCACCTCGCCGGCGTCCTGGCGCACCGCGGCGGTGCACAACCGCAGCAGCGTGCTCTTGCCCGCGCCGCTGGGGCCGACCAGGGCGACCCGCTCCCCCTCGCGCACCACCAGGTCGACGCCGCGCAGCGCGGGCCGCCCGTCGTAGGAGACGTCCACGCCGCGCAGCGCCACGACGGTCGCACGAGGGGTCACGAGAGCAGGCCGAGCCGCCGACCGATCTCCTCGACCTGCTCGTAGTCCTCCTCGGCGACCGGCACGAGCCCGCCCGCGCCGTACAGCGCCAGCACCTGCTCCTCCTCGGCCGTCGACCCGTCGAGGTCCAGCAGCGCCGCGCGCAGGTCCTCGGTGAAGCCGGACCCGAAGCGCTCGTCGAGCCCCGGCCCGCCCAGCCAGTGGTAGTCGCTGTAGCTCGGGGTCGTGAAGACCTCCACGACCTTGTCCAGGTCCACGGTGCCGGCCTCCTGACGGGCCTCCCACACCTGGACGTTGAGCACGCCCGCCTCGTAGGAGCCGGCCTCGACCAGGTCGATGGTGACGTCGTGGGAGCCGGAGAAGCCCGGCCGGCCGGCGAAGTCCTCCGCGCTGTCGACACCGGCCTCGGCCAGGAAGTACTCCGGCATCAGCCGCCCCGACGTCGAGGACTCGCTGCCGAAGGTGAACCGGGTGCCCTCCAGCGCCGTCAGCCCGGCGACGTCGTCGACCGGCTCGACCCCGGCCTCGGCGTTGGCGATGAAGACGCTTCGGAAGTCCGCGTCGATGTCGCGCTGGGCGAGCAGCGCGGCCCCCGGCGTCTGCTGGCGCGCCTGCGCCCCGGTCAGCCCGCCGTAGAAGACCGCGTCCAGGTCACCGGCGCGGAAGAGGCTGACCGACGCGGCGTAGTCGGTGACGGGGACGTACTCGACCTCGACGTCCAGAGCGTCGGAGAGGTACGCCGCCAGCGCCCCCTCCCGCGCCTCCAGCTCGGCCGGGTCCTGGTCGGGGATCGCGCTGATCCGCAACGTCGGCCGCTCCGAGCCGCCGTCGGCCCCGCTGCTCCCGCACCCGGCCAGCACGGCGGCCCCCAGGAGCGAGGCGACGACCAGCAGACGGGGACGGGCGTTCGCACGGGGCACGGGATCCACCTTCGATCAGCGACGGTGCCGCCACGCTAACCCACACCGGGATGCGGGCGGCCGGGTCAGGGACGGCGCGGACGCGCGGCGTTCCCGGGGAACCCGAAGTCGGTGCGCACCCCCGGGCTGAACGCCACGTGGTCCGGCGTGCGGGAGGCCAGGTCGGGCAGGCCGACCGAGGCCATCAGCCCGTCGTCGAGCGCCAGCACCTCGGCGTCGTGGACCGGCCAGGTCTCGTGCTGGTTGGGCACGTACAGCGTCCGCCCCCACCAGTGCACGTGCAGGCCCCACCGGGCGCTGAGGAAGTCGTCGAGCTCGGTGCTCGCGCGCCGCTCCCCCGCCCGGACGACGACGTGGCTACGCACCGACGTACCCGGCCGGAGCAGGCGCGCGTCGTAGCTGTGCACGTCCCCGGCGGCGCGGTGGCGCATCCGCGCCCAGCGGTACGGCAGCCCGAACGCCGCCCGGGCCGCGACGACGACCGCCGCCCGGCTGGCGTCGAGGCTGAGGAAGACGATGCCGCGGCGACCGGTCTCGTCGACGGAGTAGAGCCGCACGTTGGTCTCCAGGAACGACCCCAGCCATGGGACGCCGGGGCCGCGGCCGAGACCCGCGCCGACCATCCGGAACGGGATCAGCCCGACGTACGTCACGCCGTCGAGGGTGTCCGGGCGGACCCCGGGCGGCATCCGGTGCGCGACCTCGCGCGGGTCGACGGCCCAGTGCAGGAACGTCAGGTCCCGCCAGCTCTGCCCCATCATCACCGGGCCGGTCAGCGCCGGCGCGTCCGGTGACACGTCCTCGACGCCCAGCTGGTCCACGACCTCACCCTAGGCACGCCGCGGGTGTGCCTGGGCTACGGGGTGACCCCCGACGACTCGTGCTGACCGCTGGTCTTCGCCGAGGCCTCCGTGGCCTCCGAGGCCTCCGTGGAGCTCGAGCACGGCGATGAGTGGTCGCCCCCCGCCGCCCGGAGGACGGCGCCCCGGTCAGGTCAGGTCAGGTCAGGTCAGGTCAGGTCGGACCCGCCGGCGGTGTCCCGCGACGTCGTGCCGCCGTGCCAGTCCAGGATGACGAACGTCGCGTCGTCCTCCGGCTGTCCGTCCACGTGCTCGCGGAAGGCCAGGGCGATGTCCTGGGCGGCGTTGCGCGGGTGGAGGTCGCTGGTGCGGGCGATGTGGTCGTCGAGGTCGAACGTCGCGGCCGACTGCTCGTACATGCCGTCGGTCAGCAGCACCAGCCGGTCGCCCGCGCGCAGCTCGAGCGGGTGGCAGGTGAAGCCCTTCTCGGCGCGCCCGAGGTCCAGGCCGAACGGCGGGTCGGGCGCGATGTCGACCGTCGTGACCGTGCCGTCCCGGACGAGCCGGATCGGCGGGTGACCCGCGTTGACGACCCGCACGAGCAGCGTTTCGGAGCCCGACCCGGCCCCAGCGGGCTCGTCGCCCAGCGGCAGCTCGAGGATGACGCCGGTGGCGTACTCCTCCGGCCGGGCGTGGCGCATCAGCGCAGCGTCCGCGGCGTGCGCCTGGCTACGCAGGTCGCCGTCGTCGCGGCGCGCCTTGCGCATGGCGTTGACCGTCAGCGTCGCCAGCAGCGCCGCGTTGACGTGGTGACCGACCGCGTCGATCAGGCTGACCGTGAGCCGGTCGCGCGAGGCGATGTAGTCGAAGGTGTCGCCGCCGGCGCTGCTGCTCGGCTCCAGCCACCCGGCGAGCGTGAAGGACCCGCCCTCGCACACGAACGCCTGCGGGAGGAGCCGGCGCTGGATCTCCATCGCCAGCTCGAAGGAGGTCGAGCGGCGGCCGGTCTCGTACTCGTCGGTGTGCCGTTGGCTGGCGACCAGGACGTAGCCCAGCAGGTGCGCGACCGTCTGGAGGTGCTCGAGCACCCCGTCTGAGATGTCGGCCGTCGGCGGGTCGGTGTGGAACCGGATCTCGAGGACGCCCTGGGCGTCACCGCGCACCGTGACCGGCACCCACCACGACCCGTCCCACTCGACCCGCTGCTCGCGCCAGGCGGTGCCGGCGGGGCTCTTCTCCACCTCCAGCCGTTCGCCGTCCGGGATCCGCAGCAGGGCCTGACCAGCGGCGTCGGCGATCCAGAACGCGACCTGCCGGGCACCGACCGCGTCCTCGAGATGCTGGGCGGCGGTGGTCACCGCGGCCGCGGGCGAGGCGTTCTCCACCGCTTCCAGGAGCGCTCGAACGTCCAGCGCGGGGGTCTCGTGCATGAGCACATCGTGCCCGACTGGCACGCCGGCCACTCCTGCAAGACCGTCACACCTCGGTCCAGGAGCCCCAGCTCTCATGCCTCACGGCGAGCGCAGAAGCTGGGCCCGGCAGGCGCAGCGGTTAAGTTCTGGCCGTGCCCGACACCCGCCCCCGCCGTACCTTCGCCGTCATCAGCCACCCCGACGCGGGCAAGTCGACCCTGACCGAGGCGCTCGCCCTCCACGCCCGGGCGATCAACGAGGCCGGCGCGGTGCACGGCAAGGGCGACCGCCGCGCCACGGTGTCGGACTGGATGGCGATGGAGAAGGCGCGCGGCATCTCGATCACCTCCGCTGCGCTGCAGTTCGCCTACCGCGACCACGTGGTCAACCTCGTCGACACCCCGGGCCACAGCGACTTCTCCGAGGACACCTACCGGGTGCTGTCCGCGGTCGACTCCGCGGTGATGCTCGTCGACGCCGGCAAGGGGCTCGAGCCGCAGACGCTCAAGCTGTTCCGGGTCTGCGCGCTGCGCGGCATCCCCGTCATCACCGTGATCAACAAGTGGGACCGGCCCGGCCTCTCCGCGCTCGGGCTGATGGACCTGATCCAGGAGAAGATCGGCCTGCGGCCCACCCCGCTGACCTGGCCGGTCGGCGAGGCCGGCGACTTCCGCGGCGTGCTGGACCGGCGCACCGGGGAGTTCGTGAAGTACACCCGGACCGCCGGCGGCGCCACCCGCGCCCCCGAGGTGCGGATGGGCCCCGGCGAGGTCGGCGAGGACGACCTGCCGGTGTGGCGCGACGCGGTCGAGGAGCACGAGCTGCTGGCCCTCGACGAGGCCGACCACGACCAGGAGCAGTTCCTCGCCGGCCGGACCACCCCGGTGATGTTCGCCTCCGCGCTGCAGAACTTCGGTGTCGCCCAGCTCCTCGACCTGCTGCTCGACCTCGCCCCGGCGCCCAGCGCGACCGCGGGCGTCGATGGCACGGTCCGGGCCGTCGACGACGACTTCAGCGCCTTCGTCTTCAAGGTGCAGTCGGGCATGAACACCGCCCACCGCGACCGCCTCGCCTACGCCCGGGTCGTCTCGGGGACCTTCGAGCGCGGCATGGTCGTCACCCACGCCTCGACCGGCCGGCCCTTCGCCACGAAGTTCGCCCAGGCGGTCTTCGGCCGCGAGACGACCTCGGTCGAGACCGCCGAGGCCGGCGACATCATCGGCCTGGTCAACGCCACCGCCCTGCGCGTCGGCGACACCATCTACGTCGGCGACCCGATCGAGTACCCGCCCGTCCCGACCTTCGCCCCCGAGCACTTCGTCACCGCCAGCGCCGGCGACATCGGCCGCTACAAGCAGTTCCGCCGCGGCATCGAGCAGCTGGACCAGGAGGGCGTCGTCCAGGTGCTCCGCTCGGACCTCCGCGGCGACCAGAACCCCGTCCTCGCCGCCGTCGGCCCGATGCAGTTCGAGGTCGTCGAGGACCGGATGACCAACGAGTTCAACGCCCCCATCCGGTTCAGCCGCCTCGACTACCAGCTCGCGCGACGCACCGACGCCGCCGGCGCCGAGGCCCTGGCCGGCATGCGCGGCGTGGAGGTCCTCCAGCGCTCCGACGGCACCCGGCTCGCGCTCTTCGTCGACCAGTGGCGCGCCAAGGTCACCGCCCGGGACAACCCCGACGTCATGCTCGAGGCGCTCCCCGCCGGCGGCAGCTGAGAAACTCCCGGGCTGATCGCGGCCGGGGCGCCTAGGCTCACCGCTCGTGAGCAGCCGCCTCTCGCCGCTGGAGACGCCGGCCTTCCGGTGGTTCTTCCTCGGCGAGGTGGTCAACCGCGCCGGGTCGTCGATGGCCGGCGTCGCGCTGGCCTTCGCCGTCCTGGAGATCAGCGACTCCCCCGGCGCGCTCGGCCTCGTCGTCGCCGCCTGGACGGTGCCGATGGTCGCCTTCATGCTCCTCGGCGGGGCGCTCGCCGACCGGTTGCCGCGGGCCGTGGTGCTGCGCGGCTGCAACCTGGTCCAGGGCGTCGTCCAGGCGGTCACGGCCGGGCTCGTCCTCGCCGGTACCGCCGAGGTGTGGCACCTGGTCGTGCTCCAGCTGGTCGCGGGCACGGTCTTCGCGGTCAGCTACCCCGCGTTCCACGGCATGGTCCCGATCCTCCTGCCCGTGGGCGAGCGCAAGGCGGCGTACCTGCTCATCAGCCAGTCCGAGAGCGCCGTCGGCATCGCCGGGCCCGCGCTGTCGGGGCTCCTCGTCGCGACCGCCGGGTCGGGCTGGGCGCTGGCGGCCGACGCCGCGACGTACGTCGTCGCCGCGGGGTTCCTCGCCCTGGTCCGCCTGCCGCCGGGCGACCGGAGCCGGGCGCGCCCCAGCGTCATCGGCGACTTCGTCGCGGGCTGGTCCTTCGCGCGCGGCCTGGGCTGGGTCATCCCGGTCGCCTCGGCGTCGCTGGTCTTCAACGCGCTGATCAGCGGCGCGCTGGGTGTGCTCGGCCCGACCATCGCCGACGACACGATCGGCAGCCAGGGCTGGGGCCTGGCGCGGTCGGGCCAGGCGGTCGGCGTGTTCGTGGCGGCGTTCTTCCTGGCGCGGATCACCCTGAAGGTGCCGCTGCGCACGTGCGTGATCGGGTTCGGGTTCAGCGCCGTCCCCATGGTCGTGCTCGGGACGTACGTCGACACCTGGGCGCTCGCCGGGGCGTTCGTCGTCGCCGGGGCCGGCCTCAGCCTCATCGACCTCTCGTGGAACCTCACCGTGCAGGAGAAGGTCCCCGAGGAGATGCTGTCGCGGATCATGTCGATCGACGGGTTCTTCTCCTTCGTCGCCATGCCGATCGGCCAGCTCGCCATCGGACCGCTCGCGGTCGCCCTCGGCGCCGGCCGCACCGAGCTGGCCTGCGCGGTGCTCATGGTCCTCGTCGTGCTCGTCGCCGCCACCCGGCCGACGATCGCGCGGGTGCGGCTCACCGGGGGTCCGGACGTCCCGGGCGCCGCGGGCGCGGCGGCGAGCTGATCGGCTACAACACCGGTGAACCGGGGACCCCGACAGGCGACCCGACCAGCCCCGGCCGAGCCCGACCTACGAGGCGGACGGCGTGAGCAGCTGGTCGACGGGGGCGTGGTCGTCGGTGAGCACGCGGGCGTCGCCGACCCAGCCGTCGAGGTCGGCGTCGGCGCGGGCGACCCAGCCGAGGCCACGCTCCCCCACGGCCCGGTCGAGCGCCGCGAGGTCGAGCGGGCGGCCGGCGGCGACGACCACGAGGTTGCCGCCGCCGGTCCCCGCGAAGGCACCCGGGCGGGCGAGGAGCGCCACGTGGTCGAAGACCTCGCGGAGCGTGGCCACCTCGGCGCGCGCGAAGTCGAGGGGGCCGTGGTCGATGAGGTTGGCGACGTACACGCCGCCCGGCCGCAGGGCCCGGCGCACCTGCGCGGCCGCCTCGCGGGTGGTCAGGTGCCACGGCACGCTCACCCCGCCGAACGCGTCGCCGACCACGAGGTCCCGGGAGCCCTCGGCGAGCGCGCCGAGCCCGAGCCGGCCGTCCTCGACGCGCACCTCGAGCGCCGGCCCGGTCTCCAGGCCGAGCAGGTCGCGGTCGACGGCGAGCACGCCGGGATCGATCTCGGAGACCAGGCTCGTGGTGCCGGGCCGGGTCGCGGCGAGGTGGCGCGGCAGGGTGAGCCCCCCACCGCCGAGGTGGTACGCCGCCAGCGGCTCGCCCGCGGGGAAGGCCGCGTCCACGACGGACGCGATCGCCTGGACGTACTCGAACTCCAGGTGGGTGGCGTCGGCGAGATCGACGTAGGAGTGGCGCAGCCCGTCGAGCACCAGCACCCGGCCGGAGCCTCGCTCGGGGTCGGTCTCGACGCGGGCGCAGTGGTAGCGCGTCTCGACGTCGCAGCCGCCCGGCGCGACGGCGGCCGCGAGCCCGCCGATCCCGGTGCCGACCAGCACGAGCGCCAGCGACGGAGCCGCGGCCCGGCCCCCGCCGGCTCGCAGGCCGACCCGCACCCCGACCACGACCGCGGTCAGCGCCAGGAGCGCGCCGAGCCCGACGAGGATGCCGCTGACCGGCACCGCGGAGACCAGCACGAAGCCGGTGAGCACGGTGCCGGCGATGGAGCCTGCGGTGCCGATGCCGGAGAGCCGGCCGACCACCGAGCCGGTCTGGGCGAGCGAGGTGAGCGCGAGCTTGGTGACCATCGGGGTGACCGCCGAGAGCAGCGCTCCGGGCACGCCGATGGTCAGCGCGGCGGCGGGCAGCAGCAGCGCACCGCCGGCGGTCTCGGCCGCCCCGCGGACGAGGAAGGGCGTCGCGGCGACGACCACCCCGGAGGCGCCGAGCAGCGGGGCCAGCGTGCGGCGGGGGTCGACCACGTCGGCCGCGCGGCCGCCCGCCCACGACCCGAGCGCGATCGCGGCGAGCGCCAGCCCGATGACCAGGGTGTTGGTCTCGAGGGTCAGCCCGAGGTACGGCGCGAGCAGCCGCAGCGCGACCAGCTCGACGACGAGCACCGCCGCCGAGGACCCGAAGACCAGGGCGGCCGACTCCCGGGGCCCGGGCACCACCCGACCAGCGGGCGGACCGGACCCCGGCACGGGCCTCAGCCGATCCGGTCGATGATCAGCGGCTGCGGGGTGACCTCGGTGCCGGCCGGCGCGACGTCGTACCCGCCCTCGAGGGAGGCCAGGGCCCGCTCGAAGCGGTGCTCGTCGTCGGTCAGCAGGGTGAACAGCGGCTGGCCCTCGGTGACCTGGTCGCCGGGGCGGGCGTGCCACACGACGCCGGCGCCGGCCTGCACCGGGTCCTCCTTGCGGGCCCGGCCCGCGCCGAGGCGCCAGGCGGCCAGGCCGACCGACATCGCGTCGAGGCGGCTGAGCACGCCGGTGGACGGGGCGGTGACGACGTGCTGCTCGCGGGCGACCGGGAGCGGGGCGTCGGGGTCGCCGTCCTGGGCGCGGATCATCGCCTTCCAGACGTCCATCGCCGAACCGTCGGCCAGCTTGTCGGCCGGGTCGACGTCGGTCACGCCGGCGCCGGCGAGCATCTCGCGGGCCAGCGCGACGGTCAGCTCCACGACGTCGGCCGGGCCGCCGCCGGCGAGCACCTCGACCGACTCCGCGACCTCGATCGCGTTGCCGGCGGTCAGCCCCAGCGGGGTGGCCATGTCGGTGAGCAGCGCGGTGGTGCGCACGCCGGCGTCGGTGCCGAGCGCGACCATCGTCTCGGCGAGCTCGCGGGCGCGGTCGACGTCCTTCATGAACGCACCGGAGCCGACCTTGACGTCGAGGACCAGCGCGCCGGTGCCCTCGGCGATCTTCTTGCTCATGATCGAGGAGGCGATGAGCGGGATCGCCTCGACGGTGCCGGTGACGTC
This sequence comes from Nocardioides marmotae, assembly GCF_013177455.1. NCBI lineage: Bacteria > Bacillati > Actinomycetota > Actinomycetes > Propionibacteriales > Nocardioidaceae > Nocardioides > Nocardioides marmotae. The sequence goes on from NZ_CP053660.1 coordinate 3,513,917, forward strand.
GCGCAGCGCGTAGAGCTTCTTGTCGGCCGGGGCCAGGCCCTCGCCGGCGGCGCAGATCACGGCGCCGAGCGACTCGAGCTGGTCGAGCATCTCGGCGTTCGACAGCGAGGCGCGCCACCCCGGGATCGCCTCGAGCTTGTCGAGCGTGCCGCCGGTGTGGCCCAGGCCGCGCCCGGAGAGCTGCGGCACGGCCACGCCGCAGGCCGCGACGAGCGGGGCGAGCGGCAGCGTGATCTTGTCGCCGACACCGCCGGTGGAGTGCTTGTCGGCGGTGGGCCGCGACAGCGAGGAGAAGTCCATCCGCTCCCCCGACGCGATCATCGCGCCGGTCCAGCGGGAGATCTCCCCGCGCGTCATGCCGTTGAGCAGGATCGCCATCGCGAGGGAGGCCATCTGCTCGTCGGCCACGTCACCGCGGGTGTAGGCGCCGACGACCCAGTCGATCTGGCTGTCGGACAGCTCGTGCCGGTCACGCTTGGCGGTGATCACCTCGACGGCGTCGTGGGCAGCGTGGTCGTTCGTCATACCGGTCCCTCTCCCTTCGCCAGGTCGTCCGGTCCGAACGCCTGGGGCAGCACCTCGGTCATGGGTCTCACGCCGAGTGGGGTCATCACGTGCAGGGCGGCGCCGCCGTTCTCCCACAACAGCTGGCGGCAGCGACCGCACGGCATGATCACCGCGCCGTCGCCGTCCACGCAGACGAAGTGGGTCAGCAGCCCGCCCCCGGTCATGTGCAGGTCGCCGACCAGCCCGCACTCCGCGCACAGCGTGACGCCGTACGCGGCGTTCTCCACGTTGCAGCCCGCGACGACCCGGCCGTCGTCCACCGCGGCCGCGGCGCCGACGCGGTAGCGGGAGTACGGCGCGTACGCGTGCCGCATCGCCTCGGTGGCCCGGGCCTGCAGGCCGGCCCAGTCGAACTCCTCCGCGGCCACCGGGTCAGCCCTTGATGTACGGCTCGCCGTCGGCCGCCGGCGGGCGGACCCGACCGACGAAGCCGGCGACGGCGATGATCGTGGCGAGGTACGGCGCGGCGCCGAGCAGCTCGCCGGGCACCGGCTGGACGAACGAGAGCTGGTTCTGCAGGTTCCACATGAACCCGAAGAACACCGCCGCGAACGTCGCGCCGACGGGGTGCCAGCGGCCCATGATCACCGCGGCCAGCGCGATGAAGCCGGTGCCGGCCGAGACCTCGCGGTCGAAGGCACCGGTGGAGCCGACGGTGTAGTAAGCGCCACCGAGGCCGGCGAACACGCCGCCCAGCAGGACGGCCTGCCAGCGGACCCGGTTGACGTTGATGCCGACGGTGTCGGCGGCCTTGGGGTGCTCGCCGACGGCGCGGACGCGCAGGCCCCAGCGGGTCTGGAACAGCAGGAAGGTGACCAGCGCGACCGAGGCGTACATCAGGTAGACCAGCAGCGTCTGGTTGAACAGCGCGTCGCCGAAGAGCGGGATGTCGGCCAGGCCCGGGATCCGGATCTTCTCCAGCACCTGCGGGTCGTTGAGGGTGTCCTTGTGCTCCTTGGGGATCTGGCCCAGGAGGAAGCTGGTCAGGCCGGTCGCGAAGGCGACCAGCACGACGCCGAGGACGACCTGGTTGACGTGGTAGCGCAGCGCGAACCAGCCGAGCATCGCCGCGATGAGGACGCCGGCGAGGATGCCGCCGAGGAGGCCGAACGCCGCACACAGGCCCACCGGGATGAAGACCAGCGAGGTGTAGGCGATGCTCGAGAACACCGAGGCGAAGAACGCCCCGGAGAGGAACTGCGCCTCGATCGCGATGTTGATGACACCGGCGCGCTCGCACAGGGCACCGGCCAGTGCGCCGAGCACCAGCGGCGTGGCGATGCGGATCGTGCCGGGGATCGGGTTGGCGATGAAGGCCTGGAAGCTCCCGCCGCCCTGGTCGGTGTAGGCCCACATGAGGAAGCCGGCGTAGAACGCCAGGCCCACCAGGACGCCGAGCAGCGCGCCCTTCCAGCCCCGCGGGAACCGGTCGAGCACCGCGAGGACCAGCGCGAGGGCCGCGATGGCGACCGCGCCCCACGAGACGAGCGTCGCGTCGCCCTCCCGCACCACGCTGTCCTTGGTGCGCTTCTCACCCAGCAGGTAGGTGAACTTCGGGTCCTCGATCAGCAGCGCGAAGGCCACCAGGGCGGCCAGCACCACCGCGAAGGTGATCACCAGGCGGACCTGGCGGCGTACGTCGGCACGGTCGCGGACCGCCGGCTCCGGAGCGGCAGCCGAGCTCGGCTCGGTCGTGGTCGTCGTCATCTCGTCCCTCACCAACCCGTCGCCATCACATCGGCCTTGCGGCCCTTGCCGCGCAGCCGGAAGATCCCGCGCACCAGCGCGGGCGCCGCCACGAAGAGCACGATCAGCGCCTGCAGCACCTGCGTGAGCTCCGGCGGCACCCCGGCGGCGCCCTGCATGCTCAGGCCACCCGCCGACAGCGCGCCGAACAGCAGGCCGGCGAGCACGGTGCCCAGCGGCGTCGTGCGGCCGAGCAGCGCCACCGTGATCGCGTCGAAGCCGACGGTGCCCGCGACCTGGTCGGTCAGCGAGTCCTGGCGGCCGAGCACCGTCATGGTGGCGGCGAGGCCGGCCAGCACGCCGGCGAGCGTCATCGCCACGACGTACACCCGGGCGACGCTCATGCCCGCGGTCCGCGCGGCCTCGGGGTTCGCGCCCACCGCGCGCATCTCGAAGCCGAGGGTGCTGCGCTCGAGCAGCCACCACACGCCGAGGGCCGCGACCACCGCGAGGACGACACCGAGGTGGACGCCGGCGATGGTCGGGAACGCCGCGCTGTCGTCGACCGGCGGGGACAGCAGGTTGTCGCTGTCGGGGCGCTGGAGCGCCTCCTTGCCCAGGAAGTACAGCATCGTGAAGCGCGCGACGTAGTTGAGCATGATCGTGGTGATCACCTCGTGGGCGCCGGCCCGCGCCTTGAGGATGCCCGCGATCGCGCCCCACAGGCCGCCGGCGACCAGTGCGCCGGCGAGGGCGGCCAGCAGGTGGATGCCGGGCGGCAGGTCGAAGTGGAAGCCGATGAACCCGCCGACGAGCGCGCCGATCAGCATCTGGCCCTGCGCACCGATGTTGAACATGCCCGCCCGGAACGCCAGGCTCACGCCGAGGCCGGCGCAGATGAGCGGGGCGGCCCGCTCCAGGGTGCGGGTCCACGCGGTGCCCGAGCCGACCGAGCCGGTCAGCAGCGCCCGGTAGCCGTCCCAGACCGCCTGGCCGGCGTAGTTGAAGAAGTCCCACGGGTAGCTGAAGAAGTAGCTCAGCGACTCGATCACGCGGGGCGTGGAGAAGATGATCAGGATCGCGCCGACGAGCAGCGCGAGCACCACCGCGGCGATGCTCTCGGTGATCGTCGGCAGCCAGGCGGACAGGTCGCGCTTGCGCCCGGCCTGCTTCGCGCCGACGGGCACAGCGCCCTGGGTGGTCGTGCCCTGGCCCTGGTCACCCGCGGGGGGCGGGACGTCCGGGAGCCCGGGTCCGTTCGGGGTCTCGCTCATGCCGCACCTCCGTTCGCGGCTGCAGGGGTGGTGGCCCCGGCCATCATCAGTCCGATCTCCTCACGAGGGATGCTGGGGTCGACGGTGCCGACGATGCGGCCGTCGTACATGACCGCGATGCGGTCGGAGAGTGCGTAGATCTCATCGAGCTCGGTCGACACGATGATCACCGCGGTGCCGCGGTCGCGCTCGGCGACGATCCGCTGGTGGATGAACTCGATCGAGCCCACGTCCACGCCACGGGTCGGCTGGGAGGCGATGAGCACCTTCAGCGGCCGGGAGAACTCCCGGGCCACCACGACCTTCTGCTGGTTGCCGCCGGACAGGGACGCGACCGGCGTCTCCATGGTCTCGGTGCGGATGTCGAACTCCTCGATCCGGTGGCGCGCGTTCGCCTCGATGGCGTCGCGCCGCAGCACCGGGCCGCGGGAGAAGTCCTCGTGGCGGAAGAGGTCGAGCACGAGGTTCTCGCGGACGCTGAAGGAGCCGACGAAGCCGTCGTGGGAGCGGTCCTCGGGGATGTAGCCGATCCCCTCCTCCAGGCTCTGCCGCGGGCCGTGGCGGCTGATGTCGCGGCCGTCGACGAGGACCTGGCCGGCGTCGGGCCGCACCAGGCCGAGCAGGGACTTGATCAGCTCGGTCTGCCCGTTGCCCTGGACGCCGGCGATGCCGAGCACCTCGCCGCCGCGGGCCTCGAAGCTGACGTCCTTGACCACGAGGTGGCCGCGCGGGTCGACGACGCTGATGCCGCGTGCCTCGAGCACGACCTCGCCGGTCTGGGCGGAGTCCTTGTCGACGGTCAGCTTCACCGACCGGCCGACCATCAGCTCGGCGAGCTCGGCCTCGCTGGCCGAGGGCTGCGCGGTGCCGACCACCTTGCCGCGGCGGATCACGCTGATCCGGTCGCCGATGGCCTTGACCTCGCGCAGCTTGTGGGTGATGAAGATGATCGAGGTGCCCTGCTCCTTGAGCCCGCGCATGATGCCCATGAGCTCGTCGATCTCCTGCGGCGTCAGCACCGCGGTCGGCTCGTCGAGGATGAGCACCTTGGCGTCGTTGGCCAGGGCCTTGAGGATCTCCACGCGCTGCTGGACGCCCACGGGGAGGTCCTCGATGAGCGCGTCGGGGTCGACGGCCAGGCCGTAGCGGTCGGAGAGCTCGCGGACGAGCTTCGAGGCGGCGCGGCGGTCGAGCACGCCGGCGCCGCGGGTCTGCTCGCGGCCGAGCATGACGTTCTCGGCGACGGTGAAGACCGGGACCAGCATGAAGTGCTGGTGGACCATGCCGATGCCGGCGTCGATCGCCTCGCCCGGCGTGGTGAACGTGACCGGCTGCCCGTCGACCACGATCTCGCCCTCGGTGGGCTCGAGCAGGCCGTAGAGCATGTTCATCAAGGTGGACTTCCCGGCACCGTTCTCGCCGAGGAGGCAGTGGATCTCGCCGGGTTCGATCGTGAGATCGATGTGGTCGTTGGCGGTGAAGGCGCCGAACCGCTTGGTCAGCCCCTTGATCTCCAGCTTCATGGTCTCCTCGACTGCTCTACTGGTGGCGGCGCCTCGTTGCGCCGCCGGCCGCCTCGCCCCGGTCGGGGTTCAGGACGACCACACGAAGATAAGGGCAGGCCGGGGGTGGGATCGCCCCGCCCCGGGCCTGCCCCGGTGGTCCGCCCGACCCGCGCGTGGCGGGCCGGGCGGACCGATGTCACTTGACCGTGACGGTGATCTCGCCGTCGATGATCTGCTGCTTGAGCTCGTCGATCTTGCTGGCGAGCTCGTCGTCGACGTCAGCCTCGGGGCCGTACGGCGCCAGGCCGACGCCGTTGTTCTCCAGCGTGCCCAGGTAGGGCTCGTTGGTGAAGGTGCCCTCGGCGGACTCGAGGATGGCCTGCTCGACGGCGACGTCCATGGCCTTGACGACCGAGGTCAGCAGCACGTCGCAGTACTCGGCGGCCGACTCGCAGCCGTCGGTGTCGACCCAGATCGCCTTGACGTCGTTGTCCTGGGCGGCCTGCAGGCCACCGAGGCCGGCGGGGCCGGCGACCGGGAAGATCACGTCGGCACCCTGGGTGATCATCTCCTCGGCGGTGGACTGGCCGAGGGTCTTGTTCTCGAAGTCGTTCGTGAACGAGCCCTCCTCGGTCTCGGGGTTCCACCCGATGACCTGGACGTCGGCGCCCTCGTCCTCGTTGTACTTCTGGACGCCCTGGTAGAAGCCGTCCATGAAGATCGTGACGGTGGGGATGTTCACGCCACCGAAGGTGCCGACGGTGCCGGTCTCGGACTTCGCCGCGGCGAGGTAGCCCGCGAGGAAGGACGGCTCGGCGGTGTTGAAGGTCAGGCCCTTGACGTTGGGCAGCGGCTTCTCGTAGGAGGAGTCGACGATCGCGAAGTCGACGTCCTTGTTCTTCTTCGCCGCGGCCTCGGTGGCGTCAGCGAGGAGGAAGCCGACGGTCGTGACGATGTTGCAGCCCTGCTGCACCATCTCGTTGATGTTGTCGTTGAACTCCGAGGGAGCGTTGGACTCCACCTCGGCGGTCTGCACGCCGTAGTCCTCGGCGGCCATGGTCAGGCCGGCGTAGGAGGTCTGGTTGAACGACTTGTCGTCGAACCCGCCGGAGTCGGAGACGATGCAGGCCTTGAAGTCAGGGAACTGCTCGCTCGGGGCCTCGGAGGTGGCCTCGGTGGTCGGAGCCGACGAGGCGGGCTCGCTCGCGTTGTCGTCGCTGTCGCGCTCACCACACGCCGTCAGCGAGAGGGCCACCAGCCCGGCGACCATTGCCATACGCGCCGTCTTCTTCACGGCATCCCTCCTGGGGGTAACTCATTCGTGTCGCACGCCCCGGACGGGGCACCGGCACACCCTAAGTCCCCCAGGAGACGGCCCACGACCGATCCGGCCGGTCGTGTCCCGGTTGTTACCTGCGCCGTGACCGGATCGCGACCTCCGCGGGGAACGGCCCCGCCGGGCGGGCCTACCGGTCCGTAGCCACCGCGGCGGCCGCGGCCTCGGCGAGCACCCGCGCACCGATGCCGATCGCGCGCTCGTCGACCCTCAGGTCGCCCTGGTGCAGGTCGTAGGTCGGCCCGCCGGGCGTCCGCGTGCCCAGCCGCATCATCGCGCCGGGCACCTGGTCGAGATACCAGCCGAAGTCCTCCCCGCCGAGGCTCTGCGGCGCCACGACCTGGCCGCCGTCGCCGAGGACGTCGTGGACGGCGCGCGCCAGGATCCGGTTCGAGACCGGCTCGTTGACCACCGGCGGCACCCCGCGCTGGTAGTCCACCACCGCGGTCACGCCGTACGGCGCCACGATCTCGTGCACGACCTCGCGCACGATCCGCTCGCAGTCGGCCCAGGCGACCGCGTCGAGGATGCGGACCGTGCCCGCGAGCGCCCCCACGTCGGGGATGACGTTCGGCGCGGCGCCGGCGCGGACCATGCCCCACACGACCGACACCCCGGCCCGCGGGTCCATCCGCCGGCTCAGCACGGCGGGCAGCTCGGTGGTCACCTTGGCGAGCGCGAAGGTGAGGTCCCCGGTCAGGTGCGGGCGGCTGGTGTGCCCGCCGCGTCCCTCCAGGCGCACCTCGACCCGGTCGGCGGCGCTGGTGAGCGGGCCGAGCCGCAGCCCCACCTGGCCGACGTCGACGCCGGGGTCGCAGTGCAGGGCGAAGATGCGGTCCACGTCCTCGAGCACGCCGAGGCTCATCAGGTGCACCGCACCGCCGGGCATGACCTCCTCGGCGGGCTGGAAGAGCAGCCGCACCCGGCCACCCAGCAGCCCCTCCTCGTGGACCCGGGAGAGCGCGAGGGCCGCGCCCACCACCGCGGTGGTGTGCACGTCGTGCCCGCAGGCGTGGGCGACGTCGGGGACCGTGCTGCGCCACGGGTCGTCGGTGATGTCGTGGACCGGCAGGGCGTCGAGGTCGGCGCGGAGCGCGGCCACCGGCCCCCGCTCCCCCAGCTCGGCGACGACGCCGGACCGCGGCATCGCCGTCACCCGCCAGCCGGCCTCCTCGACGCGCGCGGCGACCAGGGCGCAGGTGCGCTCCTCGTGCCAGGACAGCTCGGGGTGGGCATGCAGGTCCCGGCGCAGGTCGACGAGCTCCGCCTCGTGCTTCTCGACGGCCTCGCGGATCAGGTCGTGCACGCGCGGGTCCCTGGTCATCAGGCCTCCCAGGTTAGACCCCGGCCCGAGCCGACCGGCCCACCCCGTCTCACGCGTCCGCCGACGCCCGCGCCTCCTCGACCCACGCCCGGACCCGCGCGGTCGGGACACGCAGCGCCCGCGCGACGTCCCCGACCGGGTAGCCCGCCTCGAGGACGGCGGCGACCGCGAAGTCCTGGGGGCCGGTGAAGCGGCGCCCGCCCAGCGGGGCCGCGGGATCCGCCGCGGGCACGCCGGCCCCGCCGACGTCCGGGCCGACGTGCGGGCCGACGTCCGGGCCGACGTGCGGGCCGACGTCCGGGCCGGCTTCCGGCTCCGCCTCGAACGTGGAGCCGGCCGCCCCGACGGGCGCCTGCGTCCGGGGCGGGGCGTACCCCGCCAGGGCCTCGCGCCCCCGGGCGACCAGGGCCTGCTCGAGCAGCCGCCGCAGCTCGCGCTGGCCGCGCCGCCGGCGGCGGACGAAGACCGTCCCGAACGCCGGCACGACCAGCACCAGCAGGCCCGGCAGCGCGCTGCCGTGCTCCTCGAGCCAGAGGACCGCGCGGGGGCGGTAGGACCATGCGCCGGTGGTGTCCCCCTGCTGCACCTCGGCCCCGTCTGCGTCGGCCACGGCCCCGGGCCCGCGGCCGGTCATCGCGTTGCCGTCGACGACCGCCCGGGCGTCCTCGCCGGCCACCCGCACCCCGGTGCCGGTACCGACGGCGATGTCGTTGCCGCGTACCTCGCCCGTGGAGTCGGTGAGGGAGACCCCCGTCGTGCGGGCCCTCACCGTCGAGCGCTCGACCCGGGCGCCGCTCACCTCCTCCACGACGATGCCGGTCGCGCCCTGCGAGCGGACCACCGACCGGTCGACGACCAGGCCGTCGGCCGGCCCGCGGACCGCGAGCGCGGTCCCGTCCGCGAGGAGGGTGCTGCGGTCGACCTGCAGCCCGTCGAGGCGCAGCACCAGCACCCCGCCGCCGTCGTTGTCGGCCACCAGGCTCCGGCGGAGGACGACGCCGGCGTAGTTGGTGGTGCTGTAGCCCGCGGAGTTCGGGCCGTCGGCGAGCGGCGAGCCGTCCACGAGCAGGCCGTAGCCCCCCGACCGGGTCAGCCGGGCGCGCTCGACGACGACGCGCGAGGCGCCGTTGCCGACCTTGATCGCCGCCCCGCCCGACCGGTCGACCGAGACGCCGGTCAGGCGCACCCGGTGCGAGCGGTTGGTGACCTCGACGCCGTCCCGCTCCACCGCGGTCACCTCGGTGCGCCGGACGACGCTGCGCTCGACACCGGAGAGGTAGAGCCCGATGTGCGACGCGCGCACCCGCACCCCGACCAGGTCCGCGGTGGCCGAGGTCTCCGGCGAGCCGGTCACGGCGAGCCCCCCGGTGCGGCCGCTCCAGTAGCCGAGGTGGTCGGTCTCGACGTCCGCGAGCCGCAGCCGGCCGTCCTTGACCAGCAGGTAGGCGCGACCGTCGGAGGTCTCCCGATCGGCCGCCTTCCGCCGGGGGTCCCACCCGACCAGCCGCAGCGGTCGCCCCGGGGCGCCGGACAGGGCCAGGTCCCCGCCCCAGGTGACCAGGCTGGCGTGCGCCCGGGCGCCGCTGTGCATCCGCAGGGTCGTGGCCGGCAGGTGCAGCGCCACGCGGGCACCGCGCCGCGCCACCACCGGCCGGACGAGCTCGACCACGCCCGGGCCCGTGCGGCGCAGCGCGCCGGCCGCCACCAGCGCGTCCACGCCGTACGCCGCGGGGCGCGGGCCGAGGACCACGGTCGCGCCGACGCGGGTCGTCCCCACGGCCGGGCCGAGGCTGACCGCTCGCAGCCGGGCGTCCTCGGCCGCGAGCACCGCGACCTCGGCCGGCACCTCGTCGAGCGCCGGCGCGGCCACCGGGGCCTCGTCCGCGGGGGCGGCCGGGTCGGGTGGCTCGATGTGCTGGCGGAGCACCGCCAGCCCGAGGACGATCCCGACCACCGCGACCAGGCAGACGGCGCGGATGAGCCGGCGCACCGCGACGTGGACGGTGTCGCCGCGCTCCGCGGCGGTCGGGGCGCTCACGTCGGTCACCTCGGTCACGTCGCTCACACCGGCGCCGGGGCCTTGGACAGGCTGGCCTCGCTCTGCCCCTCGCCCCCGATGGTGTCGGCCGAGCGGGTCAGCCAGCCCTGCTTGTTCATCGTGAAGAAGGCGTAGGTCTTGACCGGGCCGGCGATGAACAGGATCACCAGCGCCACCACGGGGAGGATCCAGACGTCCTCCGGTCGGCGCCACAGGTGCGACATCCCGCGGATCGCCCGGCCGACGAAGAGCCAGACCAGGGCCGCGGCGAGGGCGGTCCAGGGGTGGTCGGAGCGCACGGCGAGCGCGACGTAGGCGAGCGCGATCGTGCTGCTCACCGGGGTCAGCAGGATCTGCATCACCGTGACCTGCGAGATCAGCGGCACCCGGAAGATCCAGCCGTGCCGGATGGCGGTGAGGTAGCAGCGGTAGGAGTTGCGGCTCCACCGCACCCGCTGCTTGACGAAGGCCTTGAACGTGTCGGGGAACATCGACAGCGCTCGCGCACTGTCCTGGTGGGCGACCCGGTAGCCCTGGGAGATCGTCAGCCAGGTCATCCGGCCGTCGTCGCCGGCGATGCACTGCCGGCCGCGGAAGATCTCGTTCTCCAGCCGGTCGACCTGGGGCACGATCACCGCCGCCCGGTAGGCGCTGGTCCGCCCGGAGGCGCAGATGACGCCACCGAAGCGGCCCATGGCGGGGGCGTAGTCGTAGTAGCGCAGGTCGATGATCCAGTCCGCGACGCGGCGCCAGATGCTCGTCTTGGGCAGGTAGACGTTCTGCCGCGTGCTCACCGCACCGACGGCCGGGTCCGCGAACGGCATCTGGATCGCGTCGTGCATGCCGGCCTCCCACACGGTGTCGGAGTCGACGAAGATCACCAGCTCGGTGTCGACCATCCGCATCCCCACGCCGAGCGCGGAGCGCTTGCCGTTGTGCTTGAACATCACGACCTCGACCTCGGGCCGGCCGAGCGCCTCGATCCGCTCCTGCGCCTCGGTGTCGGCGAGGTCGAGCACGATGATGATCCGGGACGGCCCCTGCGCCAGCCACGTCTCCAGGCAGCGCAGCAGCACGTCGGGGTCCTCGCGGAAGGACGGGACGACCACGGTCGTCGTCGTCCGGAAGTCGTTGAGCACCGGCCGCGACGTCGCCGAGAGGAGCTTGCGGACCAGCCAGAACGTCCACGACACGATGCCGATCACGCCGAAGGGCACCAGCCACCCGGGCAGGTCGCGGACGTGCGGGAGCAGCTCCACGCGGACTCTCCCTCGTGCGGTGACGGGCGGGACGGACACGCCGCTGGAGCCGAGCCCCCCATCGGTGGCCCGACTGTAAAGGAATCGATGGGTCGCTGTGTCCCGTTCGGCCGCGCGGTGTCCCCGGCGCTGCCACGATGGCCCGGTGAGAGCCGCCCGGTCAGCAGCGCGGCTCGCCCTGGCCTCCCTCGCCCTCGGTCTCGTCGCCGGCACGGCGGGCTGCAGCGGGGGCCCAGCGGCCCCCGAGGGCGTCGGCGCCCCCACCGGGTGCGACGGCCCGCCCCGGATCGGCAGCAGCGCCGAGCTCCGCGTCGCCCTGGCCGAGGCGTCCCCCGGCGACGTGCTGGTGCTGGCCGAGGGCCGGTACGACGGCCGGTTCCGGGCCACGGTCTCCGGCACCGCCGAGCGGCCGGTGACGCTGTGCGGGCCGGCCGGCGCGGTGCTCGACGGCGGCAGCACGGGCGGGGGCTACACGCTCCACCTCGAGGAGGCGTCGTACTGGCGGCTCGTGGGGTTCTCGGTGACCGGTGCGCAGAAGGGCCTCGTGCTCGACGGCGCGTCGCACAACCGGGTCGTGGGGCTGCGGATCTCCGGCACCGGCCAGGAGGGTCTCCATCTGCGCACCGGCAGCAGCGACAACCTCGTCGCCCGCAACCGGGTCTGGGCCACCGGCCTGGTCGACCCCGGCTTCGGCGAGGGCGTCTACGTCGGGTCGGCCCGCTCGAACTGGTGCGAGCTCACCGACTGCGAGCCCGACCGCAGCGACGGCAACCGCGTCGTCGGCAACCGGGTGTGGGGCACCGGCGCGGAGGCGGTCGACATCAAGGAGGGCACCCGCGGCGGCGTGCTGCGCGGCAACCGGTTGCGGGGCGGCCGCGTGGTCGACTCGGTGGTCGACCTCAAGGGCAACGGCTGGGTGGTGGCCGGCAACCGCATCGTCGCCCCCACCGGGGACGGCGTGCAGGTCCACGTGGTGGCGCCCGGGTGGGGCCGCCGCAACGCGGTCCGCGCGAACGACGTCACCGCCCCGGCCGGCCTCGCCGTGGACGTGGTGGGCGCCGCCCGCGCCGCCGGCACCGTCGTGGCCTGCGACCAGGGGCCCCGCACCCCGACCGGGAGGGTCACCAATGTCGCGTGCCGATGAGCAGTCGCGTGTCGATGAGCACCGGGTCGCGGTCGTCGTCGAGGACGACCCCGACACCGCCCGCCTGCTGGAGGTGATCCTCACCCAGGCCGGGTTCGAGGTCCACGTGGCCGCCGACGGCCCCTCGGGGGTCGAGGCGGTACGCCGCCACCGGCCGGTGCTCACCACCGTCGACGTCTGGCTGCCGGGCATCGACGGGTTCGAGGTGACCCGCCAGGTCCGCACCTTCAGCGACACCTACCTGGTGATGGTCAGCGCGCTCGGCGGCGAGGACGACATCCTCGGCGGGTTCGAGGCCGGCGCCGACGACTACGTCCGCAAGCCGTTCCGCCCGCGCGAGCTGCGCGCCCGCGTCCTGGGCGTGATGCGCCGCCCGCCGGCCCGGATCCGCCCGGCCGCCCCGGTCGTCGCGCCGGCCGATCCTCCGTGGGCCGATCCCCCGTGGGCCGATCCCCCGTGGGCCGACCCGGCTGCGCCGGTGCCCGAGCCGTCCGCCGTGGTCCCCGAGCCGCCCGCTCCCCCGCCGCAGCCGGCCGGTCCGGTCGTCTTCGACGGTGCGCTGATCCGCTTCCGCGGGCTGCTCGTCGACCCGGGCGCGGGGACCGCGAGCGCCGACGGCCGCCTCCTGGCGCTGGACCGCATGCAGTTCGACCTGCTCGAGCTGCTGCTCTACTCCGGGGAGCATCCGAGCACCGCCGGGAGCCTCGCGCTGAGCCTGCGGGGCGAGCCCTACCAACCGGGCGCCGTGGTCGCGGAGTCCGACGAGGTGCTGGTGACCCAGGCGGTGCACGCGCTGCTGGCCGAGCTGGGCGACCACCGGCCGGACCCGCGGTGGATCGAGGTCCTGCCGGGCCCCCTCTTCCGGCTCGTGCCCCCGGCCTGATGACGCCTGACGCCCGGTCCGGCCCTCCGAGCCTGCCCGGCTCAGGCCGGCGCGGTCCGCCCCTGGTCGTACGCCGCGAGGATGCGGTCGGCGGCGACGGTCGCGGGCAGCTCGCCGGCGAGCACGGCGGCGCGGACCTCGTCGCGGACGGCGCGGACGGCGGGTGAGTGCCGCAACCGCTGGTCCAGCTCGTCGCGGACCATAGCCCAGGTGAAGTCGAGCTGCTGCTCGGCGCGCTTGCGGGCCAGCCCGTCGCCGCCGAGGTGCGCGCGGTGGGCGAGGACCCGCTCCCACAGGTCGTCGACGCCGACGTCGGTGAGGCCGGAGCAGGTGACCACCGGCGGGGCCCACTCCTCCATGCCGCGCACCATCCGCAGCGCGCCGGCCAGGTCGCGGGCGGCGACCCGCGCCTCGGCCTCGCGGTCGCCGTCGGCCTTGTTCACCGCGATCACGTCGGCGATCTCCAGGATGCCCTTCTTGATGCCCTGGAGCTGGTCGCCGGTGCGGGCGAGGGTGAGGAAGAGGAAGGTGTCGACCATCCCCGCGACGGTGACCTCGGACTGCCCGACGCCGACGGTCTCCACCAGCACCACGTCGTACGACGCCGCCTCGAGCACCGCCATCGCCTGCACCGTCGCGCGGGCGACGCCGCCGAGCGTGCCGGCGCTCGGCGAGGGCCGGATGAAGGCCTGCGGGTCGGTGGCCAGCCGGCCCATCCGGGTCTTGTCGCCCAGCACCGACCCGCCCGTGCGCACCGACGACGGGTCGACCGCCAGCACGCCGACCCGGTGCCCGGCCGAGGTCAGCCGGGTCCCGAGGGACTCGATGAAGGTGGACTTGCCGACCCCGGGCACCCCGGAGATGCCGACCCGGACGACCTCGCGGCCCCCGGCACCGTGGCCGCCGTCCGCGAGCGCGGTGAGCAGCTCGCGCGCCAGCTCGCGGTGCTGGGGCCGCGAGGACTCCACCAGCGTGATCGCCTGGGAGACCGCGGCCCGGCGGCCGGACCGGATCCCCTCGACGAGCGTGGGGACGTCCGGCCGCATCAGTGACCGAGCTGCTCGCGCAGCCGGGCCAGCAGGTCGAGCGCGGACTCCGCGATGACGGTGCCGGGCAGGAACACCGCGGCCGCCCCCGCCTCGAGCAGCGTCGGCACGTCGTCGGGCGGGATCACGCCTCCGATCACCATCATGATGTCGGACCTCCCCTGCTCGGCGAGCGCGTCGCGCAGCGCCGGCAGGAGCGTGAGGTGGCCCGCGGCGAGCGAGCTGACCCCGACGATGTGGACGTCGGCGTCGACCGCCTGCTGCGCGACCTCCTCGGGCGTGGAGAACAGCGGCCCCACGTCGACGTCGAAGCCCATGTCGGCGAAGGCCGAGACGATGACCTTCTGGCCGCGGTCGTGGCCGTCCTGGCCCATCTTGGCGACCAGGATGCGCGGGCGGCGGCCCTCGTTCTCCTCGAACTCCGCCGTCGCGGACAGGACCTGCTGGACCAGGGTGCCGTCGCCCTCGCCGGCGGTGTCGCGGTACACGCCGGAGATCGTACGGATCACGGCCTGGTGGCGGCCGTAGACCTTCTCCAGCGCCTCGGAGATCTCCCCGACGGTCGCCTTGGCGCGCGCCGCGTCGACGGCCAGCCCGAGCAGGTTGCCGTCGAGGCCCTGGCCCGCGCCGCGCTCGGCGCTGTTGGTGAGCGCCTCGAGCGCGCGGCGTACGGCGTCGTCGTCGCGCTCCGCGCGCAGCCGCTCGAGCTTGGCGACCTGCTGGCGGTAGACGTCGTCGTTGTCGACCTTGAGCACGTCGAGCTTGTCCTCGGCCGCGAGCCGGAAGGTGTTGACGCCGATGACCTTCTGCGCGCCGGAGTCGATCCGCGCCTGGGTGCGGGCCGCGGCCTCCTCGATGCGCATCTTCGGGATGCCCTGCTCGATCGCCTTGGCCATGCCGCCGGCCTGCTCGGCCTCCTGGATGTGGGCCCAGGCGCGCTCGGCGATGTCGTGGGTCAGCCGCTCGACGTAGTAGGAGCCGGCCCACGGGTCGATCGTCCCGGTGGTGCCGCTCTCCTGCTGCAGCAGGAGCTGGGTGTTGCGGGCGATCCGCGCGGAGAAGTCGGTCGGCAGCGCGATCGCCTCGTCCAGGGCGTTGGTGTGCAGCGACTGGGTGTGGCCCTGGGTCGCGGCCATCGCCTCGATCGCGGTCCGGCCGACGTTGTTGAAGACGTCCTGCGCCGTCAGCGACCAGCCGGAGGTCTGGGAGTGGGTCCGCAGGCTCAGCGACTTGGGGTTCTGCGGGTCGAACTGGCGCACCAGGCGCGACCACAGCGCGCGGGCGGCGCGCATCTTGGCGACCTCCATGTAGAAGTTCATGCCGATCGCCCAGAAGAAGCTCAGGCGGGGCGCGAACTGGTCGATGGTCAGCCCGCTCTCGAGGCCGGCGCGGATGTACTCCACGCCGTCGGCGAGGGTGTAGGCGAGCTCGAGGTCGGCGGTCGCCCCGGCCTCCTGCATGTGGTAGCCGGAGATCGAGATCGAGTTGAACCGCGGCATCCGCTGGCTGGTGAAGGCGAAGATGTCGGAGATGATCCGCATCGACGGCGCCGGCGGGTAGATGTAGGTGTTGCGGACCATGAACTCCTTGAGGATGTCGTTCTGGATGGTCCCCGCGAGCTGCTCCGGCTTCACCCCCTGCTCCTCGGCCGCGGCGATGTAGAGCGCGAGCACCGGCAGGACGGCGCCGTTCATGGTCATCGACACCGACATCGCATCGAGCGGGATGCCGTCGAAGAGGGTGCGGGTGTCGTAGATCGAGTCGATCGCCACGCCGGCCATCCCGACGTCGCCGCGCACGCGCGGGTGGTCGGAGTCGTAGCCGCGGTGGGTGGCCAGGTCGAAGGCGACCGAGAGGCCCTTCTGGCCGGCCGCGAGGTTGCGGCGGTAGAAGGCGTTGGACTCCTCGGCGGTGGAGAAGCCGGCGTACTGCCGGATCGTCCACGGCTGGGTGGTGTACATCGTCGGGTAGGGCCCGCGCAGGAACGGGCTCAGCCCGGGGAAGGTGCCGAGCGCGTCGAGGCCCTCGATGTCGGCGGCGGTGTAGACCGGCGCGATGTCGATGCCCTCGGGCGAGGTCCACGCCTCGGCGTCCGGGGTGGCGGACGGCGCGCCCGCGCCGCCCGCGAGCGGCAGGCCGGCGAAGCTCTTCGGGACGGTCACTGGAGCTGCTCCCTCGTACGGGTCAGGAACGCGAGGGCGTCGACGCCCATCGCGCAGGAGTCGTCGACGCCGTCGCGCGGCTTGCCGGCGACGATGACGTGGCGCGCGCCGGCCTCGCGCAGCGCGGGGACCAGCTGGTCGGCCCACTCGTCGTAGGTCGCGTCGGCGCCGGCGAGGCAGACGACCGGCGTGGTCGAGGCGTCGTACGCCGCCAGCACGTCGGCGACGCTCCCGGTCGGTCCGGCGACCTCGACGGCGATGCCGCCGGCGGCCAGCAGGTTGGTGGCGAAGGTCGCGCGGGCGGTGTGCGCCGCGACCGGGCCCAGCGTGGCGAGGAAGACCGGGCGGGCCGCCGGGGCGTCGCGCAGCTCCTCGAAGGCGGCGCCGTAGCGGCGGACCGCGGCGGCGGCCGGGTCGGGCGCGCGCTCGGGCAGTTGCTCGGCGAGGTGGGGGAACTCGGTGAGCCCGGTGATCGGCCGCTTGCGGGTGGCGATCTCGCGCTCGCGGCGGGCGACGGTCTCGGCGATCGCGTCGTCGAGGGAGGCGCCCTCCTCGAGCCGGCCCAGCACGTCCCACCCGGCCACGGCCAGGTCGTCGGTGAGCTTCTCCACGGCGTAGGAGCCGCCGGCCGGGTCGGCGACCTTGGCGACATGGGCCTCGTCGACCAGCAGGTGGGAGGTGTTGCGCGCGATCCGGCGACCGAAGAGGTCGGGGCGGCCCAGCGGGCTGTCGAACGGCAGGACCGTCACCGCGTCCGCTCCGCCGACGCCGGCCGAGAACGCGGCGACGGTGGTCCGCAGCATGTTCACGTAGGGGTCGTACTTGCTCATCATCGGCCGGCTGGTCACCACGTGCTGGCGCTGCGCGGGCAGCACGTCGGCAGGCACCTCGCTCAGCTCGAGCACGCGCGCCCACAGCCGGCGGGCGGCCCGCAGCTTGGCGATCGTGGGGAACTGCTCGTCGGTCGCGGCGTACCGGAACTCCACGAGGCGAGCGGCCTCGGCGACGTCGATCCCGGCCGCGCTCAGCACGCGCAGCACGCGGGCGCCCACCCACATCGAGTAGCCGAGCTCCTGGGCGTCGGAGGCGCCGAGGTCGTGGGCGACGGTGGCGTCGACGACGACGCCGAGCACCCCCTTCTCCCGCGCGAGGCGGGCGACGGCGACCAGGTCCTCCTCGGAGGCGCGGCCGTCGGCACCGAGGTTGGTGCCCTCGGCCGGGGTCGTCGCGCCGAGGTGGGCGAGGAAGGCCTCGGCCACCGCGACCGGCGCGGTCGGCGCGTCGAGGACGACGGGCGCGAGGTCGAGCAGCACGCCGGCGAGCAGCGCCGGGAGGTCGGTCGCCGCGTCGGCGGTCACCCACAGCGAGACGACGCCGCCGTCGAGGTCGACGAGCGCCTCCTCGTTGGCCTGCTTCGCCGGTACGCCGGTGCCGCCGAGGTGGGCGCGCACGTCCCACGGGCCGACGCGGGTGGGCCGCCCCTGGGTCTGCAGGCCCTCCAGCAGGGCGGGCGTGCCGAGCGGCGTCACCTCGATCCCGTCCAGCGTGGTGCGCGTCAGTCGGGACCAGACGGCTGCGTCGGGGTCGTCGTCCTGGAGCCGGCGGGACTTGCGCAGCACCGCGGCGGCGGCCTGCTCCCAGTCCTGGACCGTCCACCGGTCGCCGTCGCCGGCCAGGTCGAGGGTGCCCTGCTCCGGCTCGAGACCGGCCGGCTCGTCCAGGCCGCCCTCGACCGCGCCTTGGGGTTGCGTCATGGGGCGAACGATAAGGACCGTCACGTGACGGTGACCACCGAGTGTGACGTTTTCGACCCGCGCGACCCGGGCTCGTCGTTACGGTGCGCGACGTGAAGGTGACCGATCCCTCCGGCCAGACATGGCGGGTCAGCCGGCGGTGGGTGCCCTGGCGTCGGCGGATCCGGGGCGGCGTGGACTCCGTCCCGTCCGGCTTCTCCCTCGACGGTGACGACCTGCTGGGGATCGCCCTGCTCCTGGTCTCGCTGATCGTCGTCCCGCTGCTCGCCATCCTGGTGCTCGCCTGGGTCGAGCTGGTCCTGATCGTCGTGGTCCTCCCCTTCGCCGTCGCGTGGCGGCTCGTCCGCGGCCGGCACTGGTACGTCGAGGTCCGCCGCGGCTTCCGGCCGTGGTGGGAGGTCGACGCCGGCAGCTGGTCGGCGAGCCGCGAGCGGATCGCCGACGTCGCCGAGCAGATCCGCCGCGGCCAGACCCCCGCGCGCACCCTCGACGTCCCGGAGCTCGAGCACCCCTGACCCGCCGGCGACGCGGCGTACCGGCGCCTCGGCGTACCCGCCGGAGTGGCGCTCGCGACCGGGAGAACGACGACCCGGCGCGACCCGAAGTTCCTGACCGGTGGGTAACAAGGCATATGTCACACGCATCCCGGTCCGCAGACCCTGAGCCGAGAGGTAGCGTGACACCTCGTGGCAACCCCGACCCTCGTCAAGGGGGCGCGCGCGACGCGCTCCACCGTGGCGCTCAAGATCATCATGGCCGTCAGCGGCCTCGTCTTCATCGGCTACGTGCTCGCGCACATGTACGGCAACCTCAAGGCGTTCGCCGGCCACGACGCGTTCAACGACTACGCCGAGCACCTGCGGGAGTTCGGTGAGCCGATGCTCCCCCACGAGGGCTTCCTCTGGGTGATGCGTGTCGTGCTCGTCGTGGCGCTGGTGGCGCACGTCGCCGCGGCCGTCGCGCTGGCCCGCCGTGCGGCGAACGCCCGGACCGTGAAGTACCAGGTCAAGAAGAACAACCACTCCTCGGTCTCCTCGCGCACCATGCGCTGGGGCGGCGCCGCGCTGCTGCTGTTCCTCATCTGGCACCTGCTGAACTTCACCGTCCCGAAGGTGAACCCCGCCGGCGGCCCGACCGACGACGCCTACAACCTGATGATCGACTCCTTCGACATCTGGTGGATGACCCTCATCTACCTCCTGGCGATGCTCGCGCTCGGCTTCCACCTGCACCACGGGACGTTCAGCGCGATCCAGACCCTCGGCTTCACCAACACCGCCTCCTCCCGTGCCCGCGCCAAGCAGGCCGGCTGGGTGCTCGCGGTCGTGATCGCCGGCGGCTTCTCGCTGGTCCCCCTGTCCGTCCTCGCCGGCATCATCGAGAAGTAAGGAAGGCGCACCATGGCCTCCGCCCAGGGCACGACGCCCCTCAACCAGCCCTCCCAGCAGGTCTCCGACGACGCCCGCGGCTACTACACGCCCGGCGCCCCGCTCGTCGACCCGGTCGCCCCGACCGGCCCGATCGACCAGCGCTGGAGCCAGCGCAAGTTCGACAACCGCCTGGTCAACCCGGCCAACCGTCGCAAGCTCGACGTGATCATCGTCGGCACCGGCCTGGCCGGCGGCGCCGCCGCGGCCACGCTCGGCGAGGCCGGCTACAACGTGAAGTCCTTCTGCTACCAGGACTCCCCGCGCCGCGCGCACTCGATCGCCGCGCAGGGCGGCATCAACGCCGCCAAGAACTACAAGGAGGACGGCGACTCGACGTTCCGTCTCTTCTACGACACCGTCAAGGGCGGCGACTACCGCTCGCGGGAGTCGAACGTCTACCGCCTGGCCGAGGTCAGCGCCAACATCATCGACCAGTGCGTCGCGCAGGGCGTCCCCTTCGCCCGCGAGTACGGCGGCCTGCTCGACAACCGCTCCTTCGGCGGCGTGCAGGTCTCCCGCACGTTCTACGCCCGCGGCCAGACCGGCCAGCAGCTGCTGCTCGGCGCCTACCAGGCCATGGAGCGCCAGGTCGCGGCCGGCACGGTCGAGCAGTTCACCCGCCACGAGATGCTCGAGCTCGTCGTCGTCGACGGCAAGGCCCGCGGCATCATCGCCCGCGACATGGTGACCGGCGAGATCCAGACCCACCTCGCCGACGTCGTCGTCATCGCCTCCGGCGGCTACGGCAACGTCTTCTTCCTCTCCACCAACGCGATGGGCTCCAACGTCACCGCCACGTGGCGTGCGCACCGCAAGGGCGCCTACATGGCCAACCCCTGCTACACCCAGATCCACCCGACCTGCATCCCGGTCTCGGGCGCGCACCAGTCGAAGCTGACCCTGATGTCGGAGTCGCTGCGCAACGACGGCCGCATCTGGGTGCCGAAGAAGGCCGAGGACTGCGACAAGGACCCGCGCGACATCCCCGAGGAGGACCGCGACTACTACCTGGAGCGGATCTACCCCTCCTTCGGCAACCTGGTCCCCCGCGACATCGCCTCGCGCCAGGCGAAGAACATGTGCGACGAGGGCCGCGGCGTCGGTCCGGCGGTCACCGAGATCGGCCCCGACGGGTCCGAGCAGCAGGTCCGCCGCGGTGTCTACCTCGACTTCGCCGACGCGATCGGCCGGATGGGCCGCAAGGCCGTCGAGACCAAGTACGGCAACCTGTTCGACATGTACGCCCGGATCACGGGTGAGGACCCCTACGAGACGCCGATGCGGATCTACCCGGCGGTCCACTACGTGATGGGCGGCCTGTGGGTCGACTACCACCTGCAGTCCACGATCCCGGGCCTGTTCGTCACCGGCGAGGCCAACTTCTCCGACCACGGTGCGAACCGCCTCGGCGCGTCCGCGCTGATGCAGGGCCTGGCCGACGGCTACTTCGTCCTCCCGAACACCATCCGCGACTACCTCGCCGACGGCCCGTTCGAGAAGATCGACGAGTCCCACCCCGCGGTCGTCGAGGCCCGGACCGACGTCGAGCAGCGGATCGCGAAGTTCCTCTCCATCGGGGGCACCCGCAGCGCCGACTCCTTCCACAAGCAGCTCGGCAACATCATGTGGGAGTACTGCGGCATGGAGCGGAGCGAGGAGGGCCTGCGCAAGGCCATCGACCTCATCCGCGAGCTCAAGGCGGAGTTCTGGTCCAACCTGCGGGTCCTGGGCACCAACGAGAGCCTCAACCAGAGCCTGGAGAAGGCCGGCCGCGTCGCCGACTTCATCGAGCTCGGCGAGCTCATGTGCATCGACGCCCTCAACCGCCGCGAGTCCTGCGGCGGCCACTTCCGCGCCGAGTCCCAGACCGAGGACGGCGAGGCCCTGCGCCACGACGACGAGTTCGCCTACGTCGCGGCCTGGGAGTGGACCGGCGAGGACGGGGCCCCCGTCCTGCACAAGGAAGACCTGATCTACACGGCCATCGAGATGAAGCAGCGGAGCTACAAGTGAGACTCACCCTCAACATCTGGCGTCAGCGCGACGCGGCGTCGGCCGGGTCGATGCAGAAGTACGAGCTCGACGACGTCTCGGAGGACATGAGCTTCCTCGAGATGCTCGACGTGCTCAACGAGCAGCTCAACGAGAAGGGCGAGGAGCCGGTCGCCTTCGACTCCGACTGTCGCGAGGGCATCTGCGGCACCTGCGGGCTGATGATCAACGGCCAGGCGCACGGCCCGGAGGTCACCACGACCTGCCAGCTGCACATGCGCTCGTTCAAGGACGGCGACGACATCACCATCGAGCCGTGGCGCTCGGACGTCTTCCCGGTGCTGCGCGACCTGGTCGTCGACCGCGGCGCGTTCGACCGGATCATCCAGGCCGGCGGCTACATCTCGGCCAACACCGGCTCCGCCCCCGACGCCCACGCCGCTCCGGTGGAGAAGAAGAAGGCCGACCGCGCCTTCGACGTCGCCACCTGCATCGGCTGCGGCGCCTGCGTCGCGGCCTGCCCCAACGGCTCGGCCGCGCTGTTCACGGGTGCGAAGATCACCGCCCTCGGCGAGCTCCCCCAGGGCCAGCCCGAGCGCTACGACCGCGTCGTCAACATGGTCGGCCAGCACGACGCCGAGGGCTTCGGTGGCTGCACCAACATCGGCGAGTGCACCGCCGCCTGCCCCAAGGAGATCCCGCTCGACGTGATCTCCCAGCTCAACAAGGACCTGCGCACCGCCCTCAAGCAGGGTCGCTGATCCTCCGCTCCACGTTCGTACGAACGGCCCCTCCGGTCTCGGAGGGGCCGTTCGTGCGTCTGGGGGTGCAGGGGTCACCGGTTGACCGGGGACCCCTACGTACCACCACCCCCGCGCTACCGCCGCCGCAAGGCCTTCAGGCCCAGCCGGCCGAGCACGACGCCGATGACGACGTTGACCACGATGAGCACGGTGTGGGCGACCCAGTAGCCGGTGGGGCGGTCCTCGCCCTCGGCGTGGGCGCTCCAGAGGTTGCGGGTGAACATCGCGTAGGTGAGGAAGTTCCACACCGCGACCCCCACCAGCAGCCATCCGTGTCGTCGTTCGAGCTTCATCCTGTTCTCTTCCTCCTCAGCAGCGCGACCAGCCCGAGGGCGGCCGCTCCTCCGGCCGCGAACGGGGCGAGCGCGGCCCGGACGCCCGCGTGCTGCGCGTGCAGCTCGCGGTGCGTCGGCGTCCGCGGTCCCTGCACCGGGTCGGCCGGCTCCAGCACGCGCTGGGCGATCGCCGCGGGCGAGGTGTACGCGAACGCAGCCGAGTACAGCACGACCCGGGAGAAGTAGTTGATCCAGACCAGGAGGATCAGCGCGATGCCGAAGGCCTGGAAGGCCGGCTGCTCCTTGGTGGAGGCCAGGAGCACCCCGGAGAGCTGCTTGAGGGCCTCGAACCCGATCGCCCCCAGCAGCGCGGCCTGGAGCAGCGCGGAGCGCGGCAGGCGCGGCTGGGCGAGCAGCGCGTAGAGGGCGTAGAAGAGCACCGTGTTGGCGGCCAGGCCGAGCGCGACGGTGAGCAGCTTCACCAGCCAGCCGAGCTCCTGGTCGAGCCCCAGCCAGCCCAGGATGTCGACGGAGAAGCGCCCGACGAAGCCGGTCACGGCGACCGCGAGCAGCAGGACGGTGCCGATGACCACCAGCGTGAGGCCGTCGCGGAGCTTGCCGATGACGAAGTTGGGGTGCTCGCGCTGCGGCATCGCGAACACGGTCTGCAGCGCCGCCCGCATCGCCGAGAGCCAGCCGAGCCCGGAGTAGAGGACACCGGCGAGACCGAGGACCGCGGCCCACCCGCGGAACGTCCGGATCTGCTCCAGGGAGACCTGCCCCTCCTCCGGCCCCACGATGCCGGGCAGCACCGAGTCGATCGCGTCGCGCAGCGTGCGGTTGGCGTCGGGGTAGATCGCCGAGACCAGCCCGACGGTGAACAGCGACAGCGCCAGGATCGGGAAGAACGACAAGAACGCGAAGTACGTCACCGCGCCGGCCTGCTGCGAGGCCTGGGCGCTCCCGTAGTGCTCCTGCATCCGCACCAGGTGGTCCACGAAGGGCCGGCGCCGCCGTACGTCCTGCACGCGGCCGGTGACTCGGTCCTTCAGCGATGGCATGCCCCGCAGGTACCCACCCGGCCGGGGTGGCCGGGTCAGCCCTCGAGGGCGAAGTCGCGGCTGGGCTGCCAGCCGCGCGTCGCGTCGTGCACGTAGAGGTGGAAGTCCTCGACGAGGAACTCGCACTCGAAGTCCGCGAGGTCCTCGAAGGCCTGGTCCAGCTCCTCCTCGCCCAGGTGGTGGGCGATGGTGACGTGCGGGTGGTAGGGGTAGTCCAGCTCCACGTCGAGCGGTCCACGACGTACGGCGCCGGCCAGCTGCTCGCACTGGGAGATCCCCTCGACCAGCGAGACGAAGACCACCGGCGAGACCGGCCGGAAGGTGCCGGTGCCGCGCAGGTGGACCAGGAACGTCGGCTGGTGGGCCGCCACCGCCGCCAGGTGCTCCTCCACGACCCTCACGTCGCCCGCGGCGAGCTCGGTCGGCGGGACCAGCGTGATGTGCGTGGGGATCATCGTCGCGGTCTGGTCCCCGAGGGCGGTCCGGTAGTCCTGCAGCTCGCTGGCCCAGGGCTCCGGGATCGCCACGGCCACCCCGATCGTCGGCATCCCCCGACCCTACTGTCCGGCCGCGACGAAGCCGACCCGCTGGTAGACGTCGCGCAGCGTCGCCTCCGCCACCGCCCCAGCGGCCTCGGCACCCTGCTGGAGCACGGTCATCAGGTGGGCCTGGTCGTCGAGGAGCTCCAGGGTCCGCTCGCGGAACGGCGTCACGAAGTCGACGACGATCTCGGCGAGGTCCTTCTTCAGGTCGCCGTAGCCGCGGCCGGCGTACTCCTGCTCGAGGTCGCCGATGGCGGTGCCGGTGAGCGCGGAGTGGATGGTCAGCAGGTTGCTGACGCCGGGCTTCTCCTCGACGTCGAAGCGGATCTCCGAGCCGGAGTCGGTGACCGCCGAGCGGACCTTCTTCGCGCTGACCTTGGGGTCGTCGAGCATGTCGATGATCCCGGCCGGCGAGGAGGCCGACTTCGACATCTTGCGGGTCGGCTCCTGGAGGTCCGCGATCTTCGCGGTCGCCTTGAGGATGTAGGGCTCGGGCAGGCGGAAGGTCTTCTTGTAGCGGCTGTTGAAGCGCTGGGCGAGGTCGCGGGTCAGCTCGAGGTGCTGGCGCTGGTCCTCACCGACCGGCACGTAGTGCGGTCGGTAGAGCAGGATGTCGGCCGCCTGGAGCACGGGGTAGGTGAACAGCCCGACGCTGGCGGCGCCCTCCCCCTGCTTGGCCGACTTGTCCTTGAACTGCGTCATCCGGCGCGCCTCGCCGAAGCCGGTCAGGCACTGCAGGACCCAGCCCAGCTGGGCGTGCGCGGGCACCTGCGACTGGATGAAGATCGAGGACCGCGTCGGGTCGATGCCCATGGCGAGCAGCTGGGCCGCCGCGCGCAGCGACCGCTCGCGCAGCACCTTGGGGTCCTGCTCGACGGTGATCGCGTGCAGGTCGGCGATGAAGAAGAACGGCTGGTGGTCGCGCTGGAGGTCCACCCACTGCCGCAGGGCGCCCAGGTAGTTGCCGAAGTGGAACGAGTCGGCCGTCGGCTGGATCCCCGACAGCACCCGCGGGCGGGCGCCGCCGGACGCCGCGGTGGGCGCGGCGGTCTCAGGCTGGGTGGTGGTGGACATGGGGGCATTCTCCCCCGCGCGCGGCCCTTCGCGAGCACGGGGTCCGCCACCTCGCGCAGGTC
Source organism: Nocardioides marmotae (assembly GCF_013177455.1). NCBI lineage: Bacteria > Bacillati > Actinomycetota > Actinomycetes > Propionibacteriales > Nocardioidaceae > Nocardioides > Nocardioides marmotae. Next base: position 3,539,134 of record NZ_CP053660.1, read on the forward strand.
CCGGGGCGAGGCACCGGCGGCGTGGCACCATGCCCCATGAGCAACGTGGCCGTCCTCGACCTCGGCGGGGGGCGCGCCGAGCTCCGGTTGCCGCCCGGGGCGCTCCCGGTGTTGACCGACCTGCGGGCGGTCGTGGCCGACGCGTTCACCGCCCCGGACCTCCACTGCCTGGCGGCGTACGTCGCCGTCGACTCCTGGGCCGAGCGCCGCCTGCTGCACGAGACCGGCTTCGCGCGCGACGGGGTGCTGCGCGACTGGCTCCCCGGGCCGGACGGCCGGCGGGCCGACGCCTGGGTCGGGACGGTGCTCCGCGACGACCCGCTCGAACCGCCGCACCCGTGGCCGGAGGTGCCCGAGCTCGAGGCGGGCGGCCTGCTGCTGCGGCCGTGGCGCGACGCCGACGTCCCGCGGATCGTCGAGGGCTGCGCCGACGCGGAGAGCCAGCACTGGCTCGGGCAGATGCCGGCGGCGTACACCTCCGACGCCGCGCGGGCCTGGCTGCAGGACAGCGCCGAGCGGGTCGCCGAGGGCACCGCGATGAACTGGGCGGTCGTCGACCCGGGCGACCCCGACGGGCCCGACCTGGCGCTCGGCTCGGTCGGCTGGTTCGACCTGACCGCCGACGTGGACTGCGAGGTCGGCTACTGGACCCACCCCGACGCGCGCGGCCGCGGCGTCGCGCGACGGGCGACCGAGGCGGTCGTGGCCCACGCGTTCGGCACGCTCGGGGTGCGCCGGGTCCGGGCGTTCGCGGCGGTCGACAACGTCGCCTCGCGGCGGGTGATCGAGGCGTGCGGGTTCGAGCTCTACGGCATCGAGCGGCTCGGCGCGTGGGTGCGCGACGGGCACGTCGACATGGCGCTCTACGACCGGATGGGTTCCCCGGCGACCACGGCCTGACCCCGGCGGTGGCTGACCGCCGACCACAGCAGGATCGCCACGCCCAGCACCGACAGGCCGGCGCCGACGAGCGCCGGCGCCCGGTAGCCGAGCCCGGCCGCGATGACCAGGCCGCCGAGCCAGGCGCCGAGCGCGTTGGCGAGGTTGAGCGCGGCGTGGTTCATCGCCGCGCCGAGCGTGACGGCGTTGCCGGCGACGTCCATCAGCCGCACCTGGAGGTTGGTGACCAGGACCGACCCGATCACCGTGATCGCGAAGACCACCGGCAGCAGCCACCACCCGAAGGGCGCGACCAGCCAGAACACCAGCATGACGAGCGCCGAGCCGATGCCGGACCAGATCAGCGAGCGGAAGACCGACCACGCGGCCAGCTCGCCGCCCAGCCAGGTGCCGGCGACCATGCCGAGGCCGAAGGCCAGCAGGAAGAACGGCACCGTGCCGCTGCCCAGCCCGCTCACGTCGGTGACCGTGGTGGCGATGTAGGAGTAGACCGCGAACATGCCGCCGAAGCCGATCGCGCCGGCCGCCATCGTCAGCCACACCTGCCGGTTGGAGAAGAAGTCGCGGGCCTCCTTGCGGCCGGTCGCCTCCTTGTCGCCGGGCACCGAGGGCACGAAGGCGAGGATCAGCAGCATGGTCAGCCCGGCGATCACGGCGGTGATCAGGTACGCCGCCCGCCAGCCGAGGTGCTGGCCGACCCACGTCGCCGCCGGCACGCCGACCACGTTGGCCACGCTGAGGCCGAGCATCACGCTCGCGACCGCCCGGCCACGCTTCGCGGGCGTGGTCAGGTTGGCCGCGACCAGGCTGGCCACGCCGAAGTAGGCCCCGTGGGGCAGGCCGTCGAGGAAGCGGGCGACGGTGAGCATCCCGTAGCCGGTCGCGGCGGCGCTGAGCAGGTTGAACACGGCGTACGCCGCCATCAGCCCGACGAGCAGCCCGCGCCGGGGCAGCCGGGCCGCGAAGAAGGACAGGATCGGCACGCCGACGACCACGCCGAGGGCGTAGGCGGAGATGACGTGACCGGCGGTCGGCTCGGAGACCCCGATCCCCTCGGCGATCTGCGGGAGCAGGCCCATCGTCACGAACTCGGTCGTGCCGATCGCGAAGCCGCCGACCGCGAGCGCGAGCACCGCCAGCACGAACCGGCGTCCCCCGGCGGGGGTGGCGACATCGACAGGGCGCGCGGAGGAAGGCGCGGTGGAGGTCATGAGGCCTTCCGGGTCGGGGGCGTGCCTCATGCTCCAACCGGTCGCGGGCGGCGACCTATTCCGCGCCGGGTCAGCAGAGGTTCGTGATCTCCCCGACAGCGCCGTCGAGCTGCCGCTCGGCCTCGTCGACCGCGACGTCGTCGACGCGGGTGCCCGCGGCGGCGTCCCGTGCCTCGGCGAGCAGCCGGTCGACGGCCTTCCCGGCGCGGTCGACCTGCTGCCGGGCCTCGCCGCCGAGACCCCGCTCGGCGGCGTCCAGCACGCCGCGGACCGCCCGCAGCTCCCGCCGGGCGGCCTCGGGGTCGGCCCGGAGGTCGGCGACCGCGTCGCGGACCCGGCGCTCGGCCTCGTCCATCGCCTGGCGCGCCGCCGCGCACCCCGCGTCCCGCGCGGCGCCGCGCACGGCCTCCTCGGCCTCGGCGCAGCCGGTCAGCAGGGTGGCGACCAGGGCCGAGGACACGAGGAGGGAGCGCACGCCGGGGGAACGAGCGGGCCCGGCCCCGGGTTCCCCGGCCCGCGCTTCCCCGGCCCGGCGCTCAGCCGGCCAGGTGGCCCCAGGCCTCCGCCAGCTCCGACCACGGCCCGGACGCGGCGACCCGCCCGTCGACGAGGACCACCACCCGGTCGGCGCGCGCGAGCGCGGCCCGCTTGGAGGTCGCTCCGACGACCGTGGTGCCGCGGGCCCGCAGGGCGTCCCAGAGCTCCAGCTCCGTGGCGGCGTCCAGGGCGCTGGACACGTCGTCGGCGAGGAGGAGCTCGGCGTCGGTCGCCAGCGCCCGGGCCAGCGCGAGGCGCTGCACCTGCCCGCCGGAGAGCCGTACGCCGCGGTGCCCGACGAGGGCGCGCGGCCCACCGGCGTCCTCGAGGTCGCGCCCGAGCCGGGCGTCCGCGACGGCCGCGTCCAGCCCGCGCTCGACGGTGTGGTCGAGCACGACGTTGTCGGCGAAGGTGCCCGAGAGCACCCGCGGGACCTGCGCGACGTGCGCGACCTGGCCGGGCCGGAGGAACACCTCGGGGTCCTCGACGTCCCGGCCGTTCCACCGGATCGCGCCGGTGTGGTCGACCAGGCCGGCCAGCGCCGCGAGCAGGCTGGACTTGCCCGAGCCGACCTGGCCCAGCAGCAGCACCAGGTCGCCGGCGTCGACGTCGAGGTCGACCCCGGTCACGCCGCGGGTGCCGTCGTCGTGGATCGCGTCCACCCCGCGCAGCTCGAGCCGCCGGAGCGGGACCCGCGGGGTCGGCGCCGGCCCGGGCGCCACCCCGCTCACCAGGTCGACCCCGGGCGGCAGCGTCATCAGGTCGGTGCCGCCGGCGAGCCGGCTGGTGGCCCGCTGCCAGGAGCGGGTGCCCGGCGCCTCGGTGATGACCGACCCCGCGACCCGGCCGAACCAGTCGAAGCCGTTGACCGCCGAGGAGACCAGCAGCGCGGTGGCGAGGTCCCAGTGGCCGGCCACGAGGACGGCCCACGCGGCGACCACGCCGCACTGGACGACGACCACCGGGACGCCGTCGAGCGCGGCCTGCACGCGGTGCTCGTGGACCGCGGCGTCCACCCGGCCGGAGTCGACGCGGGCGAGGTGGCGCCGGACCGCCGGGGTCGCCGCGGCGAGCTTGACGGTCCGCACGCAGTCGAGCACCGAGACCAGCGAGCGGCCGAAGCCGGCGCGGGCCCGCGACGCGGCCGCCGCCGAGCGGCCGGCGAGGGGGCGGCCGAAGGACGAGGCGAGCGCCGAGGCGACCATCACCGCGAGCAGCACCCCGCCGGCGAGCAGGCTGCCGCCGGCCACGCTGGTGGCCACCACGATGACCAGTCCGGTCGAGAAGTCCACCCAGCGGTCGGCGTACCGGGCGTAGCGGTCGGCGTCCATCGTCCGCGCGACCACCTCGCCCGGCGGCGTCCGCGAGAGCCGCCGCTGCTGGGTCTGGCCGATGAGGACCGCCATCCGGGTGCGCAGCAGGACCGCGACCCACCACTGCGGGTAGCGGCTGAACGCCGCGGCCAGCGCGAGCGGCGCGAGCAGGAGGCTCACGACGACGACCGCCGTGAGCGCGGTCGGCGTGCGGCCCTCGGTCAGGTCTGCCACCAGGCGGCCCCAGGCCCACCCGGTCAGCACGCCGAACGCACCGGTCAGCGAGCCGACGAGGAAGAGCAGGACGCCGGCCAGGCCCCAGCGGGGGTGCAGCACGAGCGCGTGGAGGATGCCGCGGCTCAGCGAGGGCCCGTCGCCGACCTCGGGGCGCTCCGGGGGCGCGCCGGTGCGGCGGGTGCCGCCGACCGCGGTCGGCGCGGGGCCGGGCTCCGGGGCCGGAGCGGCGGCGGGGTCGGGGTCGGGGTCGGGGTCGGGGGCAGTGCGGGCGAGGGCGGGGGCGGCCTCGTGGTCCCCGTCGCCGGAGCGCAGCAGGTCGCGGAACCGGCCGGGAGCGGTCGCCAGGTCCGCGTGCCGGCCCTGCTGCACGACGTGCCCCTGGTCGAGCACCGCCACCAGCCCGGCGCGCTCGACGGTGCCGAGCCGGTGGGCGACGAGCAGGCCGGTACGCCGCGCGAGCAGCCGGTCGGCAGCGCGGACGACCAGCTCCTCGGTGACCGGGTCCATCCGGGCGGTGGCCTCGTCGAGCACGACGACGCGCACGTCGCGGACGAGCAGCCGCGCGAACGCGACCAGCTGCTCCTCCCCCGCGGACAGTGTCGTGCCGCCGGGACCCAGCGGGGTGTCCACGCCCTGCGGGAGGCCGGCGACCCAGCTCTCGAGCCCGAGCTCGGCGAGCGCGGCCTCGACCCGACCGGCCGGGACGTCGCCGAAGAGGGCGATGTTCTCGGCGAGGGTGCCGGCGAGGATCTCGGTGCGCTGGGTGACCACCCCGACGGTGGCCCGCAGCTGCTGCAGGTCGAGGTCGAGCACGTCGACGCCGCCGAGCAGCACGGTCCCCGGCTCGGGCTCGACCGCGCGGGAGACGAGGGCGGCCAGCGTCGACTTCCCCGAGCCGGTGCGGCCGACGAGGGCGCAGGTCTCCCCCGCGGGCACGAGCAGGTCGACCCCCTCCAACGCGAACCGGCCCTCCTCGTAGGCGAAGTGCAGGTCGCGGAAGCGCAGGTCCAGCGGCCCCTCGGGGACCGGCCGCCCGCCCGCGGGCTCCGGGGGCGACTCGAGCATCTGCCGCAGCCGGATCAGCGCACCGAGGCCGGCCTGCAGCTCGGGCAGGTGCTGGGCGAGGTTGTTGATCTGCCCGACGAAGGTCGAGGTGACCAGGAACAGCGTCACCAACCGCGCCACCGACATCGAGTCCGAGGATGTCAGGGCGACCCCGGAGACCACGACCGCGGCCAGCAGCCCGTGCAGCAGCAGCCCGGCCCGGCGCGCGAGGCGCATCTCCACCACGAGCACCGACCCCAGGCGACGGTGGATCTCGGCGGAGAGCTCCGCGACGCGTCGTACGACGTGGGCCTGGCCGAGGCTCGTGCGTAGGTCGTCGCGGCCGGCGACACCCTCCTCGAGCGCGGCGGCGTGGTCGGTCCAGGCCATCTCCTCCAGCACCTTGCGGCGGGAGATCTCCGGCAGCAGCGGGCGCACGACCAGGATGGTCACCGCGCTCACCGCGGGGAGGAGCAGCCACGCCGGCCACCAGGTGAGCCCGGCGATGACCCACATCGGCACGGTGGCGAACAGCGTCCGCAGGGTGTCCCACACCTGGCGGCGGACCAGGGTGCCGACCTCGTAGGTGTCGTCGTCGACCCGGTCGAGCACCTCGCCGACGGCCTGGTCGTCGAGGCGGGCGAGGGGCTGGGCGAGGGCGGCGTCGAGGAGGTCGGCACGCAGCCGACCCTCGGCGCGGTCGACGACCCCCGACCACACCACCCGGGCCGCGGAGTCGAGCACGGCGGCGCCCACCACGCACAGCGCGAGCAGCAGCACCAGCCGGTTGCTGGGCTCGGCGGCGAGCCGGCCGGCCACGACGGTGCCGAGGGCCTGCCCGAGCGCGGCGATGAACAGCGCGACGAGGGCCGCGGCGGCCACGCGCGAGCGCAGCCGGCGCCAATCGACGACGCGGGACTCCGGCAGCTGCGGCGACCCGCCGGCGCCGGGCTGGGTGGGGGGTGTGCCGCGCTCGGCTGCGGTCGGGGTCGTGACGGTCATCGGCCCCGACGCTACGGGGCGCCGCCGACACACCTCACCTGCTTTTCGGCTCCGGGAGGGCCCGGGCCCCGCGGGGACACGCGGACGGGCCGAGGCGGGGTGGCGCACCTCACGCGGGCCGACCGGCACCGGCCCAGACCGGCACCGGCCCAGACCGGCACCGGCCCGGACCGGCACGGGACCAGCGGGGCCCGGGCACTCCGGCCCTGGGAGCCGGGCCGGCTGCACTCCTACCGTCGAGGACCTAGTGCCTCACCTCGGGAGGGCGAGCCCATGAGCGTGTCCCCCAGGGACGACGAGCCGACCGGCCGCCGCTCGGCCGGGCCCCCCACTGAGACCGCCGGGACCGCCGGGACCGCCGGGACCGCCGGGACCGCCGGGACCACCGAGCAGGCCCAGGCCGACGGGACCGCGCAGCAGGGAAAGCCCGGCGGCAGCCCCCTGCTGCTTGTCCTCATGGCGATCGCGGTGGTGCCCTCGGTCGTCCTGGCCGACAGCTTCGACGCCGGGCCCGCGGCGATCATCGGCGGCATGGTCGGCCTGTTCTCGCTGGTCGCCCTGATGGGCGGGACCCTCCGCGCCGACCTGCGCTCGGCGGCGCTGGTCGTGCCGCTGCTGCTCCTCGGCGCGATCGTCCCGCGACTGCTCGGCGAGGTCTCGCGTCCGGCCGCGATCGTGCTCGTCGCCCTGATCGTCTTCGTCGGCGCCCTGCTCCCCCTCCGCGGTCCGACGTTCGCCAACACCGGGCTCGGCCTGGGGATGACGACGCTCTACTCCTACGCCTACGCGACCCGGGGCGCGACCGACCACCAGCAGGTGATCACGGCGGCGCTCGCCGGCGTCGTGGTGGCGCTCCTGCTGCGGGTGCTCGTCGGCATCTCCGACCCCGCCAAGCCGGCGCGCGACCAGGTCGCCGACGTCCTCGTCGCGGACGACCCGTCGGCGGCCACCGCGACCGCCTTCGACACCTGGCTCGGCGAGGGCCGGCCGCGCTGGCTGGGCGTCGCGCTCGAGGGGGCCTCGCGCTTCCGCCTGGCGGCGCGGGCCGCCGAGCTGACCGCAGATCCCTCGACCGAGCCCGAGACGGCCCTCCGCGACCGGGCCCGGGCCGCTGCCGAGCTGGTGCGGGCCAAGAAGGCCCCGGCGCCCGACGCCCCCACCGCCACGAACACCGCGAACACCGCGACCGTCGACGACCCGGGCGACCCGTCGCTCGCGCGGGCCGCCGCGGCCCTGGACGCCGTGGAGCAGGCAGCGCGGGAGCGGGACACCACACCGGTCTCCCTGGACCGCCGGCTCCGCGACGACCTGCGCGACTCGCTCCTGCACCCCTCGGCCCGGCTGCGGTCGGTGCAGGTGCGGCACGCGTTCCGCACCGGGCTGGGCATGCTGGTGATGCTGTCCGTCACCGCCGACCTCGGGCCGCACGACCCCCTGGTCGCCTCGGCGCTGATGACCACCTTCGGGATCCTCCAGGCCAGCTGGCGCGAGACGCTCAGCAAGGCGAAGGCGAAGATCCTCGGCGTGCTCGTCGGCTCGGCCGCCGTCGCGGTGATCCTGCTGACGGTTCCCGAGGAGTACCTGGTCGCGGTCGCCGGCCTCTCGCTGGCCCTCGGCCTCTGGTACATCACGACCCGCCCGGCCGTCGGCGCGGCCTTCATGGTCATGGTCAGCGTCGGCCTCAACGCGGTGACCCGCGACCTCGACGCCGCCGACCTGCTCGTCCAGTACGTCCTGCTGGTCCTGTGCGGGCTGGTCGTCGGGGTGGTCATCGGCTTCGCCGTCGTGCCGGCCTTCCGGCCCCCGCCGCTGCGGCAGCGCATCGAGGAGGCGACCGAGGCGACCACCCGCGTGCTGCAGGCCACCGCGGGTGTCACGCACCCCCACGGGGCCCACGCCCTCGGGTCCTCCGCGGGCGTCCCGCTCCTCGCGCTGCACCGCGACGCCGCGCAGAAGCAGGACGAGCTCGTGCCCGACCACGACGACCTCGACGACCGGCAGCTGGCGGAGCTCGACCGGCTCCGGACCGGCCTGCACGACCTGGTCACCATGGTCGCCACGGCGACCTGGGACGGCGCCTCCCTGACCCGGGCAGCCGAGCTGCTCCGACCCGAGGACGCGGCGGCCACGGCGCCAGGGGGCATCGAGGCGGAGGCGGACGGGAACGCCGCCTCCTCGACCCTGCACGACCTCGCCGAGCAGTCCGGGCAGGCCGAGCGGTACCTCCTGCGGACGCTGCCCGCCGGCGCCTGAGACGCCCTCTGAGGCGGCCGGCGCCGGGAACGCCGACGGGGTGGTCCCGGGGCACGGATGCCCCGGGACCACCCCGGTGTCAGCGACTCAGCTCAGCGGCCGAGTGGATCAGCGGCTCAGAGGCCCGCGATCGCGTCGTTGAACGTCTGCGAGGGGCGCATCACGGCCGACGCCTTGGCGTCGTCGGGCCGGTAGTACCCGCCGATGTCGACCGAGGAGCCCTGGACGCCGTTGAGCTCGGCGACGATGGTCTCCTCCTCGGCGGCCAGCTTCTCCGCGAGCGGCTTGAAGGCCGCGGCGAGGTCGGCGTCCTCGGTCTGGTTCGCCAGCTCCTGGGCCCAGTAGAGCGCCAGGTAGAAGTGCGAGCCGCGGTTGTCGATGCCGCCGACGCGACGGGTCGGGGACTTGTCCTCGTTGAGGAGGGTCCCGGTCGCCCGGTCGAGGGCGTCGGCGAGGACCTTCGCGCCCGGCGTGCCGGCCTGCTCGGCGTACAGCTCGAGGGAGGGCACCAGGGCGAAGAACTCACCGAGGCTGTCCCAGCGCAGGTAGTTCTCCTTGACCAGCTGCTGCACGTGCTTGGGCGCGGAGCCGCCGGCGCCGGTCTCGAAGAGGCCACCGCCGTTCATCAGCGGGACGACCGAGAGCATCTTGGCCGACGTGCCGAGCTCGAGGATCGGGAACAGGTCGGTGTTGTAGTCGCGCAGCACGTTGCCGGTCACCGAGATGGTGTCCTCGCCGCGGCGGATCCGCTCCAGGGAGTACGCCGTCGCCTCGGCCGGCGCCATGATCTCGATGGTCAGGCCGTCGGTGTCGTGGTCGGCCAGGTACTCCTTGACCTTCGCGATGAGCTGCGCGTCGTGGGCGCGGGTCTCGTCGAGCCAGAACACCGCGGGGGTGCCGCTCGCGCGGGCGCGGGTCACGGCGAGCTTGACCCAGTCGCGGATCGGCTCGTCCTTGGTCTGGCAGGCCCGCCAGATGTCGCCCGGCTGGACGTCGTGCTCCATCAGGACGTCGCCACCCGAGGTCACGATGCGGACCGTGCCGGCCGCGGGGATCTCGAAGGTCTTGTCGTGGGAGCCGTACTCCTCGGCCGCCTTGGCCATCAGCCCGACGTTCGGGACCGAGCCCATGGTGGCGGGGTCGAAGGCGCCGTTGGCGCGGCAGTCGTCGATGACGGTCTGGTAGACGCCGGCGTAGGAGGAGTCCGGGATCACCGCGAGGGTGTCGGCCTCCTCGCCGTCGGGGCCCCACATGTGGCCGGAGGTGCGGATCATCGCCGGCATCGAGGCGTCGATGATGACGTCGCTGGGGACGTGCAGGTTGGTGATGCCCTTGTCGGAGTCGACCATCGCGAGCGCCGGGCCCTCGGCCAGGCCCTGCTGGACGGCGGCCTTGATGGCGTCGCCGTCGGGAAGGGACTCCACGGCGTTCAGCAGCGCGCCGAGGCCGTCGTTCGGGGAGATGCCCGCGGCCTTGAGCTGCTCGCCGTACTGCTCGAAGAGCGTGGGGAAGAACGCCTGCACGACGTGGCCGAAGATGATCGGGTCGCTGACCTTCATCATCGTGGCCTTGAGGTGGGCGGAGAACAGCACGCCCTCGGCCTTGGCCCGCGCGACCTGCTCGGTGAGGAAGCGGCGCAGCGCGGCGACGTCCATGTAGGTGCCGTCGACGACCTCGCCGGCGAGCACCGTGATGCCGTCCTTGAGGACGGTGGTGGAGCCGTCGGCGGCGACCAGCTCGATGCGCAGGGTGTCGTCGGACTCGAGGACGACCGACTTCTCGTTGGAGCGGAAGTCGTGCTCGCCCATCGTCGCGACGTTGGTCTTGGAGTCGCTGCTCCATGCGCCCATGCGGTGCGGGTGGGCCTTGGCGTAGTTCTTCACCGAGGCCGGCGCGCGGCGGTCGGAGTTGCCCTCGCGCAGGACCGGGTTGACCGCGGAGCCCTTGACCTTGTCGTACTTGGCCCGGGCCTCCTTCTCGGCGTCGGTCTGCGGGTTCTCCGGGTAGTCCGGGATGTCGTGGCCCTGCTCCTGCAGCTCCTTGACCGCGGCCTTGAGCTGCGGGATGGAGGCGGAGATGTTGGGCAGCTTGATGATGTTGGCCTCGGGCGTCGTCGCCAGCTCGCCGAGCTCGGCGAGCGCGTCGTCGACCAGGCCGAACTGGGCCAGGATGCGGCCCGCCAGGGAGATGTCGCGGGTCTCGACGTCCACGCCGGCCTTCGCGGCGTACGCCTGGACGATCGGCAGCAACGAGTACGTCGCCAGCAGCGGCGCCTCGTCCGTGTGCGTGTAGATGATCTTGGCCATGGAACAACAGCTCCTGTAGCTGGGTGGGTCGGATCGCGGGACGATCAGGTTTCTTGACGTCAAGATACCTGACCTGTCGTCCGGCTCCCACCCTCGCACCCGGGCGGGCGGCGTGCCACGCCCGCCGGGGGTTTGGCCCCCCGTCCCCGCGGGGAGCACCCAGGGCATGAGCACTCCGAGCCCCACGCTGCCCTCGACCGGGCAGCGGATCGCCGCCGAGGCCATCGGCACCTTCCTCCTCGTCCTGGTCGCCGCCGGCACCCTGGTCCGCACCGACGACGCGTTGACCGCCGCGCTGGCCTACGGCCTCGCCTACGCCGTGGCGATCGCCGCCTTCGGCCGGGTCTCGGCCCACCTCAACCCCGCCGCCACGGTCGGCTCGGCCGTCGCCGGGCGTACGCCGTGGCGCGACGCCGGCCTCCTCGTCGGGACCCAGGTCGTCGCGGGCGTGCTCGCCGCCCTGGCGCTCTTCGGGCTGCTGCACGGCTACGAGGCCTTCGACGCCGAGGGGTCGATGGGCCAGAACGGCTTCGGCGACCTGCGCGACGGGTACGCCGCCTGGGCCGCGTTCCTGCTCGAGATGATCCTGACCGCGCTGCTCGTGCTCGTGGTGCTCGCCGTCCTCGACGACCGGCACGAGGACCGCCGGGTCGCCCCGCTGTGGTCCGGCCTCGCCCTGGCGGCGCTCGCCGCGGTGGCCGTGCCGTTCACCGGCGCCTCGCTCAACCCGGCCCGCTCGATCGGCCCGGCGCTGTTCGCCGGCGGCGACGCGATCCTCCAGCTGTGGGTCTTCCTCCTCGCCCCGCTGCTGGGCGGCCTGCTCGCCGGGCTCGCCTACCCCTTCGTGCTCGGCCGCTCCGCCGCCCCGGTCCCCGGGTCCGGCCTGCGCCTGCCGGCCCGCAAGCCCGCCGCCGCGACCTCCGGCCAGGCGGCCGCTCAGGACTGGGGCGGCCAGGAGGAGCGGCCGATCATCCAGGACGGCTGGCAGTGGGACCCGGTCGCGCAGGAGTGGAAGCCCGCCGAGCAGCGCTGGCTCACCCCGCAGGCCGACCCCACCCAGCAGCAGCCCTGGCCCGGCACCTCCGGGACCACCGGCACCACCGACGGCGACGACTCCGACGGCACCCAGATCCGCTGACCGCGGCGGGCGTCAGTCCCGCTTGTCGACCGTGCGCCGCTCGACCTGGCCGGGCTCGAGCGGCGAGGTGACCTCCAGGACGACGGTGTCGTCGTCCATCTCGGCGACGGCGACGACGTCCTCGACCTCGCCGGGGACGTACGCCGCCCGCCAGGAGTCGCCGTACCGCGGCTCGGCGGGCATCGCCAGCCCGGCCTCGGCGCCGTCGACCCCGGCCTGCCACTCCCCCGCGGTGCCGAACCACCAGACGTTGCCGCGGCGGTCCTGGGCGAAGTAGTCGCCGTCGACGACCGTCACCCCGACGCCGTCGACCTCCGCGGTGCCGTCCTCGTCCGCGACCGGGAACCACGGGTTGGACAGGCCCGTCACGAAGTCGTCGGGGTCCGGCGAGGGGGTCGGGACGACCAGCTCGTCGATGCCGGTCGGCGGGCTCGTCGGCGAGGCGGTGCCGCAGCCGGAGAGGAGGGCGGCGGGGGCCAGCAGCGCGGCCGCGAGCCACCCCGTCGTACGCATGGCGACCAGGGTAGGCGGCGGCTGCAGGCCCCCGGACCGGCCCCCACGGTGAGCGCAGCGTGGCGTACCTCACCCTCGCTGCTAGCGTCGGCAGCGCCAGCCGTCCTCGACAAGGAGTGCCCGTGACCTCTTCGCCCCTCAAGGTGGCCGTGACCGGTGCCGCCGGCCAGATCGGCTACAGCCTGCTCTTCCGCCTCGCGAGCGGTGCGCTCGCGGCCGACCGCCCCATCGAGCTCCGCCTCCTCGAGATCACGCCCGCGCTGAAGGCGCTCGAGGGCGTGGTCATGGAGCTCGACGACTGCGCGTTCCCCGGCCTGGCCGGCGTCGAGATCGGCGACGACGCCGAGAAGGTCTTCGACGGCGTGAACCTCGCGCTGCTCGTCGGCGCCCGGCCGCGCGGCCCGGGCATGGAGCGCGGCGACCTGCTCGAGGCCAACGGGGCGATCTTCACGACCCAGGGCAAGGCGCTGAACAAGGTCGCCGCCGACGACGTCCGCATCGGCGTCACCGGCAACCCGGCGAACACCAACGCGCTGATCGCGATGAGCAACGCCCCCGACATCCCGCAGGACCGGTTCTCCGCGCTGACCCGCCTCGACCACAACCGGGCGATCTCCCAGCTCGCGGCGAAGACCGGCGCCCCGGTCGCCGACATCACCAAGATGACGATCTGGGGCAACCACTCCGCGACGCAGTACCCCGACCTCTTCCACGCCGAGGTCGGTGGCCGCAACGCCGCCGAGGTCGTCGGCGACCAGGCCTGGATCGAGAACGACTTCATCCCGACCGTCGCCAAGCGCGGCGCCGCGATCATCGACGCCCGCGGCTCCTCCTCCGCCGCCTCCGCCGCGTCGGCCACCATCGACGCCGCCCGCGACTGGCTCTTCGGCTCCGCCGAGGGCGACTGGGTCTCGATGGCCGTGCGCTCCGACGGCTCCTACGGCGTCCCCGAGGGCCTCGTCTCCTCGTTCCCGGTGACCACCAAGGGCGGCGACTGGTCGATCGTCCAGGGCCTGGAGATCGACGACTTCTCCCGCGGCCGGATCGACGCCTCGACCGCCGAGCTCGCCGAGGAGCGCGATGCCGTGAAGGGGCTCGGCCTCATCTGAGCCCCGCCCGGGCTCACCCGCACCGCACCGGAGCCGCCGTCGCTCGTCCACCCGGACGAGGGCGGCGGCTCTTTCTCGCCCGCCGAGTCCGCACTTCCCGCGCGCCGAGTCCGCACTTCCGGCGTACCGAGTCCGCACTTCCGGCGTACCGAGTCCGCACTTTTCGCGCGCCGAGTCCTCACTTCCGGCGCGCCGAGTCCGCACTTCCGGCGCCAGGAGTGCCGACTCGCCCCGCCACAGGTGCCGACTCGACCTGCCAGGAGTGCCGACTCGACCTGCCAGAAGTGCCGACTCGGCCGGGTGGGGGGCTCAGACGGGCTGGTCGGGGATGGTCGCGGAGAGGAAGACCAGCGCCGACCCGATGACGACCAGGACGAGGACGTCGACGAGCCGGTGGCGTACGGCGAGCATGCCGGCGTCGCGGCGCCGCAGCACCAGCCGCAGCGCCGCCGCGGCGAGGATCGCGCCCGCGACGATGCGGATGCCCAGCCGCCACTCCCCCACCGTCACCACGCCGATGCCGACGGTGGTGACCGCGAGGACGAGCAGGTAGCACGCACCGCCGATCGTCGAGGGGTAGCGACGCTCCTCGAGCTGCTCGATCTCCTCGGCGAGCACCGCGGCGACCTCGTCCTCGGACGGCGCCGGGCCGACCGAGGCGTCCGGCTCCTCGAGGATCCCGTCCTCCGGCGGCTCGGGCTCCTCGCCCGGAGCAGGGGTCGCGCGGTCGCTCACGCCGGTCAGGCCGTGACCTTCGCAGCGGCCTTCGCAGCAGCCAGGGAGCGCTCGGCCATGGTGACGACGTTCATCAGCAGCATCGCGCGGGTCATCGGGCCCACGCCGCCGGGGTTGGGCGAGACCCAGCCGGCGGTCTCCCACACGTCGGCGGCGACGTCGCCGGCGATCTTCCCGTCGACCCGGGAGACGCCGACGTCGAGCACGGCCGCGCCGGGCTTGACCATGTCGGCGGTGATGATGCCCGGTACGCCGGCGGCGGCGATGACCACGTCGGCGTTGCGGGTGTGGGCGGCGAGGTCGCGGGTGCCGGTGTGGCACAGCGTGGCGGTGGCGTTCTCCGAGCGGCGGGTCAGCAACAGGCCCATCGGGCGCCCGACGGTCAGGCCGCGGCCGACGACGACCACCTCGGCGCCGCGCAGCTCGATGCCGTGGCGACGCAGCAGCTCGATGCAGCCCAGCGGGGTGCAGGGCAGGGAGCCCTCCTCGCCGAGCACGAGCCGGCCGAGGTTGACCGGGTGCAGCCCGTCGACGTCCTTGTCGGGGTCGACCCGCGAGAGCAGCGCGAACTCGTCGAGCCCCGTCGGCTGCTGCACCAGGAAGCCGGTGCAGGCCGGGTCGGCGTTCAGCTCGTCGATCGCGGCCTCCACCTCGGCCTGGGTCGAGGTGGCCGGGAGGTCGACGCGGATCGACTCGATGCCGATCTCGGCGCAGTCCTTGTGCTTGGCGCCGACGTACCAGTGCGAGCCCGGGTCGTCGCCGACCAGCACCGTGCCCAGGCCGGGCACGACGCCCTGCTCGCGCAGCGCCGCCACCCGCTCGGTGAGCTCGGCCTTGATCGCCTTGAGGGTGGCGCTGCCGTCCAGCTTCTGTGCGGTCATCTCGGTGATCCTCTCAGGGCCGGGTGCTCAGTGCGCGAAGTGCCGGGTGCCGGTGAAGTACATCGTCACGCCGGCCGCCTTCGCGGCCTCGATGGTCAGCTCGTCGCGGACCGAGCCACCCGGCTGGACGATGGCGGTGACGCCGGCGTCGATGAGGATCTGCGGGCCGTCCTCGAAGGGGAAGAACGCATCGGAGGCGGCCACCGAGCCGACCGAGCGCTCCCCCGCCCGCGAGACCGCGAGCCGGCAGGAGTCGACGCGGTTGACCTGGCCCATGCCGACGCCGACCGAGGCGCCGTCCTTGGCGAGCAGGATCGCGTTGGACTTCGCCGACCGGCAGGCGCGCCAGGCGAAGGCGAGGTCGGCGAGCACCTCGGGCGAGGCGGCCTCACCGGTCGCGAGGGTCCAGCTGGCCGGGTCGTCGCCCGCGGCGTCGACGTGGTCGACGTGCTGCATCAGCAGCCCGCCGCTGATCGGCCGGGTCTCGACCTGCGCGCCGGCGTCGACGGGGCAGACCAGGATCCGGATGTTCTTCTTGCCCTGGAGCACCTCGACGGCGCCCTCGTCGTACGCCGGGGCGACGATCACCTCGGTGAACACCTCGGCCACCTGGCGCGCCATCTCCACCGAGACCGGCCGGTTGACGGCGATGACCCCGCCGAAGGCCGAGGTCGGGTCGCAGGCGTGCGCCTTGCGGTGCGCCTCGGCGACGTCGGCGCCGACGGCGATCCCGCACGGGTTGGCGTGCTTGATGATCGCCACGGCCGGCTCGTCGAAGTCGTTGGCCGCGCGGCGGGCGGCGTCGGTGTCGACGTAGTTGTTGTACGACATCTCCTTGCCGTGCAGCTGCTCGGCGGCGGCGAGCCCGCCGGCGCCCGCGGTGGCGTAGAGGGCCGCCGGCTGGTGCGGGTTCTCGCCGTAGCGCAGCACGGCCTTGCGCTCCCACGTCGCGCCGGCCCAGGCGGGGAAGCCGGTGCCGTCGGAGGTGTCGACCAGGACGTCGCCCATCCAGGAGGCCACCGCGACGTCGTACGCCGCGGTGTGGGCGAACGCCTCGGCCGCGAGCGCCCGGCGCTGGGCGAGGGTGGTGCCGCCCTGCGCGAGGGCGGCCAGCACGTCGGCGTACCGCGCGGGGCTGGTGACCACGGCGACCGAGGGATGGTTCTTGGCCGCGGCGCGGACCATCGAGGGCCCGCCGATGTCGATCTGCTCGACGCACTCATCGGGGCTCGCGCCGGACGCGACGGTCTCGGCGAAGGGGTAGAGGTTGCACACGACCAGGTCGAACGGCTCGACCTCGAGGTCGGCCAGCTGCTGCACGTGGGCGTCGAGGCGGCGGTCGGCGAGGATGCCGGCGTGCACGCGGGGGTGCAGGGTCTTCACGCGGCCGTCGAGGCACTCGGGGAAGCCGGTGAGCTCCTCGACGCGGGTCACGGGGAGGCCGAGCGCCTCGATCCGCGCGGCCGAGCCGCCGGTGGAGACGAGC
This sequence comes from Nocardioides marmotae, assembly GCF_013177455.1. Lineage (NCBI taxonomy): Bacteria > Bacillati > Actinomycetota > Actinomycetes > Propionibacteriales > Nocardioidaceae > Nocardioides > Nocardioides marmotae. The sequence goes on from NZ_CP053660.1 coordinate 3,555,799, forward strand.
GTGACGCCCGCGTCGTGCAGGCCGCGGACGAGGTCGTCGAGGCCCGTCTTGTCGTAGACGGAGACGAGGGCCCGCTTGACCGGGACCTGGTCGAGGGCCTGGTCGTGGGCGCGGGGCTGGGTCACGGACACGTGTCACTCCTGCTCGGATCGGCGAGGAGGAGCACCCAGGCGGTCGATGCTCCCGACGTCACTCCCTGGTGGTCACCCACCTGCGCCAGTCGTGTGGGCCCCAGCATAGGGGCGTTCAGGCGCCGAGGCGCACGCGGCGGCCGTCGACGGCGTACCCCTCGCGCGCCATCCGCCCGACGGTCTCGACGAGCATCGCGCGCTCGGCGGTCTTGATCCGCTCGTGGAGCGAGTCGACGTCGTCGTCGTCCTCGACCGGCACGGCGGTCTGCGCCACGATCGCGCCGGTGTCGACGCCGGCGTCGACCACGAAGAGGGTGGCGCCGGTGACCTTGACGCCGTACGCCAGCGCGTCGGCCGGCCCGTGCATCCCGGGGAACGACGGCGACAGCGCCGGGTGGGTGTTGACCGTGCGGCCACCGAAGCGGGCGAGGAAGTCGGCACCGACCAGCTTCATGAAGCCGGCCAGCACCACGAGGTCCGGCTCGTGCGCGGCGACCTGCTCGGCGAGCGCGCGGTCCCAGTCCTCGCGGGTGGGGTGGTCCTTGACGCGCGCGACGAACGTCGGCACGCCGGCCCGCTCCGCGCGGGCCAGCCCCTCGATCCCGTCGCGGTCCGCGCCGACGGCGACCACCGTGGCGCCGTACGCCGGGTCGGCGCACGCGTCGAGCAGCGCCTGGAGGTTCGTGCCGGACCCGGACACCAGGACGACGAGGCGGGCGGGTCGGTCGGGGCGAGCGGCTCGGGCGGCGGGCACGCGCCGGAGCCTAGACCGTCCGCCGGGGTGGGCCGGGCCTCGGCTCGGTCGGCGGGGTCGGGCCGGGCCGGGCCGACCTTGTAACGCATCGTTCGCTGCTCTTCCTGCACGTTGCAGCGTGCAGGAAGTGCGGCGAACGGTCCGTTACATGCGCCCCCGGCCGCCCGGCGCCGCGCTCAGCCCGCCGCGGCGGAGCGCCGCTGCCACCAGGTGGTGGCGAGGGCGCCGACGAGGCCGCCGAGGCCGAAGGCGGCGATGGCGTGCAGGGCGACGTCGAGCTCGAAGGGGCCGACCTCGCGCATCCGGCCGGGGCCGACCGCGCCGCCCGCGAGTCCGGCGAGGAACCCGAAGACCACCCCGGCGAGGACGCCGGCGGCCAGCCCGCGGGCCAGCGCCTCGCCCCACCCCTCGGCGGGGACGAGCCGGTGGTGGCGGGCCACGGCGACGGCGGCGACGAGGGCGGGGACGACGGCGAGGTACGCCGTCCAGGCCGGCGGCGGGCCGTTGTCGGGCAGCGCGGCGAGGAGCGGGAACATCGGCAGCGGGCCGAGGACCACCGCGGACGGCGAGACGAGCGTGCCGGTGCCGACGGTGAACCCGGGTCCGAGCAGGTACGAGCCGGAGAAGGCGAGCGCGTTGGGCAGGACCAGCAGCGAGACCAGCACGAGCAGCGTGGAGGCGCCGAGGTCGGCGTGCAGCTGGGAGAGCACGTTCGCGGCGGTGCCGAGGTCGACGAGGAGCGCGCCGAGGAAGGCCACGCCGGTGACCAGCAGCCAGGCGAGGAGGATGCGCCGGCAGGCGGGCAGGGCGAGTCGCAGCACCGGCGGGACGAGCGCGGCCCAGATCGCCGCGCGGCCCGAGCCGACCGCGACCGCCGGCGCCCCGAGGCCCAGGCAGAGCAGGAGCGACCAGGACACGACGCGGCCCGTGGAGACCCCCGAGCCCGCGTCGCTGGCCAGCACGCAGGTCGCGACCGCCACGACGACGTACCCCGCGGCCAGCAGCCCGGCGGCGGTCGGCACCGTCCAGTCCCGCTCACCATCGGCGATCCGGTCGGCGTCGGGCCCGTGGCCGGAGACGGAGCCACCGACGCTCAGCCCGATCCGCCACACCGTCCACGCGCAGGCGAGGGTCACCCCGAGCGGCACCGCGGTGATCGGCACGCCCTCGACCCGCACGCCGGAGCCGTGGCCGAGCAGCCAGCCCAGGGCCCCGACCCGCAGCCCGTCGCTGGAGGTGCCGTGCGCGCCGGCGTCGGTGAGGAACCAGCCGACGACACCGAGCGCCATGCAGACCAGCAGCGGGCCGAGCGCGGCCGCCGCGCCGCCGAGCGTCGCGACCAGGACCAGTGGGCGTCGGTGGGCCAGGTCGTGGAGACCGGGCGAGGCGGCGCTGCGGTTCGTGGAGGGCGGCAGCAGGGAGGTCATGACCGACCGATCATCACCCGCGGGACCGGCGTGGCCGGGCAGGCACGCCGCGCGGGTACGGTGGACGGCGCCATGCCGCCAGCCGACGCCGACTCCCAGCCCCCGCCGGAGGGGCGACCGGGCCGCGCCGACCCGACGGCGGACTTCGACACCTTCTACAAGGACACCCGCGACCGGCTGCTGCTGCAGACCTGGGCGCTCACCGGCGACCTGACCGCCGCCCGCAGCGCGGTCCGGCACGCCTACACCGTGGCGTGGCACCACTGGCGCAAGGTCGCCCGCCGGGAGGACCCGGAGTCGTGGCTGCGCCCGCACGCGTGGGCCTACGCGGAGCGGCGCCACACCGCGCGGCTCGGCCACCGCGACAAGGACCTCGACCCCGAGGTCCGCGAGACGCTGGACACCCTGGCCGCGCTGCCGGCCACGCAGCGCCGCGTGCTGCTGCTCTCGCTGCTGGCACCCGTGCCGCTGGACGACCTGGCCCGGGAGGTCGGCCTCCCCCGGAAGGACGCCGAGCACGAGCTCCAGGCGGCGACCGCTGCCTTCTCGGTCCAGCGCGGGGTCCCGAGCACCGACATCCGCGCGCTGCTGGAGCCGCTGGCCGAGGCGGTCAAGGACGTGCGCTGGCCGCGCTCCACCATCGTGCGTCGCGCCGGCACGGGCCGACGCCGGGCGTACACCGCGGCCGCCGTGCTGGTCACCGTCGCCACGCTCCTCATCAGCGGGATGGTCGTCTCCGACGGCGGCGTCCCCGCGACCCTGGACCGCGCCGCCACCCCGCAGCGCTCCGACGACGACGGCGACCGGGACGACGACGGCGAGGAGCCGCCGCCGTTGTCGGCCGACGCGCTGCTGACCGCGAAGGAGGTCCAGAAGCGGGTCAAGGGCACCGGCTGGCGCGACCTGCGCACCGACGGCAACACCGAGGGCGACGGGATCGTCCTGCCCTGCCAGGCCGACCGGTACGCCGACCCGCGCGGCACCGCGGCGCTCCTGCGCGTCTTCGAGGCGCGCCGCCGCGGCGGGCCCCGCCGCACCGCGTGGCAGCTCGCCGAGGCCTCCCGCAACGAGCGCGCCGCGCGCCGGGCCTTCCGCACCAGCGTCGGGTGGTACGCCGCGTGCCCCGAGCCCCGCCTCCAGCTGCTCTCCACCCGCCGGATCGGCAAGGTCGGCGACCAGGCGATGCTGCTCGCGCTGCGCTCGTGGTCCCGGCCGGTCCGCACGACCGTCGTCGGGGTGGCCCGCACCGGCAGCCTGACCACCACGACCGTGCTCCGCGTCGGCAACGACGCCCGCCCCGACATCAAGGGCGGCACGGCCCTGCTCGCCGAGTCGGTCCGCAAGCTGTGCACGCTGCCCGACGGGGGCTCCTGCGTCGGGCGGCCCGACCCGCAGCTCGTGCGTCCGGTGGCCGTCGGCGAGCAGCCGAGCCTGCTCTCGGAGATCGACCTGCCGCCGGTGCGCCGCGTGGCCGCCCCGTGGACCGGCAGCCCGGTCGTGAAGGCCAACACCAACCCTGCCTCCACCCCGTGCGACCGCACGACCTTCACCGGCCGCGGGATGCGCAACAACGTCACCCGCACCTTCGTGATCCTCAACGCCGGCCTGCCGACCCAGTTCGGACTCACCGAGACCGTCGGCTCGCTGGGCAAGAAGAAGGCCCGCGCCTTCGTCGACGGCGTCCGCCGGCGGATCGCACGCTGCGCCCAGGACGACCTCACCACCGAGGTCCGCCGGCTCGCGAACACCGACACCCGGCGCCGGGACCTCACCGTGTGGGTCGTGACCACCGAGGTCTCCGACAAGACCACCGTGCGCTACCTGATGGCGGTGCTGCGCTCGGGCACCACCGTCGCCCAGCTCGGGTTCGTCCCCGCCGGGGCCCGCACGATGAGCGACGCCGACTTCGTGGGGCTCGCCCGCCGCGCGCTCGAGCGGCTCCCCGAGCACCCCGCGCCCTAGACCGGTCGCCGCCTCCGACGCGGATCGGCCCGGTCGTGCAACCGTGGCGGTCGCCGGGGCGTATCCCTCCCGACCGGCCATCGAGGGCCGGTCGGAGAGCACAGTGACGGGACGGGTCGATGGACGAACGCGAGTTCGACGACTTCTACGCAGCGTCCTTCCCACGGATCACCGGACAGGTGTACGCCATGATCGGGGACCGCGACGAGGCGCAGGAGTGCGTCCAGGAGGCCTTCGTGCGGGCCTGGGCGCACCGGCGCAGGCTGGACCGCGCCGAGCACCCCGAGGCGTGGGTGCGCACGACGGCCTACCGCCTCGCGGTCAGCCGCTGGCGACGTACGACGCGGGGCCGGCGGCCCGCCGACCGGGCCCTCGGCGCGCGCACCGAGACCGCGGCGCCCAACGAGGCCCACGTCGCGCTGGTGGCCGCGCTCCGGCAGCTGCCCGAGGCGCAGCGGCAGGCGCTGGTGCTCCACCACATCGCCGACCTCCCGGTCCACGCCGTGGCCCGCGAGACCGGCGTGCCCGAGGGCACCGTCAAGGCCCGGCTCAGCCGCGGCCGCGCCGCGCTCGCGGCCCTGCTCGACGACACCGACTACCAGGAGGGTGCGACCCGTGCGTGACCCGATCGAGGACCTCCAGCACCTCCGGACCGAGGGGACCACCGTGAACCCGCTGCCCGCGGCCGAGGTACGCCGCCGGGGTGACCGGCGGCGCCGCCGCACCACCGCCCTGGCGACCGTCGGCGGCGTGGCCGCCGCGCTCGTCGCCGTCGGCGTCCCGCTCGGCCTGGCCCGCTCCGGCGCCGACGACGGCCGCGAGATCAGCCCCGCCCCGCCGGCCACCTCCTGGCTCCAGGAGGTGCCGGCCGAGTACCCGCTCGCCGCCGGCCTGCGCGGCGGGCCCGTCGAGGACGAGGGCGTCCGCGACCTCGACCAGTGCGCCGCGGACACCTGGGACCTCGGGCGCTCCGTCGCCCGCGCCGACGCCTCCACCGGCGACGTCGAGGGGTTCCACGGCCGCACGCTGGCGGTGTACGCCGACGCCGACGCCGCCACCGCTGCCCTCCGGCGGGTCCGCACGACCGTCGAGGGCTGCGCCGCCGACCCGGTCGGGCCGCTGAGCTACGTCGTCACCGACGAGGACCCCGGGGGCGCCGAGGCCGAGACGGTGGTCGTCGTCGAGCAGGCCGAGACCGAGCCCGGCCTGCTCAGCGACCTGACCCTCACCCGGCTCTCCCGCGACGGCAACGCCGTGCTGGTCGACCAGGCCTACACCAGCGCCGGCGGGCCCGACGCCCTCGACCAGGTCTCCCGGCTGCTCCTCGAGGAGTCCGCGCTCCCCCGGACCGCGCTCTGCGTCTTCGACGCCCAGCCGTGCGACCTGGCGAGCGTGCTGGCCGAGGACGCGGACCCGGCGGCGCTGGTCGTCCCCGACGGCTTCCCGCTGCTCGCCGGCTGGCCGGCCGCCTCGGGCGCCGAGACCGACGTCGTGGGCCCGACCCGCGACGGGCTCGAGGTCCTGAACCTCTGAGGCGCGGCCCGCACCCCGTCGTACGACGCACGAACGGCCCCCGGCGTGGATCGCCGGGGGCCGTTCGGGGTGCTGCTGGGTGCTGCTGGGTGCCTCAGAGGCTCTGCAGGATCTCCCGCATGAGCGCGGCGGTCTCGGACGGCGTCTTGCCGACCTTGACGCCGACGGCCTCGAGGGCCTCCTTCTTGGCCTGCGCGGTGCCGGAGGAGCCCGACACGATCGCGCCGGCGTGGCCCATCGTCTTGCCCTCGGGGGCGGTGAAGCCCGCGACGTAGCCGACGACCGGCTTGGTGACGTGGTCCTTGATGTAGGCCGCCGCACGCTCCTCGGCGTCGCCGCCGATCTCGCCGATCATCACGATCGCCTTGGTCTCCGGGTCGTTCTCGAAGGCCTCGAGGGCGTCGATGTGCGTGGTGCCGATGATCGGGTCGCCGCCGATGCCGATGGCGGTCGAGAAGCCGAAGTCCCGCAGCTCGTACATCATCTGGTAGGTCAGCGTGCCCGACTTCGAGACGAGACCGACCGGGCCCTTGCCCGCGATGGTGTGCGGGGTGATGCCGGCCAGCGACTCCTCCGGGGAGATGATCCCGGGGCAGTTGGGGCCGATCATCCGCGTCTTCTTGCCCTGGAGGTAGGCGAAGACCTCGGCGCTGTCCTGCACCGGGACGCCCTCGGTGATGACCACCAGGAGCGGGATCTCGGCGTCGATGGCCTCGATGCAGGCGTCCTTGGTGAAGGCCGGGGGCACGAAGGCGACCGAGACGTCGGCACCGGTGGCCTCCATGGCCTCCTTGACGGTGCCGAAGACCGGCAGCTCGGTGCCGTTGAGCTCGACGGTGGTGCCGGCCTTGCGGGCGTTGACACCGCCCACGATGTTCGACCCGGCCTGGAGCATCAGGTTGGTGTGCTTGGAGCCCATCCCGCCCGTGATGCCCTGGACGATGATCTTGGAGTCCTTGTTGAGGTAGATCGTCATGCTGTCAGGTCTCCTTGTCTCAGGCGTTCGCCAGCTCGGCGGCCTTGTCGGCCGCACCGTCCATCGTGTCCACCTGCGTCACCAACGGGTGGTTGAGCTCGTCGAGGATCCGGCGGCCCTCCTCCACGTTGTTGCCGTCCAGGCGCACGACGAGCGGCTTGGTGGCGTTGTCGCCGAGGATCTCCAGCGCACCCTTGATGCCGTTGGCGACCTCGTCGCAGGCGGTGATGCCGCCGAAGACGTTGACGAAGACGCTCTTGACCTGGGGGTCGTTGAGGATCACGTCGAGGCCGTTGGCCATCACGGTGGCGTTGGCGCCGCCGCCGATGTCGAGGAAGTTCGCCGGCTTCACGCCGCCGTGCGCCTCACCGGCGTACGCGACGACGTCGAGCGTCGACATGACCAGGCCCGCGCCGTTGCCGATGATGCCCACGGCACCGTCGAGCTTGACGTAGTTCAGGCCGAGGTCCTTGGCCTTCGCCTCGAGCGGGTCGGCCTCCTCGCGGATCTCGAACTGCGCGTGGTCGGGGTGACGGAACTCCGAGGCGTTGTCGTCGAGCGACACCTTGCCGTCGAGGGCCTCCAGCTTGTCGCCCTCCAGGCGAGCCAGCGGGTTGACCTCGACCAGGGTCGCGTCCTCCTCGACGTACACCTTCCACAGCGCCTGGACCATCTCGATGGCCTGGTCGCGCAGCTCGGCGGGGAACTTCGCCTCGTCGACGATCGCGGCGGCCTTCTCCGGGGTGACGCCCTCGAGGGCGTCGATCGGGATCTGCCGCACGGCCTCGGGGTTGGTCTTGGCGACCTCCTCGATCTCCACGCCGCCCTCGACCGACGCGATGCACAGGTGCGAGCGGTTGGCGCGGTCGAGCAGGAAGGAGAAGTAGTACTCCTCCACCGGGGGCGTGGCGGGCGTGACGAGCACGCGGTTGACCGTGAGGCCCTTGATCTCCATGCCGAGGATGTTCGAGGCGTGCTCGAAGGCCTCATCGGCGGTCTTGGCGAGCTTCACGCCGCCGGCCTTGCCTCGGCCACCGGCCTTGACCTGCGCCTTGATGACGGTGACGCCACCGATCTCCTCGGCGGCGGCCTTGGCGGCCTCGGCGGTCTCGACGACCGTCCCGAGGGTCGTCGCTACACCGTGCTTGGCGAAGAGCTCCTTCGCCTGGTACTCCATCAGGTCCACGAAATTCCACCAGTCCTATTCAGGGTGCGGGCCGCGTCCGGCGCGGGGCGCGCGGCGGCCCGGGGGTGTCCTCGCGGCACCCTAGACCTGTCCCCGCGTCCGCGACGAGGGCGGAGGGTTCCTTCGTGACGCAACGCATATGCGTCGGCCACGCGACCTGTGCCCCCCGGGGCCGACCTCAGCCCCCGCCGAGGGGGTCCCCGGGCGTGTCGTCCGCCACGGCGACGGCCGTCCCAGCGGCCACCCGACGCACCACCTGGGCGGGCTGCTCGTCGGTCGTCGCGACCACCAGGACGGTGGTCTCGGCGCCGTCGGAGGGGTCCTCCCCGGCGAGGCGCGCGGCAAGCTCCCCGGCGTCGTACGACGCGGGCGCGAGGAGCACGACGACCTCGACGTCCTCCTGCACGGCGGCCGCCACGACGAGCCCGTCATCCACGCCCTGACCTGCATGAACGACCTCGTGGCCGGCGTCGCGCAGCGCCCGGGCGAGCCGCGTCAGCGCCTCGGCCGCACCCTCGCCCGGACCGTCCCCGGGGGCCGTCCCGGAAACCGCTCGAGCCGTCGCGGGGAACGGCACGGCGGCGAGCAGGAGCCTGGGCACGGGGCGGAAGCCTAGGACCACCGACCGGCCCGCGGAGGTGATCCACAGGTTGTCCACAACTTGTCCAGGCCGATTTCGAACGTCGTGACCCGTCCGTTACAGTCGCTCAATCGCCTGGCCCTTGTGGATCAGGCCCGAACATGCACGCCTGCAATCGACAGCAAACGGAGTCACCATTCATGGGTAGCCACCGAGCGGAACGTCGCGGCCCCCGCCGCCGCCCCTCGGAGACCCCGGAGGTGGCCGCCGGCCGTCGTGCGGCCGGACGCGGTTCCACTACCCGCGAGGCTCTCCAGGCAAACCCCGTCGCCACCGCCCCCGGCCCCGCCGGCGACGCGACCACCGTCTTCCGCGACCACGACGCCACCGTCGAGATGCCGCTCGTGCGCAGCGAGCCGGGCAAGCGCAAGGCGGTCAAGCAGGCCGTCTCCCGCGGCCCCCGCTTCCGCGTCCTGCCCTCGGCCCCCGCGCTCATCGGCGCGGCCGCCCTCGCCGTCTCCGTCGGCGGCGCCGTCACCACCGCCACGCCGGACCTGGCCGCCGAGCAGACCAAGGTCCAGCAGCCCAGCGCCCTCGGCGGCGCCAGCGGCACGTCCTCGGTCGACTCCCTGGAGCGCGGCAGCCGCGTCAGCCGCGACTCGCGTCGCGACGCGCTCGACGACACCGCGGACGCCGACCTCGTCGCCGCCGCGGCCAAGCAGATGCGCCAGCGCAACACCGCGCTCGCCAAGTTCGCCAAGGACGCCGAGGCGCACGCCCAGGAGATCGCCAAGAACCAGTGGGTCATGCCGATCCAGGGCTACCGGCTGACCGCCCGCTACGGCGACTACGGTCTCTGGGCGAACTACCACACCGGTCTGGACTTCGCCGCGCCCACCGGCACGCCCCTGGTGGCGGTGGCCAACGCGACCGTGACCAGCGCCGGGTACGACGGCGCCTACGGCAACAAGACCGTGCTGACCCTCGAGGACGGCACCGAGATCTGGTACTGCCACCAGACCTCCATGAACGTCTCCCCCGGTGACACCGTCCGCGCCGGTGAGGTCATCGGCACCGTCGGCTCCACCGGCCACGTCACCGGTCCGCACCTCCACCTCGAGGTCCGCCCCGGCGCCGGCGACCCGGTCGACCCGCACGCCGCACTCCGGGTCCACGGACTCAACCCGTAGCAAGGCCGCGTCAGCGGACTCGCTGACGGCCCGACGGTGCCTGCTCTCGGCGGGCACCTCACCAGGTCCCGACACGCCGGTCGCGACCTCGTCCCTCGGTCACGCGGCCTGCTCGACCATCGTCGAGCTGTCGGCCGTTGCTGCGCTCCGGCCTACAGCTTCTCCACCGGCGCGTACCGCAGCAGCAGCCGCTTGACGCCCTCGCTGCCGAAGTCGATCGACGCGACGGACTTCTCCGCGACCCCCTCGATCGCGACGACGGTGCCCATGCCGAAGGAGTCGTGCAGGACGCGGTCGCCCGGCTCCAGCGCGGGCACCTCCCGCGACGGCTTGGACTTCGCCGCGGCATCGGCGCGCAGCGCGGCCGAGGAGAAGTTGCGGCGCCCCGCAGCGGTCGGGGTGGCCAGCCGGGTGCTGCCGCTGCCGCCGGTGAGGTCCGGGCGGCTCCACGAGGTCTGCGCGGCCTCGGTGCGCTTCCAGTCGACGAGGTCGACCGGCAGCTCGTCGAGGAACCGGGAGCCCGGGTTGTGCGAGGGCGCGCCCCACGCCGAGCGGACGACCGCGCGGGAGATGTAGAGCCGCTCGCGGGCGCGGGTGAGGCCGACGTACGCGAGGCGCCGCTCCTCCTCCAGCTCCGGCTGGTCCCCGAGCGCGCGGGCGTGCGGGAAGACGCCGTCCTCGAGGCCGGTGAGGAAGACGACCGGGAACTCCAGGCCCTTGGCGGTGTGCAGCGTCATCAGCGTGACGACGCCGTCGTCGTCCTGCGGGATGGAGTCGGTGTCGGCGACCAGCGCGACCCGCTCCAGGAAGTCGCGCAGGCCCGGCGCGACCGTCCCGGCGTCGACGTCGGCGGGGTCGGCCGAGGGGCCGGCGACGGGGTCGTCGGAGAACTCGCGGGCGACGGCGACGAGCTCGGCGAGGTTCTCCAGCCGGGTGGCGTCCTGGGGGTCGTCGGACTCCTCGAGCTCGGCGATGTAGCCCGAGCGGGCCAGGACGCTCTCGAGCACGACGTCGGCCCGCTCCCCCGCGTCGACCATCGACTGCAGCTCCTCGACCATCGCGACGAAGCCGCGGATGTTGGTCGCCGAGCGCGTGGCCAGGCCGGGGGCTTCGTCGGCGCGGCGCAGCGCCTCCCAGAAGGTGATCCGCTCGCGGTCGGCGAGCGCGCTGACGCACTCGACCGCACGGTCGCCGATGCCGCGCTTGGGGGTGTTGAGGATCCGGCGCAGCGAGACCTGGTCGTCGGGGTTGGCCAGCATCCGCAGGTAGGCCAGCGCGTCGCGCACCTCGCGCCGCTCGTAGAAGCGGACCCCGCCGACGACCTTGTAGGGCTGGCCGGTGCGGATGAACACCTCCTCGAAGACGCGGGACTGGGCGTTGGTGCGGTAGAAGACCGCGACGTCGGCGGGCCGGACGCCGTGCTCGTCGACCAGCTCGTCGATCGTGGAGGAGACGAACCGCGCCTCGTCGTGCTCGTCGTCGGCGACGTACCCGACGATCCGCGCGCCGTCGCCGGCGTCGGACCACAGGCGCTTGGGCTTGCGGCCCTTGTTGTTGCCGATGACGGCGTTGGCGGCGGTGAGGATCGTCTGGGTGGAGCGGTAGTTCTGCTCCAGCAGGATCGAGGTGGCGTTGGGGAAGTCCTCCTCGAAGTCGAGGATGTTGCGGATGTTGGCGCCACGGAAGGCGTAGATCGACTGGTCGGCGTCGCCGACGACCATCAGCTCGGCCGGCTCCACGCGCTGGCCCTCGGTCGCCTCGGGGTCGTCGGCGCAGAGCTGGTGGATGAGGGCGTACTGGGCGTGGTTGGTGTCCTGGTACTCATCGACGAGCACGTGGCGGAAGCGCCGGCGGTAGGTCTCGCGGACCTCCGGGTAGGCCTGGAAGAGGTTGACCGTCGCCATGATCAGGTCGTCGAAGTCCATCGCGTTCGCCTCGCGCAGGCGGCGCTGGTAGAGGTCGTAGACCGCGGCGTAGGTCTCCTCGAGCTTGTTCTTGGCGTCCGACTTGGCCGCGTCGACGTCGCGCAGCTCGTTCTTGTGGTTGCTGACCCAGTGCAGCAGCGCGCCCGGCTGGTAGCGCTTCGGGTCGAGGTCGAGGTCCTTGCAGACCAGCTGCATGAGGCGCTTCTGGTCCGCGGCGTCGTAGATCGAGAAGCTCGACTTGTAGCCCAGCTTGTCGGCCTCCTTGCGCAGGATGCGCACGCAGGCGGAGTGGAACGTGCTCACCCACATGATCCGCGCCCGCTTGCCGACGAGGTCCTCGACGCGCTCCTTCATCTCGGCCGCGGCCTTGTTGGTGAAGGTGATCGCCAGGATCGACCCCGGGTGCGCCTGCCGCTCCTGGATCAGCCAGGCGATCCGGCGGGTCAGCACGCGGGTCTTCCCCGACCCCGCACCGGCCACCACCAGCAGCGGTGCACCCGCGTGCACGACCGCCGCCCGCTGCGGCTCGTTGAGCCCCTCGAGCAGCTCCTCGCGGGTCGGCCCGCGCCGCGGCGTACCGGGTCGGGCGGCGGAGCCGTCGTCCTCGTGGGCGCCGTCGTGGGCGCCGTCGTGGGCGCCGCCGGCGCTCGTCGCGGCGGAGGGGGTCCGAGGGTCGGCGAGCAGGTGCTCGAAGCCGGGGAGGGAGGGGGTGCTCATGCTGCCGCCAGCCTACGTTCCGCCGGGGACGGTGGCGCGGCGCGGGCGTTGTAACGCATCGTTCACCGCTCTTCCTGCACGTTGCAGCGTGCAGGAAGAGCAGCGAACGGTCCGTTACATGCCCCTGCAGCCCCCGCAGACCCGGACACCGGCCCGGGACCGTCCACAGCGACGGCTCCGGGCTGCGCGGTCCACAGGGCGGGGCCGGAGCCCGGTACGCCGCCGGACGCCCCGCGCAGCGTGGGGACATGCACCCCGAGGTCGCCGCCCGTCTGGACCGTCCGCCGTACCTGTTGACCCGTCGGCAGGCGGTGGCCGCCGGTACGACGCCGCGGGAGATCGACCGCCGGGTGCGGACCGGTGCGTGGGTGGCCGTGCGGCGCGGCGTGTACGCGACATCCGAGCACGTCACGTCGCTGGCCACGCGGGCGCAGCGCCAGCGGCTGCACGACGACGCGGTCGCCCTGTCGACCCGGCTGACGCACATCCGCAGCCACGACAGTGCCGCCGTCGTCTGGGGCCTGGCCGTCCCGCTGCCCGCGGTGCCGGTGACCCACCTGACGGTCCCGGTGCCGGCGACGGCGCGGAACCGACCCCAGCGCAGCCGGTTCAGCCACGAGGTCAAGCACCACCTGGCGCCGTACGGCGTGGTCGACCGGCCCTCGGTCGTCGACGGCGTCCCGGTCCTCGGCCTGGCGCGCACCGCGATCGACCTGGCGCGCGAGCACGACCTGGCCACCGGCGTGGCCGCGGTCGACGGCGCGCTGCGAGCCGGAATCCGCCGCAGCGATCTCGACGCGGTGGTTGCGCGGATGGCGTGCTGGCCGCACGTCAACCGGGCCCGGCAGGCAGTCGACCTGGGCGATCCCGGCGCCGAGTCGGTCGGGGAGACGCTCGCCCGGCTGCTGGTGCTGCGCCTGGGTCGGGGTCGTCCGCAGACCCAGTTCGGCCTGTCGCGGGACGGCCGGACCGGGTTCGCCGACGTGCGGCTCGGCCGCCACCTCTTCGAGTTCGACGGCCGGCTGAAGTACCACCGCGGTCACGGGGACGACCGCCCTGTCGAGCAGGTCGTGTGGGAGGAGAAGCTGCGCCAGGACTGGTTCTGCTCCTACCAGCTCGGCATGAGCCGGCTCGTCTGGAGCGACGTGATCGGCCCGGGCACGGTCGCGGCACTCGCCCGGATCGAGCGGGAGGTGGCCGCCACCGAGGCCCGCTTCGGCACCGACATCAGCGACCTGGCGCCGTACGTCGTGGCCCGTCGGCGGCCGGCGGCCTGAGGGCTCGGGCGGCACATGTAACGCATTGTTCGCCGCCCTTCCTGCACGTTGCAGCGTGCAGGAAGAGAAGCGAACGGTCCGTTACAACAACCCGGCCCGCCCCAGACCGGCGAGCGGCTGGAACGGGCCGGGGCGGGGCCGGAGGCGGATCAGGCGTGCGCGGGGGCCCAGAAGACGGCGACGGCGATGTTGGCGACGGTGAGGAAGAGCAGGAGGGCCCACAGGCCCTGGCTGATCCGCTCCTTGCGGAGGTTGGCCATCACGAGCCCGAGGATCACCAGGCTGACGACCAGCTTGACCGCGATCTTGACGTGGTCGGGCGAGCCGAGGTCCGCGCCCTCGATGACCCCGACGAGCGCGAGGCCCGCGACGAAGGCGGTGCCCGCGCCGTCGCGCATCAGCGCGTTGACGGACTTCTCGGGGAGGCGGGCCTGCACGAGCAGGCCGCCCAGCAGGGCCGCGAAGCCCAGGATGTGGACGAAGAGCAGGATCAGCCGGACGGTCTCCATGCGCCGCAGGCTAGGGCACCGGCAGGCCCGGCGTGGTCGCCGGACCGGACCGGTCCTCAGCCCTTGAGACTCGGGTCACCCCGGTCGTAGCCCTCCGGCCGGTCCTGCTTGCCGAAGGTCAGCTCCAGCACGAACAGCACCACCCCGAGCGCGAGGAGCGCGCCGCACCAGATGAGCGAGGCGGGGTCGTCCCAGACGACGTAGCCGAGCAGCCCGAGGTTGCCGACGATGCCGATCACGAGGAGCGGCGTGGAGGCCCGGTAGGTCTGCTCGGACTCGTCGTGCCCGCGCAGGCGCAGGGCGGAGACGATGACCATCGCGTAGACGAACAGCAGCAGCACGACGGTGACGGCCGCGAGGCGGGTCACCAGGTCGACGCCCACGCCGGTCTCGTTCAGGATCGCGCCGGCGACCAGCAGCCCGGAGACGACGACGGCGGAGAAGAGCAGCCCGACCCAGGGGCTCTTGCGGCCCGAGTGCAGCTTGGCGAAGACGCTGGGCACGACGTCCTCGTTGGCCATCCCGTAGAGGATCCGGGACTGGGTGACCACGGCGACCAGCGTGGTGTTGGTGATGGCGGTCATCGCGATCAGCGCGAAGACGATGATGATCAGGCCCGCCGGCAGCGGCAGCACGCCGGAGTTGACGACGTCGAGCAGCGGGGCCTCGGAGTCGGCGAGCTCGGGGATCGGCAGCGAGAGGGCGGCGGCGACCGAGACCGCGACGTAGATGAGGCCGGCGCCGACCATGCCGCCGATCAGGGCCTTGGGGAAGGTGCGCCGGGGCTCGGTGCACTCCTCGGCGATGTTGGCGGCGTTCTCGAAGCCGGTCATCGCGAAGAAGCCGAGCGCGACGCCGGAGACGATGGCGAGGATCTTGTTGCTGTCGTCGGCCGGGGACACCTCGGTGAGCACGCCGAAGTCGGCGTCGCCCTGGGCGATGACGATGATCCCGACGATGATGACGATGGCCAGGCCGACGACCTCGACGACGGTCATCACCAGGTTCGCGACGACCGACTCGGTGATCCCGATGAAGTTGACGACCGTGAGCCCGATGATGAAGAGCAGGCCGATGAGCAGGGCCGGGGGCGCCTCCCAGACCTCGGCGAAGTAGCCGGAGAAGCCGGTGGCGAGCGAGCCGGCAGCGGCGAAGCTGGCCGAGAGCATCGCGATGGTGACGAGGAACGTCAGCGCCGGCTTGTGGAAGGCCTTGTTGACGTAGAGCGAGGCGCCGGCGGCCCGGGGGTACTTCGTGACGAGCTCGGCGTAGGCCAGCCCGGTGAGCGTGGCGACGGTGATCCCGATGGCGAAGGCGAGCCAGAACGCACCGCCGACCGCGGCGGCGACCGCACCGACGAGCACGTAGATGCCCGAGCCCAGGACGTCGCCGAGCACGTAGAAGAACAGGAGCGGGCCGGTGATGGTCCGCTTGAGCTCGGTCTCCTCGAGCCCCTCCGAGCCGGCGGCGTCGGCGGTGTCCGCGGTCATGGGGTCCCCCGTCAGGTAGTCGGTGCAGAGCCCCGTTACCCCCGCCGGGAACGGCGGAAACCGCAGGTCAGAGCAGGCGCCGGTCCGAGGCCCAGCGGGTCAGCTCGTGCCGAGAGGAGAGCTGGAGCTTGCGCAGCACGCTCGACATGTGGGTCTCGACGGTCTTGATGGAGATGAACAGCTCCTTGGCGACCTCCTTGTAGGCGTAGCCGCGCGCGATCAGCCGCATCACCTCCCGCTCCCGCTCGGTGAGCCGGTCGAGGTCCTCGTCGACCGCCGCGACCTCGATCGACCCGGAGAACGCGTCGAGCACGAAGCCGGCGAGCCGCGGCGAGAAGACCGCGTCCCCCTCGGCCACCCGGCCGATCGCGGCGACCAGCTCGGGCCCGGTGATCGTCTTGGTGACGTAGCCCCGCGCCCCGCCGCGGATCGTGCCGATGACGTCCTCGGCCGCGTCGCTGACCGAGAGCGCGAGGTAGCGCGTGCCCGGCGCCGACCCCGCCGCGGTCGCCCGGCGCATCACCTCGGCCCCACCGCCCCCGGGCAGGTGGACGTCGAGCAGCACGACGTCGGGCCGGTACGTCGCCACCGCGGCGACGGCCTCGTCGACGTCCGCGGCCTCGGCCAGCACGTCCACCGCGCCGACGCCGGCCGTGCCGAGCTCGGCGATCACCCCACGGCGGAACATCGCGTGGTCGTCGACGACGACGACCGAGACCGGGGTCTGCTCACTCATGGCTCTCCTCCTGCCGGGGCTGGTGCAGGCGCACCTCGGTCCCCTCGCCGGCGCCGGTGCGGACCTCGGCGGTCCCCCCGTGGCGCTCCATCCGGTCGATGATGCTGTGCCGCACGCCGTACCGGTCCGCCGGCGTGGCGGCCGGGTCGAAGCCGCGGCCGCGGTCGCGGACGAAGACGTCCACGGCGGCCGGGGTCACCTCGGCGTACACGTCGACCTGGCCGGTCCCGGCGTGCTTCGCGGCGTTGGTGACCGCCTCGCGGGTGGCCTGCACGACCGCGCGCAGCGGCTCGGAGAACGCGCAGTCCCCGACGGTCACCACCTCGACCGAGACGCCGTGGGCGTCCTCGACCTCGGCAGCGACGCCGCGCAGGGCGCTGGCCACGGTGGGCTCGTCGGCCGACTCCCCGACGTACAGCCAGGCCCGCAGGTCCCGCTCCTGGGCGCGGGCCAGGCGGGCGACGGCGGCGGCGTCGCCGGCGTTCTTCTGGATCAGCGCCAGCGTCTGGAGCACCGAGTCGTGGAGGTGGGCCGCGACGTCGGCGCGCTCCTGGGTGCGGATCCGCTCGGCGCGCTCGGCGGCCAGGTCGGAGACCAGGCGGAAGACCCACGGCCCGGCGACCAGGCCGACGCCGATGACGCCCAGGCCGCCGGCGACGACGGCGCCGCGGGCGTCGCGCAGCGAGCCGGTGTCGAAGCCGAAGACGAAGAAGGCCGAGACGACGAGCGCGACGCCCAGCCCGACGCGGGCGTACGCCGCCCAGCCGCCGCGGCCGAAGACCATCTGCACCGGGTCGAGCCGGCCGGTGTGATCCAGCCAGCGCTCGCGCTGGACCTCGTCGGCCTGGCGCCACAGCAGCGCGAGGCCGGCCAGGCCCAGGGCGATCGGCCACAGGGTGGCGCCCCGGCCGAACGCCGCCTCGAGCATGAGCAGCGCGCCGACACCGAGCGCCAGCACGGCGATCACCGGCCCGAGGTCGCCGAGCCGGTGCACCCGCCCCGGTCGCTTGCCGCGCCGCCGGGCGCTGGCCAGGCCGGGCGCCTCCTCCTCGACGTAGGGCTGCGCGGGCAGCACCAGCCACAGCCCGCCGTAGAAGGCGACGCCGAGCCCGCCGAACGCGGTCGCGACGACGAAGGCCGCACGCACCCAGGTCACCGGCAGCGCCAGGTGGGCCGCCAGCCCGGCGGCCACGCCGCCGACGACGGGGTCGGAGGTGTCGCGGTAGGCGCGACGCACGTCCTCCCGGGGCGGGGCGGTGGTCGCGGGGTGGGCACTCATCTCCGGTTCATCGTCGCACCCGCAGCGGCCCCCCACCACGGGGTCGGCCCCCGGCTCGCCCCTGAGCCCGCCCCCGGCCCGGGGTCGGGGTCCCGGGGCGCGGGGACCGAGACAGACCAGGGGTTCCCCCGATGGTCCCGGCCGCCGGACCGCGCCAGGGTGGTGCCATGACCACGACACCGCCCGACGCACCGCCCGAGCCGGGCCCGGAGCACCCCTCCGGCCCCCGCGCCTCGAAGGAGGAGGTGCGCGACCTCGGCAAGCTGCGCCGCAGCTCCACCGACTCCTACGTCGCCGGGGTGGCCGGCGGGCTGGCCCGCCACCTCGACATCGACCCGGCGATCCTGCGGGTGGCCTTCGTGGTGCTGACCTTCTTCGGCGGCGCCGGGCTGATCCTCTACGGCGCCGCGTGGCTGCTCGTCCCGGTCGACGACCAGGCCGAGGCGACCCTCCACCTCGACGAGCGCAACCGCACGGTCGCCCTCACCATCGCCGGCGGGGTCGCCGTGCTGGCCATGCTCGGCGACACGTGGGGTGTCTACAGCTTCCCGTGGCCGGTGGTGGTGGTCGCCATCGCGGCGGTCTTCGTGCTCGACCGCTCCGACCGCAACCGGCGCCGCCGCCATCAGGGCCCGCCCGCCGCCCCGGCTCCCTACGCGGCGTACGGCCCCGCAGCCCCGGCCGCCCCGGGGAGCCCGGTGGGCCCGGCGGGCTCGCCCGACCCGAGCGTCCCGGTCGGCGCCGCCCCCGGGCCGTACGCCGGGTGGGCGCCGCCGCCGACCATGCCGACCGCTCCCCTGCCGCCGCCCCCGCCGGCCCCGGCGCGCCGGCGCGGTCCGGTGCTGTTCTGGTTCACGATGGCGCTGTGCGCGCTGGGGATCGGCGTGCTCAGCCTGCTCGACCTGGGCGGCGTGCCGGTCCCGAACGCCGCCTACTCCGCGCTCGTCGTGGCCGTCTGCGGCGTGATGCTCCTGGTCGGCGCGTTCTGGGGGCGCGCCGGTGGGCTGATCGCGGTCGGCCTGGTGGCGGCGCTCAGCATGGCGGCGAACACCCTGGCCACCGAGCTGGACGGCGGGCAGGTGACCCACCGGCCGAGCAGCACCGCGGGCCTCGCCTCGTCGTACCAGAACGGCACCGGGGACCTGTTCATCGACCTGACCGACATCTCGGACATCGAGAACCTCGACGGGCGCACGCTCCTGGTCGAGATGGGGGTGGGCCGGGTCGAGGTGCTCGTCCCGACGGGGGTGGACGTGACGGCCGAGACCTCGATCGGCATCGGCAACGCGCGGGTCTTCGGAGAGGACCACAGCGGCCTCGGCATCGAGAGAACCGTCCTGCTCGAGGGTGGTGACCCCGCCCCGGTCCTCACCCTCGACGCCCACGTCGGCGTCGGTGGTATCGAGATCCACACCGAAGGAGGCACCCGATGAGCGACCGCACCTGGCGCGAGGGCCGCCACCCTGTCAACGTCGGCTACCTGGTCATGGGGATCGCCCTGCTCGGGCTGGTGGCGATCTGGGGGGTCGTGCAGGCCGACGCCGTGCAGGGCGAGGACGTGCGCTGGCTGCTGCCGGTGCCGTGGATCCTCGCCGGCGTGGTCGGCCTGGTGGTCACCACCCTCGGGCCCCGCCTCCGCGGGACCGACCAGCGGCAGGACCAGGACGGCGAGATCTAGCCCGTCTGCTCCTGGGCCGCCAGCCACTGCGCCCGTGCCTCGACGGTGAGGCCGGGCTGGTCGGAGAAGAGGCCGTCCACGCCGGCGTCGAGCAGGGTGCGGGCCTCGGCGTACGGGTCCGCCACCAGCTCGGCGCGCAGCGTCCAGGCGTGGACGGCCAGACCGGCGGCGTGCGCCTCGGCGACCAGGGCGGGGGTCGCGAGGCTGGTGTGCACGCCGAGGACCTGCGCGTACGTCGCCACGCGGGCGACGTCGGGCCGCTCCCCCGCGTCGACCAGCTGGACCAGCGGCAGCTCGGTCCGCCCGGCCAGCCCGCGCAGCACGTCCTCCTCGAAGGACTGCACCTGGCAGCGGCCACCCGGCCCGTCGAGGCGGTGGCGGGCCAGCACCTCGAGCAGCGTGGACTCGACCGGCAGCCCGATCGAGGCGAAGTACGACGCCTCCTTGACCTCCGCGCACAGCCGGATCCGGCGACCGGAGCGCCGCGACTCGTGGTGGACCAGCGCGCAGATCTCGTCCAGCGTCGGGACCGGCCACCGGCCGTCGTACCGGGTGTTGCCCGGGCGCAGCCGCGGGTGCCGCTCGACGGCGCGCAGCGTGCGCAGCTCGGCGAGGGTGAGGTCCTCGGTGAACCAGCCGGTGACCTCTCGGCCGCCGACGACCTTGGTGCAGCGGCGGTCGGCGAGCTCGGGGTGGAGCGCGACGTCGGTGGTGCGGGAGATCTCGTGCTCGTGGCGGGCGACCAGGACGCCGTCGCGGGTCGGCACGAGGTCGGGCTCGATGGCGTCGGCGCCCAGGCGGACGGCGAGGCGGTAGGAGGCGAGGGTGTTCTCCGGGCGGTGGCCGGGGGCGCCGCGGTGGCCGATGACCTGCGGCAGGGCGGTGACGGGTGCGATCACGCGGCCAGCGTCGGCGCCGTGGGTGGCCGGGTGGCGGGGACGACGTGAACGCCCGGTGTCAGGATCGCGACATGACGCTCCCGTCCCTCGGCTCCCTCGTCCCCCTGCCCGCGACCGAGCACCCCGCGCTGCTGGCCCCGCCGGTGGCCGCCGCCCTGGCCGGCTGGGCGCACGCGGCGGAGGTCGCGGTCGTGGAGATCGACCCCGACCTCGCCGACACCGCCGCGATGACCGAGGCCTACGACCTGCCGCTGACCGCCTCGGCCAACTGCGTGCTGGTCGGCGGCCGGCGCGACGGGGAGGAGCGGGTCGCGGCGTGCATCGTCCGCGCCGACACGCGCGCGGACGTCAACAACCGGGTCAAGCGGCTGCTCGACGTGCGCAAGGCGTCGTTCCTGCCGACCGACCGGGCCGTGGAGGAGTCCGGGATGGAGTACGGCGGCATCACCCCCGTCGGCCTGCCCGCCGGCTGGCGGCTGCTGGTCGACGCCCGGGTCGCCGACGTCGACGTGGCGATCATCGGCTCCGGCGTACGCCGCTCCAAGCTGCTGCTGCCCGGCCGGCTGGTCGCCGCCCTCCCCGGCGCGGAGCTGGTCGAGGACCTCGCGGTCGAGGTCGGGTAGCCCCTCAGCCCCCTTGCCGGCGGCGGACCCGTCGCGCGGACGCCGCCGCAGGCGCACACTGCTGAGGTGGAGCGCGGTCGGAACGAGACCGAGGAGGAGCGGCTGGACCGCCTGTGGGCGGACCTGCTCCAGGAGCTGCGCGTCATGCAGACCGGCACCCAGCTGCTCGCGGGCTTCCTGCTGACGCTGCCGTTCCAGGAGGTGTTCTGGGAGAGGCTGGAGCGCTACCAGCACGCGGTCTACCTCGTGCTGGTGGTGACCGCGCTGGTCACCACGCTGCTGGTCACCACGCCGATCGCGATCCACCGCCGGCTCAGCGGGCAGCACGTCAAGGAGCGACTGGTCGGCCGCGCCCAGCAGACGCTGCGGGCGGTGCTGGCCTGCATCGGCGGGATGGTCGCCCTGCTGTCGTTCTTCGTCTTCGACGTGGTCGTCGGCCCGGTCGCGGGTGGCGTCGCGGCGGCCTCCCTCGGGACGCTCGCCGCCGTGCTGCTCGTCCTCGTGCCGCGCAGGCTCGCCCGATGACCCGCGACGACCCGATGACCCCCATGACCCCCATGACCGAGCGCCGCGGGAGCGCCCGGCGCCGGACCGTGCCCGTGGTCGCGGTGCTCCTGGCCGTCGCAGTCCTCGCCGTCCTCGCCGCCTGCTCGGCCGAGGAGGCGCCGACGACGGCGGAAGCACCGTCCCCGTCGATCCGCACGCTCACCCCGCTGCCGCCACCGCCCGAGGAGCCGCCGACCGGGCGGCTCCTCGCCGACCTGCGGCAGTCCTCACGGGACGCCGCGCTGGGCCGGTTCCAGGTGTGGGTCGACAACGACACCACCGGGGCGATCGCCCCGACGCGGATCACCTACCGCGACCCGCGGCTGCGGGCGCCGCTCGTCGCCGGGCGGTTGCGGTCGGCGCCGGCGCAGGCCGAGCGCGGCTACCCCCTCGCCCTGCCGGACCGGCCGGTCTGCGGCGCGGCTGCCGGTGCGGCCCCCGGCGCGGATGGGGGCCGGCCCCTCGGGCGGCTCACGGTGCGGCACGACGGGGTGACCGAGTCGGTCCCGGTGGCGGACCCGGCCGACGTGGTGGGGCGGTTCGTCCGGGCCCGCTGCCTCGAGCTCGCCGTGGCCGAGGTCGCGACGCTGCGGTGGGCCGACCGGGTCGTCGCGCCCAGCGACGTACCCGTCGAGGTCGGGGACACCGCGACCCTGACCCTCGTGGCGGTCCCCACCGGCGCCGCGGGGCACGAGCTGGTCGTGGAGACCGTCGGCGGGACCCCGATCCTCTCCCCCGCCGACGGGGCCTCGGCGTGGTCGCCGGGCCTGCGGGTCACCGGCGACGGGCGGCCGGTGCGGGCGGCGCTGCCGGTGAAGCCGACGCGGTGCGACGCGCACGCGTTCCTCGAGTCCGGCGGCGCGACCGCACTGCGGCTGCGGGTGCGGCTCGACGGCCGCCCCGGCGAGCTGGTGCTGCGGATGGGCGAGGCGGGTGCGGCCGCGGCGATCGCGTTCGCGGCCGACGCGTGTGGTCTCGGCGACAGCTGAGGTGATCCGGCGGTAAACGATTCGTCGCCGACCGGGTCGCCTCCTTAACGTTGTCCGGTGATCCACCTCCCGCTCGAGAACCCCGGCACCGCCGACAGCAGATCGCCGGGAAGGTTCCTGTGGTGGATGGCCCGGGGCCAGTGGCGCACCCTCGCCGCCGGCGCGGGCTTCGGGATCGTGTGGATGGGCGCCCAGGCGGTGATGCCGGCGATCATCGGCCGCGCGATCGACCAGGGCGTCGCGGACCGCGACGGCCGCGCGCTGCTGTGGCTCGCCGGGCTGCTGCTGGTCGTGGGCCTGGTGCAGGCCGCGAGCGGGATCATGCGGCACCGGTTCGCGGTCACGAACTGGCTGGTCGCGGCGTACCGCACCGTCCAGCTCGTCGGCCGCCAGTCGGTCCACCTCGGCGGCACGCTGCCGCGCAAGGTCTCCGGCGGCGAGGTCGTGGCCATCGGCACCACCGACCTCTCCCACCTCGGGCAGGTCATGGACGTCTTCGCCCGGTTCGCCGGGGCGGTGGTCTCCTTCGTGCTGGTCGCGGTGATCCTGCTGCAGACCTCGACCACGCTCGGGCTGGTCGTCCTGGTCGGCGTCCCCTCACTGATGCTGCTCGTCGGGCCGCTGCTCTCCCCGCTGCAGACCCGCACCCACCGGCAGCGCGAGCTGATGAGCCACCTGTCCAACACCGCCACCGACATCGTGACCGGCCTGCGCGTGCTGCGCGGGATCGGCGGCGAGCAGGTCTTCCACGACCGCTACCGCCGCGAGTCGCAGACCACCCGCCGCGCGGGCGTCCAGGTCGCCAAGCTCCAGTCGGTCCTCGACGCGCTCCAGGTCCTGCTGCCCGGCGTCTTCGTGGTGCTGGTCGTCTGGCTCGGCGCGCGGTACGCCGTGCAGGGCACGATCAGCCCCGGCGACCTGGTCGCCTTCTACGGCTACTCCGCGTTCTTGATGATCCCGCTGCGGACGGCCACGGAGTTCGCCAACAAGTTCATCCGCGCCCGCGTCGCCGCCGCCCGGGTCGTCCGCGTGCTCGCGCTGACCCCGGACCACACCGACCCCGCCGAGCCCCTCCCCTCCCCGCCCGAGGGCTCCGAGCTGGTCGACCTGCGCAGCGGCCTGCGGGTGCGCCCCGGCTCGCTCGTCGCGCTGGTCAGCGAGCAGCCCCACGAGACCGCCGCGCTCGCCGACCGGCTCGGCATGTGCGCGGCAGAGGTCGACGACGACGTCCGGCTCGGCGGCGTACCCCTCAGCGGCCTGACGCGCGCGGAGGTACGTCGCCGGGTGGTCGTCTCCGACACCGGCGCCATGCTGTTCTCCGGCCGCCTCGGCGACCGGCTCGACGTCTCCGGCGACGGCCGCTCGGTCGACCGCGCGCTGCACACCGCCTCGGCCGAGGACATCCTCACCGCGCTCCCCGACGGCCTGGAGACCCTTGTCGCCGAGCGCGGTCGCAGCTTCTCCGGCGGCCAGCGCCAGCGGCTCGTCCTGGCCCGCGCGCTCGTCGCGGAGCCGGAGGTGCTCGTGCTGGTCGAGCCGACCTCGGCCGTCGACGCCCACACCGAGGCCCGGATCGCCGCGCGGCTGCGCGAGCACCGCGCCGGCCGGACCACCGTGGTCACCACCTCCAGCCCGCTGCTGCTCGACGCCGTCGACGAGGTCGCGCTCGTCCGCGACGGCGTGGTCGTCGCGACGGGCCGGCACGCCGACCTGCTGGCCGACGAGCCGGAGTACCGCCGCGTCGTCACCCGCGAGACCGATCCCGAGCCCACCGCAGTCACGACCGGGGAGACCGACCGATGAGCGCCGCCACCTCCCTGCCCGTCGCCGGGACCCGCACCGTCCGGCGGTACGCCGGCGCGCTGGTGCGCCGCCACCCGCGGATGGTGTGGGGCGCCTTGCTGCTCCACGTGCTCGCCGCCGTCGCCGCGCTCGCCGCACCCCGGCTGATCGGCGACCTGGTCGAGTCGGTCGAGCAGGGCACCACCACCGACCACGTGGACCGGATCATGCTGCTGCTGGCCGGCTTCGTGGTGGCCCAGGCGGTGCTGACCCGCTACGCCCGCTACATCAGCCAGGTGCTGGCCGAGAAGGTGCTCGCCGACCTGCGTGAGGACTTCGTCGGCAACGCCCTCGCGCTGCCGCTCGGCACCGTCGAGGCGGCCGGGTCCGGCGACCTGCTCACCCGCACCAGCCGCGACGTCGACCAGCTCGGCTGGTCGGTGCGCATGGCGCTGCCGGAGTGGACGATCGCGGTCATCACCGCGGTCGCGACCTTCGCCGCCGCGCTCAGCGTCGGCTGGTGGGTCGCGCTGCCCTGCCTGCTCGGCGTGCCCCCGCTCGTCATCGGCCTGCGGTGGTACCTCGCCCGCGCCAAGGACGGCTACCTGCGCGAGTCCGCGACGTACTCCCAGATCAACGCCACGCTCACCGAGACCGTCCACGGCGCCCGCACCGTCGAGGCGCTCGGGCTCGGCGAGGAGCGGGTCCGGGCGATCGATGAGGACATCGCGGACTCCTTCGCGGCCGAGCGCTACACGCTGCGGCTGCGGACGGTGTTCTTCCCCAGCATGGAGATCAGCTACCTGCTGCCGACCGTCGGCACGCTGCTGGTCGGCGGCTGGCTCTACCTGCGCGGGGACGTCTCGCTGGGCGACGTCACCGCCGCCACGCTGTACGTCCAGATGCTCATCGACCCCGTCGACCGGATCGTCTCGATCCTCGACGAGCTCCAGATGGGCGCCGCGTCCCTGGCCCGCCTGCTCGGCGTCGCGGACGTGCCCGACGACCGCACCGCGACCGACCGGGTCCCCGACGGGGAGGAGCTGCGCGCCCAGGACGTCCGGTTCTCCTACGGCTCGGGCCGCGACGTGCTGCACGGGGTCGACCTGCACGTCGGCGCCGGTGAGCGGCTCGCGATGGTCGGCCCCTCCGGCGCCGGCAAGTCCACGCTCGGGCGGCTGCTGGCGGGC
Organism: Nocardioides marmotae; assembly: GCF_013177455.1. NCBI lineage: Bacteria > Bacillati > Actinomycetota > Actinomycetes > Propionibacteriales > Nocardioidaceae > Nocardioides > Nocardioides marmotae. The sequence continues at coordinate 3,581,178 of NZ_CP053660.1, forward strand.
ATCCACCCGCCGCGCACCGGCTCGGTCACCGTCGGCGGGGTCGCCCTCACCGAGCTGCCGCTCGACGACCTGCGCGGCCACGTCGCGCTGGTCACCCAGGAGCACCACGTCTTCGTCGGCACGCTGCGGGAGAACCTCGCGCTGGCCGCCAAGCCCGGCGCGACCGAGGACGACGTACGCGCCGCCCTCGCCGCCGTCGACGCGCTCGAGTGGGCCGACGCGCTCCCCGAGGGGCTCGACACCGTCGTCGGGTCGGGCGGTCTCGCGCTCACCGACGCCCAGGCCCAGCAGGTCGCGCTCGCCCGGCTCGTGCTGGCCGACCCGCACACCCTCGTCCTGGACGAGGCGACCTCGCTCATCGACCCGCGCGCCGCGCGGCACCTCGAGCGCTCGCTGGCCGCCGTCCTCGAGGGCCGCACGGTCATCGCCATCGCCCACCGGCTCTTCTCGGCCCACGACGCCGACCGGGTCGCGGTCGTCGAGGACGGCCGGATCGCCGAGCTCGGCTCCCACGACGAGCTGGTCGCCGCCGGCGGCTCCTACGCCGCCCTGTGGGAGTCCTGGCACGGGCGGTCCTGAGCGGCTCCCGGCCGGCAGCCGGGCCGGCCCGGGAGCCGGATCAGACCCCGTGGATGCGGATGCCGGAGTGCGTCTTGTACTTGCGGTTGATCGAGATCAGCACCGCGGTCAGCGGCTCGAGCTGGCGGGCCAGGCGGAGCTTGCCGGAGTCGATGCCGGGCCGGCCGGTGACCGAGGCCGCGAGCTCCATGACCTGCTCCTTGGCCTCGGCCTTGTCGCCGACGACCAGGATGTCCTCGCCGTCGAGGAAGTCCGCGTCGCCCCACAGCGTCACCGCGGACACGTGGTGGAACGCGCCGACGACGGTGGCCTCCGGCTGCAGCCGCTGCGCCGACTCCGCCGCCGATCCCTCGCCGCCGTCGATGACCAGCCCGTGCGCGCCGCGCTTGTCGAAGGCCAGCGGGTTCACGCAGGAGATCACGACCTTGCCCGCCAGCGGCAGGGAGGCGACCAGCTCGTCGTGGCCGTCGTACGGCACCGCGAGCAGCACCAGGTCGGCCTCGCCGCAGGCGTCCGCGTTCGTGGCGCCCGTGACGGTGCCGGCGCCCTCGACGCCCGCCAGCCGCTCGGTGACCTCCGCGGCGGTGGCCTCGGCCTTCTCGGCCGCGCGCGAGCCCAGCACGACGGTGTGGCCGCCCCGGGCGAAGCGGTAGCCCAGGCCCTTGCCCTGCGGGCCGGTGCCCCCGATCACGGCGATGCGGTACGTCGTCACGCTGGTGCTCCCTCTGCTCGGCCGACCCGCGGCTCCCGGTCCGGAGGCGGGTGTGTGGGCATCGTCCCACCGGGTCGCGCGTGACCCGGGCGGGGGCCCGCCCGTTGGTAGCCTGCCGGGCGACGTGACGGGGGCAGGCGGAATGGCGCGAGCGCTGCGCGGGGACATCCAGGGGCTGCGGGCGATCGCGGTCCTGGTCGTCGTCGCGGCCCACGCCGGGGTGGCCTGGCTGCCCGGCGGCTTCGTCGGCGTCGACGTCTTCTTCGTCATCTCCGGCTACCTCATCGCGGGCCTGCTCTACCGCGAGGTCGACCGCGACGGCCGCTTCTCCCTGCTCGGCTTCTGGTCCCGCCGCGCCCGGCGGATCCTGCCGGCGGCGACGGTCGTGACCGCGGTGACGGTGCTGACGGCGCTGTCCTGGTTCAGCCTCCTCGACGCCCGCCAGGTCGTGGCGGACTCCGCGTGGGCCGCCCTGTTCGCCGCCAACATCCACTTCGCGCGCCAGGGCGTCGACTACTTCGCCTCCGACCTCGGCGTCTCCCCGCTCCAGCACTACTGGTCGCTCGCGGTCGAGGAGCAGTTCTACGTCGTGTGGCCGCTGCTGCTGCTGGCCTGCCTGGGCCTGGCCCGGCTGCTCCGCCGGCGCTCCGGCCAGCAGGAGAGCGGCCCGGCGGGGCTGCCCCGACGGGCCGTCGCGGCCGTGCTGGTGGCGGTGACCGCGGCGTCGTTCGCCTGGTCGGTGCTGCACACCGCGGCGGAGCCGACGGCGGCGTACTTCTCCACGCTGACGCGCGCCTGGGAGCTCGGCCTCGGCGCCCTGGTCGCGCTGGTGCCCGCGACGGCGCTGCGCCGGCTCGGCCGCGCGGGGGCGACCGCGCTGGCGGCCACCGGCCTGGCGATGATCGCCGTGGCCTGCGTGGTGATCACCGGGGCCACCGCCTTCCCGGGGTACGCCGCCGCGCTGCCCGTCGTCGGCACCGCGCTCGTGCTGGTGGCCGGCGCGGGGGCGGCCGCGCCGGTCACGACCGCCGTGCTCGCGTGGGGGCCGCTGCGCACGATCGGCGACTGGTCCTACTCCCTCTACCTGTGGCACTGGCCGGCGCTCGTGCTGCCGGCCGGCCTGCTCGGCCGGCCGCTGCGGGCCTGGGAGTCGGCGGCGGCGGTGGCGGCCGCGTTCGCGCTCGCCGCGGTGACCTACACCTTCGTCGAGCGGCCCTTCCGCGACGGCCGACCGGCGCGGGCCCTGGGCGTGCGCCGCGCGCTGGTGCTCTACCCCGCCAGCCTCGCCCTGGTCGCCGCGACGGGCGCGGGCACCTGGTGGTGGACCGGGGAGCGGGCCGAGGCCGGGGACAACCCGGCGATCACCGCCGACGGCGCCACCCACCCCGACGACCCGGACGGCACCGTCGCGCTCGTGCGCGCCTCGGTCGACGCCGCCCGGGAGCGGCGGGCCGTGCCGAGCGACCTCTCCCCCGACCTGCTGGACCTGCGCGCCTCGGTCGCCGACGTCGGCGAGTGCGACTACGCCACCGGCGTGCGGCGGTTGTGCCCGCGCGGCGACCTCGACGCCGACCGCTCGGTCGTGCTCATCGGCGACTCCCACGCCCGGGCCTGGATCCCCGCCTTCGACCGGATCGCCGAGGAGGGCGGCTGGACGGCCTACTACCTCGTGATGTCGCAGTGCACCGCCGCCCACGTCGTCGTCGCCCCGATCGACGCCGAGCGCCCGTTCACCGAGTGCACCGACTTCCACGACTGGGTCGGGGAGCAGGTCGCCGACCTCGACCCCGACCTCGTCGTGGTCACCTCCTCCCCGCCGGTCAACGGGGTCTTCGACGGCGGCGAGCGCTACGAGGCGCTCGACCGGGTCGCCCCGCTGCTCGCCGACGGGTACGACGACCTGTTCGCCGACCTCGGCCGGGCCGCGGACCGGGTCGTGCTCCTGCGGGACGTGCCCAAGTCGTCGTACGACCCCGGCACCTGCCTGACCACCGGCTCCCCCGACCTCGCCGACTGCTCCTTCGTGCCCGTCGAGCGCTCCCGGCGGCTCGGCGACATCGCGGTCACCTCGGCCCGGCTGGCCGGCACCGAGGTCGTCGACCCGACGCCGTGGCTGTGCTACCAGGACCTCTGCCCGGTCGTCATCGGCGGCACGCTGACCTACCGCGACACCGACCACCTCACGACGGAGTACGCCGCGTCGCTGGCCGGCGCGCTCGGCCGCGCGCTGCACATGCTCGACCGCTCGTGAGCACCCCCACCTTGTGACGGTGACAGCACCGGTGTCAGGGTGAGCGGCATGAAGCTCTCGATGCCGCTGATGTACGACGGGAACCCGCGCCAGGCCGCCGACCAGGTCGTCGCCCTCGAGAAGGCCGGCCTCGACACGGTCTGGGTCGCCGAGGCCTACGGCTTCGACTCCCCCACGCTGATGGGCTACCTCGCGGCGAAGACCGAGACCCTCGAGATCGGCGCCGCGATCCTCAACGTCTACTCCCGCACGCCCGGCGCGCTCCTCCAGACCGCCGCCGGCCTCGACAACGTCTCCGGCGGCCGCGCGGTCATCGGTCTCGGCGCGTCCGGCCCGCAGGTCATCGAGGGCTTCCACGGCCTGCCCTACGACAAGCCGCTCGGCCGCACCCGCGAGGTCATCTCGATCCTGCGCCAGGGCCTGCGCCGCGAGCCGCTCCAGCACGAGGGCAAGATCTTCACCCTCCCGCTCCCCGCCGACCAGGGCCTCGGCCTCGGCAAGCCGCTGAAGCTGCTCACCCGCCCCGAGCGCCCGGCCGTCCCGCTGTGGGTCGCCTCGCTGGGCGATGCCAACGTCGCGATGACCGCCGAGATCGCCGACGGCTGGATCCCCCACCTCTTCCTGCCCGAGAAGGCCCACCAGGTCTGGGGCGCGGCGCTGGCCAAGGGCGCCGCCAAGCGCTCGGCCGACCTGGCCCCGCTCGAGGTCACCGCCGGCGGCATGGTCGCCATCGGCGAGGGAGAGGACACCAAGGCGCTGCTCGACTTCGCCCGCCCGATCTACGCGCTCTACGTCGGCGGCATGGGCGCCCGCGGCAAGAACTTCTACAACGACCTGGCCTGCCAGTACGGCTACGAGGCCGAGGCCAAGCAGATCCAGGACCTCTACCTGGAGGGCAAGAAGAAGGAGGCCGAGGCGCTCGTCCCGCTCGAGTGGCTCGAGGCCGGCAACTTCGTCGGGCCGGAGTCCTACGTCAAGGAGCGGATCGCCGCCTTCGCCGAGGCCGGCGTCACCAACCTCCAGGTCACCCCGGTCAGCCCGGACCCCGCCGCCACCGTCGCCCAGCTCAAGGAGTGGGTCTCCTGACCCCCGCCTGACCCTCACCTGAACCGCCCCCGGCGGCCCGCGTCGACCGCGGGCACCGGGGGCGGTCTGCGTCAGTCCCGCGTCAGTCCCGCGCGAGCGAGCGCGCGATGACGGCGTTGGCGGCGCGCTGGAAGCCGGTGACGACGGCCTCCAGGGTGAGCCGGCGCAGCCGGGAGACGGTCTGCTCGAGCCGCTCGGCGTCCTCGGCGGAGTGCGCCTCGCGGCGGTAGGGGCGCAGCACCTGCTCGCGCAGGATCTCGGTGAGCTCCTCGGCGAGCGCCTCCATGTGCCGGCGGATCGCCTCGCTCGCGGCCTCCATGCTGCCGGGCGGGATGTCGACGTCGAGCAGCTCGACGCCGACGCCGAGGTTCGGCAGGGCGACGTAGGTGGACCCGTCCTGCTCGAGCGAGCCGAGCGTGACCAGCAGCTCCAGGTCGCGGTCGGAGAGCCGGCGCCCGACCTTCTCCTCCAGCTGCTCGCGGGTCAGCTGCTCGCGCGGCTGGGAGGACCAGGAGGTGAGCATCGCGCGCTGGAGCGCGAGGTCCTCGACCGTCGCGTCGGCGGGCAGCCCGGCGAGCACCCGCTCGATGGCCTGCAGCGTGAACCCGTGGTCCTGCAGCGCCCGGACCAGCTCGAGCCGCGCGCGGTGCTCGTCGCCGTAGTAGGCCACCCGGCCGCGCCGCTCCGGCGGCGGCATCAGGCCGAGGCTGGCGTAGTAGCGCGTGGTGCGGACCGTCAGGCCGACGGCCGCCGCGAGCTCGTCGACGGTCAGGGTCACGGGCAGACTCTACCTTGCTCGATGACAGTTCTGCTGTCACAGTTGCGCTGACACAGCGAGACCCCCACGGACTTCCGGAGGACCCCATGCCCGAGCGGCCGTCGATCTACGAGCAGGAGCACGAGGACTTCCGCGCGAGCGCGCGCGCGTTCCTCGAGCGGGAGGTCGTCCCGCACCACGAGCAGTGGGAGAAGGACGGCCAGGTCAGCCGCGAGGTCTGGCGCAAGGCCGGCGAGGCCGGGCTGCTCTGCTTCGACGTCGAGGAGGAGTACGGCGGTCCGGGCATCAAGGACTTCCGCTACAACATGGTCGTCGCGGAGGAGATCTCCCGGGTCGGCGCGAGCGGGCTCGGCTTCCCGGTCCACACCGACATCATCGTCCCCTACATCAGCCAGCTCGGCACCGAGGAGCAGAAGCAGCGCTGGCTCCCGGGCCTGGCCAGCGGCGAGCTGATCTCCGCGATCGCGATGACCGAGCCGGGCGCCGGCTCGGACCTCCAGGGCATCAAGACCACGGCCGTGGACAAGGGCGACCACTACGTCCTCAACGGGTCGAAGACCTTCATCAGCAACGGCATCATGAGCGACGTCGTGATCGTGGTCGCCCGCACCAACCCCGAGGCCGGCCACCAGGGCATCAGCCTGCTGGTCGTCGAGCGCGGCATGGAGGGCTTCGAGCGCGGCCGCAACCTCGACAAGATGGGCCTCAAGGCGCAGGACACCGCCGAGCTCTTCTTCGACAACGTCGTGGTCCCCAAGGCGAACCTGCTCGGCGAGGAGGGCTCCGGCTTCATCTCGCTCATGGTCAACCTGCCCCAGGAGCGGGTCTCGATCGCCGCGATCGCGATCTCCGCGATCGAGCACATCCTCGACCTGTGCCTGGAGTACGCCGCCCAGCGCGAAGCGTTCGGCAAGCCGATCGGCAAGTTCCAGCACAACCGGTTCCTGCTGGCCGAGATGGCCACCGAGGCCCACATCGCCCGACTGTTCGTCAACGACTGCGTCATGAAGCTCAACGAGGGCAAGGTCGACACCGCGCTGGCGTCGATGGCCAAGTGGTGGACCACCGAGCTGCAGAAGAAGTTCGCCGACCAGGGCGTCCAGCTCCACGGCGGCTACGGCTACATGAACGAGTACCCGATCGCCAAGGCCTACGTCGACAGCCGGATCCAGACGATCTACGGCGGCACGACCGAGATCCAGAAGGAGATCATCGGCCGCAGCCTCGGCATCTGAGGCGACCCGACCGACAGCCCGACCTGCCCGGGGCCCCGGCCCCGGGCGGGTCCGGGCAACCGCCCGCAGTACCCCCACCCGCCCGGTGGCATCCCCGATCGATAGCGTGAGGTAGTGAGCAGCGAGGTCGTGACAGCCGTCCGGTACGACACCCCGGGCGTGGTCCGCAGCCTCGACGTCGGCGCCAAGGCGCTGCTCGTCCTGCTGCTCGGCCTCGCCCTGGCGCACCCGGAGGCCAGCGGCCTGGAGGGCAAGGGCGCCGAGGCCCGCGCGATCGGCTACCCGCTCCTCGCCTTCTCGATCCCGGCCGTCTGGTTCTTCTACTGGCGCGAGCGCGCGTCGTTCCCCTGGCTCCCGGACCTGCTGGTGACCCTCACCTGCTTCAGCGACACCCTCGGCAACCGGATGGACCTCTACAACCGCATCGTGTGGTTCGACGACTGGATGCACTTCGTCAACCTCGGGCTCCTCACGGCCGCGGTCCTGCTGCTGACCATGCACCGCAGCGCCGGTCTCGGCGCGGTCGTCGAGCGGTCCCTGGCCTTCGCCGCCACCGCCGCGATCGCCTGGGAGCTCGCGGAGTACGCCGCGTTCCTCAGCCGGCACTCCGAGCGCCGCCACGCCTACGCCGACACCCTCGGCGACCTCGTCCTGGGCGTCCTCGGCGCGGTCGTCGCCGCCGGCGTGGTCCACCGCGCCTGGGCCGCCGGGCGCCTGCGCTCGACCGCGCCGCAGCTCGAGCACGCGGCGGCCTCCGCCCGCGCCGTGGGGTAGCCCGCCGCCTCGAGCGATGACTTCGGGGGCCGGCCCCGGTCCTTTCTCCCTAGCGCACCTGCTGCCGAGGGAGTTTCGTCATGCGCCAGCACATCGCCGGGAGCCTCACCGGCCGCGTCACCTCCTGGCTCGTCCTGCTCGCCTGGATCGCCGCGTTCGTGGTCTCCGCGGGCCTGTCGGCCAAGCTCACCGACGTCCAGGACAACGAGGCCGCGTCCTGGCTGCCGGAGAGCGCGGAGTCCACCCGCGTCTCCGAGGAGCTGGCCGGCACCGTCGACCCGAACGACATCCCGACCCTGGTGGTCTACCAGCGCGACGGCGGCCTCACCGACGCCGACCTCGGCGCGATCGAGCAGCAGGCCGCCGCGATGGCGGACGTCGACGGCGTGAGCGGCAAGGTCGTCGACGCGCGGACGGCCGAGGCCGCCGGGTTCGACAGCCTCTCCCCGGACGGCGAGGTCGCGGTCACGACGCTGACGCTCAACTTCGGCGACGACGGCTGGAACGCCATCCCCGACGCCGCGGAGGAGCTCCGCTCGATCGCCGCGCTGGACGGCGGCACGGTGCACCTGGCCGGGTACGGCGGACAGGCGGCCGACTCCGCGGAGGCCTTCGAGGGCATCGACACCAACCTGGTGGTCGTGACCTTCGCGGTGGTCATCGTGATCCTGCTGCTGACCTACCGCAGCCCCACGCTCTGGCTCCTGCCGATCCTCAGCGCGGCGGTCGCGTACACGGTCTCCGGCGGAGTGGTCTACCTGCTGGCCGCGCACGCGGGCCTGACCGTCAACGCCCAGAGCCAGGCGATCCTCGGCATCCTGGTCATCGGGGCCGGCACGGACTACGCGCTGCTGCTCGTGGCGCGCTACCGCGAGGAGCTGCGCCGGCACGACGACCGGCACGCCGCCATGGCCGTGGCCCTGCACCGCGCGGCCCCGGCCATCCTCGCGAGCGCGGCGACCGTCGTGGTCAGCATGCTCTGCCTGGGGGTGGCCGAGCTGAACTCGACCGCCGGGCTCGGGCCGGTGCTCGCGATCGGGGTCTCCGTCACGTTCCTGGTCATGGTCACCCTGCTGCCCGCCCTGCTGGTCATCACCGGGCGGTGGGTCTTCTGGCCCCGACGTCCGCTCGCCGGGTCCCGGGAGCCGACCGCCACCGGGCTGTGGGCGCGGGTGGGGCGCGCCATCGAGCCCCGGCCCCGCCGGGTGTGGGTCCTCACCGCGGCAGCGCTGGCCGTGGCCTGCCTGGGGGTGCTGCGCCTGGACACCTCCGGCCTCTCGACCGAGGACACCTACACCGAGGAGCTGGACTCCGTCCGCGGGCAGCGGGTGCTGGTCGAGCACGGCCTGCTCGACAGCTCGAACACCGCCCAGGTCGTCGCCGACACCGACCAGATCGACGAGGTCCTCGCGGCGATGGCCGACGTCGAGGGGCTCGGCCGCCCCAGCGAGCCCCGCCCGGTCTCGGACGAGCGCGCCTACGTGGAGGCGACCGTCGACCACGACATCTCCTCCGGCGCCGCGTTCGACGTCGTCACGTCGACCCGCACGGCCGTCCACGACGTCGGTGGCGCCGACGCGCTGGTCGGGGGCGGCTCGGCCGTCTACCTCGACACCCAGGTGGCCAGCGACCGCGACAGCCGGGTGATCATGCCGCTGGTGCTGGTCGTGGTCCTCCTCATCCTCATCGGCCTCCTCCGGGCGGTCGCGGCACCGCTGCTGCTGATCGCCACGGTGGTGCTCTCCTTCGGGGCCGCGCTGGGGATCTCCACCCTGCTCTTCGACTACGTCTTCGGCTTCGCCGGCGCCGACCCCGGGTTCCCGCTCTTCGCCTTCGTCTTCCTCGTGGCGCTGGGCATCGACTACAACATCTTCCTGATGACCCGAGTGCGGGAGGAGAGCGTCCTCCACGGCACCCGGCAAGGAGCGCTGATCGGGCTGCGGTCCACCGGCGGGGTGATCACCTCGGCCGGCCTGGTGCTCGCCGCGACGTTCCTGATGCTCGCCACGATCCCGTTCGTCTTCCTCGTCGAGCTCGGCGTCGCCGTCGCCCTGGGGGTGCTGCTGGACACCATGGTGGTCCGCTCGGTGCTGGTCACCGCCCTCAACCTCGACCTCGGCGACCGCATCTGGTGGCCCAGCGCCCTGGCCCGCCGGGACCGGGACCGGGACACCCCGGCCCCGGTCCGGGAGGACCCCCGCGTCGGGGTCTGACCTCCACCGCCCGGACCGGGCCCCGGCCGGGCCTTGGCCGACCGCCGCCTTCCCCGCGGCGGTTAGCCTGAGCACGATGGACGTCGAGACCGCGGACCCCCGCCCCATGCCGCAGCAGGTACGCCGCGCCCTCGCGCGCGCCGAGCGCGGCGCCGCCCTGGACGTGGCCGAGGCGACCGCCCTGCTCGCGGCGACCGGCCCCGAGCTGGACCGGCTGTGCGCGGCCGCCGCGAAGGTCCGCGATGCCGGGCTCGTCGCCGCCGGCCGCGCCGGCGTGGTGACGTACTCCCCCAAGGTCTTCATCCCGGTCACCCGGCTGTGCCGCGACCGGTGCCACTACTGCACGTTCGTGGAGACCCCGGGGCAGGCCGCCCGCGAGGGCCGCGCGCCGTACCTCTCCCCCGACGAGGTCCTCGAGATCGCCCGGCAGGGCGCGGAGCTGGGCTGCCTGGAGGCGCTGTTCACCCTCGGCGACCGGCCCGAGGACCGCTGGCCCGAGGCGCGGGCCTGGCTGGACGAGCAGGGCTACGACTCGACGCTGGCCTACGTGCGGGCGCTCGCGGTGCGGGTGCTGGAGGAGACCGGGCTGCTGCCCCACCTCAACCCCGGCGTCATGTCCTGGGAGGAGATGAACCGGCTCAAGCCGGTCTCCCCCTCGATGGGGATGATGCTCGAGACCACCTCCACCCGGCTGCACGAGACCAAGGGGCTGGCCCACTTCGGCTCGCCCGACAAGGACCCCGCGGTGCGGCTGCGGGTGCTGGAGGACGCGGGCCGGCTGTCGATCCCGTTCACCACCGGGCTGCTCGTCGGGATCGGCGAGACGCTCACCGAGCGCGCCGAGACGATCTTCGCGTTGCGCGCCACCGCCCGCGCCTACGGCGCGGTCCAGGAGGTGATCGTCCAGAACTTCCGGGCCAAGCCCGACACCGCGATGCGGCACACCGACGACCTCGACCTCGACGAGTACCGCGCCGCCATCGCGGTCACCCGCATCGTGCTGGGCCCCAAGGCCCGGGTGCAGGCCCCGCCGAACCTGGTCGACCACGCCCAGGGGTCCGCGGAGTGCCGCGCGCTGCTCGACGCCGGCGTCGACGACTGGGGCGGCGTCTCCCCGCTCACCCCCGACCACGTCAACCCCGAGCGGCCCTGGCCCTCGCTGGAGCGGCTGCGGGCGATCAGCGCCGAGGCCGGCTTCGAGCTGAAGGCGCGGCTCACCGTCCACCCCGAGTACGTCCGCGCCGCCCTCGACGGCGGCGCGCCCTGGCTGGACCCCCGCGTGGCCGGGCACGTCGCCGCCCTGGCCGCGCCCGACGGCCTCGCGCGCCCCGGCGTACGCCCCACCGGCCTGCCGTGGCAGGAGCCGGACGGCGGGTTCACCAGCGCCGGGCGCACCGACCTCCACGAGGCCGTCGACCGCGAGGGCCCCGACGGCGGCCGCACCGAGGACCGGCGCTCGGACTTCGCCGACGTCTACGGCGACTGGGACTCCGTGCGCGACGCCGCGTCGACCACCGGGCTGGTCGATGGTGCGCCGGCGGTCCTGCACAGCGAGGGCCGCGAGGCGCTCGCGGCCGCCGAGGCCGACCCCGGCGGGCTCTCCGACGAGCACGCGCTGACCCTGATGACCGCCGAGGGCCCGCTCCTCGAGCAGGTCTGCCGGCTGGCCGACGACCTGCGCCGCGAGGTCGTCGGCGACGAGGTGACCTACGTCGTCAACCGCAACATCAACTTCACCAACGTCTGCTACGTCGGGTGCCGGTTCTGCGCGTTCGCCCAGCGCCGCACCGACGCCGACGCCTTCTCCCTCTCCCTCGACGAGGTCGCCGACCGCGCCCAGGAGGCGTGGGACCTCGGCGCGACCGAGGTGTGCATGCAGGGCGGCATCGACCCCGAGCTGCCCGCGACGGCGTACTTCGACCTCGTCTCGGCGGTCAAGCAGCGCGTGCCCGAGATGCACGTCCACGCCTTCAGCCCGATGGAGGTCGTCAACGGCACCGCCCGGACCGGGCTGTCCATCGAGGACTTCCTCATCAAGGCCCGCGAGGCCGGGCTGGGCTCGCTGCCGGGCACCGCCGCGGAGATCCTCGACGACGAGGTCCGCTGGGTGCTGACCAAGGGCAAGCTGCCCGCGCGCACCTGGGTCGAGATCGTCAGCACCGCGCACCGCGTCGGGATCCCGACGACCTCGACGATGATGTACGGCCACGTCGACAACCCGCGGCACTGGGTCGGCCACCTCCGGGTCCTGGCCGGCGTGCAGGACCGGGCCCGCGAGGCCGGGGTCGGCGGGTTCACCGAGTTCGTGCCGCTGCCGTTCGTGCACACCTCGGCGCCGATCTACCTCGCCGGCGTCGCCCGCCCCGGCCCGACCCTGCGCGACAACCTGGCGGTCCACGCGATGGCGCGGATCCTGCTCCACGGGCGCATCGACAACATCCAGACCTCGTGGGTCAAGCTCGGCGTCGAGGGCACCCGCGCGATGCTCCGCGCCGGCGCCAACGACCTCGGCGGGACGCTGATGGAGGAGACCATCTCCCGGATGGCCGGCTCCGAGCACGGGTCGGCCAAGACGGTCGCCGAGCTGGTCGAGATCGGCGCCGGGATCGGCCGCCCGGTCCTCGAGCGCACCACGACGTACGCCCGCCGGACCTGACGCGGGGGCCGCTCGGGGCCGCTCGGGGGGCGCTCGGGGGCGACCTCGCCATCCGGGGTTTGCCGGGGACCGCGGCCCGGTAAACTCCCCGCGGCGGGCCGCCCGAGCCCGGGCGAGGGCAGGCATGGGATACCCGAAGGTCGACGACGAGTACGACGGTCGCTACCGGATCGTGCGTCGGATCGGCCACGGCGGCATGGGCGTGGTCTACGAGGCCGTCGACAAGGTCCTCAACCGCTCCGTCGCGCTCAAGATCGTGCTCCCCTCGCTGCCCGACCGCGAGGACTTCCACGCCCGGTTCGCCCGCGAGGCCTCGGTGCTCGCCCGGATCCGCTCGCGCAACATCGTGGGCATCCACGAGTACGGCGAGACCGAGGACACCGTCTACTTCGTCACCGAGCTCTTCCCCGACGGGGACCTGCGCACCTGGCTCCAGACCCACGGCCCGCTCGACCGCCGCGCGGCGCTCTCGCTCGTCGCGCAGACCTGCGAGGCCCTGGCCGACGCCCACGCCGCCGGCGTCATCCACCGCGACGTCAAGCCCGGCAACGTGCTGCTGTGGAACCGGCCCGAGGGGCTGATCCCCTACCTCGCCGACTTCGGCATCGCCCTCGACGGCAACGCCGCCGACCAGGAGGGGCTGACCCGCGCCGGCACGCTGGTGGGCAGCCCGGCGTACATGGCGCCCGAGCGGCACTTCGGCCACCCCGCGGACGAGCGCGGCGACGTCTACTCCATGGGCTGCCTGCTGTGGGCGGTGCTGGCCGGCGACGCGCCGTACTCCGGCACCGACTTCCAGATGATCAACAGCCACGTGAACTCGCCGACCCCCGCCCTGGGCACCGGCCACCCGGTCGACGACCGGATCGACGAGGTCCTGGCCCGCACGCTGCACAAGGACCCCGAGCAGCGGGTCCAGTCCGCCGCCGACCTCCGCGAGGCGCTGCTCTCGATCATCCGCGACATCGACGCCGGCCGGCTCCCCCCGCCCGGCCCGATCACCGGGGCCGACGACCCGGCCGCGGCGCCGCTGTCCACCCTCCCCGCCGCTCCCCCGGCGGCCGCCCCGGTCGCTGCCCCGGCGGCTGCTCCGGCGGCTGCTCCGGCCGCCGCTCCCGAGCCCGACGACGACCGCACCGTGGTCAAGCCCACCATCGCCGCCCTCGGCGGTGCGGCGGCTGCCGGCGCGGCCGCGGCCGCCACGCCCCCCTCCTCCTCCAGCCCGCCCTCCGCCCCCTCGTCCTCGGCCACGGGTGACGCGCACGACGAGCCCCAGGCCGGCAGCACCGTCGCCCGCAAGCTGGTGACCCCGGCCCCGGTGGTCGCCCCCGCGATCGCCTCCGGCGACGGCTCGGGCGGCTCCGGGTCAGGCGGCTCCTCGGGCGGTCCCGAGGACGGCCCAAGCGGCGCCACCCCCGTCGACCGCGAGCGGCGCCGGCGGGGCGGCCTGGCGGCGCTCGCCGCGGCCGGTCTCGTGGCCGCGGTCGCGGTGACCGCCTTCGCCGTGGACGCCGCCACCGGCGGCGACGACGACGAGCCCGCCGCGGGCGACCCGACCCCGACCGTCGCGACCGAGGCGACGGACCCCGCCACCACCAGCCCCAGCCCGACCGCCGTCGCCCCGCCCACCCCGAAGGCCCCCCGGGTCGAGGCGCGGGGCGGCTACCGCTCGGTGACCGTCAGGATCCGCGAGGCCGCCGAGCCCGGCGGTGACGTCGTGCAGACCACCGAGTACGACCGCGGGGACGGCTGGCAGACGCTGGACGATGCCCGCTTCACCGTGGACACCCCCCAGGGCGGCGAGCGGGTCTGCGTCCGGGTCCGCACGGTCGCCGAGTCCGCCGGCGGCGCCACTGCCACCAGCAAGGTCGAGCGCGACTGCGCGACCTCGGACGCCCGCGTCGTACGGCTGGTCCGGACCCCCGGCCCGTGCACGACGAGCGCGGCGGGCTACACCTACCCCTGCGTCTGGTACGGCGTGGAGGTGGCCGGCTTCGCCTCGGGCACCCGCCCCGTCCCGCGCCTGTCGTCGGCCCAGGTCGGCGAGTGGTGCGAGCAGGGCGTCGACTGCGTCCCGGTGCCGGTCGGCCAGGACGGGCGTGGCCGCGTGCCGCGGCTCGCGAAGGTCGCCCGCGACGAGGGCGTCGTGACCCTCGTCGTCGACGGGGTCCGCGTGCGGGCCCGCGTCGCCTACCCCTGAGCCGCGACCCCGCCGCTGCCTGCCCCGGCCCCGCCCGGCCCCGCCCGGCCTGACCCGGCCTGACCTGGCCGCGCCGCGGCCTGCCCCGCCCGGGAAGCACCACGCCCCCGACCGGAGTCCGGTCGGGGGCGTGTCGTGCTTGACGGGGGTCAGGAGCCCGGCGGCGGGGGCGGCGGGGGCTCGGTCGGGGGCGGGGGCGTCGGGTCGGTCGGCGTCGGGTTGCCGCCGCCGCCGCCGCCGCCACCGCCGCCACCGCCGCCGCCACCGCTGCTCGGCGGGACGACCGTGGTCAGCTTGCGGGCGACCGAGGCACCGGAGATGTTCCCGGCGCCGCCGGTGACCCACACGCGCCAGAAGCTGGTGCCGATGCGCGCGGAGGTCGCGGAGATGGCGTAGGAGCCGTTGGCGGCGGTCCGGCCGCGGCTGACGGTGCGCCACTTGCCGCCGACGTACTTCTGCAGCTGGATGGCGGCGCGGCGAGCCGGCAGGGCCCGGCCACGCATGGTCAGCCGCTCGCCCTGACGGATCTTGCGCTGGGCGAGCGAGGCGGTGACGTTGACGCGGACGAGGACCTTGAGCTTCGTCGAGGAGGCCTCGTGCTTGGTCGACCGCGGGTAGGAGAGCCGGTAGACCGTGGCCTTGGCCGGCTGCACCTTGGTCCGCATCACGCCGCCGCTGCCGACCTTCTTGCTCGCGACCTTGCGGAACTTCTTCTCCCCCGGCCCCTTCGCGGCGAGGACGTAGGTGCCGGCGACGGCGTCGTTGTCGATCGCCTCGCGGACCCGCCCGACGAGGTTGACCTTCTCGCCGTAGATCACGCGGACGGTGCGACCGCGCCCGGTGCCCCGCGTCAGGGAGGCGTTGGTCTTGATCGCCTCGAACTCATAGGTCTTCAGCGGCCCGCCCGAGCGGACGACGAGCCGGTCGACCTGGAAGGGATTGCCGTCGCAGCCGAAGAGGAAGCCGATCCGGGCGCCCTCGCCGTCGCCGCCGCGCAGCTGCGCGAAGGACTGCAGGTCGGTCGGGAACGACGTCGCGTCCTCGACGCCCGCAGGCGTGTAGTGGCGCCAGGAGTAGGTGAGCGCGGCCCCGTCGATCGTGCGCCAGTCCGGCTTCTCGTCGGGGTTGAGGTCGGTGATCAGGTCCGAGGTGCCGATCCAGTAACCGTCGTCGTTCGGCGGGTCGTACCGGACCGACGCGATGCCCTGGCTCTGCGCGGCGGTCGTGCGCAGCCGGATGGTGAAGGTGCTCAGCTGGGTCGGGCGACCGGCGTACGCGGTCGCGCCGACGGCCGTGCCGGTGCTGGAGGGCTGCCACGCGATGCTGGCCTTGCCGGAGTTCGGCTTGTTGCGCACCACGCGGAAGCCCGGCGCCCGCCCCGGCGCCGCGCCCGGGTCGACGCAGTCGCGGACCGCGAGCCGCAGGCCGGCGGACTGGAAGTGGTCGCCGTCCACGCGCGTCGCGCCGACGGCGACACCCGGCAGCACGGAGAGGGCCAGGACGACGGCGCCGGCGGCGCCGATGACGGTTCTTCGCATCTACAACCTCGGGATGTGGGGGAGCGATCTGGGTGGAGGGCGGCCGGTCGGGTCGCCCGAAGCGGCTCTACCCGGGCTCACACCTGGGGAAACGCATGGTCCGGACCACCTGCGGGTAACTGCTCCGTGCTCCCTCCACTCCCCCGACTACAGAAGGAGCACAACAATGGGTTTCATCCTTTGGATCCTGGCCGTGATCTTGGTGATTGCGGGCATCTTCCAGCTCGTCAAGGGTCAGATGCTGTGGGGCATCGTGCTCGTCATCGTCGGCCTCGCGGTCGGCCCGGGCGGCTACAGCCTCTTCGGATAGCCGCCGAGCCCGGCTCATGACGAGCCCGGGCTCGAGCACCCCTCGTTCGGCCGCGACGCGGCGGATGGCGACCAGGTTGCCGTACGCCGCGTCGCGGCCGTTCGCGTGTCCAGGGCCCGCTGGACCGGCCCGCTCTAGGGTCGGGGCGTGCGCACGCTGGCCGACGTCCTCGCCGAGCTGCACCGCAGCGGCCGCGAGCCGGGCGGTGCGGCGTGCCTGGTGCGCGACGGCGAGATCGTCGACGAGGCCTGGGCCGGCACTCGGGACGGGACCCGGCCATGGACCCCGGACACCCTCGTCCTGTGCTACTCCGTGGCCAAGCCGCTGGCGGCACTCACCGTCCTCTCGGTGGTGGCCGAGGGACTGCTGGAGCTCGACGAGCCGGTCGCCGCGGTGTGGCCGGAGTACGCCGCGCACGGCAAGGGCGCCACGACGGTCCGGCAGGTGCTCTGCCACCAGGCCGGCCAGCCGGCCTTCCCGCCGGCCGCGGCCGGCCTCTCCCCCGGCGACCGCGCCGCCCTCGTCGCGCTCCTCGCCGACACCGCCCCCGAGCACGAGCCGGGCACGGCCGTCGCCGAGCACGCCCTGACCTACGGCCACCTCTGCGACGAGATCGTCCGGCGGGCGACCGGTGAGACCCTGGCCGACCGGTTCGCGCGGATCGTCGCCCCGCACGGTTGGGACCTCCACCTCGCGGTGCACCCGGCCGGCCTCGACCGAGTCGCCGACGTGGTGCCGATGGACCCCTCGTGGCCCGCCGCCCACCTCGAGGACCCGGCGTGGGGCCCGGTCCTCGGCCGGCCGCCGGGGCTGCTCGACCCCGCCGTCGTCAACAGCCCGGCCTGGCGGACGAGCTCCTTCCCCGCGGTCTCCCTGCACGCCAGCGCCCAGGGCCTCGCGCTGCTCCAGGCCGACCTGGCCGACCCCGGCGGCGCGGTGGGGACGCTGCTCGGTCCCGCGCTGCACGCGGCGCTGACCACCGGGCAGGCCACCGGCCACGACCGGGTGCTCGGCCGCGACGTGACCTGGACCCTGGGCTACCAGCGCGACCTGCTGCCGGCCCCCACACGGGTCGAGGTGGGGATGGGGGGTCTCGGCGGGTGCGCGGGCTGGACCTCGCTCACGGGCGGCTACGGGGCGGCGTACGTCAGCCGTGGCCTGGGGGACGCCGACCGGTCGGACCTGGTCGACGCGGTCGCGCTGGACCGCGCCCGCCGAGGATGGAACCGGTTCTAGCCCGGACTGGTCCGCCCCTAGGCTGCGGCGCGTGCGCTTCGCGATCAGCACCGCCTTCCTGCCCGTCCCCGAGCTGCCCGCGATCGCGCGGGCGGCCGACGAGCTGGGCTACGACGCCCTCGCGATCCCCGACCACGTCGTCGACCTGGAGACGCTGCGCACGCCGTACCCCTACACCCCCGACGGCGCGCGCCGCTGGGGCCACGACGCCGCGTGGCCCGACCCGTGGGTGCTGGCGGGCTCGCTCGCCGCGGTCACCGAGCGGCTGCGCTTCTTCACCTCGGTCTACGTCCCGGCCCTGCGCAACCCCTTCCAGGTCGCGAAGTCGGTGGGCACGGCGGCGGTGCTCTCGGGCAACCGGGTCGCGCTGGGCGTCGGGATCGGGTGGTGCGAGGAGGAGTTCGAGCTGCTCGAGCAGGAGTTCGGCACCCGCGGCCGCCGCACCGACGAGGGGCTGGCCCTGCTCAAGCGGCTCTGGGAGCCGGGGTGGACGGAGTTCGCGGGCGAGCACTACTCCGCGCCGCGGCTGGTGATGGAGCCGACGCCGACCGCGCCGGTCCCGGTGTACGTCGGCGGGCTCTCGGAGGCCGCGCTCCGCCGGGCCGCGCGCCACGACGGGTGGGTCGGCGACATGTACCGCACCGACGAGGCGCTCCGCTGGGCCGCCCGCCTGCAGGAGGTGCGGGCGGAGGCGGGCGCGACCGGCGACTTCCGGGTGATCGTCGCGCTGACCGACGCGGTGACGCCCGAGCAGTTCGCGCGCGCCGAGGCCGGCGGGGTCACCGACTGCATGACGATGCCCTGGGCCTACTACACCGGCCTCGAGGCGACCCTGGAGCAGAAGCTCGACGGCATGGCGCGCTTCGCCGAGGACGTCCTGCGCCCGATGGCCGGCTGAAGCCTCCGCGACCGGGGCTCAGGCCGCGGTCACTCCCACTCGATGGTGCCCGGCGGCTTGGAGGTGATGTCGACGGTGACCCGGTTGACGTCGGCGACCTCGTTGGTGATCCGGGTCGAGATCTTCTCCATCACCTCGTAGGGCAGCCGCGCCCAGTCGGCGGTCATCGCGTCCTCGGAGGTCACCGGGCGCAGGACGACCGGGTGGCCGTAGGTGCGCCCGTCGCCCTGGACGCCGACCGAGCGGACGTCGGCGAGCAGCACGACCGGCATCTGCCACACGTCGCGGTCCAAGCCTGCGCGGGTCATCTCCTCGCGGGCGATCGCGTCGGCCTGGCGCAGGATGTCGAGCCGCTCGCGGGTGACCTCGCCGATGATCCGGATGCCCAGGCCGGGGCCGGGGAACGGCTGGCGGTGGACGATCTCGGCGGGCAGGCCGAGCTGCTCGCCGACCTGGCGCACCTCGTCCTTGAACAGCGTGCGCAGCGGCTCGACCAGCTCGAGATCCATGTCGTCGGGCAGGCCGCCGACGTTGTGGTGGGACTTGATGTTGGAGGTGCCCGCTCCCCCGCCGGACTCCACGACGTCGGGGTAGAGCGTGCCCTGCACGAGGAACGCGACCTTGTCGCCCTCCTCGGCGGTGCTCTGCTCCACGAAGCCGGCGAGGATCTCGGCGCGGGCGCCCTCGAAGACGCGGATGAACTCCCGGCCGATGGTCTTGCGCTTCTCCTCGGGGTCGGAGATCCCGGCCAGCGCGGAGAGGAAGCGCTCCTCGGCGTCGACGACCTTCAGGTCCACCCCGGTGGCGGCCACGAAGTCCCGCTCGACCTGCTCGGTCTCGCCCTGGCGCATCAGGCCGTGGTCGACGTACACGCAGGTCAGCCGGTCGCCGATCGCCCGCTGGACGATGGCCGCCGCGACCGCGGAGTCGACGCCGCCGGACAGGCCGCAGATCGCGCGGCCGCGCTCACCGACCTGGGCGCGGATCGCCTCGATCTGCTCCTCGACGATGTTGACCATCGTCCAGGTCGGCCGGCAGCCGGCGATCGAGTGGAGGAAGTGCTCGAGGACCTGCTGGCCGTGCTCGGAGTGGAGCACCTCGGGGTGCCACTGCACGCCGGCGAGCCCGCGGTCGACGTCCTCGAAGGCCGCCACCGGCGTCACGGCCGTCGAGGCCAGCACCGAGAAGCCCTCGGGGGCGGCGGTGACGGAGTCGCCGTGGGACATCCACACCCGGTGGGAGGTGGGTACGTCGGAGAGCAGCGTGCCCGGCTCGGTGACCGTGACCTCGGTGCGGCCGTACTCGCGGGCGCCCGTGTGCGAGACCTCGCCGCCGAGGCCGCGGGCCATCAGCTGGAAGCCGTAGCACATGCCGAAGACCGGCGTGCCCGCCGTGAACAGGCTCGTGTCGATCGACGGCGCGCCCTCGGCGTACACCGACGACGGCCCGCCCGACAGGATGATCGCCTTCGGGTTGCGGGCCAGCATGTCGGCGACCGGCATCGTGTGCGGCACGATCTCGGAGTAGACCCGCGCCTCGCGGACGCGCCGGGCGATCAGCTGCGCGTACTGCGCGCCGAAGTCGACCACCAGGACCAGGTCGTGCTCTCCCACCGCCGTCATGGGTCGAAGCCTATCGGCGCCCTCCCGGCCTGCTCGCCGCGGCCGGGGCGGCAGGGGCGGTGGGGCTTGTAACGCACCGTTCGCCACTCTTCCTGCACGTTGCAGCGTGCAGGAAGAGCAGCGAACGGTGCGTTACATCAGCAGGGGCACCCGCGGCGCCGGACGGGAAATGCACCAGGGCCCGGCCGGGGAGGGAGGGTGGCCGGGCCCTGATCGTCCACGCAGCTGTTGGACAGTGCCTGGACCACGACCCGACTCTTGGGAGGGAGCATGACTGCCGGGTCTGACCACCTCAACGACCGTCCCCGGGGCGGGTTACGCGGTGGCAACAACGAAGAACGGCCCGGTCTGGACCGGGCCGTTCGTCGTGGTGCTGCCGGCCTGTCGTCGCAGGTCAGCGAGGTGCGGCGGGGTCAGGAGACCCCGACGATCGGGAGGCGGAGCGCGCCGGGGGCGCTGTCGGGGACGACCGGGGCCGCGGGCGCGACCGGCTCGATGCGCCGGTAGTCCGCGCCCAGGGCCGGCCGGTGGTCCTGCTCGCCCTTGTTGGGCCACAGCGCCATCGCCCGCTCGGCCTGGGCGGTGATGGTCAGCGACGGGTTCACGCCGAGGTTCGCGGTGACCGCCGAGCCGTCGGCGACGTGCAGCCCCGGGTGGCCGTAGACGCGCTGGTAGGGGTCGATCACGCCGGTCTCCGCGGAGTCGCCGATCGCGCAGCCGCCGAGGAAGTGCGCGGTCAGCGGCATGTTGAACTGCTCGCCGATGTTGCCGCCCGGCGTGCCGCCGGTGACCTTGGCCATCAGGCGCACCGCGGTGTTGCCGGCCGGGATCCACGTCGGGTTCGGGACGCCGTGGCCCTGGCGCGAGGTGAGGAAGCGCCGGTTCGTGCCCGGGATCTTCCTCGTGTACGTCGTGATCGAGTTGTCCAGGCTCTGCATGACCAGCGCGATGACCGTCCGCTCCGACCAGTGCCGCAGGTCGTAGAGGTCGGTGATGCTCCGCCGCTGCTTCCAGGTCTCCTTCAGCCAGGTCCGCCAGCGCGGCACCGGGCCGTCGCCGTCGGTCAGCACGGTCTGCAGCAGCGACATGAAGTTGCTGCCCTTGCCGTACCGGACCGGCTCGACGTGGGTGTCGGCGTCGGGGTGGAAGGAGGAGGTGATCGCGATGCCCTGGCTGTAGTCGATCGAGGTGTCCGGCGCGATCGCGCCCAGGATCGACTCGGAGTTGGTGCGCGAGAGGTAGCCCAGCCGGTCGGAGATCCGGGAGAGGTGGCCCTCGTCCTTCATCCGGTGCAGGAGCCGCTGGGTGCCGAGCGCGGACGCCGCGAGCACGACCTGGTCGGCGGTGAGCACCCGCGCGGCCGAGCGGCGGGGCGTCTTGGCCTTGGTGTAGCGGACGTGGACGTCGTACCCGCCGTCCTCGCGGGGCGCGATCCGGGTGACGGTCGTCAGCGGGAGGACCTTCGCGCCGGCCTGCTCGGCGAGGTAGAGGTAGTTCTTGACCAGGGTGTTCTTCGCGTTGTGGCGGCACCCGCTCATGCACGAGCCGCAGCCGATGCAGGTGGTGCGCTCGGGGCCGGCCCCACCGAAGAACGGGTCGGCGACCTTCTCGCCCTGCTCCTGGCCGGGGCCGCCGAAGAAGACGCCCACCGGGGTCGGGTGGAAGGTGTCGGCCACGCCCATCTCGCCCGCGACCTTCTCCATCACGTCGTCGGCCGGGGTGCGGAGCGGGTTCTCCACGACGCCGAGCATCCGCTTGGCCTGGTCGTAGAACGGCGCCAGCTCGGCCTTCCAGTCGGTGATGTGGCTCCACTGGGGGTCGTTGAAGAACGCCGGCAGCGGCTCGTAGAGCGTGTTGGCGTAGACCAGCGACCCGCCGCCGACACCTGCGCCGGAGACGATGAGGCAGTCGCGCAGCGCGTCGATGCGCTGGATGCCGTAGCAGCCGACCTCCGGGCGGAACAGGTAGCGCTTGACGTCCCAGTTGGTCTCGGCGAAGTCCTCGTCGCGGAACCGCGCGCCGGCCTCGAGGACGCCGACCTTGTAGCCCTTCTCGGTCAGCCGCAGCGCGGCCACCGAGCCGCCGAAGCCGGAGCCGACGACGAGGACGTCGAAGTCGTGGCCGGCGTCGTTCCCGGCGGCGCCCTGCGCGGCGGCGGTCTGGGGGTCACGGTCGGTCATCAGGCACGTCCCAGCTTCTTCATCAGGCGGAGGTTGGCGGTCATCACCTTCGCGAACCGCTCGTCGGACATCCCGAGCACCGGCGCGATCGGCAGCCCGCGCTGCGTCGCGACCGACTGGGTCTCGGTGTAGCGCAGGATGCCCTCGGCACCCTGCCGGCGACCCACGCCGGACTGGCGCATGCCGCCCATCGGGGCGTCGATGCTCGCGAACGCGGCACCGAAGGCCTCGTTGATGTTCACGGTGCCGGCCTTGACGTGCCGGGCGATGGCCCGGGCGCGGGGGCCGTCCTGGCTGTAGATCGAGGCGTTGAGGCCGTACACGCCCTCGTTGGCGCGGGCGATCGCGTCGGCCTCGTCGTGGAAGCGGTAGAGCGAGACCACCGGGCCGAACGTCTCGTCCTGGAAGCAGGCCATGTCCGGCGTGACGCCCTCGAGGATCGTCGGCTCGTAGACGAAGGGGCCCAGGTCGGGCCGGGCCCGGCCGCCGGTGAGCACGCGGGCGCCCTTGGCCACCGCCTCCTCGACGTGGTGGACGACCGCGTCGAGCTGCGCCTGGGAGATCAGCGAGCCCATGTCGTTGTCCCAGTCCAGCGTCGCGCCGAGGGTCATCGCCTGGGTGCGGGCGACGAACCGGTCCACGAAGCGGTCGTAGACCTGGTCGGCGACGAAGAGCCGCTCGACCGAGACGCACAGCTGCCCGGCGTTGGAGAACGTCGCGCGGACCGCGCCCTCGGCGGCGCGCTCGAGGTCGGCGTCGCGCAGGACCAGCATCGGGTTCTTGCCGCCGAGCTCCAGCGAGCAGCCGATGAGCCGATCGGCGCAGCCGCGGGCGATCAGCCGGCCGGTGGCGGTCGAGCCGGTGAAGCAGACGTAGTCGGCGCGCTCGACGATCCCGGTGCCCACCCGGGGGCCGGGGCCCGCCACGACCTGCCAGACGTCGGCGGGGAAGCCGGCCTCCTCGAGCAGCTGGGCGCCGAGCAGCGCGGAGAGCATCGTCTGGGAGTCGGGCTTGGCGACGACGGCGTTGCCGGCGAGCAGCGCGGGCAGGCCGTCGGCCAGGGCCATGGTGAACGGGTAGTTCCAGGGCGAGATGATCCCGACGACGCCCTTGGGCACCCGGTTGACGTCGACGCGGGTCAGCACCGGCATGACGCCCGGGTGGCGCCGGGTCGCGAGGTGGCGCCGCGCGGTGCGGCCGTAGTAGCGCGCGGTCATCGCGACATGGAGGGTCTCGTCGAAGGCGTGCTTCCGCGCCTTGCCGGACTCCAGCACGATCAGGTCGGTGATCTCGTCCTGGCGGTCGAGCACGAGGTCGTGCAGGCGCAGCAGCATCGCGGCGCGCTGGTCCAGGCTGGTGCGGGACCAGGCGACCTGGGCGCGACGGGCCCGCGCGAAGGCCGCGGCCACGTCGGCGTCGCTGCTCTGCGGCACGTGCGCGAGCGGGGCCCCGTCGAGGGGCGAGTACACGGCGTGGTCCTCGCCGGAGGTGGCGACGATGCGGCGGGTCAGCGAGGCGACGTACTCGGGCTCGAGGGCGTACGTCGCGCCGGGCTCGTGCTCGGGGTCGCGGGGCCCCTCCACGAGCGGGCCGCCGGACGGGGACGGAGAGGAGGCGCTCATGTACCGAGGGTATGTGACCGCAGTCTCCCGAACTACCGCTCGGGCACAAATGTGGGACTGTACACACGGGCCCGAGTTGTCAACCCGGGCCCGCGGGAGGGTCACATCGCGGGTGCGTCGGTGTAGACCGACTTGAGCTCGGTGTACTCCCCGAGGCCCTCGGGGCCGAACTCCCGGCCGATCCCGGAGGCCTTGAAGCCGCCGAACGGCGCCGCGAAGTCCATCGTGTAGGTGTTCACGCCGTACGTCCCGGCGCGGACGCGGCGGGCGACATCGAGGCCGGCCTCGGGGTCAGCGGTCCAGACCGTTCCCGCGAGGCCGTAGTCGGACTCGTTGGCGATGCGGACCGCGTCGTCGACGTCGTCGTAGGCGATGACCGAGAGCACCGGCCCGAAGATCTCCTCCTGGGCGATCCGCATCCGGTTGTCGACGTCGGCGAAGACGGTGGGGCGGACGTACCACCCGCGGTCGAGCCCGTCGGGCATGCCGTTGCCGCCGACGACGAGACGGGCGCCCTCCTCCTGGCCGAGCGCGATGTACTTCTCCACCCGCTCCTGCTGGCGCTGGGCGACCATCGGGCCGATCTCGGTGGCGGGGTCCATCGGGTCGCCGACCTTCATGCCGGCGACAGCCTCGGCGAGCGCGTCGACGACGGCGTCGTAGCTGGCCCGCGAGGCCAGGACCCGGGTCTGGGCGACGCAGGCCTGGCCGGAGTTCATCAGGCCGATGAACTTCAGGCCCTCCACGGTCGCGGCGAGGTCGGCGTCGTCGAGCACGATGGCGGCGGACTTGCCGCCCAGCTCGAGGCTGACCCGCTTGAGCTGCTCGCCGCACACCGCGGCGATCCGGCGCCCGGCCGCGGTGGAGCCGGTGAAGGCGACCTTGTCGACGCCGGGATGGGCCACCAGGTGCTCGCCGACCTCGCGCCCGGCGGCCACGATGTTGACCACACCCGCGGGGACGCCGGCCTCGAGGAGCAGCTCGGCCATCAGGTAGGTGTCGAGCGGGGTCTCCGGCGCGGGCTTGACCACGACGGTGTTGCCGGCGAGCAGGGCCGGGACGACCTTGGAGACCGTCGTGAACTGCGGGACGTTCCACGGCGGGATGGCCGCCACCACGCCGATCGGCTCCCGGCGCACCACCACCTCCGGGCCGAGCACGCCCGGGCGCCGCTCCTCCCACGGGAAGGACCGGGCGATGCCGAGGAACGCCTCGATCTGCATCCACGGCGCCGGCGACTGGGCGAGGTTGGAGAACGACGTCGGCGCGCCCATCTCGATGGTGATCAGGTCCGCCATCTCCGCCAGCCTGGCGGCGTACAGCCCGGAGAACACCTGGAGCACCTCGATCCGCTCCTCGGGCGACATCCGCGGCCACGGTCCCTCGTCGAAGGCCCGCCGGGCCGCGGCGACCGCGGCGTCCACGTCGGCCGGCGAGCCCTCCGGGACGGTCGCCACGACCTCCTCGCTGTGCGGCGAGACGACCCGGAGGGTGTCCGTGGTGGCCGGGGCGCGCCAGCCGCCGTCGATGAAGAAGGCGTCGCGGTCGAGGGTCATGGCTGCTCCTGCTGCTCGGGTGGGGCTGCTCGGGTGGGGCTGCTCGGGTGGGGCTGGTCAGGGGGCGACGGCGAACCAGTCGGCGAAGCCGCTGGGGTCGTGCCGGCCGATGGCGAAGTGCTCGAAGAGCCCCCAGCCCTCCGCGGTGCGGCCGCCCTCGGTGAGGACCGCGCGGCCGACGTGGTCGACGCAGCCGAACATCATCCGCCCGACGACGGCCTCGTCGGCGAGGTCGTAGGTGACCCGCTCGACGAACTTCTCGCCCCGCCAGACGCCGTGGGTCCAGTCCGGGTCGCCGCCGTAGCCGCCGCCGACGTGCAACGGCGCGGCCAGCAGGGAGGAGACCTCGAGGACGATCTCCTCCCCCGACCCGCTGGTGCAGCGGATGGTCGCGCCGGTGGGCGTGCGGGTGCCCGGGGCGTAGTGGACCCGCACGCGCGGCCAGCCCAGCTGCTCGGTGCGGCCGTCGGGGTGGACGCGGTGGCAGTCGTTGAGGGTGCGGTAGCCCGAGGGGTCCTCCTGGAGGATCAGCACGACGGCGTACTCCTCGAACCGCATCGGCACGTAGAGCCACCACATGCCGTCGAAGGGCGGGTCCGCCGGCGCGCCGGCCGGCTCGGCCTCGCCGACCGGCCGGATGCCCCACGAGCGGTCGCGGGTGCCGACCCACCGGTCGGGGGTGACCTCGATCCGCTCGCCGTCGACCTCGACGTGGCCCGACCAGGTGCCGACCTGGGCGAAGCGCTGGGCCTCGAGGGTGACCCGCGCGCCGGAGCGCAGCACGTGCGGCAGCTCCTGGAGCACCGGGAACGAGCCCTCCCAGACGAGATCCGCGGCGATGCCCTCGGTCTCCTCCAGCCTCAGGTGGAGGCGCTGGAGCGGCTCGTCGACCTCGATGGAGTAGCCGCCGACGCGCTGGTTGAGGCGGTCGTCGTCGCAGAGGTCGGAGAGGTGGACGGCCGTGTGCTTGCCGTCGCGGGCCAGCAGGAGGAAGGCGTCCTTGGTGCCGAGGTTCGGGTAGTAGCCGAGCCCGGTGATGAGGAACAGCTCGCCGCTGCGGTCGTGGGCGTTGAAGTAGCAGCGGTCGTAGAAGTTGCGGTCGCTGCTGGCCGGCCAGGTGACCGGCAGCGGCGCCTGGTGGAGGGGGTACTCATCGAGCGGACCGACCATCACGCACCCACCTCCGCCAGCAGGCTGTCGAGCAACGGCTTGTGGTGCATCAGCGCATCGGGGTCCTCGGGCCGCTCGATCTCGCCGAAGTGGATCTGCCGGGCGCCGGTGCGCAGGAAGACGATGCACCACTGGACGGCGTTGTAGACGTGGTACCAGTGCAGGTCGCCGACCTCGACGCCGGTGACCTGGCGGTACGTCGCCACGACCTCCTCCTCGCGCAGGAAGTGCGGCATCCCGGGGAGCTCCAGCGCGCCGGTGATCGACTCGAAGACGCGGTGGGCGAAGACCATCCAGGACAGGTCGAGCTCGCGGGGTCCGACCGTGGCCATCTCCCAGTCGAGCACCGCGACCGGGGCGAAGTCGCGGTAGAGGACGTTGCCGATCCGCGCGTCGCCCCAGCACAGCACCGGGTCGCCCTGCTGCGGCGGGAGGTGCGCCTCGAGCCAGGCGAGCCCGCGCTCGGTGACCGAGGAGCGGCCGATGTCGGGGACCGCGAACTCGTACCAGGCGCGCGTCCGGGCCAGGTTGCGCGCCAGCGGCGTCTCCCCCGCGTGGCCGTGCCGCGCGGGGTCGAGGAAGGCGAAGGTCGCGATGGCCTCGGGGATCGAGTGCAGCCGGGCCACCACGCCGACGGTGCGGTCCTGGAGGTCGCGCTGCTCCTCCGGCGAGGCGTCGTGGAGCCAGTTGTCGCCGAAGTTGTAGGGCAGCACGTCCTGCGGCACCACGCCCTCGACCCGGTCCATCAGGAAGAACGGGGTGCCCAGCACCTCCCCAGTCGGCTCCAGCCACCGCACGGCCGGCACCGGGACGTCGGTCAGCTCCGCGACGAGCCGCATCGCGTCGTACTGGTCGCCGAGCGCGTAGTCAGGGAAGACCGGGAAGTCCTCGGCCGCCGGCGCGACCCGGGCGACGTACCGGCCCACGCGCTGCTCGCCGCCCTCGGTCCACGTCGCGTCGAGCGGCAGGGTCTCCGAGGACATGCCGTTGGCGTCGGTGCCGGCGTGCACGACCACGGCCGGGTGGGCCCCCACGGGCAGCTGGGTGGCGAGCCAGGAGGCGAGCCGGTCGGCCAGGGGCCGAGCGTCGCGGCTGCTGCGCTGCAGCCTGGTGTCCGGTGGCGGCGGTGCCTGGGTCACGGGCGCTCCTCGGGGTCGCCCACGCCGCGCGGTGTGACATGGGTCTCACGGCAGCATCGGTGGAACGCGTTCTAGTTGTCAATGACGCGTGTCAACTACGCCGGCTGGCCCAACCGCTCGGGCCGACCCCGCGGGGCGGGTATGCCGCGCAGGTCGGGGCCGGAGGCGGACGACGGGCGGGCAGGCCCGGTCGTGGTCGGGCCTGGCGGGCCGGAGCGAGGCACGAGCGCAGGCCGGGTAGACCGGGCGTGCCCGCCCGGCGGGAGCCGCAGGCCCCGACCCCCACCACCCGGCGTACGCCGTGGGCGGATGACCGTGGCACAGGCCGCGGTCGGGTCACCGGGTTTCGACACGCTCGCTGGCGCTCGCTGCTCAACCAGCGGGGAGGGCGGTCAGACGATGTCCGGCGCCCGCACCCGGGCCTCGTCGGCCTCCTGGTCGGTGAGCTGCTGCTGGCTCTGGCGCTCGGCCTCGACGCGGCGCAGGTAGTGGTCGACCTCGTCGGCGGTCCGCTCATCGTCCCAGCCGAGCTCCGCGGCCATCAGCCGGGCGACGCCGGGGGCGGCGCGGGTGCCGCGGTCGAAGGTCTCGATGGAGATCCGGGTGCGGCGGGTCAGCACGTCGTCGAGGTGGCGCGCGCCCTCGTGGGTCACCGCGTAGACGACCTCGGCGGCCAGGTGGTCCTCGGCGCCCTCGAGCGGCTCGGCGAGGTCGGGGCGCTCGGCGACCAGCGCGAGCAGGTCGTCGACGAGCGAGCCGTAGCGGTCGAGCAGCGCGTCGATGCGGGCCACGTGCAGCCCGGAGCGGCGCGCGAGGAGCACCCGCTGGTTGGTCCGCGCCTCCCAGCCGTCCGCGCCGAGCAGCGGCACCCGGTCGGTGATCGAGGGACGGACGGCGAGGTTGCCGGTGGTGCGCAGGGAGTGGGCGGCGGCGTCGACCGCGTCCCGCGCCATCACTCGGTACGTCGTCAGCTTCCCGCCCGCGATCATCACCAGCCCGGGCACCGGCGTGACCACGGTGTGCTCGCGCGAGATCTTCGACGTGGGCTCGGACTCCCCGCTCAGCAGCGGCCGCAGGCCGGCGTACACGCCCTCCACGTCGTCGTGGTCGAGCGGCTCGCGGAGGATCGCGTTGACCCGGTCCAGGACGTACTCGATGTCGGTGCGGCTGGCCGCGGGGTGGGCCTTGTCGAGGTCCCACGCGGTGTCGGTGGTGCCGATGACCCAGTGCCGGCCCCACGGGATGACGAAGAGCACCGAGGTCTCGGTGCGCACGATGAAGCCGGCCTCGGACCGGATCCGGTCGCGCGGCACCACGAGGTGGATGCCCTTGGAGGCCTGGACGTGCAGCGCGCCGCGGCCGCCGACCATCTCCTGGACCTCGTCGGTCCATACGCCGGCGGCGTTGACGACGACCTTGGCGCGGACCTCCAGCTCCCGGCCGGTCTCCAGGTCGGTGGCCCGGACCCCGACGACCCGCTCCCCCTCGCGGAGGAACCCGGTCACCCGGACGCGGGTCGCGACGGCGGCCCCGTTGGCGGCGGCGGTCCGGGCGATGGTGAGCACCAGTCGGGCGTCGTCGACCTGGCAGTCGTAGTAGCGGATCGCCCCGGTGACGGTCTCGGCGCGGAAGTCCGGAGCCGTCCGGGCGACCTGGCGGCGGGTCAGGTGGCGGTGCCGCGGGAGCCCGGAGCCGCCGGGCGCGAGGGCGGCCATGCCGTCGTACAGCGCGAGCCCCGCGCCGACGTAGGGCCGCTCCCAGCCGCGGTGGGTCAGCGGGTAGAGGAACGGCACCGGGCGCACCAGGTGGGGCGCGAGCCGGGTCAGCAGCAGCCCGCGCTCGTGCAGCGCCTCGCGCACCAGGGCGAAGTCGAGCATCTCGAGGTAGCGCAGCCCGCCGTGGACGAGCTTGGAGGAGCGGCTGCTCGTGCCGCTGGCCAGGTCGCGCTGCTCGACCAGCGCGGTCGAGAGCCCGCGGGTCACCGCGTCGAGGGCGACCCCGGCCCCGACGACGCCGCCCCCGACCACGAGCACGTCGAGCTCGTGGTCGGGAGCGGCGATCCGGTCGAGCGCCGCCTCGCGGGCGGCGGGGCCCAGCGCACTCGGGTCGGGACGGACGGGCGCGCCGGGCGAGCTCATGGGACCAGTGTGGCTGACGGCTCCTTGCTGACCTGGTCCCAGGTGAAGCGGTAGGTCGCGCCGCCCTCGGGCACCACGAGCGTCAGGTTGTCGCCACCGGCGGCTCCCCCGGCCCCGTAGTTCTCGTCCCAGGAGCCGTCGATCGCGACCTTCCACTCATAGGTCCCGGCGGGCAGGTCGAAGGTGGCGTGCCAGCGGCCGTCGGTCGGGTCGAAGGCCAGCCGGCTCTCGACACAGGCCGGCTGCCAGTCCTCGGGGCACCCGATCTCGGACTGGAGGCTGCCGGCCACCGTCACGCTGTCCCGTGCCGGCGTCGGGGCGGCCGTGGTCACCGCGACCGGGCCGCCGACGACCCGCGGCGTGCCGGGCTCGAGGAGCACGGCTCGGTAGCGCACCCGCGTCCCGAGCGGCAGCCCGGTGACGTCGTCGCGGACGGTGAAGGCGGGCGAGGAGGAGTCGGTGCCGATCGTCGTCCACGCACCGCCGGCGACGCTGCGCTCGAAGCGCACCGACTGCCCGGGACGCTCGGGGTCGACGGTGGCGGTGACGGTCACCGGGTCGACCGCGCTCACGGTGCCGCCCTGGCCGGAGGTGGTGAGGTCGACCGTCGGCGGGGCCACCCGGGTCGTGCGCACACCGCTCGTGCGGCTGTGGCCGCGGTTGTCCAGGACGGCCGCGCGGTAGCGCACCTTCGTGCCCGGGGCCAGGTCACGGGTGTCGTGGAAGACGCGGTAGGGCGCGGAGTCGTCGGTGCCGATGTCGCGCCACCGGCCGCCGCCGACCTTGGCCTGGAAGGTGACCTCGAAGAAGGAGTCGCCACCGACCTTCGCGGTCACCTTCGTGCGGCTGCGGGCGACCTTCGTCGGCACCGGCTCCGCGAGCCGCACCGGGGGCGCCTTCCGCGAGGCCGGGATGCGCTCGGTGGAGGCGTAGACGACCGCCGAGGTCGCCGGGACCGAGACGCGGAGGCGGCCGTCCCGGGCGCTGCGCCGCACGGCCGGCCCGTCGCCGTGGACCCGGCGGAAGTCGCCGCGCGCCACCCAGGTCGGCACGGTGAGGGTGCGCGCGCGGTCGGCGGTGTTGACCACGACGACGTACTCCTGCTGCTGGCGCCGGTCGATGCGGGAGAAGGCGACGACGTCCTCGCCCGCGGCGCGGACCTGCTGGGCCCCGCGCCGCAGGGCCGGGTGCTGCTCGAGGAGGCGGTCGAGCCCGGCGACGGCCCGGTAGAGCGGGTGGTCGGTGTCGAAGCTGTCGGTCGCGGGTGTCTCCTCCGAGCCGAGCTGGTCGTCGTCGACGTACTCGGGCACCTGGCTGGCGAACATGCTCTGCCGCGCCAGCTGGTCCCCGCCGGTGCCGGTGAAGCCCTGCTCGTCGCCGTAGTAGACGACCGGGTTGCCGCGGGAGAGGTACATCAGCTCGTGGGCGAGCACGTCGCGCCGCAGCATCTCCTCGGCCGACCGCTCCGGGTCGTCGACGCCGAGGAAGTGGCCGAAGCGGCCCATGTCGTGGTTGCCGAGGAAGGTCGGCAGCGAGTGGACGTTGCTGTCGGCGTCGGTGTACCAGTCGTCGTCGCGGAAGAACCGGGCCAGCGCCCGGCCGCTGCCCTGCTTGGAGACGAAGTCGCGGGCGGCCCACTGGAAGGGGAAGTCGAGGATCGCCTGCATGCCGTCGTGGGTCGTGTAGTGGGAGGTGAACGCCTTCGCGGCCGCGTCGCTGCCGTCGAGGGCGACCTCGCCGAACATGAAGAAGTCCGGCTTGCCGTGGCTGCGGGCGAAGTCGAGGAGGCCGGGCCCGAAGGCCTGCCAGAACGCGTCGTCGACGTGCTTCATCGTGTCGATCCGGAAGCCGTCGATGCCGAAGTCCTCGACCCACGTGCGGTAGATGTCGATCATCCCCTCGACCACCCGCGGGTGCTCGGTGAAGAGGTCGTCGAGGCCGAAGAAGTCGCCGTACTGGCTGTCCTCGCCGGTGAAGGTCGTGTTGCCGCGGTTGTGGTAGAGCGTCGGGTCGTTGAGCCAGGCCGGGACCTTGAGGTCCTCCTCGCCCGGCTCCAGCACCGGCGTGTAGGGGAACGACGTGGCCGCGTCGAGCTCGGGGAAGCCGGCGGTGCCCGCGTGGTCGCGGTCGTCGAAGGGCACGCCGCCGGCGGTCAGGTAGGGCTCGACGTCCTTGGGCACGTACGCCGTGCGCGCGCCCTCCTCGTAGCCGATGACGTCGGCGGTGTGGTTGGTGATGATGTCGAAGAAGACCTTGATCCCGCGCTCGTGGGCGGCCTCGACCAGCTCGGTGAGGTCGGCGTTGGTGCCCAGGTGCGGGTCGATCCGGGTGAAGTCGGTGATCCAGTAGCCGTGGTAGCCCGCCGAGGGCCCGTCCTCGAGCTGGACCGGCTTGTTCTGGAAGACCGGGGTCAGCCAGATCGCGTCGGTGCCCAGCCCCTCGATGTAGTCCAGCTGCGCGCGCAGGCCGTCGAGGTCGCCGCCGTTGAAGTAGCCCTTGGCGGTGGGGTCGAAGCCGTGCTCGTCCTTGCCGCCGGCGATCCCGCCGGTGTCGTTGCCGGGGTCGCCGTTGGCGAACCGGTCGGCCATGACGAAGTAGAAGCTGTCGTCGGTGATGCCGGCGCGCAGGGCGTGCCGGGCGGGCCCACGGTCCTGCCCGCCGCGGTCGCCCTCCGCGGCGACGGCGGGGGCGGTGGGCCACACCAGCGCGAGCGCGGCCCCGGCCGCGACGAGGGTGGATGGGACGGTACGACGCACGGCGGCCTCCCGAGTGATGGCGCTCACACCAAGTGGTGCGGATCGCACCCTAGGCGCGGCCGCCGACATCGGACAAGGACCAGGTCAGGCGCGCACCCGCGGGCCCAGCGAGGGCCGGTGGTCGTGGTGCATCGCGTGCCGCTCGCGGGTGGCCGCGACCAGGCCCGGGTCGAGGTCGGCGACGGCCAGCCCCTCCTCCTCGTCGAGCCGGTCGAGCGGGCGGCCCTCGGGGTCGTAGACCGCCGAGCCGCCGCAGAACGCGCTGGCCCCGCAGCGGCCGGTGAGGCCGGAGAAGACGACGTAGAAGGAGTTCTCCACCGCCCGCGCGGCGTAGTAGAGGTCGCGGCGGTGCTCCCCGCCGGGGACGTACGCCGCGGAGCTGAGGTAGCCCAGCGCGCCGTCGGCCGCGGCGGCCCGGGCGTGCTCGGGGAAGCAGCCGTCGTAGCAGATGCTCAGGCCGAGCTCGACGCCCTCGACGGTGATCGAGCAGCCGTGGTCGCCGGCGGTGAACCACGGCCGCTCGCCGGGGTCGAGGTGCTGCTTGTCGTAGGGCACGGCCACCTCGCCGTCGGGCCGGACCACGACCGAGGACAGGGTGCGCCGGTCCGACCGCTGGAGCGCGGTGCC
Source organism: Nocardioides marmotae (assembly GCF_013177455.1). Classification (NCBI taxonomy): domain Bacteria; kingdom Bacillati; phylum Actinomycetota; class Actinomycetes; order Propionibacteriales; family Nocardioidaceae; genus Nocardioides; species Nocardioides marmotae. The sequence goes on from NZ_CP053660.1 coordinate 3,614,454, forward strand.
GGCGACCACCACGAGGCCGGCCTCGCGGGACGCCTCGCGCAGCGGGTCGAGCTCCGCGCCGGCCAGCCGCGCGGGCGTCGGCAGCTCGCCGTCGAACGCCGCGGCGTCGTACCCGGTCAGGAACGCCTCGGGCAGCACCAGCAGGCGCACGCCCCGGTCGCCGGCCTCGCGGGCCAGCCGCGCCGCGGTGGCGACGTTGGCCAGGAGGTCCCCGGCGACCGCGGCGGCCTGGCCGGCGGCGACGCGGAGGACGCTCACGCGCGTGCGGCCGCGACGGCCTCGGCGAGGCCGCGGGCGGCGAGCCGGTCGGCGCGCTCGTTGCCCTCGTCGCCGCTGTGGCCCTTGACCCAGTGCCACTCGACGTCGTGCTCGGCGCAGGCGGCGACGAGCCGCCGCCACAGGTCGGCGTTCTTGACCGGCTCCTTGGCCTTGGTCAGCCAACCGTTGCGCTGCCAGCCGAGCACCCAGGAGGTGATGCCGTTGCGGACGTAGGTGCTGTCGGTGTAGAGGTGCACGACCGAGCGTCGCCGCAGCGCCTCCAGCGCCTCGATCGGCGCGGTCAGCTCCATCCGGTTGTTGGTGGTGGGCTCGGCGAGGCCGCCGCACAGCTCCAGCTCGTGGCTGCCCTGCCGCAGCAGCGCACCCCACCCGCCGGGGCCCGGGTTGGGCACGCAGGCGCCGTCGGTGTGGATGGTGACGGGGCGCTCGTCGACCTCGCTCACTCGATCACGAGCTCGACGCGCTGGAACTCCTTGACCTCGGTGTAGCCCGTGGTGGCCATGGAGCGCTTGAGCGCGCCGATGAGGTTCATCGTCCCGTCGGCGACGCGGGAGGGGCCGAAGAGGATCTCCTCGAGCGTGCCGACGGTCTCGAACTGCATCCGCTGGCCGCGCGGCAGGTCGGGGTGGTGGGCCTCGGTGCCCCAGTGGAAGCCGTGGCCCGGAGCGTCGGTCGCGCGGGCGAACGGCGAGCCGACCATGACCGCGTCGGCGCCGCAGGCGATCGCCTTGGCGAGGTCCCCGGAGTGGCCGATCGAGCCGTCGGCGATGACGTGGACGTAGCGGCCGCCGGACTCGTCGAGGTAGTCGCGGCGGGCCGCGGCCACGTCGGCGACCGCCGAGGCCATCGGCACCGCGACGCCGAGCACGGTGCGGGTGGTGTGCGCCGCGCCGCCGCCGAAGCCGACGAGCACGCCGGCCGCGCCGGTGCGCATCAGGTGCAGCGCGGCCTGGTGGGTCGCGCAGCCGCCGACGATCACCGGGACGTCGAGCTCGTAGATGAACTCCTTGAGGTTCAGCGGCTCGGCCTGGGAGGAGACGTGCTCGGCCGAGACGGTGGTGCCGCGGATGACGAACATGTCGACGCCCGCGTCCACGACGGTCTTGGCGAACTCCTTGGTCCGCTGCGGCGGCAGCGAGCCCGCGACGGTCACGCCGGCCTCGCGGATCTGGCGCAGCCGCTCGGTGATCAGCTCGGCCTTCACCGGCTCGGTGTAGATCTCCTGGAGACGGCGGGTCGCGTCCTGCCCCTGCAGGCCGGCGACCTCCTCGAGCAGCGGCTCGGGGTCGTCGTACCGCGTCCAGATGCCCTCGAGGTTCAGCACGCCGAGGCCGCCGAACCGGCCGAAGGCGATGGCCGTCTCCGGCGACATCACCGAGTCCATCGGGGCGGCGAGGACGGGCAGGTCGAAGCGGTAGGCGTCGATCTGCCAGTCGGTGCTGACCTCCTCGGGGTCGCGCGTGCGCCGCGAGGGCACGATCGCCACGTCGTCGAAGGAGTACGCCCGCCGCGCGCGCTTGGCCCGTCCGATCTCGATCTCGGTCACCCTCGAACCCTACCGAGGAGACCCGGCACGTCGGGCAACCGTTCACCCGCTCCACCCGGTAGAGGTGGGCATGGACACCCTGACCGGCCTCCGGTCGACGACCTCGGGAGCAGACGTGGGCGCACCTCGCGGCGAGACGCCGGACTTCGACGCGTTCGTCGCCGCGCGCTCCACGCACCTGCTGCGCACGGCCTACCTGCTGACCCGCGACACCGCGCTCGCCGAGGACCTCCTCCAGACGGCGCTGACCAAGGCGTGGTTCTCCTGGTCGCGCATCGAGGGCAATCCCGAGCCCTACGTCCGCCGGATCCTGGTCAACACCTTCGCCTCCTGGTGGCGGCGGCGCTGGAACGGCGAGCAGCCGTGGGCCGAGCCGCCGGAGCCGGCACCGGCCGCCGGCGGGCACGCCGAGGCCGACCAGCGCCACGACCTGTGGGAGGCGATGGGCCGCCTGCCCCGCCGCCAGCGCGCGGTCGTGGTGCTGCGCTTCGTCGAGGACCTCTCCGAGGCCGAGACCGCCCGGTTGCTCGGCGTGAGCACCGGCACCGTCAAGAGCCAGACCAGCAAGGCGCTCGCGAAGCTGCGGGTCGACCCGTCCCTGGCCGCCCCGATCACCACCCCTGCGAGCAGCACGGAGGACCCGGCGTGAACACCCTCGACGACCTGCGCGAGACCCTCCACCGCCACGGCGACGCCGTCGCCGACCACGAGCGCCACGCCCGGCCCGCCGCCGTGCGAGCGCGGGTGCGGATCGCCCGCCGACGACGTACGACGACGCTGGCGACCGCGGCGGCCGTCGTGCTGCTCGCCGGGGTCGGCACGGTCACGGCCGTCGTCGCGCCGGACGGCACCGAGGGCCCCGGGCCGGCGACCGAGGTCGTCGGCGTCACCGTCGCGGAGTCGATCAGCGTGTCCGGCTTCCCCTACGCCTTGAGCACCACCGGGGTGCTCGACGACGGCGACCGGGTGCGCCTGCCGGAGACCACGGCGACCCGCGCGGTCTCGCTCGTCGCCACGGGGCTGGGCTCGGGCGCCGCCACCCTCTACGAGGCGGGCGAGGCCGTCGGCCGGGTCCGGGGCGCCGAGGCCGTCGACGTGCCGGTGCCCGTCTCGACCCTCGGCACCACCCTGCGCGTCGAGGTCGACGGCGCGCCCGCCGGCGCTCGGGTCGGGGTCGCGGTCTACGAGGGCACCGGCGCGCTCGCGGAGGGGGTCGACAACGGCCTGGCCGTGTTCCGCTCCACCGTCGGGGCGGCCTCGTTGCTGGCCGCGGACTTCGCCGAGGCCGGCGAGGCGGAGGCGTCAGTGACCTTCCGGGGCGGGCTGGCCACGGCTCGCATCGCGCGGTACTGCACGAGCGAGGAGCCCGGGCTCTGGGTCCACGTCGACCTCGACGGCGACGGACCGATCTCGGGGCAGTGCAGCGCCGAGGACTCCACGGACGCCGGCCCCTCCTGGTACTCCCTGGACGGCCCCGGGCCGGTCGGTGACCACACGGTCCGCGCCTACCTCACCCGGGGCGAGCGGGGGCCGGAGGTCCGTCCGTCCGGGGCGGAGGTCGGCGTCGCGGTCTACCGGCAGTCGGCGCCGACCGTCGAGATGGCCGGGCTGGACGTCGAGACCGTCATCGAGCACGCCGGGCGCACCTGGCGGCTCGACCCCCTCGTGCCCGGCACGGGCGACACCTTCCGCGGCGAGCACGACTGGAGCACCGTGGTCGACACCGCCGACGGGGACGCCCTGGCCGTGCTGGTCGGGGACGGCGGCCTGGTCCGGGCGACCTGGCAGGGCCGGCTCTCGCGCGGCAGCTCGGCGTCCGTCGGCAGCCGGGTAGGCCCGGCGCTCCTGGTCGGCGGTGTGCTGCTCGAGGGCGATGAGTACGACGTCCGGGTGCTCGCGCGGGGAACGGGTGCGCGGGCGGCCCTGCTGGTCTACCGGCCGTTGTAGTTGGGCGCCTCGGCGGTCATCTGCACGTCGTGCGGGTGGCTCTCCTTGAGCGAGGCCGAGGTGATCCGGACGAACTTGCCCTTCTCCTGCAGCTCGGGCACCGTCCGCGCGCCGATGTAGAACATCGACTGCGCGAGGCCGCCGACGAGCTGGTGGGCGACGGCAGACAGCGGCCCACGGTAGGCGACCTGGCCCTCGATGCCCTCGGGCACGATCAGGTCGTCGCTGGCGACCTCGGCCTGGAAGTAGCGGTCCTTGGAGTAGGACTTCTTGCCGCGGCTGCTCATCGCGCCGAGCGAGCCCATGCCGCGGTAGGCCTTGTACTGCTTGCCGTTGAGGAAGATCAGCTCGCCCGGCGACTCGTCGCAGCCGGCGAGCAGCGAGCCGATCATCACGCTGTCGGCGCCGGCGACCAGGGCCTTGGCGATGTCGCCGGACTGCTGGAGGCCGCCGTCGGCGATGACCGGCACCCCGGCCGGCTTGCACGCCAGCGAGGCCTCGTACACCGCGGTGATCTGCGGTACGCCGGTGCCGGTGACGACGCGCGTGGTGCAGATCGAGCCGGGGCCGAAGCCCACCTTGACCGCGTCCGCGCCGGCGTCGACGAACGCCTGGGCGCCGTCGCGGGTCGCGACGTTGCCGCCGATGACCTGCACGTGGCGGGTCGCGGGGTCGGTCTTGAGCCGGCGGACCATGTCGAGCAGCAGCCGGACGTGGCCGTGGGCGGTGTCGGCGACGAGGACGTCGACGCCCGCGTCGATCAGGGTGGTCGCCCGCTCCCAGGCGTCACCGAAGTAGCCGATCGCCGCCCCGACCATGAGGCCGCCCGAGGCGTCGTTGGTGGCGTTGGGGAACTGCTCGGACTTCACGAAGTCCTTGACGGTGATCAGGCCGACGAGGCGACCCTGGTCGTCGACGAGCGGCAGGCGCTCCTTCTTGTGCCGGCGCAGGAGCACGGTGGCGTCCTCGCGGCTGATGCCGGCCGGGCCGGTCACCAGGTCCTCGGTGGTCATCACCTCGTCGACCTTGGTGGTGGCCCACTCCGCGACCGGGGTGAACCGCAGGTCGCGGTTGGTGATGATGCCCAGCAGCCGGTTCTCGCTGTCGACGACCGGGAAGCCGGAGACGCGGTACTCCCCCGCCAGCCGGTCGAGCTCCTCCAGCGTCGCGTCCGGGCCGATGGTGACCGGGTTGGCGATGATGCCGGTCTGGGTCCGCTTGACCAGGTCCACCTGGTAGGCCTGGTCCTCGATCGAGAGGTTGCGGTGCAGCACGCCGAGGCCGCCCTGGCGCGCCATGGCGATCGCCATGCGCGACTCGGTGACGGTGTCCATCGCGGCGCTGACCAGCGGCACCTTGAGGCTGATCTCGCGGGTCAACCGGCTCGTCGTGTCGATGTCCGACGGCGCCAGGTCGGAGTACCCCGGCAGGAGCAGGACGTCGTCGTAGGTGAGACCGAGGGCGGCGAACTTGTCGGGGAGCTCCACGCCTCCAGCCTACCGGCGGCGCCGACGCCGTCCCGACCGGCCGGAGTGCGGGTGGACGGTGGGCGCGGGTGTCGGAGTCACCGGTTAACCGGTGACTCCTGCACTTATCGGGGCAGATCTCCCCTGAGAAGTGCAGGGGTCGCGTCAACGACGGGACGGATGGGGCTGGTGAGGCCGCGCCCGCCTGGTCCGCGGCGGTCGTGTGCCCCACGACGCGGACCGGCGCGTTCCCAGGCACACGACCCCGCAGCCGAGGCCGAGGACCAGCCGCAGGACGGGTACGCCGCGCAGGTCGGGGCCGGAGGCGGACGACGGGCGGGCAGGCCCGGTCGTGGTCGGGTCTGGCGGGCCGGAGCGAGGCACGAGCGCAGGCCTGGTAGACCGGGCCTGCCCGCCCGGCGGGAGCCGCAGGCCCCGACCACCCACCACCCGGCGTACGCCGCGGGGCGGAGGACCGTGGTCGAGGCCGCGGTCGGCTCGCCGGGTTTCGACACGCTCAGGCCTTGGTGGCCTTCGCTGCTCAACCAGCGGGGGCTCAACCAGCGACGGGGGTCAGCTGGTGAGCGGGCGAAGCTCGCGGACGGCGACGCGGACCGTCAGCACGTCGGCGGCCATCCGGATCCGGCCGCGCATGCCGGCGGCGAGCACCATCGGGAGCACCGCCTGGTTGTCCGCGCGGGTCGTCAGCACGATCTCGTCCGCGCCGAGGGTGTGCGCGAGGCGGGCGGCGTCGACGAGCAGCCGGGTGCCGATCCCCCGGCGCTGCCAGGCGGGGTCGACCCGGAGCACGACCGGCCGGGTCGAGGGGTCCTCCGCGAGCGGGTCCTGCACGGTCGCCAGCCCGACGACGACACCGTCGACCACCGCGGAGACCGACCCGCCGTCGACGACGTGCTCGGGGGTCGCGCCGCCGCCCATCCGGCGCCCGGCGGTCACCGCGATCGCCGACTCCGCCCGGGTCCGTTGCAGCACGTCGCTGACCAGGTCGGCCATCGCCGCGCCGCGGGCGTGCTCGGTGGCGGTGAACGACGCCGTGCGGCGTACCTGCACCTGCACCTCGCCGACGGTCATCTCCATGACGTCCTGCGGCGGGCCGTCCGGGTCGACCGGGTCGGCCTCGGCGTCGAAGAGCCGGGCGACGACGTCGGGGAAGGACATCGGGGAGGCCAGGATCGCCCGGGCGGCCTGGACGTAGCGGGTGGGCTGGTCGGTGAGGGCGGCCTCGGTGCAGGGCTGGACGACCACGTTGCGCCCGCCCGCGCGCTCGACGAGGTGGGCGGTGCCGGACGCGCCCCACCCCTGCGGCGTGCTGAGCACCAGCTCGTCGGTCACCGCCTCCACGCCCGGGAAGATCTGCAGTCCGAGGATGTTGACCCCCGCCCGGCCGCAGTGCTCGGCCAGCACCGCCAGCGACCCGGGGCGATCGGGCAGGGTGGTCCGCACTCTCCACAACATGCCGCCAGGGTGCGCCCGCCAGGTTGCCGGTCGGCGTCCCCTGTGTTTCGTCGGCGCTACGACCGGCCGGGACCGGCCCGTGACCGCCGGTCTGGGACCCTGGACCCGTGCTCGACCGGTGGCAGTCCCTCGCCCACCGGGTCGAGGGCGTCGTCGAGTCTCGCTGGACCGTGGCGGTCGCGGCGGCCCTCGCGTTCCTGCTCCGGCTCCCGGGGCTGACCCGTCCGGTGCGTGCCGACGAGGCCGGGTTCACCCTGGTCGCGCGCGGCTGGGACCCGCGGCCCGACAGCGTGTACGGCGACCTCTTCGTCGACCGCCACCCGCTCCTGGTCGCCGTCTTCGGCCTCAGTGACCGCATCGGCGGCGAGCACGCCATCCGCGTGGTCGGCGCCCTCGCCTGCGCGCTGACCGTGCTCGGCGCGGCCGCGGTGGCCCGCCGGGTCAGCAGCGAGCGAGCAGCGAAGTGGACCGCCGTGGCCGTCGCCGCGCTGCTGACCAACACCGTCATCGACGCGGTCGCGGTCAAGGGCGAGATCCTCGCGCTGCCCCTCCTGTTCGGCTCGATCCTGTGCGCCCTGGACGGGCTCGCCCGCCGCTCGCCGGCCCGGGCGGCGCTCGCCGGGCTGCTCGCAACGACCGCCCTCGGGATGAAGCAGAACCTCGCCGGCGGCCTGGCCTTCGGCGCCGTCCTGCTCGTGGCCGCCCTGCTCACCCGGCGCATCGACGGCCGCACCTTCAGCCGGCTCGCCGCGGCCGCGGTCGCCGGCGCCGCCGTACCCGTCCTGGCCACCGTCGCCTGGGCGGCCGCCGCGGGCGTGGACCTCGAGACGGTCTGGTACGCCGTCTACGGCTTCCGCCTCGACGCCAACACGGTCCTTGCGGAGAGCGGCTCCGCCGCTCCCGCGTCGCGCGCGGTGACCCTCGCCTTCGCCGCGCTGGCCGCGGGCATGGTCGCCGTCGTCGGCGGCTTCCTCGTCAACATCCGCCGGGAGTGGCGTGCCGACCCGGTCGTCACCGCGGCCACCCTGGCGATCGTGCTGGCCGACGGGCTGGCGCTGGTCCTCGGGGGCAGCTACTGGCGCGACTACCTCTTCGGACTGGTCCCCGCGACCGCACTGTGCGCCGCCCTGCTCGCCCGCCGGCGCACCGGCCGCGGTCGCACGATGCGCCTGGTGATCGGGCTCAGCGCGGCGTCCTCCGTGGTCTGCCTGCTCGGCTGGGTCGGCTGGAACGCGCTGGACTTCCAGGAGTTCCCCGAGGACGACACCGGCGCGGCGATCGCCGCGGCGGCCGAGCCCGGCGACACCCTGGTCGTCTTCGGCGGCCGCGCCGACCTCCAGCTGAGCAGCGGCCTGCCCACGCCGTACACGCACCTGTGGAGCCTGCCGATGCGCACCCTCGACCCCGACTACGCCGAGCTCCGCACCCTCCTCGAGGGCCCGGACGCACCGACCTGGTTCGTGGAGTGGGTGCCGTGGGGTGCCTGGGGAGCCCCTGGCGCCGAGGAGCTGTACGACGCCGTGCGGGCCCGCTACGAGCTGCACGACACCGGGTGCTGGGACCGGCCGGTCTACCTGCTGCGCGGGCTCGACCGGCCGCCGCTCGAGCCCGACTGCTGAGCCCCCACCCCCGCCTCGTGATGCCCAGCGTGCGCCGGAGCGCTCGCTCACCATCACGAGACGGGTCACGGCAGATCCGGGGCGGACCCGGAACGCCGACGGCGCCGGCCCCCCTGCTGGGGACCGGCGCCGCCGGGTGGTGCGTGAGGTGGCCCGGTCCGCGGACCGGGCCGGTCACTCAGTGACCGTGGCCGTGACCGTGGCCTGCGGCCGCGGTCTCGTCCTCCTCCTCGGGCTTGTCGACGATCAGCGTCTCGGTCGTCAGCAGCATCGCCGCGATCGAGGTGGCGTTGACCAGCGCGGAGCGGGTGACCTTGACCGGGTCGAGGACGCCCTGGGCGACCAGGTCGCCGTACTCGCCGGTCGCGGCGTTGAAGCCGTTGCCGACGCCGAGCTCGCGGACCTTGGTGGTGACGACGTAGCCGTTGTCACCGCCGTTCTCGGCGATCCAGCGCAGCGGCTCGTCGGCGGACTTGCGCACGATGCGCACGCCGGCGGCCTCGTCACCGGTCAGGCCGAGGTCGCCGTCGAGGACGGAGACCGCGTGGATGAGCGCGGAGCCACCGCCGGGGACGATGCCCTCCTCGATCGCGGCGCGCGTCGCGGAGACGGCGTCCTCGATGCGGTGCTTCTTCTCCTTCAGCTCCACCTCGGTGTGCGCGCCGACCTTGATCACGCAGACACCGCCGGCGAGCTTGGCGAGGCGCTCCTGGAGCTTCTCGCGGTCCCAGTCGGAGTCGGTGGACTCGATCTCGGCCTTGATCTGGTTGACGCGACCCTCGACCTCGGCGGGGTCACCGGCGCCGTCGACGATCGTGGTGTTGTCCTTGGTGACCACGACGCGGCGGGCCTGGCCGAGGACCTCGAGGCCCACCTGGTCGAGCTTGAGGCCGACCTCGGGGGCGACGACCTGACCACCGGTCAGGGTCGCGATGTCCTGCATCATCGCCTTGCGGCGGTCACCGAAGGCCGGGGCCTTGACCGCGACGGCGTTGAACGTGCCGCGGATCTTGTTCACGACCAGGGTCGAGAGCGCCTCGCCGTCGACGTCCTCGGCGAGGATGAACAGCGGCTTGCCGGCCTGGATGACCTTCTCCAGCAGCGGGAGCAGCTCGGCGACGGCCGAGATCTTCCCCTGGTGCAGCAGGATGTAGGGGTCGTCGATGACGGCCTCCATCCGCTCGGGGTCGGTCACGAAGTACTGGCTGATGTAGCCCTTGTCGAACTGCATGCCCTCGGTGAAGTCGAGCTCGGTGCCCATGGTGTTGGACTCCTCGACGGTGATGACACCGTCCTTGCCGACCTTGTCGAAGGCCTGCGCGAGCAGGTCACCGATGTGGCTGTCGCGCGAGGAGATCGTGGCGACCGACGCCATGTCCTCGCGGGTCTCCACCTCGCGGGCGGCGTCGCGCAGCGCGTTGCCGACGGCCTCGGCGGCGGCGTCCATGCCGCGCTTGAGCCCCATCGGGTTGGCGCCGGCGGCGACGGCGCGCAGACCCTCGTGCACCATCGCCTGGGCCAGCACCGTCGCGGTGGTCGTGCCGTCACCCGCGACGTCGTTGGTCTTGGTGGCGACCTCCTTGGTCAGCTGGGCGCCGAGGTTCTCGAAGGGGTCGTCCAGCTCGATCTCACGGGCGACGGTCACACCGTCGTTGGTGATGGTCGGGGCGCCCCACTTCTTGTCGAGGACGACGTAGCGGCCCTTGGGGCCGAGGGTGACCTTGACGGCGTTGGCGAGCGCGTCGACGCCGCGCTCGAGGGCACGGCGGGCGTTCTCATCGAACTCGAGGATCTTCGGCATGGTTCTCCTACCTGATGCTGTGGGTAATGAATCCGGGTCGTGTGCCTGCGAACGCGCGCCAGCGCGTCGTCAGGCACACGACCCGGGTGAGATCAGGAAACGATGGCGAGGACGTCGCGGCCGGAGAGGATCAGGTACTCCTCGCCGCCGTACTTGACCTCGGTGCCGCCGTACTTGCTGTAGATGACCTTGTCGCCCACGGAGATGTCCATGGGGACGCGCTCGTCGCCGTCGTCGTTGAAGCGGCCGGGGCCCACGGCCACGACCTCGCCCTCCTGGGGCTTCTCCTTGGCGGTGTCCGGGATGACCAGGCCGGAAGCCGTGGTCTGCTCCGCGTCGAGGGGCTTGACGACGATGCGGTCCTCGAGGGGCTTGATGTTGACCGACACGATGTCGACCTCCACTTTCAAACTCAGGTGTTTCAGGTGGGTGGTGCACGTCTGGTGCCTGCGGTCCGCCGCACGCCGTCGCGGGGGTCGTGCGTGGTTCGCAAGCGCTGGCACACTCACAGGGAGAGTGCCAGGACCGAAACTAGCACTCACCCGGCGCGAGTGCCAGATACCCCCGGCCTGCAAGGATCGGGCCTGTGGATCTCGACGCCTTCCGGTGGCTGCTGACCGAGCCGGGGCAGGCCCTGCTGGCCCGCGCGGGCGAGCTCGCCGGGTCCGACCCGCTCGCCGCGCAGACCGCGCTGCGGCGCGAGGCGAGCGCCGAGCACGCCGCGGCCGCGCTCACCCAGGCCCGGCTCCGGGTGCGCGCCGAGGCGAAGTTCGGCGACCTGGCCGCGCGCATGTACTTCACCGCCGACGGCCTCGAGCAGGCCACCCGCCTGGCCGTCGCCACCCACCGCGCCGCCCGCCTCCAGGCGTACGCCGCCCGCACGCTCGTCGACCTCGGCTGCGGGATCGGCGGGGACCTCGTCGCCGCCGCCCGCGCCGGGCTGACCTGCGCCGGCGTCGACCTCGACCCCGTGCGGGTCGCGGTCGCCGAGGCCAACCTCGCGGCGCTGGACCTGCCCGGGGCGGTGATGGTCGCGGACGCGACGACCGTGGACCCCTCCCCCTTCGACGTCGCCTTCGCCGATCCGGCCCGCCGCGGGGCGCGCGGGCGCACCTTCGACGTCGACGACTGGACCCCGCCGTGGTCCTTCGTGGAGCGCCTGCTGCGCCGCGACTCCTGCGTCAAGGTCGCCCCCGGCATCCCGCACGACATCGTCCCGGCCGGCGTCGAGGCCGAGTGGGTCAGCGACCACGGCGAGGTCAAGGAGGCCGCGCTGTGGTCGGGCGGGCTCGCCACGACCGCCCGGCGGGCGACGGTGATCGGCGACGGCGGGCTCGCGAGCCTCACCGACGAGGACGCCCCCGCGCTCGGGGAGGACGGCGTCGGGGTCCGGGCCGTGGGCCGCTACCTCTACGAGCCGGACGGGGCCGTCGTCCGCGCCGGCCTGGTCACCGCCGTCGCGGCCGCCGTGCAGGGCGGGCTCGTCGACGAGCACATCGCCTACGTCACCGGCGACGCGGCGTACCGCTCGCCCTTCGCGCGCGGCTACGAGGTCCTCGAGGAGCTGCCCTACCGCGAGAAGGCGCTGCGGGCGGCGCTGCGCGAGCGCGGCATCGGCACCCTGACGATCAAGAAGCGCGGCGTCGAGGTGGTCCCCGAGCAGCTGCGCAAGCGGCTCGCGCTCAGCGGCACGGAGGAGGGCACGCTCGTGCTGACCCGGGTCGCCGGCGCCGGGACCGCGCTGCTCGTGCGCCCGCTGGCCTGAGCCCAGCCCGTTCCACTCAGGCGGGGGTGGCGACGCCGTCGGTCTGTCCGCCGTCGGCGGTGCCCCGCGCGATGGCCGAGCCGGCCAGGTGCACCCGGGCGAGGGGGTGGCCGCGCAGCGGGAGCGCCAGCACCTCCCAGACGTCCTGGACGAGCGCGGCGGCGCCCCGGGCCTCCAGCACCCGGGTGAGCCACTCGCGCACCTCGACCATGATCGTCTCGTCGCCGGTCACCAGCGAGGAGGCCAGGCAGCCCAGCACGTGGTCGACGAGCTCCTCCAGCTCCGCCCACCACCGAGGCTGCATGCCGTCGACCGTCCTGGCGGGGTGGCGTGCGGCGAGCGCCCGCAGGACGTACGGCGTGATCTCGTGGCGGAACTCCCCCAGCCAGGCCGCCTCGACCTCGGCCGGCCCGGGAGGCTCCGGCGAGCGGGTGGGCAGCCGGCGGGGCAGCTGCTCGAGCAGGACGACGGCCTCCTCGAGGGAGGCGGCGTACGCCGTCGCGCCGATCGCGGTGGCCCGGGCCGGGTCGCCGCCGAACGCGGCGCCGAGGGCCACGACGGGGACGCCGGTCGCCAGGAGATGGCGCAGGACCGGCTTGAGCCGGGCCAGCGAGGAGGCCCGCGAGGCGCTGACCAGCAGCGCGCGCGGCTTGCGGCCGAGCACCTGGCGCAGCAGGTCGTCCGCGACGCCGTCCCCACCGACCAGGGTGGTGCGGTAGCCGGCCGAGGTCAGCCCCTCGGCCAGCACCAGCGCCGGCAGCTCCTCGGGCTCGACAGTGGCGACCACGACCAGCGGCCGGTCCGCGGGCGGCGAGGGCGCGAAGGAGCACAGCCAGTGCACGAGGCCCTCGTTGATCGCGGTCGCGACCTGTCGCTGCGCGGCGGTCCACTCACCGGCGAGCCAGTGGCCCGCGACCTGCTCCTGCGCCGGGACGATGACCTCGTCGATGACCTCGAGGTGGGTGCGCCCGGTGTCGCGCATCTGCTTGATGGCCGCCAGGGCGGCAGGGCGGTCGCCGTCACGCAGGGCCGTCCAGTAGTCCACCCGAGCTCGATCCACGCGCTCCTCTTGCCCGGAACCGGTGCGTCACATGCTTGGAGCGTTCCAACACCGGTCCCGGGCTCCGAGGATCGACCCGGGGGTCGTTCAGGCGCCGAGCGCCGCCTTCTCGGCACCGATGGTGGTGTCGTCGCCGTGGCCGGTGTGCACGACCGTCTCCTCGGGCAGCGCGAAGAGCTTCGCCCGGATCGAGGCCTCGAGCGTGGGCCGGTCGCTGAAGGAGCGACCGGTCGCGCCCGGACCGCCCTGGAACAGCGTGTCGCCGGTGAAGACGCAGCCGAGCTCCGGCGCTGCGAAGCAGACCGCGCCCGGCGCGTGGCCGGGCGTGTGCAGGGCCTTCAGCGTCACGCCACCGACGGTGATCTCGAAGCCGTCGGCGAGGTCGACGTCCCAGAGCCGGTCGGTGTGGGTGAGCTCCCACAGCGGCCGCTCGTCGGGGTGCAGCAGGATCGGCGCGCCCGACCCGCCGTTGACCCGCTCGCGCAGCTCCGGCGCGACCCGGCAGTGGTCGTCGTGGGCGTGGGTCAGCAGGATCGCCTTGACCGTCCGGTCGCCGACGACGTCGAGGATCGCGTCGACCGAGTGCGGGGCGTCGATGACGACGCACTCGGCGTCGTCGCCGACGACCCAGATGTTGTTGTCGACGTCGAAGGTCTCGCCGTCGAGGCTGAAGGTGCCGCTGACGACCGCGTGGTCGACGCGCACCGACCCGCCGGCGCCGGTCATCAGAAGACCACCACGCTGCGCAGCACGTTGCCGTGGTGCATCTTCTCGAAGGCGGCCTCGACGTCGTCGATGCCGATCTCCTCGGTCACGAACGCGTCGAGGTCGAGGCGGCCCTGCTGGTAGAGGTCGACCAGCATCGGGAAGTCGCGGGTCGGCAGGCAGTCGCCGTACCAGCTGGACTTCAGCGAGCCACCGCGGCCGAAGACGTCGATCAGCGGCAGCTCGGGGACCTTCATGTCCGGCGTCGGGACGCCGACCAGGACAACGGTGCCGGCCAGGTCGCGGGCGTAGAACGCCTGCTCCCAGGTCTCCGGGCGGCCCACGGCCTCGATGACGACGTCGGCGCCCTCGGCACCCTCGTACGTCGCCCCGCAGATCTCCTTGACCCGGGCGACCACGTCCTCCTTGGAGGAGTCGATCGTGTGGGTCGCGCCGAGCTTCGTCGCGCCCTCGAGCTTCTGGGCGTCGATGTCGATCGCGATGATCGGGCTGGCCCCGGCCAGCGCGGAGCCGGCGATCGCGGCGACGCCGACGCCGCCGCAGCCGATGACGGCGACGGACGTGCCGCGGGTGACGGCGCCGGTGTTGATCGCGGCGCCGATGCCGGCCATCACGCCGCAGCCGAGCAGGCCGACGGCGGCCGCGCGGGCCTCGGGGTCGACCTTGGTGCACTGGCCGGCCGCGACCAGCGTCTTCTCGGCGAACGCGCCGATCCCCAGCGCCGGGGACAGCTCGGTGCCCGCGTCGTCGCCCTCGGCCAGCGTCATCTTCTGCGTGGCGTTGTGGGTGTTGAAGCAGTACTGGAGATCACCGCGCTTGCAGGCGCGGCACTCGCCGCACACCGCGCGCCAGTTGAGGACGACGAAGTCGCCCGGCGCCACGTCGGTCACGCCCTCGCCGACGGCCTCGACGACGCCGGCGGCCTCGTGGCCGAGCAGGAACGGGAAGTCGTCGTTGATCCCGCCCTCGCGGTAGTGGAGGTCGGTGTGGCACACCCCGCACGCCTGGACCTGCACGACCGCCTCGCCCGGACCCGGGTCGGGGACGTTGATGGTGGTGACCTCGACCGGCTGGCCCTTGCCACGCGCGACGACTGCCTTGACCTGCTGCATCTGTGCTCCTGCTCCCTCGGGTGGTACTTGCGTCCACCAGCCTAGAGCCGCCCGACGGCACCCCCGGACCGGCCGTCGCGGCGGGGCCACGGCCGGCGGCCGGCCGGTGGATCCACCACGGCGTCCCCAACCCTGGGGGTTTCCGTCGCGGGTCCTGGCCCGCGGTCGACGCCGCGCCTAGCGTCGCTCCCCACACCCTGGGGAGGCGCTGGTGCACGCTCGGACCGCACGAATCCTGGTCGGCGTCCTCGCGCCGACCACCCTGCTCGGCGCCGCGCTCGCGGGCGCCGGACCGGCCTCCCCGGCGGCGTCGGCCCCGGTGGCCGCCGCCCCCGACCCCGTGGCGCTGGTCGCCTCGGTGCGCGAGACCGTGTCGGTCGCCAGCGCCGGCGACGCGCTCGACGACCCGGCCGTGTGGGTCCACCCCTCCGACCCGGCGCGCTCGCTGGTCCTCGGCAACGACAAGCTCGGCGGGCTCGAGACCTACGACCTCGACGGGAACCTCGTCCAGCGGCTCACCGACGACACGGCGTTCTGGGGCAACGTCGACGTCCGCCAGCGGGTCGCGGTCGACGGCGTCGTACGCGACGTGGTCGCCGTGGCGCACGACGGGCTCCGGCTCTACGACGTCGACCCCGCCACCCGGCTGCTGCGCGACACGGGCGAGGACCGCGCGATCACCGGCAGCGGCGAGGGCGTCTGCCTCTGGGTCGACGCGGCCGCCCAGGAGGTCCACGTCGTGCTGATCACGATCGCGGGCCGGCTGCAGCAGTACCGGCTCGGGGACGCCGACGCCGACGGTCTGCTCGAGGGGACCCTCGTCCGCGAC
Source organism: Nocardioides marmotae (assembly GCF_013177455.1). Taxonomy (NCBI): domain Bacteria; kingdom Bacillati; phylum Actinomycetota; class Actinomycetes; order Propionibacteriales; family Nocardioidaceae; genus Nocardioides; species Nocardioides marmotae. Next base: position 3,630,080 of record NZ_CP053660.1, read on the forward strand.
CTGGAAGTCGGCTCGGAGGCCGAGGGGTGCGTCGCCGACGACGACACCGGCGCGCTCTACGTCAGCGAGGAGGACACCGGGTTGTGGCGCTACGCCGCCGACCCCGCGACCGGGGACGACCGCACCCTGGTCGACGGCGTCGCCACGGCCGGGGGTCACCTCGTCCCCGATGTCGAGGGCGTCACCCTGGTCGACCTGCCCGACGGGACCGGGTACGTCGTGGCGTCGGCGCAGGACCTCGAGGACCCCGACGCGAGCTACTTCGCCGTCTACGACCGCCTCGACAACACCTACGTCCGCTCCTTTCGGGTCGACGCCGGGGCCGACTCCGACGACTGCGACCGCACCGACGGGATCACCGCGGTGGCGACGCCGCTCGGGCCGGACTTCCCCCGCGGGATCTTCGTGTGCCAGGACCACGACAACCAGGCGCCGGGCGGCGCGGGCAACCAGGACTTCAAGTACGTCCCGCTCGAGACGGCCGTGGCGCTGCCCGACCCGCCCCCGCCGGCCTCGCCGGTGCGGCCGGTGGCCGCGGTGGTGACCGGCGCGAACGCGACGGCCTGGACGACGCGGGTCCCGGGCGCCGTACGGCCCGGGGACGCGCTGCTGCTGTTCTTCTCCCGCAGCACCGGCCCCGGCAGGTTCACCGGCCCCGGGCGGGGGTGGACCCGGGTGCGCGCGCTGCGCGACGGCACGCTGCGCACCACCCTGTGGCGGCGCGTGGTGACCGCGGCCGACGCCGGGTCGACCGTGGCGGTCTCCTTCTCGACCGGCGTGCGCCAGGGCGCCCTGACCCTCGCGGCCTACCGCGGCGTCCGGCGCTCGGGCCCTGTCGCCGGCTCGGCCGCGGCGCCGGAGCCGGGCACCTCCGCCACCCACCGCACCCCGATGGTGACGGCCCCGGCCGGCGGGGCGTGGCGGGTGTCGTACTGGGCCACCAAGTCCGCCGCGGCGACCGCGTGGGCCGCACCCGCCGGCGAGGTCGTCCGCGCCACCTCGGCCGGCGCGGGCGGCGGCCGGGTCGCCACCCTGCTCACCGACCCCGGCCGCGCCGTCCCCGCCGGCCGCACCGGCGGCCTGGTCGCCGGCACCGACGCCGCCACGGACAAGGCGACGTCCTGGACGGTGCTGCTCGCGCCCCGCCCGTCCTGACCCGGCGCCTGCCAGGGACCGGCGGGCCCGGACGGCTAGGGGGTCGTGTGCCCGAGCACGCGCCCGGCCGCGTCCTGGGGCACACGACCCCCGCCGCGGGCCGCGCCGGGACGCCGGGAGCAGCCGAGCCGCTAGACGAGGACCTCGGTGACCGGCAGCGAGGAGTCGGCGGGCAGGTCGAGGGCGGAGGGGGTGCGGCCGCGGGCGACCATCTCGGCGCCGAGCGCGGCGACCATCGCACCGTTGTCGGTGCACAGCCCGGGGCGGGGCACGCGGACCCGGATGCCGAGCTTGGCGGCCCGCTCCTCGGCGAGGTGGCGCAGCCGGGAGTTGGCCGCGACGCCGCCGCCGATGAGCAGGTCCTCGATGCCCTCGGAGGCGGCGGCGTCGAGCGCCTTGCGCACCAGCACGTCGCAGACGGCCTCCTGGAAGGACGCCGCGACGTCGGCCACGGGGACCGGCTCGCCGGAGCGCTCGCGGGCCTCGACCCACCGGGCCACGGCGGTCTTGAGGCCGGAGAAGGAGAAGTCGAACCGGTGCCGCTCGAGGTCGCGGCGCGAGGTCAGGCCGCGCGGGAAGTCGACGTACACCGAGGAGCCCTCGCGTGCGGCGCGGTCGATGTGCGGCCCGCCGGGGAACGGCAGCCCGAGCAGCCGGGCCACCTTGTCGAACGCCTCGCCGGCCGCGTCGTCGATGGTGGCCCCCATCGGGTCCACCCCGCCGTGGGCGCCGGTCACGTCGGTGACCCGCAGCAGGCTGGAGTGGCCGCCGCTGACCAGCATCGCGATGCACGGCTCGGGCAGCGCGCCGTGCTCGAGCTGGTCGACCGCGACGTGGGCGGCGAGGTGGTTGACGCCGTAGAGCGGCTTGTCGAGGCCGATGGCCAGCGCCTTGGCCGCCGCGACGCCCACGAGCAGGGCGCCGGCGAGGCCGGGACCGCTGGTGACCGCGATCGCGTCGACGTCGGAGGGGCGGATGCCGGCGGTCTCGCAGGCCCGCTCGATCGTGGGCACCATCGCCTCGAGGTGGGCGCGGCTGGCGACCTCCGGCACGACCCCGCCGAAGCGGGCGTGCTCCTCGACGCTGCTGGCCACCGCGTCGGCGAGCAGCTCGTGGCCGCGGACGATGCCGACGCCGGTCTCGTCGCAGGAGGTCTCGATGCCGAGCACGAGGGGGGCGTCCGTCACGCCCCCATTGTGCGCGGTGCAGGATGGCCGGCGTGCGCGAGGTGGCCGTCGGGGAGCTGGCAGCCACGAGCGCGGTGCCGTTCGTGCGGCACGCCGTCGGCCCTGCGACGTACGACGCGGCGTGGGTGCGCGGCGCGGCGGTGCTGGTCCACAGCGCGCACCACACGGTCGGGCTCGGCCCGGCCGACGACCTCGGCCCGCTGATGGCGGAGCTGGTCGCGCGCCTCCGGCCGGCGCGGCTGAGCGTCGAGGAGGCGGCGTACGACGCCGTGCCGGCGGCCTGGGCCTACCCGGTGCGCGGGCGCTGGCACTGGATGCGGGCCACCGAGCCCGCTCCCCCGCCAACGGTCCCGCTGGAGCAGGTCACCGACGCGGCGGCGATCGACGCGGTGCTCGACGTCGCGCAGCCCGACACGTTCGGCCGGCCGGGCACGCCGGGCATCGAGGGCTGGCTCGGCGTGCGGGTGGCCGGGCGGCTCGTCGGCGTGGGCGCCGTGCGGCGCGACCCGGACGGCAGCGGGCACCTGCGCGCGGTCTCGGTGCTGCCCGGGGAGACCGGCCGCGGCCTGGGCCTCGCCCTGTCGGCGGGGCTGACCCGGTGGGCGATGGACCGCCCGCCGCACGTCGCGACGCTGGGGGTCTACACCGACAACGCGCCGGCGCTGCGGATCTATGAGCGGCTCGGCTACCGGGTGGAGCACACCCTCTGCTCCGGGCCGCTCAGCAGCCCTTCCTGAGCGGGAGGCGCAGCACCACCGCGGTCGCGCCGTCGCGGTAGTAGCGCCGCCGGCGGTCGACCTCGACGAACCCGCGGGCGGCGTAGAAGGCCAGCGCGCCCGCGTTGTCCTCGCGCACCTCGAGCAGCAGCCGCTCGGCGCCGCCCGCCCGCGACCGGGCCACCACCTCCTCGAGCAGGTCGGTGGCGTGGCCGCCGCGCCGGGCGGCCGGGGTGACCGCGATCCGCTGGAGCTCGGCGACGTCGGCGACGATGCTGGCCACCGCGTGGCCGACCACTCCGCCCGCGCCGCCCGCGCCGCCGGCCTCGACCTCGGCCTCGGCCTCGGCGACGAGGTAGACCACGGTCGGCACCTCCCCGGCCAGCCCGGCGGCGATCAGCCCGCGCGACCAGGCGTCGGCGCCGAGGCACTCCTCCTCCAGCGCGGCGACCGCGTCGAGGTCCTCGGGCCCCGCGGCGCGGACGCTCACGAGACCGGCTTGGGCTTGCCGGGCAGCGCGGCGTCGGGGCGCCGCAGGTAGAGCGGCTCGGGGTCGAGCAGCTCGGCGCGCTCCTCGGTCACCACCCGCGCCAGCCACCCGGCGCTCGGGCGCACGGGGCCGCGGGCGTCGGGGAACGCCTCGGGGTAGAGCACCGCGCCCTCGCCGACGACCGGGCCGTCGGTGGCCACCACGGCGGGGCGCTCGACGACCGGCCCGTCCAGGCGCGCGCCGTCGGCGTCGTACGCCGCCAGGTAGACCTCCTTGCGGCGGGCGTCGGTGGCCACGTGGAAGCCGGTGCCGATCCCGCCGGCCGCGGCCTCGGCGGCGAGCACGTCGAGCGAGCACACGCCGTAGACCGGGACCTCCAGCACGAACCCGAGGGTCCGCGCAGTGACCAGCCCGACGCGCAGCCCGGTGAACGGGCCGGGGCCGACGCCGGCCGCGACGGCGGTGAGGTCCTGGCGGACCGCGCCGGCCTGCGCGAGCGCCTCGGCGATGAGCGGGGCGAGCTGCTCGCCGTGCTTCATCGCGCGCTCGGAGACGAGCTCGGCGACGACGTCCTCGCCGTCGTGGAGCGCGACGGTGACGTAGGGGGTGGCGGTGTCCAGGGCGAGCAGCAGGGTCATCCGAGTCCTCGGAAGGAGAGGGCGTGCCAGCGGGGGCCCACCGGGGTGATCTCGACCCGGCGCGGGTCGAGCTCGTCGGGCACCGCTGCGGGGTCGGCGGTGGGGTCGGCGGTGGGGTCGGCGGTCGGGTGGGTGACGTCGGGGGCGTCGTCGGCCTCGGCGCGGACGATCCGCACCTCCAGCCGCGACTCGGTGAGGCCTTCGGCGAGCCCCTCGCCCCACTCGACCACGGTGACCGCGGTGTCCAGGTCGGTGTCGAGGTCGAGGTCGTCGAGCTCCTCCAACCCGCCGAGCCGGTAGGCGTCGACGTGGACGAGGTCGGGTCCGCCGACCAGCGAGGGGTGCACGCGGGCGATGACGAAGGTCGGCGAGGTGACCTGGCCGCGGACGCCGAGGCCGGCGCCGATGCCCTGGGTCAGCGTGGTCTTGCCGGCGCCGAGCTCGCCGCTGAGCACGATCAGGTCACCGGGGGCGAGCTGGCCGGCCAGCGAGCGGCCCAGCGCGTGCATCGCGTCGGGGGTGGGCGCCTGGAAGACCGCGGTGCGCAGCGGGCGGCGCATCTCGACCAGCGGCGAGCGGCGAGCGATCTCCCGGAAGCCCTGGCGCTCCCAGAAGCGGATCGTGCGCGGCAGCTCCTCGCGGGCCACGACGGTCACGTCGTCGTACCCCTCGGCGTGGTCGACGACCGCGTCGATGAGCCTCCCGGCGATGCCGTGGCCCTGGGCGGAGGGGACGACGCCGAAGCGGCGGAGGTAGACGGTGCTGCCGACCGGGTCGAGCACGAGCGCGCCGACCGGGTCCCCGTCGAGGCAGGCCAGCAGCCCGCCGTACGGCGCGAGCAGCCGGGCGATGGACTCCTCGGTCTCGCTCAGCGCGTCGGCCGGCGGGTCGAGCGGCGGGCGGGCGGCGAACGCCTCCTGCACCACCGCCAGCACCTGAGCCGCCGCCTCCGGACCCACCCGGACGACCTGGACCTCGCTCACCGAGCCACCCTCTCCTCACGTACCGCGGCCAGCAGCCGGTCGAGCTCGGCGTCGACCTGCTCGTGCCGCTCCAGCACCACCATGTGCCCGGCCCCCTCGACCTCGACCAGCCGGGACCCGGCGATCCGGGAGTGCAGCTTGCGGCTGTGCCCGATGGAGGTCACCCGGTCGGCGGTGCCGCACAGCACCGTCGTGGGCACCCGGCCGATCACCTCCACCGCGTGGAACTTGTCGAGGCCGCCCAGGGCCGGGAAGAACCCGGCCACCACCTCGTACGGCGTGCCCGACAGCATCGCGTCGGTGAACTCGACGTACGCCGCCGGGACGTCGTCGCCGAACGCGAACAGGTCGGTGGCGACCATCGCCACCGACTTCCCCAGCCGGCGGATCCGGTCGACCGCGGCGGGCCGGCGCGCGAGCGTCGCCACCGTGCGCCGGGCCAGCGGCAGGCCGATCTTGGCCGGCACGACCGGCAGCAGCAGGCGGCCCACGTCGAGCCCGCCGGCGGTGGTGCTGACCAGGCCGACGCCGACGACCCGCTCGCCGAACAGCTCGGGGTGCTCCTCGGCCAGCGCCACGACGGTCATCCCGCCCATGGAGTGGCCGACCACGACGACCGGCCCGTCGGGGGCGACCTCGTCGATGATGCGCGCGAGGTCGTGGCCGAGCTGCTCGATGGTCGCGTGCTGCATCTCCGAGCGGCCCGAGCGGCCGTGGGAGCGCTGGTCATAGAGGACGGTGCGGACGCCCGCGCGGCGCAGGTGCAGCCGCTGGTAGTGCCAGCAGTCCAGGGAGAGCGCGAAGCCGTGGACCAGGACGACCGTGAGGTCGCTGGGCTCGGCGGGCTCGTCGACCTCCACGTGCAGGGGCACGCCGTCGTCGGCGACGACCGTCAGCGGGGTCGCGCGCAGCGAGCCCAGCGGCACCTCGGGGTGGTCGGCCCGCCCCGGCCCGGGCCGTCGCGTGAGAGCGCGCCGGCGGTGGGTGACCCCGACCGCCGCGCCGGCCGCGGCGAGGCCGGCCGCGCCGAGGACGGCGCCGGTGAGCCTCCGCGCGCCGCTCATCGGCCGCTCCCCCGGGTGCTGCTCCCGCTGTCGGGGGCGGCGTCGAGGGCGGCGTCGAGGGCGGTGTCGGTGTCGCGCTCGCTGTCGACGTGGGTGCGGACCATCCGGCCGCCGCCGATCCGGGTGACCACCTCGTAGCTGATCGTGCCGGCGGCCTCGGCCCAGTCCTGTGCGGTCGGCGCGCCGTCGCGGCCGGTGCCGAAGAGGACGACCTCGCTGCCCGGCTCGGGCCGGTCGCCGTCGAGGTCGACCACGAGCTGGTCCATGCAGACCCGGCCGCGCACGGGGCGCTGCCGCCCGGCGATCCCCACCGACGCGGTGCCGCTGGCCGAGCGCAGCACGCCGTCGCCGTACCCCACCGGCACCAGGCCGAGGGTGGTCGCGCGGTCGGCGACCCAGGTGTGGCCGTAGGAGACGCCGGCGCCGGCCTCGACGTCCTTGACCATCGCCAGCGTCGCGCGAGCGGTCATCGCGGGCACGAGGCCGAGGTCGGGGAGGTGGCCGGGCGCGGGGTCGAGGCCGTAGGAGGCGAGGCCGCAGCGCACGAGGTCGAACCGCACGCTGGGCCGCAGCACCGCCGCGGCGCTGTTGGCCAGGTGGCGCACCTCGGGGCGGAGGCCGGCGGCCTCGGCGACGGCCAGCGCCTCGCGGAAGACCCGCTCCTGGCTGTCGTTCGCGGGGTGGTCGGGCTCGTCGGAGGCCACCAGGTGCGACCAGATGCCGGTGACCCGCCAGTGCCCGGCGACCTCTCCGGCGCGGGCCGCCTCGACCAGCGCGGGCCAGTCCGCGGGCGTCGCGCCGCCGCGGGAGAGGCCGGTGTCGATCTTGAGCTGGAGGCGCGCGGGGGTGCCGATGCGGCGGACGGCGGCCTCGACCTCGGCCAGCTCGGCCAGCGAGTACGCCGTCAGGTCGACGCCGGCGGCGATCGCGGGGCCGTAGTCCTCGCCCGGCGCGGTCAGCCAGCACAGCACGCGGCCCGTGTCGCCGGCGGCCCTCAGCGCGAGCGCCTCGTCGAGCGTGGCCACGCCGAGCCAGGTCGAGCCGGCCTCGCGGGCGGCGCGGGCGACCTCGACCATGCCGTGGCCGTAGCCGTCGGCCTTGACCACCGTCATCATCGCGACGCCGCAGTGCTCGCTCAGGACCCGGACGTTGTGCCGGACGGCCGCGAGGTCGACCACCAGCTCGGCGCGCGGGACCGGCAGGGGGCTCATGATCGCCCATCCTCCCACCCCGGGCGGGTCGCGGCGGGCTCAGGGGCGGGCTCAGGGGCGGGGCAGCCCCCGCACGGCGGCCGGCAGCGCCCGGGCGACCTCGGAGGCGACGAGCGGCCCGCCCCGCGCGGCGAGGGTCGCGGCGGCGCCGTGCAGCCAGGACCCGACGCTCACCGCGTCGAACGGCTCCAGACCGGTCGCGAGCAGTGCGCCGACGACCCCGCCGAGCACGTCGCCGGCGCCCGCGGTCGCCAGCCACGGGGTGCCGGTCGTCGTCACGCGCACCCGCCCGTCGGGGCGCGCGGTCACGGTGCGGCGGCCCTTGAGCACCACGACGGCGGCGTGCTCCTCGGCCGCGCGGCGGGCCCACCCGAGCGGGTCGGCCTCGATCTCGGTGCGCTCGCGGCCCAGCATCGCGGCGAGCTCGCCGGCGTGCGGGGTGAGCACCAGGTCGGGCCGGCCGTGGCTCGGGCGCAGGTGGCGCAGCGCGTCGGCGTCGACGACCGTCGGGACCTCGTCGGCCAGGGCCGCCGCGAGCGCCTCGCCGGCGTGCTCCCCGCCGCCGGAGCCGACCACCCAGGCCTGGACGCGGCCGGCGCCGACGACCTCGGGGTGCGCCTGGCGCACCCGGTCCGCGACGGGGTCCTCGCCGACGTACCGGACCATGCCGGCGAGCCCGCAGGCGGCGCCGGCGACGCTGAGCAGCGCGGCGCCGGGGTACTCCGCGGAGCCGGCGCGGACGCCGACGACGCCGCGGGTGTACTTGTGGTCCTGCGGCCGGGGCCGCGGCACGAGCCGCGCGACGTCCTCGGCCTGCAGCGACTCGATCGCCGCGGGCGGCAGGTCCAGGCCGATGTCGACGAGGTGCACGGTGCCGCTCGCCTCGGCCGCGGGGTCGAGGAGGTGCGCGGCCTTGTGGGTGCCGAAGGTGACCGTCAGGTCGGCCGTCACGTGCGGGCCCTCGAGGCGGCCGGTGTCGACCTCCACCCCCGACGGCACGTCGACCGCCACGACCGGCACCCCGGCCACCGCGGCGAGCGCGGCCTGCGCCTCGGGCCGCAACCCCGGGCGGCCGCCGATCCCCACGATCCCGTCGACCACCACATCCGGGCGGTACGTCGCCTGCTCCACGCTCCGCCCGCCCGCGGCGCGCAGCGCGGCCAGCCCGCCGGCGTGCGCGTGCTCGGAGAGTAGCACCGCCTCCACCCGGGCGCCGCGCCGGGCCAGCAGCGCGCCGGCGTGCAGCGCGTCCCCGCCGTTGTCCCCGGACCCGACCAGCAGCAGCACCCGCGCGCCGTACGCCCCACCCAGCAGGTCGACCACCGCGTGCGCCAGCCCGTGGGACGCCCGCTGCATCAGCGTGCCCTCCGGCACCCGGGCCATCAGCTCCCGCTCCGCCGCGCGCACCTGCTCGACCGTGTGGGCGTACCGCATGCCCCGACGCTAGCCGCCTCGTGATGCCGAGCGTGCGCTCCGGCGCACTCTCAGCATCACGAGGCGGGTGGGGCGAGGGGCTGTGGACGAGCGGCACGCGCCGGCGCGGGTCTGGGGCACGCTCACCCCGTGACGGACGAGACCTGGCGGACGGTGAGCGCCCGGCAGGCCGGCATGGTCAGCCGGGCGCAGCTCGCTGCGGTCGGGATCGACCGGTTCGCGATCCGCAACCAGGTCGCCGCCGGGCGGTGGGTGCTGCGCTCCCCCACCGTGGTCAGTACGACGACCGGCGAGCCGACCCGGCTGCAGAAGCTGTGGCTGGGGGTGCTCCACGCGGGCGGGCGCAGCCTGCTCGGCGACCTCACCGCCGCCGAGGTGGCCGGCCTGCGCGGGTGGCACCGGGAGCCGGTCACCGTGCTCGTCCCCTACGACCTCGACCTGGACGACGACGTTCCCGGGATCCACATCGCCCGCACCCGGCGACGACTGCCCGCCCTGCAGGACCCGACCAGCGTCCTGCCCCGGATGCGGATCGAGCCGGCGGTGCTCCACTTCGCGGCGTACCAGCCCTCCCCGCGCACCGCCCAGGGCGTGGTCGCGGCCGCGGTCCAGCAGCGGCTGACCAGTGCGACGGACCTGTTGGCCTGGGTCGACCGGATGCGACCGCTTCGCAAGGCCCCGCTGCTGCGGGCGGCGCTGGGCGAGATCGCCCACGGCTCGCAGTCGCTCTCCGAGATCGACGTGGTCCGGCTCTGCCGTGACCACGGCCTGCGCCCGCCCGACCGACAGGTGCGCCGCCGCGACGCGGAGGGGCGGCTGCGGTTCACCGACTGCGAGTGGCGGCTGGCCGACGGGTCCGTGCTGGTGCTCGAGGTCGACGGGGCCTTCCACATGGAGGTCGCGCACTGGGAGGACGACCTCGCCCGGCAGCGGCGCCTGACGACCGACCGGCGCCGCGTCGTCCGCTGCACCTCCCGCGAGCTGCGCGACGAGCCGGAGCGCCTGGCCGTGGACCTGCGGCGTCTCGGTGTCCCGCGCGCGGCCTGAGGCGCCCGGCCCGGACCCCGCCTCGCGGCCCCGTGGCCTCGCCTCGTGATGCCCACCGTGCGCTCCGGCGCACGCTCAGCATCACGAGGCGGGATCGATCAGGACTCCAGGACCACGACGGCGGAGGCGACACCGGCGTCGTGGGAGAGCGAGAGGTGGACGGAGACGACCCCGAGCTCGTCGGCGCGGGCGCGGACCGAGCCGCGCATCTCGAACAGCGGGCGCCCGGAGGACTCCGAGACCACCTCGGCGTCGTGCCAGGCCAGGCCGACGGGGGCGCCGAGGGCCTTGGCGAGCGCCTCCTTGGCCGCGAACCGGGCGGCCAGCGAGGCCAGCGGGCGCGAGGCCTCCGAGGGGGTGAACAGCCGCGCGGCCAGCCCGGCGGTGCGCTCGAGGGACTGCCCGAAGCGCTCGATGTCGACGACGTCGATGCCGACGCCGATGACGGGCATCAGCGGCTCACTCGACGGTGACGGACTTGGCCAGGTTGCGGGGCTGGTCGACGTCGTGGCCCATCGCGGTGGCCAGCTCGCAGGCGAACAGCTGCAGCGGCACGACCGCCACCAGCGGCTGCAGGAGCACCGGCACCTTCGGCAGCCGGATCAGGTGGTCGGCGTACGGCTCGATCGAGGTGTCACCCTCCTCGGCCAGGCAGATCGTCCGCGCACCCCGCGCCCGGACCTCCTGGATGCCCGAGATCATCTTCTCGTGCAGGTGGTCCCGGCCGCGCGGCGGTACGACGCACAGCACCGGCAGCCCCTCCTCGACCAGCGCGATCGGGCCGTGCTTGAGCTCGCCGGCCGCGAACCCCTCGGCGTGGATGTAGGCCAGCTCCTTGAGCTTCAAGGCCCCCTCGAGCGCCACCGGGTAGCCCGCGTGCCGCCCCAGGAACAGCACCGACTTGGTGTCCACGTGAGCTCGCGCCAACGCGTAGACGTCCTCGGCCTGGGCCAGCACCGACTCGATCTGCTCGGGGATCGCGTCGAGCTGACGCACCACGTCGCTGATCTCGTCGCCGTACCGGGTGCCCTTGACCTGCGCGAGGTAGAGCGCCAGCAGGTAGCAGGCCACCAGCTGGGTCAGGAACCCCTTGGTCGAGGCGACGCCGATCTCCGGGCCCGCGTGGGTGTAGATCACCGCGTCGGACTCCCGCGGGATCGTCGAGCCGTTGGTGTTGCAGATCGCCAGCACCTTCGAGCGCTGGGCCCGCGCGTGCCGGATCGCCTGCAGGGTGTCCGCGGTCTCCCCCGACTGGCTGATCGCCACCACCAGGGTCGAGTAGTCCAGGATCGGGTCGCGGTAGCGGAACTCCGACGCGAGCTCGACCTCGACCGGGATCCGGCACCAGTGCTCGATGGCGTACTTGGCGACGAGACCGGCGTAGAACGACGTCCCGCACGCGATGATGATGATCTTGTCGATGTCGCGCAGCTCCTGGTCGGAGAGGCGCATCTCGTCCAGCTGCAGGTTCCCCTCGCGGGTGTGCCGCCCCAGCAGCGAGTCCGCGACCGCGCGCGGCTGCTCGAAGATCTCCTTGCGCATGAACCAGTCGTGGCCGTCCTTCTCCGCCGCCGAGAGGTCCCAGTCCACGTGGAAGCGCGTGCCCTCGGCCGGCTCCCCGTCGAAGGTGGTGACCTCCACACCCTCGCGGGTGATCGTCACGACCTGGTCCTGGCCGAGCTCCAACGCCTCACGGGTGTGCTCGATGAACGCCGCCACGTCCGAGCCCAGGAAGTTCTCCCCCTCCCCCAGACCCACCACCAGCGGCGAGTTGCGGCGCGCCGCGACCACGCGTGAGGGGTCCTGCCCGTCGACCGCGACGAGGGTGAACGCACCCTCCAGTCGCTGGCAGACCCGCTGCATCGCGGTGGTCAGGTCGACCCCGGACTCCACCTGCAGCTCCAGCAGGTGCGCGGCGACCTCGGTGTCGGTCTCGGAGAGCAGCACGTGGTCGTCGGCCTCGAGCCGCGCCCGCAGGTCCGCGAAGTTCTCGATGATGCCGTTGTGCACCAGCGCGACCCGCCCGGTCGAGCCCAGGTGCGGGTGGGCGTTGACGTCGTTCGGCGCCCCGTGGGTCGCCCACCGCGTGTGCCCGATCCCCGTCGTCGAGGCCGGCAACGGGTTCTCGGCCAGGATCTTCTCCAGGTTCGCCAGCTTCCCCGCCTTGGTCGCCGAGGCGATCCTCCCGGCGTCGACCACCGCGATTCCAGCGGAGTCGTACCCGCGGTACTCCAACCGGCGCAGGCCCTCGATGACGACGTCCTGGGCCTGCCTCTCCCCGACGTACCCGACGATCCCGCACATGGGGCCCACTCTAACGACGTGGGACCGCGCGCCCCGCTTCGCCGAGGGGGCTGCAACAATCGCCGCCATGTCGCGAGGCTCGTCAGGCTCGACGGGTGCCCGGACCGGGCCCGGTCCCGTCCACCCCGATGAGACCCCCAAGGAGGCCTCGCCCTACATCGAGCTCGACCGCAGCGCCTGGGCCGCCCTCGGCACGGGTGCCGAGAGCCCGCTCAGCCACCAGGAGATCCGCACCCTCCGCGGCCTCGGCGACTCCCTGGACCTCGACGAGGTCCGCGACGTCTACCTGCCGTTGAGCCGGCTGCTGAGCCTGTACGTCGAGGCGGCCGGGCGCCTGCACCGCAAGCAGGAGGACTTCCTGCACCGCCGCACGCCGCCGCGCACGCCGTTCGTCATCGGCGTCGCCGGCTCCGTGGCGGTCGGCAAGTCCACCACCGCCCGCGTCCTGCAGCAGATGCTCGCCCACTGGCCCGAGCACCCGAACGTCGCGCTGGTGACCACCGACGGGTTCCTCTACCCCAACGCCGAGCTCCAGCGCCGTGGCATCCTGCACCGCAAGGGCTTCCCGGAGTCCTACGACCGCCGCGCGCTGTTGCGGTTCGTGGTCGACATCAAGTCCGGCAAGGACGAGGTCGAGGCGCCGGTCTACTCCCACCTCGTCTACGACGTGGTCCCCGACGAGAAGGTCGTCGTCAAGCGCCCCGACATCGTCATCGTCGAGGGCCTCAACGTCCTCCAGCCGGCCCGCGTCCGCGACGACGGCCGCACCAGCCTGGCCGTCAGCGACTTCTTCGACTTCAGCGTGTACGTCGACGCCGGCCGCGACAAGATCCGCGCCTGGTACGTCGAGCGGTTCCTGCGGCTGCGCGAGACCGCGTTCCGCGACCCCGGCTCCTACTTCGCCAAGTACGCCGCGCTGACCCACGACGAGGCCGTCGTCGAGGCCGAGCGGATCTGGGACACCATCAACGGCCCCAACCTGGTCGAGAACATCCTCCCGACCCGCTCCCGCGCGAACCTGGTCATGCGCAAGGACCGCGACCACTCGGTGCGCTACGTGCGGCTGCGGAAGCTCTAGCGACCGCTCACGGACGCTAGGACAGCGCGAGCCGCTCGCGGACGACGGTCGCGAGCCGGTCGGCGACGTCGCGGGCGCCGTCCTGCGAGGCCGCCTCGACCATGACGCGGACCAGCGGCTCGGTGCCCGAGGCGCGCAGCAGCACGCGACCGGAGTCGCCGAGCCTGGCCTCCTCCGCGGCGACCGCGGCAAGGAGCACCTCGTCGTCGGTGCGGGTCTTGTCGACGCCGGGGACGTTGACGAGCACCTGCGGGAAGCGGGTCATCACCGAGGCCAGCGAGGCGAGCGACCGGCCGGTGAGGGCCATCTGCTCCAGCACGTGCAGGGCGGTCAGGGTCCCGTCGCCGGTGGTGGCGTACTCCCGCATGATGACGTGGCCGGACTGCTCACCGCCCAGCGAGAAGTGGTGGGCGTTCATCTCCTCGAGCACGTAGCGGTCGCCGACGGCGGTCTGGCGCACCGAGATGCCGGCCTCCCCCATCGCGCGGACGAAGCCGAGGTTGCTCATCACCGTCGCGACGACGGTGTCGTCCTTGAGGTGCCCGGCATCGCGGAGGCCGAGCGCGAGGATCGCGAGGATCTGGTCGCCGTCGACGACCTGGCCCGTGGCGTCGACGGCCAGGCACCGGTCGGCGTCGCCGTCGAGGGCGAAGCCGGCGTCGGCGCCGTGCTCGACGACGGCGGCCTGCAGCGGGCCGAGGTGGGTCGAGCCGACCCCATCGTTGATGTTGAGCCCGTCGGGCGAGGCGTTGATCGCGACGACCTCGGCCCCGGCGGCGGCGAGCGCGGCGGGGCCTGCGACCGAGGCGGCGCCGTGGGCGCAGTCGAGGACGACCTTGAGGCCGCGCAGCGGCTGCACGGTGGAGACGAGGTGCTCGACGTACTCCTCGATGGGGGTGGCGTACGGCGTCACCCGGCCGACGTCGCCGCCGGTCGGGGGCTGCCACGGCTCGCCCATGAGCGCCTCGATCTGCCGCTCGAGGGCGTCGTCGAGCTTGACCCCGCCACGGGCGAGGAACTTGATCCCGTTGTCGGGCATCGGGTTGTGCGAGGCGCTGATGACGACGCCGACGTCGGCGCCGAGCGCGTCGGTCAGGTACGCCACGCCGGGCGTCGGCACGACGCGGACGCGGACCACGTCGACGCCGGCCGAGGCGAGCCCGGCGACGACGGCGTGCTCGAGGAACTGACCCGAGATCCGGGTGTCGCGACCGACGACGGCCAGCGGGCGGGACCCGCTGAACTCACCGCGGTCGACGAGCACCCGGGCGGCAGAAACGGAGAGGTCCAGGGCCAGCGAAGCGGTGAGAACACCGTTCGCCTGGCCCCGGACCCCGTCCGTGCCGAACAGACGACCCACGTGGGACGTCAGCGCTTGCTGAACTGCGGCGCCTTGCGCGCCTTCTTCAGACCGGCCTTCTTGCGCTCGATGACGCGCGCGTCGCGGGTCAGGAGGCCCGCCTTCTTCAGGGTCGGGCGGTTGGCCTCGACGTCGATCGCGTTCAGCGCACGCGAGACGCCCAGACGCAGCGCGCCGGCCTGGCCGGTGATGCCGCCGCCGTGGATGCGGGCGATGACGTCGAAGCGGCCCTCGAGCTGCAGGGCGGCGAACGGCTCGTTCACGACCTGCTGGTGCAGCTTGTTGGGGAAGTAGGAGTCCAGGGTCCGCCCGTTCACGGTCCACTGGCCGGTGCCGGGGACGATGCGGACGCGGGCCACGGCCTCCTTGCGACGGCCGGTGGCCGCGCCGGGGGCGATGGTCGCGGGACGGGCCGGCGCGTCGGCGGACGGCGCGCTCTCCGAGCTGTAGGCGACGCCCTGCTCGTTGACCTCGTAGGTCTCCTCGACCTCGGTGTTGGTGTCGGTGGTCTCAGCCACGGTGATCCTCACTCAGACTTTCGGTAGGGCAGTCGATTACTGGGAGATCTGGATGATCTCGAACGGGACGGCCTGCTGGGCCTGGTGCGGGTGGTTCGGGCCGCTGTAGACCTTGAGCTTCTTCAGCATCTGCCGACCGAGGCGGTTCTTGGGGAGCATGCCCCACACGGCCTTCTCGATGACCTTGCGCGCGTCCTTCTCGAGGAGCTCACCGACCGGGGTGGCCGAGAGGCCGCCCGGGTAGCCGGAGTGGCGGTAGGCCATCTTGGTGGTCTTCTTGTTGCTCGACAGCGCGACCTTCTCGGCGTTGATCACGATGACGAAGTCACCGGTGTCGGCGTTGGGCGCGAAGATCGGCTTGTGCTTCCCGCGCAGGAGGTTGGCGGTCTGCACGGCGAGACGACCCAGGACGATGTCGGTCGCGTCGATGACGTGCCACTCGCGCTGGATGTCAGCGGGCTTCGGGGCGTACGTACGCACGGCTGCTCTGCTCTCTTCGTTCGTGGTTCCCGCGGCGGAGGGCCCGCGCGGGTGGTGCTGCTGCGACTTCTGACGAACACTGCCCGGCTCGCCCGACCGTTCCCCACACACGCGAGGAGAGGTCGTCGTCCGGATCTGCACCCTCCCCACATCAGAGGGGGCGGGCGCGGCAGGAGTCGCGACCGGCAAGGCTACGGCTGCACGGGACCCGGGGTCAAAATACCGAGGCCCGCCGTACCGGCTCTCGGGACACCGGGTTAACGCGGTTGCCCCCTGCGGTCTAGGTTGGGCGCGTGACTGACTCTCTCACCGTCCGCGACAACCGCACCGGACAGGAGTACGACGTCCCGATCGCCGACGGCGCCATCAAGGCCGCGGACCTCGGGAAGATCAAGGCCGGAGAGGACGCTCCGGGCCTGGCCGTCTACGACCCCGGCTTCGTCAACACCGCCTCGTGCCGCAGCTCCGTCACCTACATCGATGGTGACGAGGGGATCCTGGAGTACCGCGGGTACCCCATCGAGCAGCTGGCTGAGAAGTCGAACTTCCTCGAGGTGGCCTACCTGCTCATCCATGGCTCGCTGCCCGACAAGGCGCAGTACGACGCCTGGGTGCACGAGATCACGTACCACACGTTCGTGCACGAGAACGTCAAGACCTTCATGCAGGGCTTCCGGTACGACGCGCACCCGATGGGGATGCTCATGGCGTCGGTGGGGGCCCTGTCGACGTTCTACCCCGACGCGCGCAACATCAGCGACGCCGACAACCGGCACATGCAGATCGTGCGGATGATCGCGAAGATGCCGACCCTCGGCGCCTGGTCGTTCCGCCACGCGCAGGGCAAGCCGTACGTCTACCCGGACAACGACCTCGGCTACACCGCGAACTTCCTCTCGATGCTGTTCAAGATGAGCGAGCAGAAGTACGAGGCCGACGAGCGCCTGGTCAAGGCCCTCGACGTGCTCTTCATCCTGCACGCCGACCACGAGCAGAACTGCTCGACCAACGCGGTCCGCTCCGTCGGCTCCTCGCAGGTCGACCCGTACTCCGCGGTCGCGGCCGGGGTCGGCGCCCTCTACGGGCCGCTCCACGGCGGCGCCAACGAGGCCGTGCTGCGGATGCTGCGCCGGATCGGCACGAAGGAGAACATCCCCTCCTTCATCGCCGGCGTGAAGGAGGGCAACGAGCGACTGATGGGCTTCGGCCACCGGGTCTACAAGAACTACGACCCGCGCGCCCGGATCATCAAGAAGGCCGCGACCGACGTCTTCGAGGTCACCGGGACCAACCCGCTGCTCGAGATCGCCCTGGAGCTGGAGAAGATCGCGCTCGAGGACGAGTACTTCGTCAAGCGCAAGCTCTACCCCAACGTCGACTTCTACTCCGGCCTGATCTACGAGGCCTTCCAGTTCCCGCCGGAGATGTTCACCGTCCTCTTCGCGATCGGCCGCACGCCGGGCTGGCTGGCCCAGTGGCTCGAGCTGGTCCAGGACAAGGAGCAGAAGATCGCGCGTCCCAAGCAGATCTACACCGGCGACCGGGGCCTGACCTTCACCCCGGCCTCCGAGCGATGGGCCTGACGCACGACCCGGACCACCCCACGACCCCGGACGGCACGCCGTCCGGGGTCGTGCGCGTCCGGGGCGTGGTCTGGGACCTCGGGAACGTCCTCATCGACTGGGACCCGCTCGCCGCCATCGCGGCGGGCGTCGGCGAGGAGGAGGCGCGCCGCTTCCTCGCGGCGAGCGACTTCGACTTCCTGGCCTGGAACCACGGCCCCGACTCCGGGGACAGCTGGGAGCAGGCGGAGGCGGAGGTACGCCGCACCCACCCGCACTGGGCCGAGCACGCCCTGGCCTACCGCGCGAACTTCGCCGCCTCGCTGCTCGGCGAGGTGCCGGGCACGGCCGACCTGGTCGGCGAGCTGCACGCCGCCGGCGTGCCCCAGTGGGGCCTGACCAACTGGTCCGACGAGCTCTACCCGCACGCACCGGAGCGGTTCGAGGTGGTCGCGCTGCTCGACGGGGTGGTGGTCTCCGGCACCGAGCGGGTCGCCAAGCCCGACCGCCGCGCCTACGAGCTGGTCGCGGAGCGGATGGGCCTCCCGCTCACCGCGCTGGCCTTCGTCGACGACCGGGCCAGCAACATCGAGGCCGCGGACGCGCTCGGCATGGCCGGCGTGCTGTTCACCGGCGCCGAGGACACCCGCGCCCGGCTGCGCGCCCTCGGCCTCCCCGTCTGAGCTCCGCCGCTGCCGCCGGGACCCGGCGGCAGCGGCCGGCTCAGCGCAGCCGGACGGTACGCCGCACGCTCGGCCCGCGCGCGGGGTCGAGCCGGACCGTGGCCCGGCCGGCCGCGGCGAGCGCCCGGCGACCGGCCCGGTCGAGGGTGACGGTCGCGGGCGACGTACGCCCGGGGCGCAGGGCGACGCGGGCGCGGCCGAGGACCCGACCGCCGGCGGAGACGACGAGCCGGGCGGTGCCGGGCATCGAGGAGACCACCCGGAGCCGGACGCCCTTCGCAGCCAGGACGGCCTGCGGGGCGAGCGCCGCGGTGCCCGCGCCGGGGGTGACGGTGACGACCGAGGTGGCGGTGTCGTTGGTGCGGTTGACGTCGTCACCGGTGGTCGTGACGGTGGCGGTGTTGGTCACCACGACCGGCTGGTCGTGGCCTCGGACCTCCTCCCCGGGCCGGTCACCCAGGCACTCCAGGTCGAGCACGGCCGACAGGGGCGCACCGGTGGTGTTGAGCAGCCGGAACGCGCGGGTCTTCAGTCGCGGGTCGTTGCCGAGGTGGACGACGCCGGGCGGCAGCGACCAGGTCGCGACGATGCCCTTCGCGTCGTCGGCGCAGGTCACCTGCTCCTCGACGACCGCGCCGGGCGGCACGGTGACGGTCCGGACGACGTGGGCCAGGCGCAGGTCGTGGGTGTGGCCCTGGGCGGCCGCGACCTCGCGCCGCAGGCACCGCAGCGACAGGGCCGCGGTCGCGGGGTCGGTGACGTCGAAGGTGAACCGCCAGCCGGCCCTCCCCTCGGGCTCCGAGCCGCTCCAGCGGGCGGCTCCGCCGGCGAGGGCGAAGCCCGGCGCGACCGGCGCGGTGCCGACCGGGCAGGTCAGCACGGCGCTGTGCCGCCCCGCGGCCCACGACGGCGTCGCGGTGACGGCGACGGGGTCGAGGGAGAGGGCGTGCCGGTGCCCGTCGGTGACCTCGGTGCTGCCCGGCAGGCAGACGAGGAACAGCTTGGCCTGGGCGCGCCCGGTGGCCTCGTTGCGCACGACCGCCTTCCACGTCCCGGGGCCGGTGGCCTCCGAGCGCAGCACCCGCACGTCGGTGAGGTCGCCGGTGCCCTGGTCGACGTGGTCCACGCGGACCTGCCCGTCGCTGACCAGGGCGTCCGGCGCGGCGCAGGACGCGGTGACCGTGCGGAGCTCGCCGGCCTCGAGGTCGACGTGCTGCTCCTGCTTGGTCGGCGTCAGCTCGTGCAGCAGCCAGCGGTTCGCGGGCGCGCCCGCGCCGGCCACCGGGTCGACGACGACGACGAGGGCGTACGACGCGCTCGCGCCGGGCGCCAGGGTCCCGGCGGCGCAGGTCACCGTCCGCCCGGCGAGGGTGCAGCCGGCGGGCAGCGCGCCGGGGGTCACCCCGGCGGGGAGGACGTCGGTGACGACGGTGCCGGGCGCGGGTGCCGTGCCGACGTTGGTCGCCGTGAGCGTCCAGGTCAGGGTCGACCCGCCGACCGGCGTCGCGGTCGAGGCGGTCTTGGTGACGGTCACGTCCGGGCGGGCCGGCGGCTGGACCGGAGGCGCGGTCGGCGTCCCCGGCAGGCAGACCCTCGCCGGGAGGAACGCCACGTGCGTCTCGTTGTGGGACTCGAACGACGCGGCCACCACCTGGCCGATGATGACGTTCCTGGCGTGCACGGCCGCGCGGGGCGCCAGGACGTGGCCGCCGAGGTCGGAGCCGAAGCGGAACGCGACGGAGGTCGCCTCGGGGAAGTTCCAGATCACCGGGCCGCGCGCCTGCACGCCCGCGGTGCTCGGCTGGACCCCGGGCGTGAGGTTGTTCTTCACCTCCTCGGGCGTCGTGACCGTGGTCCCGCGGACGTTGACGACCAGCGCCGAGCCCGCCGGCACGTCGTAGGTGATGGTCTTGGCCGTGCTCAGCAGGGCCTGGGGCAGGGACACGACGTTCAGGCGCGGGTCGTCGCCGCGCAGGACGAGGATCCGGTTCTGCACGTCGCTCTGCTCGACGACGGCGCCGGTGTCCGCGGCCGCCCCGAGCGAGGTCGACAGCGCCCGGAGGTGCGCGAAGCCCGCGACGAAGTCGACCGGGTTCTGCGGCAGCAGGCCGCCGCCGCTGTTGAAGTCGATCTTGTGGGACGGGGCCTGGCCGGGCCCGACCCAGGCGCTTCCCGCGTTGAGGCTGAAGGAGCCGGCTCTCCCCGCGACGACGAGCGCCGGGGCCGTCTTCGGCAGCCGGCCCTGCAGCCAGCCGCCGACCGGCATCCCCGAGACGGGCAGGTCCCCGCCGTACGCGATGGTCCCCTCGGACTCCTGGCCGTGGCGGACCCCGTCGCCCTCGACGAACTCGGTCCATCCGGTCGCCTCGCCGAAGGGGTTCTCCACCTCCACGCAGGCCGTGCCGGACCCCCCGGAGCCGGACCCGCCGCCACCCCCGGCGCCGCCACCCTCGGTGGCGGCCGCGCCGACGACACCGAGCGGCACCACCAACGCCGCCAGTGCTGCTCCGATGAGTCCACGAACCCCGGCACGCCTCACGACACCACTCCCCCTCGTTGCGATCCCACCGACGGTGGCAGCGGGGCGAGCGGTGGCGCAGGGTTGTGGGCCGACTGTTACCGCGACGTGGGCGGGCCGGTCCCCCGGCGTGTCAGTTCCGGCGTGTCAGTTCACGCCGCGGCTGCGCCCCTCCCAGTACGGCGCCCGCAGGTCGCGCTTGAGGATCTTGCCGGTGGGGTTGCGGGGCAGCGCCTCGATCACGTCGACGCTGCGCGGGCACTTGAAGTGGGCCAGGTGCTCGCGGCAGTAGGCGATGAGCTCCTCCTCGGTCGCCGAGGTGTCCGGCTTGAGCGCGACGACGGCCTTGACCGACTCCCCCCAGGTGTCGTCGGGGATCCCGATGATCGCGACCTCCATGACCGCCGGGTGCTCGGCGAGCACCCGCTCGACCTCGGGGCTGTAGATGTTCTCCCCGCCGCTGATGATCATGTCCTTGAGCCGGTCCTCGACGAAGAGGTAGCCGTCCTCGTCGAGCTTGCCCATGTCGCCGGTGCGGAACCAGCCGTCCTCGACGACGACCTCGGCGGTCGCCTCCGGCTTGTTCAAGAACCCCTTCATCAGCTGCGGCGTGCGCAGCCAGATCTCTCCGTGGGTGCCGACGGGGAGGTCCTCGAGCGTGCCGGGGTCGACGATGCGGATCTCCACCCCGGGCACCGCCTTGCCGGCCGAGACCAGCCGCTCGGGGTGGCCCGAGGCCTCCGCGGTCCGGTGGTCCTCGGGCATCAGGTGGGTGGCCACGCCCGCGACCTCGGTGAGCCCGTAGACCTGCATGAAGTCGGTGTCGGGCCAGGCGGCCATGGCGGCGCGCAGCAGCGGCGGCGGCATCGGGGCGGCGCCGTAGGTGTAGGTCTTCAGCGCGCCGAAGAGCTTGACGGCGTCCTCCCCCGACTGCAGCACCTGGGCGAGCACCGCGGGGACCAGGAAGGTGCGGTTGGCGCCGGCGAGGATCGCGCCGGCCAGCGACATGCCGTCGGGGTCGCGGGTCATCACGCTGGGGATGCCGTCGTGGATGCCGAAGAGCACGTACGACGACCCGCCGACGTGGAAGAGCGGCATCGCGACCATCGACTTGTCGCCGGGCTCGAAGCCCCAGCCGTCGTGGGCGTTGACGGTGTGGCTGACCATGTTGCGGTGGCTCAGCATCACGCCCTTGGGCCGCCCGGTCGTGCCGGAGGAGTACATCACCAGGCACACGTCGTCGGGCTCCACCTCGGGTGCGCGACCCACCGGCGTCGCCGCCGCGAGGAGCGCCTCCCACGCGTCGCCGTCCGCGCCGTCGGGCGTCACCTCCACGACGTGCTCGACGGCGGGCAGCCGGTCGCGGACCGCGTCGAGGGTGGGCATCAGCTCGCGGCCGACGACGAGCACCTTCGCGCCGGAGTCGTTGACGGCGTACTCGACCTCGTCGCCGGCCGAGCGCCAGTTGACGATCGCGTTGGCCGCGCCCAGCGACCCGGCGGCCAGGGACAGCTCGACGCAGGCGGGGTGGTTCTTGTCGAGGAACGCCACGACGTCCCCGCGGCCCACCCCGAGCTGCTGCAGGGCGCCGGCCGCGCGGCGTACCCGCTCGTCCCACTCCGCCCAGGTCCAGGTGCGGCCGAGGTAGGTCATCGCCTCGGCGTCGGGGGTGGTGCGCGCCCAGTGGGCGAGGCGGTCGTCGACGAAGACGGGGTCGGGTGCGGCGGTCGCGAGGTCGCTGTCGGGAGCGGTGGCGGTCATGCCCCAGGATTGTGTCTCACGTCACAACGTCGCGTCGAGCCTTTCTGCCCGGACCTCCAGGAAGGTCTCAGGAAGGTCACAGCCGCGCCGGGCATCGTGGTGCCATGACCGAGAACTACCCGAACCCCCAGACCGGAGGACACACGCCGGACCCGCACGCCACCGCCCCGCTCCACGGCCAGCCCGCCGGCCCCCCGCCGGCCGCGCCCCCGGCAGCGGGCCTCGCGACGCCCCCGGCCCCGCCGCGGCGCGGACGCAAGGGCTTCGCGGCTGCCGTGCTGGCCGGCGCGCTCGTCGTCGGCGGCGGCGCGGGCCTCGGTGGCGCGGCGGTGTGGTCGGCGTTCGACGACGAGGGCACCTCGACGTCCGCCGGCTCCGACCGCACCTCCTCGCAGGTCGTGTCCGCCTCCGACGAGGAGGCCCCGAAGGGCTCCGTCGAGCAGGTGGCCGCGAAGGTGCTGCCCTCCGTCGTGCAGATCGAGGTGAGCGGCGCCCAGGGAGCCGGCTCCGGCTCCGGCATCGTGCTCAGCTCCGACGGCGTCATCCTCACCAACAACCACGTCATCGAGGCCGCCGCGGACGGCGGCGAGATGACCGTCGCGTTCAGCGACGGCAGTCGCGCCGAGGCCGAGATCCTCGGCCGCGACCCGCTGACCGACACCGCCGTCATCAAGGCGAAGGGCGTCGACGACCTCACCCCGGCCACGATCGGCGACTCCGAGTCGCTCGACGTCGGCGAGCAGGTCGTGGCCATCGGCTCCCCCTTCGGGCTGGAGTCGACCGTCACCAGCGGCATCGTCAGCGCGCTCGACCGGCCGGTGAACGTCGGCCAGGACGACCAGAACAACTCCACCACCTACCCCGCGATCCAGACGGACGCGGCGATCAACCCCGGAAACTCCGGCGGCCCGCTGGTGAACATGAACGGCGAGGTCGTCGGCATCAACTCCTCCATCCGCACCGCCTCCAGCACCGGAGGGGAGGCCGGCTCCATCGGCCTGGGCTTCGCGATCCCGGTGGACCCGGTCCTGCCGATCGTGGACCAGATGAGCGAGGGCGAGAGGCCCACCCACGCCCGGCTCGGCATCAGCGTCAGCGACCCCGGCGCCCGCGCGGCCGCCGAGGGCCCGAGCGGCCTGCTCGGCCAGCAGCAGCCGCAGGCGGAGCAGGAGGACGACGCCCCGGCCGTCATCGGCGCCGAGGTCGTCGAGCTCGGCGAGGACTCGACCGCGGGCGAGGCCGGCATCAAGGCCGGTGACGTCATCACCGCGATCGACGACACGCGGATCAACAGCGCGGACTCGCTCGTCGCGACGATCCGCTCCTACCGCCCCGGCGACGAGGTCAGCGTGACCTTCCTCCGCGACGGCCAGGAGCAGACCGTCACCCTGGAGCTCGCCTCCGACTGAGTGGTCCCACTCGGTCCCACTCGGTCCCAGGCGAACGCCGGCGGCCCGGCCGGGGCGTCCGAGGTGGCTAGAGCCGCTTCTGGAACTCCCCGAGCCGGGCTACCGGCTCGAAGCCGAGGAGGTCGTTGACCGCGACCATGTGGTCGTTCACCTCGGCGTTGTAGGTGAGCAGGTGGGTGAGGTCAGGGCGCCCGGCCTGCAGCAGTCGCAGGTTGGCGACCTTGACCGCGAGCCCGAGCCGGTGCCCCCGGTGGGCACGCCGCACGAGCGTGCCCCACTGGTAGGCCCGGCCGGGCTCGTGCACCGTGGTGACCAGGTCGGTGTAGGCGGCGACCGTGCCGTCCGGCGCGAGCGCGACGGTGTTGTACTTCCGCCGGCCCTGGCGGGCCAGCACGGCCTCGTGCTCACGGACCGCCACCGGGTCCGGCCGCTCCGGCTCGAGCGCCAGCTCGCCAACGGGCGCCTCGGTCGTCAGCGACGCGGTCACCTCCGCCCAGCCGTCGAGCAGCTCGTCGGGGACCGGTCCCGCCCAGGACCGCAGGGTGTACGCCGCGTGGTGCGGCGCCGCCTCGGCCGCCAGCCGGTCGAGCAGCCCGGCGGCCACCGGCAGCCGCAGCCGCCGCTGCACGTCGCCGAGCCCGAGGGCGTAGCCGCGGGCGCGGGCGAACTCCGGGCCGCACTCCCCCGCGCCGGCCGGCCCGGCGGCGTACGCGTAGTGCGCCTCGGCGAGCAGGATCGACCGCCCGCGCTCCCGGGCGACCTGCTCGAGGTGCGCCAGCACCCGGGTGCCGTGCCCGCGGCGGCGGTGCGCGGGGAGCACGTGGACGCTCAGGTCGGCGCGGTCGAGGTTGTCGTGCCGCGGCGTCCGCATCCAGCCGGCGGCCACCACGAACGCATCGGGCTCCGTGCCGAGCAGGCCGTTCCACGCATCGATGCGGTAGCCGGAGGCCGGCGCCTGCATCAGCGCGCGGACCTCCTCCAGCTGCCAGACGGTGGCGGTGTCCTCGTAGCCGTGCGCCTCGGCCACGGCGTACGTCGCGTGCCAGGCCTCGAGCGCGGCGTCGTCGAACGGGTCGACCGCGACGATCCGCAGGTCGGTGCCGCTCGTGCTCATCGCGCCCGGGCCACCCGTCCCTCGTCCCAGACCGGGCCCTCGGACTCATAGACCTCGCCGTCGGCGCCGTAGACGAGGAACCGGTCGAAGCCGCGGGCGAACCACCGGTCGTGGGTCACCGCCAGCACCGTGCCCTCGAAGGCCGCCAGGCCCTCCTCGAGCGCCTCGGCGCTCTGCACGTCGAGGTTGTCGGTCGGCTCGTCGAGCAGCAGCAGGGTCGCACCGGAGAGCTCGAGCAGCAGGATCTGGAAGCGCGCCTGCTGCCCGCCGCTGAGCGACTCGAAGGTCTGCTCGCCGGCGTGCGCGAGCTCGTAGCGGTCGAGCACGCGCGCGGCCTGCTCGCGGCCCATCCCCTTGCGTCCGTCGGGGTGCCCGTCGCCGCGGTGCAGCACCTCGAGCAGGGTGCGGCCGACGAGCTCGGGGTGCTCGTGGGTCTGCACGAACCAGCCCGGCCGGACCCGCGCGCCGAGCCGGGCCTTGCCGGTGTGCGCGACGGGCCGGATCTCGACCTCCCCCACCGGGCGGTGCTCCACGTCGGGGTCGGTGCCGCCGGCGGCGAGCAGCCGCAGGAAGTGCGACTTGCCCGAGCCGTTGGAGCCCAGGACGGCCACCCGCTCGCCGTACCAGACCTCGAGGTCGAAGGGGCGCATCAGCCCGGTCAGCTCCAGCTGCTCGCAGACGACGGCGCGCTTGCCGGTGCGGCCGCCGGTGAGCCGCATCGAGACCTGCTGCTCGCGGGGCTGCTCGGTGGGCGGGCCGGCCTCCTCGAACTTGCGCAGCCGGGTCTGCGCGGCGCGGTACTGGCTCGACATCCCGTCGTTGTACTCCGACTTCACCTTCAGCCGCAGCACGAGCGCCTTGAGCTTGGCGTGCTCCTCGTCCCAGCGCTTGCGCATCTCCTCGAAGCGCGCGAAGCGGTCGGTGCGGGCCTGGTGGTAGGAGGCGAAGCCGCCCGGGTGGGTCCACACGGTGTTGCCCGTGCCGGGCCCGCCGGCACCGAGCTCGACAGTCACGACCCGGGTGGCGGTGTTGTCGAGCAGCTCGCGGTCGTGGCTGATCATCAGCACCGTCTTGTCCGACTCGCGGATCCGGCCCTCGAGCCAGATCTTGCCGGGGACGTCGAGGTAGTTGTCCGGCTCGTCGAGCAGCAGCACCTGGTCGGGCCCGCGCAGCAGGAACTCCAGCACCAGCCGCTTCTGCTCGCCGCCGCTGAGGGTGGACAGCTCGCGGTACTTGACCCGGTCGTAGGGCAGGCCGAGCGCGGCGGTCGTGCACACGTCCCAGGTGACCTCGACGTCGTAGCCGCCGGCGTCGGCGTACTCCCCCAGCGCGGTGGCGTAGGCCAGCTGCGTCGGCTCGTCGTCGGTCTCCATCAGCGCGACCTCGAGCCGGTCGACCTCGGCCGCCGCCGCGCGCACCCGCGGCGGGGAGACGCTCAGCAGCAGGTCGGCCACGGTGGTCGACCCGTGCGCGACCTGCTGGCGCATGATGCCGAGGCCGCCGCTGCGGGTGACGACGCCGGCGTGCGGCTGGAGGTCCCCGGTGATGATCCGCAGCAGCGTCGTCTTCCCGGCGCCGTTGGCTCCGACGAGCGCGACCTTCTGGCCCTCGCCGACGCGGAAGGACACCTCGTCGAGGAGCACCCGCCCGTCCGGCAGCTCGTAGCGCACCCCGGCGACGTCCACATGTCCCACGGGGCCGATTCTCCGCCGCCGTCGCGCCACCGAGCGACTCGTTTTACCTGCGCCGGTCGGCGGTCGGGGCCTAGCGTGCCCCGTGTGACCCGCCTCACTCGCGCCTCGCGCATCCTCGCCACCACCGCCTCCGCCTCGGCGCTCGCCCTCGGCCTGCTGGCCGCGCCGGCGCCCGCGGCACCCTCCGTGCCCGCTGCTCCCGCTGCCGACGAGGCCGCGCCCGGCCCGACGGCGTACGCCGGCGACGGGCCGTACGGCGTCGGCCAGCGCTCCATGCGGCTGCCGTCGGGGGCGCTGGTCGAGGTCTGGTACCCGACGCGGCCCGCCGACGTCGCCGGCCAGCCCGAGGGCACCTACGACGTCGTCGACTGGCTGCCGCCGGTGCTCGAGGGCTTCCTCCCCGACGGCGCGGCGGTCACCCACCCCAGCGGTGGCGTGCGCCGCGCGCCGATCGCGCGCCGCGGCTTCCCGCTGGTCGTCTTCAGCCACGGGTTCGCGGGCTTCCGCCAGCAGTCGTCGTTCCTCACCTCCGCGATCGCGTCGTGGGGGTACGTCGTGGCCGCGCCCGACCACCGCAGCCGCACGATGACCACCGTGCTCGGCGGCACGCCGGGCACCACCACCGACGTGCAGGACCTGCGCGACACGATCACCCTGGTCGGCTCCAAGTCGCGGACGAGGAAGAACTGGCTGCACAAGCGCGTCGACATGACCCGCGTCGCCGCCGTCGGCCACTCCGCCGGCGGCCGCGCGGTGGAGAACCTCGCCGTCGCCGACCCCCGCGTCGACACCTGGGTCGGCATGGCCGGCGCCGCGACCGGCGCGCTCGACGAGGGCGCGACCGCGGTCCCGACCCAGCCGGGGGTGCTGCTCGTCGGTGGCGCGGACCAGATCGTCACCCGTGAGCGGATGGAGGCGGCGTACGCCGCGATGAGCGCGCCCAAGCGCTGGGTCGAGCTCGGCGGCGCGGGCCACCTCGCCTTCAGCGACCTGTGCGAGGTCGGCGAGGGCGAGGCCGGGCTGCTCTCGGTCGCCGACCTGCTCGGCGTCCCGATCCCGGCCAACCTCATCCGCCTCGCCTCCGACGGCTGCATCGACCCCGAGCTCGCGTCGGTCGACGCGTGGCCGGCCATCCGCCACGTCGTGGTCGCCCAGCTGCGGGCGGTCCTCGGCCCCGACCAGGCGACCCCGGCCGCCTTCGACGGGCTCGTCGAGGCCTGGCCGGGCGTGGTCACCGACAGCCGCAGCGAGTAGTCCGCCCCAGCGGCGGTCCGGGTCCCGGGCCGCCAGGCGCCGGCCAGTCGGGCGGGACCCCTCTTTAGGATGAGGTGCGTGACACAGGTCGAGGAAGCTCCCGGCAATTCCTCGACCTATCCCGGTCCGGCACCCGCCCGACGTACCCGACGGGGGCCCCGCGTCGCGGCCATGACGGCGTACGCCGTGGTGCTGGCGCTGTGGTCGCAGCTGCTGGGCGTGCCCAACGACACCGTCCAGGTCTTCCTGTGGCTGTGGCTGGCCACGATCGCCTGGAACGTGCAGGAGCCCCGGCGCCACCACCTCCAGTTCCTGCGGGACTGGTGGCCGCCGGTGCTCGGGCTGGTCATCTACTTCTACAGCCGCGGCGTCACCGACGAGCTCGGCCTGCCGGTCCACATCACCATGCCGATCCGCGTCGATGAGTGGCTCGGCGGCGGCACGACGCCGACCGAGCACCTCCAGGCGGCGTGGTGCGGCGACCCGTGCCTGCGCGACTCCGCGCCGCGCTGGTACGACGTGGCCCTCACCACCGTCTACGCCTCCCACTTCGTCACCGGGCTGACCCTCGCCGCGGTGCTGTGGATGCGCAGCCGGCCGGAGTGGGTGCGGTGGATGCGGCGCTACCTCGCGATCAACTTCGGTGCGCTGGTCGTCTACATCCTCTACCCGATGGCGCCGCCGTGGATGGCCTCGGGCGACGGCTACATGGGCGAGGTCACTCGGATCACCAGCCGCGGCTGGGCCGACCTCGGCCTCGGCCGCTTCGACCTGGTCCTCCAGGGCGTCGGCAACCCGGTCGCCGCGATGCCCTCCCTGCACGCCGGCATCGCGTTCCTCGTCGCCGGCTACGGCATCGTGCGGCTGCGGAGCCCGTGGCGCTGGGTGCTGGTGGCCTACCCGCTCGCCATGTCGCTCGCGCTCGTCTACTTCGCCGAGCACTACGTCATCGACGTGGTCGCCGGCGCGCTGCTCGCCGCCCTGGTGCTCGCCGGGTGCACCTGGTGGGAGCGCCGCCAGGACCGGGGGCCGGCGCTCCGAGCCGGGCAGTGAGCACGCGGCGTACAGCCCTCCCTGGGTCCGCCCGGGCAGGATGGCCCGCATGGACCTGAGCCTCAGCGACGAGCAGGAGGGCTTCCGCGCCCTCGCGCGCGACTTCCTCGAGCGCGAGGCCGTGCCGCACCGGGTGGAGTGGGACCGGCGCGAGGCGGTCGACCTCGCGATCATCCCGGCGATGGGCGAGATCGGCTTCTTCGGGCTGACCATCCCCGAGGAGTACGGCGGGATCGGCGGGGACTACCTGACCTACGCCCTGGCGATGGAGGAGCTCGGCCGCGCCGACTCCGCGCTGCGCGGCATCGTGTCGGTCTCCAACGGGCTGGTCGGGAAGTCGATCCTCGCCGCCGGCACCGAGGAGCAGAAGCAGGAGTGGCTGCCGCGGATCGCGTCGGGCGAGGTGCTCGGCTGCTTCGGCCTGACCGAGCCCGACATCGGCTCCGACGCCGGCAACCTGACCTCGCGGGCGGTCCGCGACGGCGACGACTACGTCATCAACGGCCGCAAGCTCTTCATCACCAACGGCACCTGGGCGCAGGTCGCGCTGATCCTCGCCCGCACCGGCGGGCCGGGGGCGCGCGGGGTCACCGCGTTCCTCGTGCCCACCGACACCCCCGGCTTCGAGGCCCGCGAGATCAAGGGCAAGCTCGGCCTGCGCGGCCAGGCCACCGCGGAGCTGTTCCTCGACGACGTACGCGTCCCGGCCTCGGCCCGCCTCGGCGAGGAGGGGCAGGGCTTCAAGATCGCGATGGCCTCCCTGGACAAGGGCCGGGTCTCGGTGGCCGCCGGGTGCGTCGGGATCATCCAGGGCTGCCTGGAGTCCTCGGTCTCCTACGCCACCACGCGCACGCAGTTCGGCAAGCCCATCGCCGCCTTCCAGCTGGTCCAGGACATGATCGCCGACATCTCCCTCGACGCCGACGCCGCGCGGCTGCTGGTGTGGCGCTGCGCGGACCTGATCGACCGCGGCCTGCCCTTCCGGATGCCCGCCGCCAAGGCCAAGCTGTTCGCCTCCGAGGCCGCGGTCCGCGCCGCGAACAACGCGATCCAGGTGCACGGCGGGTCCGGGTACGTCGATGAGTACCCAGCCCAGAAGTACCTCCGCGACGCCCGCGTCATGACGCTCTACGAGGGCACCAGCCAGGTGCAGAAGCTGCTCATCGGGCGCGCCGAGACCGGCATCAGCGCCTTCGTCTGACCCACCACCCGCACCCCTTCCAGGAGGCCCTTCGTGGCGATCGACCCACAGATCGACGGACTGCTCCAGCTCATGGCCGGCTCCGGCCACCCGCCGATGTGGCAGCAGAGCCCCGAGGACGCCCGGCGCGGCTTCCGGGTGCTCACCGTCGACCTGCGCGACCCGGCGTTCGTCCCTGAGGTCGCCGCCGTCGAGGACGTCACCGTCCCCGGCGCCGCGGGGCCGCTGGCCGCCCGGATCTACCGGCCGTCGGCCGGCTCGGCCGGCTCGGCCCCGCTGCCGACCGTCGCGTTCTTCCACGGCGGCGGCTTCGTCATCGGCGACCTCGACACCCACGACCTGACCTGCCGGACCATCGCCACCCTGTGTGAGGCCGTCGTCGTCTCGGTCGACTACCGGCTCGCCCCCGAGCACCCGTTCCCGGCCGCCCCCGATGACGCGCTCGCGGCGGCCCACTGGGTCGCGGACTCCCTCGCCGACCTCGGCGGCAGCGACCGGATGGGGGTCGCCGGCGACTCCGCCGGCGGCAACCTCTCCGCCGTCGTCGCCCAGGCCTTCCGCGACGAGGGCCGCCCGCTTGCCGGGCAGCTGCTGGTCTACCCGGTCACCGACATGGGCGGGTCCTACCCCTCGCACACCGAGAACGCCGAGGGGTTCTTCCTCGACACCCAGACCATGGCGTGGTTCGGCGCGCAGTACGTCGGCGACCCCTCCGCCCTGGGCGACCCGCGGCTCTCGCCGCTGCACGGGCGCCTCGACGGGCTCGCCCCCGCCGTCGTCGTCACCGCCGAGCTCGACCCGCTGCGCGACGACGGCAACGCCTACGCCCGCGCACTGGCCGAGGCCGGCGTCCGGGTCGAGCACCGGGTCTTCCCCGGGATGATCCACGGCTTCGTCGACATGGGTCGCCACTCCGCGGCCGCGCAGGCGGCCATCGAGGAGACGTGCGCGCTCTTCCGGACGGTCCTCCACGACGAGGCGGGCCGCTGAGGTGGCGGGCCTGCTCACGACCCGCGACGTCGCCCTCGCCGTCGCGCCCGGGCTGCTCAGCCTCGCGGACCCGTCCGCCCTCTCGGGGCGCGGCCTGGCGGCGTACCGGCTCGGCGTCGCGGCCACCACCGTCGCCTCCACCGTCGTCGAGCTCGACGACCCCGACCTCCACGCGCCGCCCGCCGTCCGCTGGGCCGGCGGCGTGGCCGTCGGCGCGCTGCTCTGGCGCACCATGCCGCGGTGGGAGCGCGCCGACGTCGCGCTGCACAGCTGGCTCACCGCGCACGGCGTCCCGCGTTCCCGCCTCGTCGTCGCCACCCTCTCCACCGCCGCCGTCCTCGCCCTCGCCGCCCTCGAGCGGCGCCGGCCGACCGACGACGGTCAGCCTGACCCCGGACCGGACCACGAGCCGGACTCTGAGCAGGTTCGCGACCCGGACCCGGTGGTCGGCTGACGCGTCGCCCCGCTGGGCGCGAGTCGGCGGGGCGGTCGTGTGCCTCAGGAGGCGGGTCGGCGCGTGCTCAGGCACACGACCCCGCCGGCGTTCGCGGGTCACCACGGCACCGCCTTCCCCGAGTCGGCCGGGAGCGGGGAAGGCGGGGCAGTCGCGTGCTTCAGGACGCGGAGCGGCGCGTGCTCAGGCACACGACCGCGCCTGGCCGGCCGTCCTGCTTGGCCCGCGCGTGCCCGGTAACGGGCTCGACGTGCCTGTGCCCCGCCGGCTGGGCGCTCCGGCGGGGTCGTGGGCGGTGGGGCTACGTCGGGGACGGCTCGGCAGCCGGTGATTCGGGCGGGGGTGGTTCGGGTCCGAGGTCGTGGGTGCCGTGGTGGTCGACGCGGTAGGTGAGGCCGGTGGGTCCGCGCCAGAGGTACGTGCCTGGCGCTGGTGTCTGTTGGTCCCAGCCGGCGTGGGTCTTGGCGCGGTGGTGGCGCCTGCAGAGCGGGGCGATGTTCTCGGTCGCCGTCGGTCCGCCGCGGGCATGGGGGACGACGTGGTCGTCGTCGACCCTGCTGGTCGCGTGGGCGGGGCGGGTGCACCAAGGGAACACGCAGTGCAGGTCACGCAGCCTCGTCTGCTGACTGAGTCGGTCGGGGACCTCGTAGGCCTCGACGTGGATCCGCTCGGCCAGGTCGATGACCGGCTTCACGGTGATCGAGGCCTGTCCTCGTGCAGCTCGGGTGCACCAGTCGGCGAGCTGGGTGGTGAGCACGAACCCGCGGACGTTCTCCACGCGGGTGATGTCGTCGAGGGTCCCGTCGGGGCTCTGGTGGACGTGGACCACGAGGGGCTTGGGGTCGGTGTCGAACTCGAGCTGCATCTGGCGGCGGGCCATGTCACCCAGGGCCACGGACCGGCGGGCGTCGAGGGTGTCGGTGCAGCCCAGCCGCTCCAACCGAGCCGCGCCCTTCGCCAGCGCGTCGTCGAGATCCAGCGCATCCGCCAGGTCGAGGGTCGCCCACACGTCCACGTGGCCGCCGAAGGACACCTGGCGGGACTGGACCGTCACGTGCCGGGCCTCGGCACGCTCGGTCGCGACCCGTTGGGCTTCGTCGGGGTCGAACCGGACCAGCGCCTCCTCCAGCAACCGCTCCAGTGCTGCGGGCCCGATGGTCGAGGCGACGGGTGCGAGGTGGGTGTCGACGAAGGCTGCACCCTTCTTCGGCAGGTGAAGCGTCCGCCGCGCCAGCGATCGTGCCTTCCACGCGGGCAGGTCCAGGGAGGTGACCTTGGCCCAGAGCTTGGGGAGCCGGTAGCGAAGCTCGAGGGCTTCGGCAAGGTAGGCGCGGCCGGCGTCCTCGGACTTGCCGAGCCCGGCCGCGAACTCCACGACGGCGAACTCGGTCACGAACGGCGCACCCTCACCCGCGAGGCAGACCGGCTTGTCGCCGAACCCGCGGAACACCGACCAGGTCGCGGCGTCGTCCAGCGACTCGGCCGGGTGCAACACGCACCACTGGACCGCCGCCTCAAGGAGACGAGCCTCCGCAGCGTTCACCGCCTTCTGCTCGGCCCGCGCGGACGCGAGCACATCGGCTGGAGTGTCCAGCGGGTGCTCGAGCGTCGCGATCAAGGCCATGCCTCATTCTAGTCGAACACGTGCTCGAATGGAAGAGGTCTGTTCGCACATCTTCAGAACGGGGTCGGACGCGCCAGCGCGAGGCGGCGGCCAGAGACCCGGCAGCAGACCGCGACCCACGACGTACCTGGTCCATAGCTGCCAAAACCGCGACCACCCACAGCCCGCAGGCCGAAGGTCGGCCGCCAGGGGCCTCGACACGTCGGCGCCGAGGGCGCCTCCTGCTCGACCAGCAGCGGGCCCGCAGGCCGAAGATCGCCTCACGGGGCGCCTCCTGCGCGACCAGCAGAGCGGGCCCGAAAGCCGACGAGCAAGGCCTCAGGCCGACCCACAAGCCATCAACGCCAGATCGAGCAGGAGCTTGTCGCGAGGGTCGGCGAGCGAGCGGCCGGTGAGCTGCTCGATCTGCTTGAGCCGGTAGATGACGGTGTTGCGGTGGCAGTAGAGGTCCTCGGCGGCGTGCGTGGGGGACCCGCCGTGCCGCAGCAGCGCAGCGAGGGTGTCGAGGAGCGTGCGGGACTGGGCCTCGGGAAGCGCGAGGATCGGCCCGAGCGTGCGGGCGAGGAGCAGGGGCGCGACCTGGGGGCTGCCGGCGAGGAGCACCTCGGGCAGCCGTTCGCTGACCGGGACGACGCCGCGGCCGGCGCGCGGGAGCGTCTCGGCGGCGCGGGTCGCGAGCTGGAAGGCGGTGGCGAAGCCGGCGATGCCGTCGGGCGCGGTGGCCACGCCCATCCGGCCGGCGGCGTACGGCGCGAACAGCTCGGCGATCCCCGGCTCGTCGGGCAGCGGCCCGGCCAGCAGGCCGAAGTAGATCCCGGAGCGCACGTGCCACCGCGACACGACGCCGAGCTTGTCGAGCCGGTCCTCGGCCGGGCCGAGCGAGTCGGGCGGGTCGTCGTAGAGCGCGACCACGCAGGCGACGGTGTCGTCGGGGCCGACGTCGAGCACCGTGCGGGCCTCGTCAGCGAAGTCGGGGTCGGCGCCGCGGCCCTCGAGGAGGGCGTCGAGGAAGGACTGCTGGCGCTGGAGGTCGTGGCGCTGGAGCCGCGCGGCCTCCCGGCGGTAGGCCTCGATCAGCACCGCGTTCTGCACGTCAAGGTTGGACCACACCGTGCCGCCGGCGGCGAGCAGCACCTGGTCGTCGACGACGCCGTCCGGCGCGGTCGCCGAGCGGGCGATGAGCGCCTCCCACAGCACCCGCGCGCCGAGCATGTAGGCGTTGAGCACCAGCTCCAGCGGCACCCCCTGCCGGGCCCGGCGCCGGCCGGTCTCGCGCCAGATGTCGATGGCGGTGGGGCTCCCCTGGGTCCGCCGTCCCGAGAGCACCTCGAGCCCGCGGCGGATGTGCACCCGGGTGCTCTCCCGGACGTCGACCCGCAGCTCGGGCCCCATCCGCTCGTAGAGCGACGCGTCCCGCTCGAAGAGCGCGAGCGTGATGCTGTCGGCGATCGTGTCGGCCTGGTCGAGCAGGAGCGCCCAGGCCCGCGCCGGCGCCGCGCCGGCGCTCGTCCCGGCCGGCGCCGCGGCTGCTGACTGGGCGGGGCGCATGGAGGCACGTTCGCACTCCGTGCACAAACCGCACCACCCCCCTGGGGGGTTCGGGGCGATCCGTCCAAGCGAATCTGTGCTCCGCGCCCAGTGCGCATCCTGTGCGCCGCCACCAAGGTGGTGCAGGTCACAGTCCGGGGAGCCGCCCCGGGCGGCCCGCGCCGGGAGGTCCGCTTGCCGTCGTCCACGAGCGCCGCACCACCGGCCACCAAACCCGCCGTCCCGCCGCCCACGGCGCTGGAGCTGAGCGGGATCACGGTGACCTTCGGCGGCATCACCGCCCTCTCCGAGGTCGACCTCGCGGTCGTCCCGGGGACCGTCCACGGCGTCATCGGGCCCAACGGGGCCGGCAAGACCACCCTGTTCAACGTCGCGTGCGGCTTCGTCGTCCCCGACGCGGGCACCATCAGCCGCGCGGGCGACCGGCTCGAGCGGCTCCACCCCCACGACCTCGCCGGCCTCGGCATGGCCCGCACGCTCCAGGGCCTGGGCCTCTTCGACCGGGTCACGGTCCTCGAGAACGTCGTCGTCGGCGCCGACCGGCACGCCCGGACCGGCTTCCTCGGCTCGCTGCTCGGCCTGCCCGGCGCGGCCCGCGAGGAGCGGGCGCTGCGGGAGCGGGCGATGGAGGTCCTGGACCGCCTCGGGATCGGGGCGTACGCCGCCCGCTATCCCGGCAGCCTCCCCTACCCGGTCCGCAAGCGGGTCGCGCTGGCCCGCGCGCTCGCGGCCGAGCCCGACCTGCTGCTGCTCGACGAGCCGGCCAGCGGGCTCGGCGCGGCCGACATGGACGAGCTGGGCGACCTGGTGCGCGGGCTGGCCGCCGAGCGGGCGATCTCGGTGATGCTCGTCGAGCACCACATGGACCTGGTCATGCGGGTCTGCGACGAGATCACCGTCCTCGACTTCGGCCGGCGCATCGCGCACGGCCCGCCCGACCTGGTCCGCAACGACCCGGCCGTCCTGGCGGCGTACCTCGGCGAGGAGGTCGACTGATGCTCACCGTCACCGACCTCTGCGCCGGCTACGGGCCGGTCCGCGCGCTCGAGGGGGTCTCCTTCACCGCCGACCGCGGCCGGGTCACCGCCGTCCTGGGCGCCAACGGCGCCGGCAAGACCACCCTGCTGCGCACCGTCTCCGGCCTGCACCGCGCCGACCGCGGCAGCGTGGAGCTCGACGGGAAGCCGCTGGACCGGGTCGCCGCCGAGCGGATGCCGGCCCTCGGGCTCGCGCACGTGCCGGAGGGCCGCGGGGTGATCACCGAGCTGACCGTCGAGGAGAACCTCCGCCTCGGCGGGCTGGGCCGCGCCGGCAGCGTCGACGCGGCCGACCTCGACCGGGTCTACACGCTCTTCCCGGTGCTCGCCGACCGGCGGGCCGCCGTGGCCCACGTCCTCTCCGGCGGCGAGCGGCAGATGCTCGTGATCGCCCGCGCGCTGATGGCGCGGCCCACGATGCTGCTGCTCGACGAGCCCTCGCTGGGGCTCGCACCGCGCATCGTCGCGCAGATCTTCGAGCTGCTGCGCGGCCTGGTGGAGTCGGAGTCGCTCAGCGTCCTGCTGGTGGAGCAGAACGCCCGCAGCGCGCTCTCCATCGCCCACCGCGGCGTCGTGCTCAACCTCGGCCGGGTCGTCGCCGACGACGCCGCCGAGGTGCTCGCCGCCGACGACCAGCTCCGCCACGCCTACCTCGGATTCTGAGCGGGAGACCCAGTGCAGCAGCTCCTCAACACCGCCCTCGGCGGCCTGACGCTCGGCATGGTCTACGCCGCGTTCGCGCTCGCCCTGGTCCTCATCTGGCGCTCGACGCGGATCGTGAACTTCGCCCAGGCCCCGATGGCGATGGTGACCACCTTCGTCGCGCTGGTCGTCGTCGACGCCGGCCACTCCTACTGGCTGGCCTTCGCCGCGGCCCTGGCCAGCGGCCTGCTGCTCGGCGCCGTCGTCGAGCGGCTGATCGTGCGCCGGGTCGAGGGCGGGCCGGAGATCAACGCGGTCATCCTCACCCTCGGCCTGTTCATCGTGCTCCACGCGCTGGCCGCGGTCGTCTTCGGCAACCGCTACCGCAGCTTCCCCGCGCCCTTCGGGGTCCGCGGGATCGAGGTGGGCGGCACCACGATCGCGCTCACCGGCTTCGGCGTCTTCACCATCCTCGCGGTGCTGGTGACGATGGGCCTGCTGCTGGCGCTGTTCCGCTACACCGACCTGGGGCTGCGGATGCGCGCCTCGGCGTACAACCCCGAGGTCGCCCGGCTGCTCGGCGTCCGCGTCGGGCGGATGCTCACCCTCGGCTGGGCCCTCGCCTCGCTCGTCGGGTCGCTGGCCGGCCTGCTCATCGCCGGCGGCAGCCTGGTCCACCCCGGCTACATGGACTCCGTCGTGGTCTACGGCTTCGTCGCCGCCGTCCTCGGTGGCCTGGACAGCCCGATCGGCGCGGTCGTCGGCGGGCTGCTGCTGGGGCTCGCGCTCTCCTTCGTCAGCGGGTACGTCGGCTCGCAGCTGGTCGCGCTGGCCGCCCTGGTGATCCTCATGCTGGTCCTGACCCTGCGACCGGGCGGGCTGTTCGCGCAGACCGCCGCGAGGAGGGTCTGAGATGACCGCGCTGCGCACCTGGTGGGCCGGCTCCCTGCTCGGCCGGCACCTGCTGCTCGCCCTGGTCGGTCTCGTAGTCGTGGTCGTCGTCCTGGAGAGCTCGAGCGACTTCCGCAACCTCCAGCTCGCCTCGATGGCCTACCTCGGGATCGCCGCGGGCGGCCTGACCGTGCTGACCGGGCTCAACGGGCAGATCTCGCTGGGCCACGGCGCGCTGATGGCGATCGGCGCCTACACCGCCGCGCTGCTGCTCGACGACCGCGACGCCGGCACCCCGCTGCCGCTGGTCGTGCTCGCCGCCATCGCGGTGACCCTGCTGGTCGGCGTCGTGGTCGGCGCCGCCGCGGCCCGCCTGCACGGCCCCTACCTCGCCGGCGCGACGCTCGCGCTCGCCGTGGCGGTCCCCGGCATCGCGCTGTACTTCAAGGAGGAGCTCGGCGGGGAGCAGGGGCTCCGCGTCGTGCTGCCCGACATCCCCGCCTGGGTGCTCGACCTGGCCTTCTTCGTGACCGGCCAGGACCTCACCCGCAGCCGGTACGTCGCCTACCTGGCCTGGCTCACGCTGATCGTCACCTTCGTGCTCCTCGCGAACCTCTCCCGCGGCCGGGTCGGCCGGCGCTGGCGTGCGGTCCGCGACGACGAGGTCGCCGCCGAGCTGGCCGGCATCCGGCTCGGCCGCGCCCGGGTCTCGGCGTTCGTCGTCAGCGCGGCCGCCGCCGGCGCGGCCGGGGCGATGATGGCGGTGACCGTGCGCCTCGCGGCCCCGAGCGGGTTCACCATCACCCTCAGCCTGACCCTGCTGACCGCCGTCGTCCTCGGCGGTCTCGGCAGCCTCACCGGGGCGCTCCTCGGAGCGGCGCTGCTGACCTTCCTGCCCCAGGTCGTCACCGACCTCGGGGTCGACGCCGGGCTCTCCGACATCCAGGCCGCCGAGCTGTCCCCGCTGGTCTACGGCCTGGTGATGGTCGCGGTGATCCTGCTGGCCCCCGCCGGCCTGGTCGGCACCGCCCGCACCGCCCTGCTCCGGCGACGGCTGCGCCGTACCGGCCCCGCCTCGGACAAGCCCGGCCCCGCCTCCGACGTGCCCGGCCCCGACGCGCCCCCTGCCGTCCCGACCACCCCGACCGCTGCCACCACCACCTCCACCACCTCGAAGGGAACCACCACATGAGACGACGGCTCCGCAGGTCCGCACCCCTCGCCGGGGTGCTGGCCGGTGCCCTCCTGCTGAGCGCCTGCGGCGCCGGCGGACGCGACGACGACGGCGACGGCGGGAGCGGCGGCGACGCCGCTGTGGACACGCCGGGCGTCACCGAGGACTCGATCAAGATCGGCGCCCACTTCCCGCTGACGGGGGTGGCGGCGCCCGGCTACAACGAGATCCCGACCGGTGCGAAGGCCTACTTCGACTACGTCAACGCCCAGGGCGGCGTCAACGGCCGCCAGATCGAGTACGTCGTCCGCGACGACGGCTACAACCCCACCAACACCAGCTCGGTGACCAACGAGCTGGTGCTGGAGGAGGAGATCTTCGCGATGGTCGGCGGCCTCGGCACGCCCACCCACAGCGCGGTCGTGGACTTCCTCAACGACGAGGGCGTCCCCGACTTCTTCGTCTCCTCCGGCTCCCTGCAGTGGGGCGACGACCCGGAGAACGCGCCGTACACCTTCGGCTGGCAGCCCGACTACGAGATCGAGGGCAAGATCATCGGCCAGTACGTCGCGGAGAACATGCCCGACGCCAAGGTCGGCCTCTTCCTCCAGGACGACGACTTCGGCGACGACGCCGAGAAGGGCGTGCGCCAGTTCGTCGACGACCAGATCGTCGCGGCCGAGCGCTACACCTCCGGCAACACCGACGTGGGCCCGCAGGTCGCCGGCCTCCAGGCCGCCGGCGCCGACCTGGTGCTGGCCTTCAACACCCCCTCCTACACCGCGCTGAGCCAGCTGGTGGCGCTCAAGCTGGGCTACCAGCCGCAGTGGTTCTACTCCAACGTCGGCTCCGACGCCGACCTGGTCGGCTCGCTGCTCTCCCGCTTCTCCGAGGGCGCCGTCGAGGGCGGCTCGGGCTCGCTGGACGGCGTGATGACCACCGAGTACATCCCCGGCGTCGACCAGCCCGACGACCCGTGGGTCCAGCTGTGGGAGAAGGTCTGGGACGAGCACGGCGAGAAGGGCGAGCTGACGAACTACCGGGTCTACGGCATGTCCCACGCCTACGCGTTCGTCCAGGCGCTGATGGCCGCCGGTGAGGACCTCACCCGCGACGGCCTGGTCGAGGCGATGGAGGAGGTCGGCGCCGGGCTCGACGGCCCGCAGCTCGCGCCGTTCCGCTACTCCGCCGACAGCCACCTCGGCATCTCGGGCCTGCGCGTCGTCGAGATCCGCGACGGCGCGGGCGAGGACCTCACCCCGGTCCTGGTCACCGACATCGGCGACGCCGAGATCGTCGAGGACGACTCCGGCCAGGACGCCGACGCCCCGCCGGAGAGCGGCGTCCCCGAGGCCTCCTAGCCTCCGCCCGTCCGCGGGGCACCGGCCCGAGCGCCCGAGCCCCGCGGACGAGGCACCGGCCCGAACCCGGTGCGGCAGCTCCGGCCGCCGCACCGGGACAGCCGCTCCAGGCGCCGTCGCGCTCGTCGGGCACCGGCGGCGAGGCGCAGGACCCGTCGGCGGAGGGTCTGGTCGTCGGTCCTCAGCACCACGATGTTCGGCCGGTCGGCGCGCAGGGCGGCGCGCACCGCCGGCGCGTCCCGTGCCGCCGGCCCGGCATCCCCCATCGAGGGCACGCGCGCGCCCGGGGCCCGCACCGGCGAGGCGGGGCGCTCAGCGGCGCCGGGACTCCAGCACGCGGAACCCCTTGGCCGAGGCCAGCCGCGTCGTGGGGAAGCCCTGCTCCCCCAGCCACCGCTGCAGCGAGTCCGCGCCGAGGTTCTTGCCGACCACCATCACCGCGCGCCCGCCCGGCGCCAGCCGCGGCAGCCAGGTGAGCAGCAGCTCGTGCAGCGCCTGCTTGCCGATCCGGATCGGCGGGTTCGACCAGATCTCGTCGTACGTCGCGTGGGGCTCGACGGCGTCCGGCGTCGCGGCGCGGTAGCGGTCGGCGACGCCGAGGGCCGCGGCGTTCTCGTTCGCGAGCAGCACCGCGCGCTCGTTGACGTCGACGGCGGTGACCGTGGCGCCCGGCACGCAGACCGCGACCGCGAGCCCGATGACGCCGTAGCCGCAGCCGAGGTCGAGGACCCGCCCGCCCGCGGGCGGCTCGGTCTCGCGGAAGAGCACCGAGGTCCCGATGTCGACCCTGCCCTGGGCGAAGACGCCCGACCCGCTGACCAGCGACAGCGTGCGACCCCAGACCTCGGCGGTCACCGGCGCCCGCTTGAACGGCACCGAGGGGTCCGCGGAGAAGTAGTGCTCCTCCTGCTCGCTCATGCCCGCTCCCTCCTCGCTCGGGTCAGCTCGACCCGCGCCCCGAGCTCGGCGTCGGGCGGGTAGGCGACCTCCTCCAGGGTCAGGCCGTGGGCGTGGACGACCGGCACCGAGGCGTCGCGCCGCTCGGCGGCCAGGATCTCCCCGGCCCACGCGACCGGGCGCCGCCCCTCCCCCACGGCCAGCAGGCAGCCGACCAGGGAGCGGACCATGCTGTGGCAGAACGCGTCGGCACGCACCGTCGCCTCGGCCACCCCCGAGGGCAACCGCCGCCAGGACAGCTCCTGGAGCACCCGGATCGTTGTCGCGCCCTCGCGTTGCTTGCAGAACGAGGCGAAGTCGTGCTGGCCCAGCAGGAGCACCGCCGCCTCGTTCATCGCCTCGACGTCGACCGGCCGCGGCCAGGCGAGCACGTGCCCGCGCACGAGCGGGTCCACCGCGGCGGGGGTGTCGGCGACGCGGTAGGCGTAGCGGCGCCACAGCGCGGAGAAGCGCGCGTCGAAGCCGGGCGCCGCCTCGACCGCGCGGCGTACCCGCACGTCGGCGGGGAGGATCCCGTTGAGCCGGCGCACCAGCGCCTCGAGCGGCGGGTCGGGGGCGCGCCCGGCCGACCGCGCGAGCGCGTCGGGCTCGACGTCGAGGTGGACGACCTGCCCGCGGGCGTGCACGCCGGCGTCGGTGCGGCCGGCGCAGACCAGCTCCACCGACGGCATCCGCAGGGCGGTCGCGGCGGCCGCGGACAGCTCGCCCTGGACGGTCCGCAGGCCGGGCTGGGCCGCCCAGCCGTGGAAGCCGCTGCCGTCGTAGGCGAGGTCGATCCGGATCCGCACCCCCTCATCCTTCCGTACGCTGGACGGGGTGAGCGCAGCCCCCGCGATCATCCTCGTCTCCGAGCACCACCTCGACGACCTCGAGGGCGCCTTCGGGCGCTACGAGCGGGAGTACGACGTGCGCTCGGCCCGCAGCGGCGTGGCGGCCGAGGCGCTCGCCCGCGAGGTCGTGGCGACCGGCGGGACGGTCGCGCTGTTCGTCGCCGAGTCCGTGCTGCCGGACTGCCACGTGCTGGAGGGGTTCCACCGCTGGCGCGCCGTCGCGCCCAACGCCCGCCGGATGGTCGCGGCCCACTGGGACCGCTTCCTCACCGACGCGCCCGTCCTGCGCGCGGGCCTGGCCAAGGGCAAGTACGACGCCTACCTGCTCATGCCGCGCGGGATCCGCGACGAGGAGTTCCACCACGCCGTCACCGACCTGCTCAGCGACTGGGGCGCCACCGTCGCCGAGCCGGAGGTCGTCTCGGCCAAGATCATCAGCCCGGTCCGCGACGCCCGGGTGCTCGCCATCCGCGACTTCCTGGACCGGATGGGGATGGCGAGCCGTGTCTACCACCCCGACGACCCCGTCGCGCGCCACCTGCTCGGCGACCACGTCGACGACGCGGCGTACCCCCTCGTGTGGGCGCCCGAGCGGCCGGCCGTCGAGGACGCCACGGTGCGCACGGTGGCGATGAGCCTGTACGGCGCGCCGAGCGACCTCGACGTGGAGGGCACGGTCGACGTGTGCGTCGTGGGCGGTGGCCCGGCCGGCCTCGCCACAGCGGTGTACGCCGCGTCCGAGGGCCTCTCGTGCGTCGTGCTGGAGGCCGAGGCGATCGGCGGGCAGGCGGGCACCAGCTCGATGATCCGCAACTACCTGGGCTTCCCGCGCGGCATCTCCGGCATGCGGCTGGCCCAGCGCGCCCGCAACCAGGCGCTGCGCTTCGGCACCCGCTTCGTCACCGGCTGGGAGGTCCAGGGCCTGGTCCCGGGCGCCGGCGGCGCACCGCACC
Source organism: Nocardioides marmotae (assembly GCF_013177455.1). Classification (NCBI taxonomy): domain Bacteria; kingdom Bacillati; phylum Actinomycetota; class Actinomycetes; order Propionibacteriales; family Nocardioidaceae; genus Nocardioides; species Nocardioides marmotae. Next base: position 3,672,455 of record NZ_CP053660.1, read on the forward strand.
TGGTCCGCACCGACGGCGGCGACGTGGCCGCCCGCGCGGTGGTGGTCGCCAGCGGGGTCGCCTACCGCAAGCTGCGCGTCGAGCCGCTGGAGGAGCTGGTCGGCAGCGGCGTCTTCTACGGCGCCGCGATGACCGCCGCGCGGGAGATGGAGGACCAGGACGTCGTGGTCGTCGGCGGCGGCAACTCCGCCGGCCAGGCCGCCGTGCACCTGGCGCGATTCGCCCGCTCGGTCACCGTGCTGGTGCGCCGGCCGGACGTGGCGGCGACGATGTCGCAGTACCTCGTCGGCGAGATCGCCTACCACCCCCGGATCACGGTGACCACGTGCGGCGAGGTGGTCGACGGCGGCGGGGACAGCCGGCTGGAGTGGATCGACGTGCGCGACACCCGCGACGGATCGGTGCACCGCCGGGAGGTGGGCGGGCTGTTCCTGCTGCTCGGCGCGGAGCCGCGGGCCGACTGGCTGCCGACCGAGGTCGCGCGCGACGAGCGCGGGTTCGTCCTCACCGGCCGCGACGTGCCGCGGGCGCGCTGGGTCGACGGCCTGCCCCCGGCGAACCTCGCGACCACGGTCCCCGGCGTCTTCGCGGCCGGCGACATCCGCGCGGGGTCGATGAAGCGGGTGGCGGCCGCCAGCGGCGAGGGCGCCTCGGTGGTGCCCCTCGTGCACCAGTGGCTGGCCCCCTGATCCGCCGCCCTGATCCGTCCGGAGGGCGTTCAGAGCTCGTGGCGGTACGGCGGGTCCGCGCCGGGCCGCGACACGGTGACCGCGGCGGCCCGGGCCGCGTGCGCGAGCACCTCGGCGACCTCGACCTCACCGATCCCCCGCAGGCGCTCGCGCCGCTCCGCGCCGAGCAGCCCGCGCTCCCACAGCGCGTCCACGAGGGCCGCCCCGAAGGTGTCCCCCGCGCCGATCGTGTCGGCGACCTCCACCGGCAGCGAGGCGACCTCGACCGTGCGTCCCGCGCCCGTCCAGGTCGCCCCGTCCGCACCGCGGGTGACCACGACCACCCCCGGGCCGAGGGCGAGCAGGTGCGCGACGGCGGAGGCCTCGTCGAGGTCGGGCCACAGCGCGGCGAGGTCCTCGTCGCTGGCCTTGACCAGGTCGGCCAGCGCGGCGACCCGCTCGACCCGCGCGACGACGTCCGCCCCGGTCCCGGTGACCGCCGGGCGGGCGTTGACGTCGTAGCTCACCGTCGCCCGGTCCCGCAGCCGCCGCAGCAGCGCCGCGACGTCCTCGGCTCCCGGGGCGACGACGGCGCCGAGGGAGCAGGCGTGCACGTGCAGCGGGGCCGGCTCGTCGGCCACCGGGCCGAGCTCCCAGGACAGGTCGAACTCGTAGGTCGCCGCTCCCCCGGCCCCGATCGTGGCCAGCGCCGCGGAGGTCCGGGCGAGCACCGCCGGGTCCGTCGCCAGCGCCACCCCGGCCGCGTCGAGGTGGCGAGCCAGCAGCGCGCCACGGTCGTCGGCGGCGTACGCCGTCGCGAGCCGCACGGGCCGCCCCAGCCGGGCGAGCGCGACCGCGACGTTCGCGGCGCTGCCCCCGGCGTGCTCGCGCGTCGTGCCGTCCGGCGCGCGCACCACGTCGACGAGCGCCTCGCCCACCACCAGCACGTCGCGGGCCTCCGGCCCGGCCTCAGCCACCATGGCGCCACCCTAGGGTGGCGCCATGCAGGTGCACCCGCTGGACGCCGAGGACCCGACGCCGCCCTTCGAGCAGCTCCGCGCCCAGCTCGCGGGCCGGGTCGCGAGCGGCGATCTCCCCGCGGGCACCCGGCTGCCCACCGTGCGGGCGGTCGCCGCCGAGCTCGGCCTCGCGGTCAACACCGTGGCCAAGGCCTACCGTGCGCTGGAGGCCGACGGCGTGGTGGTCACCGAGGGGCGGCGCGGCACGTTCGTCGCCTCGGACGCTGCCGCCGGCTCCGCCGCCGCGGAGGCGGCCGCCACGGCGTACGTCGCCGCCGCCCGCCGCGCCGGGCTCACCCTGCCCGAGGCGGTCCGGCTGGTCGAGCGGGGCTGGTGACCCAGACCACGGCGACACCGGCGGTCGCCATTCCCTAGTCTCCCGATGTGCTTACACGTCTTCGGGTAGCCGCCCTCCCGCTGCTCCTCCTCGTCGCGCTCGTCCCCGCGCCCGCCGGGCCTTCCGCTCAAGCCGCCACCGCCGCCCGTCCCGACCAGGCCGCCGCGTCCGCGCCGCCGGCGCGCCCGCGCGGGACGCTCCCGGAGAACCCCTGGGCCGGGCCGGCCGGCACCGCGACCATGCACGGCGACCCCGGGTCCTCCGACACCAACCCCTACCGCGGGCCGGGCCCGGACGCGGGGCCCGCGGAGCCGGTCGTCCTCGGCGCGGTGTGCCCGACGGTCCTCGCCGGCCGCGACGGCATGGTGCAGGCGCTGTGCACCGAGTACCTCGACCGCGCCCCCACCCTGCACCTGCTCGACCCGACCACGTTCCGGTCGGTGGCCAGCCTCCACCTCGAGGCCGGCTCCCTGCTCGGCGGCGTCTACGCCTACCTCGACCACCGCGACCGGCTGGTCACCGTCGACGGCTCGGGCGCGGTGCTCGTGCTCGCCCACGACCGGGGCGGGCCGGACGGCTCCTGGCGCGTCCTCGTGCAGCGCCGCTACCCCCTCGGCGCGGCGATGACCCGCGCCTGCGGCGCTCCGGACTGCGACGCGCTCACCACCCTCGCGCCGGGGTACGACGGCCGGCTGTGGTTCGCCACCGCCGACGGCCGCGCCGGGCACGTCGACCGCCGCACCGGGCGGGTCCGCATCCGCGACCTCTCCGCGCGCACCGAGATCGTGGCCAACAGCATCTCGACCGCGCCGGACGGCGTGGCGGTGACCTCCGACCGGGCGACGTACCTCCTGCGCGCCGGGGCGGGTGGCCGGATCGAGAAGGTCTGGCGCCGCGGCTACGACCGGGGACCGGCGCGCAAGCCGGGTCAGCTGAGCCGGGGCAGCGGCGCGACCCCGACGTTCTTCGGCCCCCGGACCGGCCACGAGTACGTCGCGATCACCGACAACGCCCGCCCGCGGGCCCACCTGCTGGTCTACCGCGCGGCGACCGGGCGGCTGGTGTGCCGCGAGCCGTTCCTGGACGCGGCGAGCTCGGGGACCGAGAACTCCCCCATCGGCTGGCGCCGCTCGGTCTACGTCGCCAGCACCTACGGCTACCCCTACCCCACGACCCCCGAGGGCGCCGGCGAGGCCGATCCGCCCAGCGCCGCGTTCGTGGGCGGCCTGGAGAAGTTCACGGTGACCGAGGAGGGGTGCACCTCGCGCTGGCGCAGCGACGTGCGCTCCGCGGCGGTGCCGAAGCTGTCCACGGCCGAGGGTGTCGTCTACACCGTCACCCGCAGCCGCGCCTCGGTCTACGAGCTGGCCCGCATCTCCCCGGCCACCGGCCGGGTCCTGAGCCGGACGCCGATCGGTGCCGGCCCGCTCGCGGACACCCTGCAGATGGTCGGTACGACGCTCCCCGACGGCACGCTGCTCCAGGGCAACCTCACCGGTCTGACGGTGACCCGTCCCGACGGCAGCTGAGCACCGGGCACCGCTGCCACTCCCCGAGATGCCACCACCCCGAAATGCCACCGACCCGCCCGGAGGACCGGGCGGGTCGGTGGTTCGTGCGGGGTGCTGCGACCTGGTCAGGCCTTCGCGTCGCCCTCGGGCTCCGCAGCGGCCTCGGTCTCGGCGGCCTCGTCGGAGACGGGCTCGGTGACCTCGGTCTCCTGCTCGGCGACGACGCTCTCCTCGGGGGAGGCCTCCTCGGCGAGCTCGGTCGGGCCGGTCTCCTCGGCGGGCGCCGGGGCGGCGGCGGCCGGGGCGGCCTTCGCCTTCGGGGCCGACGGGGCGTAGGCCTCGGTCACCAGCTCGATGACCGCCATGGGGGCGTTGTCGCCCTTGCGGGGGCCGATCTTGGTGATCCGGGTGTAGCCACCGGGACGCTCGGAGAAGGTCGGCGCGATCTCGGTGAAGAGCACGTGGACGACACCCTTGTCGCGGATGGTCTTGAGGACCTCTCGACGGTTGTGGAGGTCGCCCTTCTTCGCCTTGGTGATCAGCTTCTCCGCGTGCGGACGCAGCGCGCGGGCCTTCGCCTCGGTCGTGGTGATCCGGCCGTGCTCGAAGAGCTGGGTGGCCAGGTTCGCCAGGATGAGGCGCTGGTGCGCCGGGCCGCCGCCGAGGCGGGGACCCTTGGTGGGCTTCGGCATGTCTCTCTCGTTCCTCCCCGGCCGTACCAGGTACCGGGGTAGTAGGCCGGAGGCGGGTTCGCCCCCGGTCAGTCCTTCAGGTCAAGCGGTGAAGCGATGCAGTCGAACCCGCGCCGGTCAACCGAGGAAGCGGCCCGAAAGCCGCCAACCGACCTGTACCGAAGCGAACGTCAACTGCGGCGCGGCATCGTGTCGCCCGGCGGCGAAGCCGCGTGGAGCGAAGCTCCACAGGCGACACGCTCGCGCCATCCAACTCAGTACTGCTCGTCCTCGACGAACGCGTCGTCGTCGTCGTCGCCGTACGCCGCGAGGGCGGCGCTCGGGTCGAAGCCGGGCGCGCTGTCCTTGAGGGACAGGCCCATCTCGACCAGCTTGGCCTTGACCTCGTCGATCGACTTGGCGCCGAAGTTGCGGATGTCGAGCAGGTCCTGCTCCGAGCGGCTGATGAGCTCACCCACGGTGTGGATGCCCTCGCGCTTGAGGCAGTTGTAGGACCGGACGGTCAGCTGCAGGTCCTCGACCGGGAGGGCGAGGTCGGCGGCGAGCTGCTCGTCGACCGGCGAGGGGCCGATGTCGATGCCCTCGGCCTCGACGTTGAGCTCACGGGCGAGGCCGAAGAGCTCGACGAGGGTCTTGCCGGCCGAGGCGATCGCGTCGCGGGGACGGATCGAGGGCTTGGTCTCGACGTCGATGACGAGCTTGTCGAAGTCGGTGCGCTGCTCGACTCGGGTGGCCTCGACCTTGTAGGTCACCTTCAGCACGGGGCTGTAGATCGAGTCGACCGGCATGCGGCCGATCTCGTTGTCGGCGCCCTTGTTCTGCACGGCGGAGACGTAGCCGCGGCCGCGCTCGACGACGAGCTCCATCTCGAGCTTGCCGGTGTCGGAGAGCGTCGCGATCTTCAGGTCGGGGTTGTGCACCTCGACACCGGCCGGCGGCGCGATGTCGGCGGCGGTGACGTCACCGGCACCGGACTTGCGCAGGTACATGGTGACCGGCTCGTCGTGCTCGGAGGAGACGACGAGGCCCTTGAGGTTGAGGATGATCTCGGTGACGTCCTCCTTGACCCCCTCGACGGTGGAGAACTCGTGGAGGACGCTGTCGATCTTGATGCTCGTGACCGAGGCACCGGGGATCGAGGAGAGGAGGGTTCGCCGCAGGGAGTTGCCGAGGGTGTAGCCGAAGCCGGGCTCCAGCGGCTCGATCACGAACCGCGAGCGGAACTCGTCGACGGACTCTTCCGACAGGGTGGGGCGCTGTGCGATCAGCACGGTGGGTTTCCTTTCCGGGCCCACCCGCTATATGACGGGCCCGAACATCAGGTTGGCGGAAGGCTGTGGTGCGGCCACGTCCGGGGCCCACCTGGCGGTGGACCCCGGACGCAGGGTGCGCGTGGGGCGTGAGCCCGCTGCGCTTACTTCTTCGAGTAGAACTCCACGATCAGCTGCTCCTGGACCGGGACGTCGATCTGGGCCCGGACCGGCAGCTGGTGGACGAGGATCCGCATCCGGTTGGGGAGCGCCTCGAGCCACGCGGGGACGACGCGCTCGCCGTGGGTCTCGCGAGCCACGATGAACGGGGTCATCTCCAGCGACTTCTCCCGGACGTCGATGACGTCGTGGGCGCTCACCTGGTACGACGGGATGTCGACCTTCCGGCCGTTGACCCGGAAGTGGCCGTGGACGACCAGCTGGCGGGCGTGGCGGCGGGTCCGGGCGAACCCGGCGCGGTAGACCACGTTGTCGAGGCGGCACTCCAGGAGCTGGAGCAGGTTGTCGCCGGTCTTGCCGGAGCGACGCGAAGCCTCGTGGTAGTAGTTGTGGAACTGCTTCTCCATCACGCCGTACGTGAAGCGGGCCTTCTGCTTCTCGTGCAGCTGGAGGCGGTACTCGCTCTCCTTGATGCGCGCGCGGCCGTGCTGGCCGGGGGGGTAGGGACGACGCTCGAACGCGCCGTCACCGCCGACGAGGTCGACGCCGAGACGGCGCGACTTCCGGGTCATGGGGCCGATGTAACGGGCCATATCTACAAGTCTCCTGTTCTCAGCGGGCGATCAGACGCGGCGGCGCTTGGGCGGGCGGCAGCCGTTGTGGGGAGCGGGCGTGACGTCCTGGATGGTGCCGACCTCGAGGCCGATCGCACCCAGGGACCGGATCGCCGTCTCGCGGCCCGAACCCGGGCCCTTGACGAAGACGTCGATCTTCTTCATGCCGTGCTCCATCGCCCGACGACCGGCGGCCTCAGCGGCCATCTGCGCGGCGAACGGGGTGGACTTGCGCGAGCCCTTGAAGCCGACGGTGCCGGCCGAGGCCCACGAGATCACCGCACCGGTGGGGTCGGTGATGGTGACGATGGTGTTGTTGAACGTGCTCTTGATGTGAGCCTCGCCCTGGGCGACGTTCTTCTTCTCCTTGCGGCGCACCTTCTTGGCGCCGGCCGCGTTGCGGCTCTTGGGAGGCATGCGGTTACTCCTTGGTCAGCTGGTCTGGGGGTGATCGATGAGGCCGTGGCTCGCCGTGCGGCGAGGGATCACTTGGCCTTCTTCTTGCCGGCGACCGTGCGCTTGGGACCCTTGCGGGTGCGCGCGTTGGTCTTGGTGCGCTGACCGCGGACCGGAAGGCCCATGCGGTGACGACGACCCTGGTAGCTGCCGATCTCGATCTTGCGACGGATGTCAGCCTGGACCTCGCGACGGAGGTCACCCTCGATCTTGAAGTTGGACTCGATCTCGTCGCGGAGCTTGACCAGCTCCTCGTCCCCCAGCTCGTGGACGCGGGTGTTCGGGTTGACCCCGGTCGCCGCGAGGAGCTGCTGAGAGCGGGTACGGCCGATGCCGTAGATGTAGGTGAGTGCGATCTCGATGCGCTTGTCGCGCGGGAGGTCCACACCAACGAGGCGTGCCATGTGGCGTTCCTTTGCTGTTGCCGCAGAGGTGTCGGTCGTGTCGCGCCCTGGTCCCTCGTGGACCAGGCTCCGGCCTCTGCGCCGAAGGTGGTTGACCCGCCGGAAGGCGGGTGAGCGATCACGTTGTTGTTGTTCAGTTGTGCCGGGCCCGGGGGCCGGCGACAGCGGGGGTGAGCGGTGTGCTCAGCCCTGGCGCTGCTTGTGGCGAGGGTTCTCGCAGATGACCATGACGCGGCCGTGGCGACGGATCACCTGGCACTTGTCGCAGATCTTCTTGACGCTGGGGTTGACCTTCACTGTTCAGGCCCTTCTGGTGGGTCGGCTGCTACTTGTAGCGGTAGACGATGCGACCCCGCGTGAGGTCGTACGGCGAGAGCTCCACCACCACGCGGTCCTCGGGGAGGATCCGGATGTAGTGCTGACGCATCTTGCCGCTGATGTGGGCGAGAACCTTGTGGCCGTTGCTCAGCTCGACGCGGAACATGGCGTTGGGCAGGGCCTCCACGACGGTGCCCTCGATCTCGATCACGCCTTCTTTCTTCGGCATGTCCTCCACAATCTGTTGTCGGTCGGTCGTCCACCGTGTTCGTGCACCGCCGGCGGTGCGGACCGCTTGCGGGTGGCCCGGGAACCTCCGGCCCGCTGTCTCCAGCGTGCCGGTGGACCTCGTGCAGCCGTCCGTGCTCCTCATTCCCGGCACACACGGACGATCGCTCGGGAGGAGCGGACGTCCGCGGGCCCCGGGCAGCCGCGAGGCGCCACGAGACAGACCCACGTTGGGCCGACGTTGCAGTCTAGGCGCACCGGCCCCCATAACACGAATCCGTGCCGAGTGGTGCGCACGCCCCGAGCGCGCCGCGCCGGGTTCGTCTCAGGTCGCGAGCAGCTCGAGCGTGCGCTCGCGCGCCGGGCTCGTGCCGGGCTCGGTGCCGACGTACGCCGCGGCCACCGGGCCGACCATCACCTCGTCGACGCCGTACGTCGCCGCGAGCTCGCTCACCCGGGTCCGGGCCTCCTCGGGTCCCCCGATCACCCACCGCTCGGCCATCGCGTCCATCAGCTGCTGGTGCGCCGGCGGCATCTCCGCCTGGGCCTTCTCGGCCTCCTCGACGAGCCGGCCCGGACCCAGCGGCTGGCCGGTGCGCAACGCGAGCATCATCTGCAGCTGGGGCAGCGCGAGCCGCCGCGCCTCGGCGTCGTCGTCGGCCACGACCGCGTTGACGGTGAGGAACGTGCGGGGCTCGGCGAGCTCGGGCGAGGGCCGGAAGGTGCTGCGGTAGAGCTCGAGCGCCTCGGCGGTCCCCCGGCCCGAGAAGTGGTGGGCGAAGACGTAGGGCATCCCCTTCTCCGCGGCGAGCCGCGCGGAGTAGTCCGAGGAGCCGAGCAGCCAGGTGGTCGGCACCGACGTCGCGGCCGGGGTGGCCCGCAGCTCGTGGGTGCGGCCTTGGACCGCGATGCCGACGCCGGCGGTGTCCATCATCGCCAGCACGTTGTCGACGTACTCGGGGAAGCGGCTGACCGCCTCGTCGCTGACCCCGCCCGCGCCGTGGCGCAGCGCCCAGCTGGTCACCGGGTCGGTGCCGGGGGCCCGGCCGATCCCGAGGTCGATGCGCCCGGGGAAGGCGGCCTCGAGCAGCGCGAACTGCTCGGCGACGACGAGGGGCGCGTGGTTGGGCAGCATCACGCCGCCGGAGCCGACCCGGATCCGCTCGGTCGCCGCGGCCAGCATGCCGATGAGCACCGGCGGGTTGGTGGCGGCGACGGCGGCCATGTTGTGGTGCTCGGCGACCCAGTAGCGGCGGTAGCCGAGGCGGTCGGCGCTCCGTGCCAGCGCGGTCGAGGCGCGCAGCGCGTCGGTGGTCGTCTGGTCGCTGCGGACCGGGACGAGGTCGAGCACGGACAGGGCGGGGCGGTGGTCGGTCATCCCCCGGGGAACGCCGCCACCGCCCCGCCCTATTCCGGTCGGTGCCTGTCGCGCCTGGCCTGGTGGAGGTCAGGCGCGGGTGCTCAGTCGCGCGGCTTGGGCGCCGGCGGGTCCGACGCGGTCGCGGCGACCTCGGTGTTCTCGTCGGACTTGGTCTTCGCCAGGCTCGCGGCCGCTGTGACCGCGAGGGTCACCAGGATGACCGCCAGGCTCAGCAGCGTCGGGACCTCCCAGTCCAGGATGCCGCCCTTGTACATCGCGTGGATGATCAGCTTCGCGCCGATCCACGCCAGGATGAAGGAGAGGCCCAGCGAGAGGTAGACCAGGCGCTGGAGCAGCCCGCCGATGAGGAAGTAGAGCTGGCGCAGGCCCATCAGCGCGAACACGTTCGCGGTGAAGACGAGGTACGGCTCCTGGGTGATGCCGAAGATCGCCGGGATCGAGTCGAGCGCGAAGAGCAGGTCGGTCGCACCGAGCGCGATGATCACGATCAGCATCGGCGAGGCGAAGCGGACGCCGTTCTCCTTGTAGAACATCTTCAGGCCGAGCCACTTGTCGCCCACGTTGAGGTGCTCGCGCGCGAACGTGACGACCTTGGAGTCCTCGGGATGCTCCTCCTCGTGCTTGCGGTAGGACCGCAGGAGGTTGATCGCGGTGTAGATGAGGAACGCGCCGAAGACGTAGAAGACCCAGCTGAAGCTCTCGATCAGCGCGTAGCCGAGCGCGATGAAGATGCCGCGGAAGATCAGCGCCAGCACGATGCCGACCATGAGGGCTTCCTGCTGGTACTTGCGCGGGACGGCCAGCGCGGACATCAGCACGATGAAGACGAAGAGGTTGTCGACCGACAGGCTCTTCTCGACGACGAAGCCGGTGAAGAAGTCGACGCCGTACTCCTGCCCGTGGAAGCCCCACGTCCAGAAGCCGAAGGCGACCGCGGCCGCCATGTAGATGATGAACGCGATGGTGCACTCGCGCATCGACGGCACGTGCGGCCGTCGGGAGATGATGATGACGTCGAAGAGCAGCACGGCACACGTGACGGTGATCGTGATGCCCCATTCGAGGGCGGAGACATCCACAGGGTTCCTCCTGCTGGAGCGGACGAGGGAACGTCAGAGGTCTCTTCCGCCGCGGACGCGACCCACGACCCCGGACCGGTGCTGATGACCGGACGTGCTGACGGAACCGCGGCGAAGGAATACTCCCCCCTGCAGGGCCATCCTCGCACGGGCACCGAAGCCGGCGGCCATCCGCGGCCCGCCGACGCCCCTTCGCGACTCCAGCGGGACCCCCGCGGGCACGCGCCGGTGGGTCGGCTCAGCGGCCGCCGAAGGGGACGCCGAGAGCGGTCAGCGCTGCCTCGCCGCCGTCGAGCGCGGTGAGCACCCACGCCCCGCCCTCGGTGAGGGTGAAGGTGTGCTCGAAGTGGGCGGCCCGGCTCCCGTCGTCGGTGACGACCGTCCAGTCGTCCTCGAGCGTGGAGACGTCCTTGCCGCCCAGGGTGACCATGGGCTCGACCGCCAGCGCGAGCCCGCGCACCAGCTTGGGGCCGCGGCCGGCCCGGCCGTAGTTCGGTACGTCGGGCGGCTGGTGCATCGCGGAGCCGATGCCGTGCCCGGTGTAGTCCTCGAGGATCCCGTAGGAGCCCTGGGACCGGACGTGCTTCTCCACGGCATGGGAGATGTCGGTGACCCGCCCGCCGAGGCGGGCCGCGGCGATCCCGCGCCACATGGCCTCCTCGGTCACCCGCATGAGCTCGGTGACCTCGGCCGGGACCGTGCCGACGGCGACGGTGATCGCGGCGTCGCCGTGCCAGCCGTCGACGATCGCGCCGCAGTCGATCGAGACGACGTCACCGTCGGCGAGCACCCGGTCCCCCGGGATGCCGTGCACGACCTCGTCGTTGACCGAGGCGCAGATCGACCCCGGGAAGCCGTGGTAGCCCAGGAACGACGGCGTCGCTCCCGAGGAGCGGATGTTGTCCTCCGCGATGGCGTCGAGCTCCCGGGTGGTGATCCCGGCACGGACGTGGCTGCGCAGGAGCTCGAGGGTCTCCCCCACGACCAGCCCGGCCCGACGCATCGAGGCGATCTGCTCGGGCGTCTTGATCTCGACGCCGCGGTCACGCAGGCCCATCAGCCGACCACCGTCAGGACTGGGCCACGTCGTCGAGAGCGGCGTAGATGCGCGCCGTGACGTCGTCGACCTCGCCCATGCCGTCGACCTCCACGAGGATGCCGCGCTCGCGGTAGACCTCGATCAGCGGCTCGGTCTGCTCGACGTAGATCTCCTGGCGGCGCCGGATGACGTCCTCGGTGTCGTCGGCCCGGCCCTCGACCTGCGCGCGCTGCAGCAGGCGCTGGACGATCTCGTCGGGGTCGACGGTCAGGCAGACCACCGCGTCGAGGGAGTGACCGGTGAAGCTGATCATCCCGTCGAGCTCCTCGACCTGCGCGAGCGTCCGCGGGTAGCCGTCGAGCAGGAAGCCGGGCTTGGCGTCCTCCTCGTCGATCCGGTTGCGCACCATCCGGTTGGTGACCTCGTCGGGGACGTACTCCCCCGCGTCCATGTAGCGCTTGGCCTCGATCCCGAGCTCGGTGCCCTGGGAGACGTTGGCGCGGAAGATGTCGCCGGTGGAGATCGCCGGGACGCCGAAGTGCTCGGCGACGAACTTCGCCTGGGTGCCCTTGCCGGCACCCGGAGGACCCATCAGGATCAGCCTCAACGGAGGAACCCTTCGTAGTTGCGCTGCTGCAGCTGGCTCTCGATCTGCTTCACCGTGTCCAGGGCGACGCCGACCATGATCAGGATCGACGTGCCACCGAACGGGAAGTTCTGGTTGGCGTTGATGAGCACCAGTGCGATCAGCGGGATCAGTGCGACCAGGCCGAGGTAGATCGACCCGGGGAACGTGATGCGGGACAGGACGTAGGACAGGTAGTCCTCGGTCGGCTTGCCCGCCCGGATCCCGGGGATGAAGCCGCCGTACTTCTTCATGTTGTCCGCCACCTCGTTGGGGTTGAAGGTGATCGACACGTAGAAGTAGGTGAAGAAGACGATGAGCAGGAAGAACGTCGCCATGTACAGCGGGTTGTCGCCGGTGACGAAGTACTTGTTGATCCAGCGGATGATCTCGGAGTCGGCGTTCTGGTTGAACTGGACCGCCATCGCCGGCAGGTAGAGCAAGGACGAGGCGAAGATGACCGGGATGATGCCGGCCTGGTTCACCTTGAGCGGGATGTAGGTCGAGCTGCCGCCGAACATCTTGCGGCCCACCATCCGGCGGGCGTACTGCACCGGGATCCGGCGCTGCGCCTGCTCGATGAAGATGACCGCGCCGACGATCACGAGGCCGACGATCATCACGATGCCGAAGGTCCACCAGCCCTGCTGCTTCTGGACGTCCCACATGGACGCCGGGAAGGTCGCCACGACCTGGCAGAAGATCAGGATCGACATGCCGTTGCCGACGCCGCGCTCGGTGATGAGCTCGCCGAGCCACATGATCACGGCGGTGCCGGCGGTCATCGTGACGACCAGGACCAGGAAGGTGCCGGTGGCGTCGCTGTGCAGCAGCGGCTCGGTGCAGCCCTGGAGCAGGTTGCCCGACCGGGCGAGGGCGACGATGCCGGTGGCCTGGAGGACCGCGAGGCCCAGCGTCAGGTACCGGGTGTACTGGGTGATCTTGGTCTGGCCCGCCTGGCCCTCCTTCTTCAGCGCCTCGAGCCGCGGGATGACCACGACGAGCAGCTGCAGGATGATGCTGGCGGTGATGTAGGGCATGATCCCCAGCGCGAAGATCGTCAGCTGGAGGAGCGCCCCGCCCGAGAACAGGTTGATCAGGTTGTAGACGCTGTTGTCCTCGACCTGCGCGATGCAGGCCTGGACGTTGGAGACATTCACCCCGGGGGCGGGGATCTGCGACCCGAGCCTGAAGATCGCCACGATCATCAGGACGAAGAGCAGCTTGCGCCGCAGGTCCGGAGTCCGGAATGCGTTCACGAACGCGCTGAGCACGAAGTTCCTCTTTTCCCTGCTGGAGCCGCCTCCCGGCGACCGGCGAGCCCCGGAAGCCTAACAGGCAGATGGCGCGCCCACGGTCCCGACCGGGGTAGGCGGGACGTGGGGTGAAGCGCGGAAGGGGCGCGGCCCGCGTGCTGCGTACAGCAGTCGCGCCGCGCCCCTCCCGGGACAACGATCACAGGACGGTGGTCGTGCCGCCTGCAGCCTCGATCTTCTCCTTGGCCGACGAGGAGAACGCCTGGGCGCTCACGTCGACCTTGACCGAGATCTCGCCCTGGCCCAGCACCTTGACGGGCTGGCCCTTGCGGACGGCGCCGCGGGCGACGAGCTCCTCGACGGTGACGGTGCCACCCTCGGGGAAGAGCTCGCTGAGCCGGTCCAGGTTCACGACCTGGAACTCCACCTTGAACGGGTTCTTGAAGCCCTTGAGCTTCGGGAGCCGCATGTGGATCGGCATCTGGCCGCCCTCGAAGGCCGAGGGGACCTGGTAGCGGGCCTTGGTGCCCTTGGTACCGCGGCCGGACGTCTTGCCCTTGGAGCCCTCACCGCGACCCACGCGGGTCTTGGCGGTCTTGGCACCCGGGGCGGGACGCAGGTGGTGCAGCTTGAGCGTCATGTCAGTCGACCTCCTCGACCGTCACCAGGTGACGGACGGTCTGGACCATGCCGCGGATCTCCGGGCGGTCCTCCTTGACGACCACGTCACCGATGCGCTTGAGACCGAGGGTGCGCAGGGTCTCGCGCTGGTTGGCCTTGCAGCCGATCGTGGACTTCTTCTGCTGGACCTTGAGCTGCCCCATCAGGAAGGCACCTCCTCGGACACGCCGGCCGGCACCTCGGTGCGCGCCTTGAGCAGCGCCGCCGGGGCGACGTGCTCGACCGGGAGCCCACGACGAGCGGCCACGGCCTCGGGCTGCTCGAGCATCCGCAGGGCCTCGACCGTCGCGTGGACGATGTTGATCTGGTTGGACGACCCGAGCGACTTGCTCAGGATGTCGTGGATACCGGCGCACTCGAGGACCGCACGCACCGGGCCGCCGGCGATCACACCGGTACCGGGCGCAGCCGGACGCAGCATGACCACACCGGCCGCCTTCTCACCCTGGACCGGGTGAGGGATGGTGCCCTGGATACGGGGGACGCGGAAGAAGGACTTCTTCGCCTCCTCGACACCCTTGGCGATCGCCGCGGGCACCTCCTTGGCCTTGCCGTAGCCGACACCAACCAGGCCCTCGCCGTCACCGACGATGACCAGGGCGGTGAAGCTGAAGCGACGACCACCCTTCACGACCTTGGCGACACGGTTGATCGCAACGACGCGCTCGATGTAGGCGGTCTTGTCTGCAGCCTGGCCGCCGCGACGGTCGTCGCGGTTGCCTCGGCGCTCGCCACCGCGCTGTCCGCGCTGGGCTCCGCTCATGAGACTGTTCCTCTTCTCTCTCTTGCAGCTCTTGCGATCAGAAGGTCAGGCCGCCCTCGCGGGCGCCGTCGGCCAGGGCCGCGACGCGACCGTGGTACTTGTTGCCGGCGCGGTCGAAGACGACGCCGTCGATCCCGGCAGCCTTGGCCCGCTCGGCGACGATCTCGCCGACGCGCTTGGCCTTGGCGGTCTTGTCACCGTCGAAGCCCCGCAGGTCCGACTCCATGGTGGAGGCGTACGCGAGGGTCTTGCCGACGTTGTCGTCGACGACCTGCACGGTGATGTGCTTGGCCGAGCGGGTGACGACCAGACGCGGGCGCTCGGCGGAGCCGGCGACCTTCTTGCGGCCACGGGCCTGGCGACGCAGGCGCGACTTGACCCGGGCAGCGGTGTGCTTGTTGTTCTTCAGCGAGATGGCCATGGTTACTTACCAGCCTTTCCGACCTTGCGGCGGATCTGCTCGCCGGCGTAACGGACACCCTTGCCCTTGTACGGCTCGGGCTTGCGCAACTTGCGGATCTTCGCGGCGGTCTCGCCGACGAGCTGCTTGTCGATGCCCTGGACACCGAGCTTGGTCGGACCCTCGACGTTGAACGTGATGCCCGCGGGGGCGTCGAACACGATCGAGTGCGAGTAGCCGAGCTGGAACTCCAGCTGCGTGGGGCCCTTGGACAGGACGCGGTAACCGACGCCCACGATCTCGAGCTTCTTCTCGTAGCCCTCGGTCACGCCGACCACCATGTTGTTGACCAGCGTGCGGGTCAGACCGTGCAGCGACTTGCTGATGCGGTCGTCGTCGGGACGCTTGACGTCGAGGACGCCCTCGCCCTGCTCGACCGTGATCGGGGACGCGACGGTGTGGGTCAGGGTGCCCTTGGGGCCCTTGACCGTCACCTCCGCACCGTTGATCGCCACGTCGACGCCGGACGGGACCGCGACGGGGAGCTTGCCAATACGCGACATGCTTCTAGTTCTCCTTCGCAGTTCTCGTCGTCACCAGACGTAGGCGAGGACTTCCCCACCCACGCCCTTCTGGTTGGCCTGGCGGTCGGTCAGCAGGCCCTGGCTGGTCGAGATGATCGCGACACCCAGGCCGCCGAGCACCTTCGGGAGACCCGTGTGCTTGGCGTAGACCCGGAGACCGGGCTTGCTGATCCGGCGGACGCCCGCAATGGAGCGCTCGCGGTTGCGGCCGTACTTGAGGGTGATGGTCAGCGTCTTGCCGACCTCGCCCTCAGCCGGCTCCTTGACCTCGAAGGAGGTGATGTAACCCTCCTGCTGGAGGATCTCCGCGACGCCCTGCTTGAGCTTGCTGTACGGCATCGAAACCGCGTCGTGGTACGCCTGGTTGGCGTTGCGCAGACGAGTAAGCATGTCTGCGATCGGGTCAGTCATCGTCATGGCCGTGAGGCCCTTTCTCCACCGTGGTTTCGCACCTGCATCTCAGGTGCGACCTGCAGCGATCGTTGTCGGGGGTTGATTACCAGGAGGACTTGGTCACGCCGGGCAGCTCGCCACGGTGTGCCATCTCGCGCAGGCAGATCCGGCACAGGCCGAACTTGCGGTAGACGGCCTTCGGGCGGCCGCAGCGCTGGCAGCGGGTGTAGCCGCGCACCGCGAACTTCGGCTTGCGGGCGGCCTTGACCTTGAGAGCGGTCTTCGCCATGTCAGTTCTCCTTGAACGGGAAGCCGAGCTGCTTGAGCAGCGCCCGACCCTGGTCGTCGTTGGTGGCCGTGGTCACGACCGTGATGTCCATGCCCCGCGACCGGTCGATCCGGTCCTGGTCGATCTCGTGGAACATGACCTGCTCGGTGAGACCGAACGTGTAGTTGCCACGACCGTCGAACTGCTTGGGCGACAGACCGCGGAAGTCGCGGATGCGCGGCAGCGCGATGGACAGCAGGCGGTCCAGGAACTCCCACATGCGGTCGCCGCGCAGCGTGGTGTGCGCGCCGATCGGCATGCCCTCGCGCAGCTTGAACTGCGCGATCGACTTGCGGGCCTTGGTGACCAGCGGCTTCTGACCGGTGATCGCGGTCAGGTCGCGGACAGCGCCCTCGATCAGCTTGGAGTCACGAGCGGCCTCGCCGACACCCATGTTGACCACGATCTTCACCAGACCGGGGACCTGCATGACGTTGCCGATCTCGAACTCGCTCTGCAGCGCCGGGAGGATCTCCTCGCGGTACCGCGTCTTCAGCCGCGGGGTGGTCGCGGCGGAGGTCTGGGTCTCGGTCATCAGATTTCCTTGCCGGTCTTGCGCGAGATGCGGACGCTGCGCTCAGCCTCGTAGGTCGAGCCGTCCGGGCGACGCTTGGTGACCTGGTCGCGACGGAAACCGACGCGGGTCACGCCGTCGCCCTCGACGAGCATGACGTTGGAGACGTGGATGGGGGCCTCGGCGGTGATGATCCCGCCGGTGGTGCTGGTGCCACCCTGGTTCACGGCCTTGGTGTGCCGCTTCATCCGGTTGACGCCCTCGACGATCACCCGGTCCTCCTCGCGGAAGACCTGGATGACCTTGCCCTCGGCACCCTTGTCCTTGCCTGCGATCACCTTGACGGTGTCGCCCTTCTTGATGTTCATCGCCTTCGAATTCCTACGTGCCATGGCTCAGAGCACCTCCGGCGCCAGCGAGATGATCTTCATGAACTTCTTCTCGCGCAGCTCGCGACCCACGGGGCCGAAGATGCGGGTGCCTCGCGGCTCGCCGTCGTTCTTGAGGATCACCGCGGCGTTCTCGTCGAAGCGGATGTACGAGCCGTCGGCGCGGCGGCGCTCCTTGACGGTGCGCACGATGACGGCCTTGACGACGTCACCCTTCTTGACGTTGCCACCGGGGATCGCGTCCTTCACGGTGGCGACGATGACGTCGCCGATACCGGCGTAGCGCCGACCCGAGCCACCGAGAACACGGATGCAGAGGATTTCCTTCGCACCGGTGTTGTCGGCGACCTTGAGTCGCGACTCCTGCTGGATCATCAGTTTCTCCTGGTTGTCGTGCCGGTTCTCGGCGACTCACGGTCGCCGAGCCTGGCCGAACTTGTCGTGGACCTCCCGCCGGCGGGCGGGGAGGGTGCTACTTGGCCTTCTCGAGGATCTGCACGACGCGCCAGCGCTTGGTCGCCGACAGCGGGCGGGTCTCCATGAGGAGCACGCGGTCACCGATGCCGCACTCGTTGGCCTCGTCGTGCGCCTTGAGCTTGCTCGTGCGGCGCAGGACCTTGCCGTACAGGGCGTGCTTGACGCGGTCCTCGACGGACACGACCACGGTCTTGTCCATCTTGTCGCTGACGACCAGGCCCTCGCGGACCTTGCGGGAGCTGCGCTCCACGGTCGGGGTCTGCTCGCTCATGCGGCACCATCCTCGTTGTCGGTCCCGGGAGCCGTGCGGATGCCGAGCTCGCGCTCGCGCACCACGGTGTAGATCCGGGCGATGTCCTTCTTGACCGTGCGGAGGCGACCGTGGCTCTCCAGCTGGCCGGTGGCCGCCTGGAACCGGAGGTTGAAGAGCTCCTCCTTGGCCTCGCGCAGCTTGGCCTCGAGGTCGACGTCGTTGAGCTCGTCGAGCTCGTGGGCCTTGGTGCTGTTGGCCATCAGAATTCACCCGCCTCTCGCGAGATGAACCGGCACTTCATCGGGAGCTTGTGCATCGCGCGGCGCATGGCCTCGCGGGCGACGTCCTCGGTGACACCGGAGAGTTCGAACATGACGCGGCCGGGCTTGACGTTCGCCACCCACCACTCGGGAGAACCCTTGCCGGAACCCATGCGGGTCTCGGCGGGCTTCTTGGTCAGCGGGCGGTCGGGGTAGATGTTGATCCACACCTTGCCGCCACGCTTGATGTGACGGGTCATCGCGATACGCGCCGACTCGATCTGGCGGTTGGTCACGTAGTGACCCTCGACCGCCTGGATGCCGAAGTCGCCGAAGGCGAGCTTCGTGCCACCCTTCGCAACACCGGTCCGCTTGGGGTGGTGCTGCTTGCGGTGCTTGACACGACGGGGCATCAGCATGGGGTCAGCCCTCCTGGGTCTCGGCCGGGGTCGTGGCCTGGGCGGTGTCGCCGCCGGCCGGCGCCTGGGTCACGGCCGGGGCGTCGCCGCCACGGTCGGCACGGGTAGGACGGTCACCGCGCGAGCCACGGCTCGGGCGCTCGCCGCCACGGGACGGACGGCCGCCGCGACCGGGGACACCGGCGCGGGCAGCGGCCTGGGCCTGGCGCTCGGCACGGCTGCCGGAGACCTCACCCTTGTAGATCCAGACCTTGACGCCGATCCGGCCGAAGGTCGTGCGGGCCTCGTAGAAGCCGTAGTCGATGTCGGCACGCAGCGTGTGCAGCGGGACGCGACCCTCGCGGTAGAACTCGGTGCGCGACATCTCGGCGCCGTTGAGGCGGCCCGAGCACTGGATCCGGATGCCCTTGGCACCCGAGCGCATCGTGGTCTGCATCGCCTTGCGCATCGCGCGGCGGAACTGCACGCGACCCGAGAGCTGCTCGGCGACACCCTGGGCGACGAGCTGAGCGTCCATCTCGGGGCTCTTGACCTCGAGGATGTTCAGCTGCACCTGCTTGCCGGTGAGCTTCTCCAGCTCGCCGCGGATGCGGTCGGCCTCGGCGCCGCGGCGACCGATGACGATGCCGGGACGCGCGGTGTGGATGTCGACCCGGACCCGGTCACGGGTGCGCTCGATCTCGACCTTGGAGATCCCGGCCCGCTCCATGCCCTTGGAGAGCAGCTTGCGGATCGCGACGTCCTCACCGACGTAGGACTTGTACAGCTTGTCGGCGTACCAGCGCGACTTGTGGTCGGTGGAGATGCCGAGGCGGAAGCCGTTCGGGTTGATCTTCTGGCCCATCAGGCACTCTTTCCGTTCTTCCGGGCGGTCTTCTTCTCCGCGACCACGCCAGCCGGCTGGACGACCAGGGTGATGTGGCTCGTGCGCTTGTTGATGCGCGTCGCACGACCCTGGGCGCGGGGGCGCCACCGCTTCATCGTCGGACCCTCGTCGACCTGCGCGACCGAGATCACCAGGTCGGCCCGCTCGAGGCCCTCGGTGGTCTCGGCGTTCGCGACGGCGCTCTCGAGGACCTTGTAGACGGTCTCCGAGGCTGCCTGCGGGGCGAACTGGAGCAGGGCGAGCGCCTCGTCGACGCCCATGCCGCGGACCATGTCCACGACGCGGCGCGCCTTCATCGGCGTGATCCGCTGGAAGCGAGCGCTGGCGAACGCGCCCGGCTGGTCGCCGAGGAGCGTCTCGCGGCGCGCGCTCGTGCGCTGACGTTCGGTGACACTCATCGACGGCGTCCCTTCCGGTCTTCCTTGACGTGCCCGCGGTAGGTGCGGGTGGGGGCGAACTCGCCGAGCTTGTGGCCGACCATCGAGTCGGTCACGAAGACCGGCACGTGCTTGCGGCCGTCGTGGACGGCGATCGTGTGGCCGATCATCGCCGGGACGATCATCGAGCGGCGCGACCAGGTCTTGATGACGTTGTGGGTGCCCTTGTCGTTCTCGGCGTCCACCTTCTTCATCAGGTGGTCGTCGACGAAGGGGCCCTTCTTCAGGCTGCGAGGCATGTCAGTTACTTCCTACCCTTGCCGGACTTGCGGCGACGAATGATCTGGGAGTCGGACGCCTTGCGCTTGCGCGTGCGGCCCTCCGGCTTGCCCCAGGGGGACACCGGGTGACGACCACCCGAGGTCTTGCCCTCGCCACCACCGTGCGGGTGGTCGACCGGGTTCATCACGACACCGCGGACGGTCGGGCGCTTGCCCTTCCAGCGCATGCGGCCGGCCTTGCCCCAGTTGATGTTCGACTGCTCGGCGTTGCCGACCTCGCCGACCGTGGCGCGGCAGCGCACGTCGACGAAGCGCATCTCGCCCGAGGGCATGCGCAGCGTGGCGCGGCTGCCCTCACGGGCGACCAGCTGGGCGCTGTTGCCGGCGGAGCGGGCGATCTTCGCACCGCCGCCGGGCCGCAGCTCGACGCAGTGGATGGTCGAACCGACCGGGATGTTGCGCAGCGGCAGGTTGTTGCCGGGCTTGATGTCGGCGTTCGGGCCGGCCTCGACCGCGGTGCCCTGCGTCAGGCCCTTCGGCGCGATGATGTAGCGCTTCTCGCCGTCGGCGTAGTGCAGCAGCGCGATGCGCGCGGTGCGGTTGGGGTCGTACTCGATGTGAGCGACCTTGGCCGGGACGCCGTCCTTGTCGTAGCGACGGAAGTCGATGACGCGGTAAGCACGCTTGTGACCGCCACCCTGGTGCCGGGTGGTGATCCGGCCCTGGTTGTTGCGGCCGCCCTTCTTGGGCAGCGGGCGCGTCAGCGACTTCTCCGGCGTCGTCCGGGTGATCTCGACGAAGTCGGCGACCGACGAGCCGCGGCGGCCCGGGGTGGTCGGCTTGTACTTGCGGATAGCCATGAGTCTCAGTCCTCGTTGTCAGCAAGCCCGGTCAGGAGACCGGACCCCCGAAGATGTCGATGCGGTGGCCCTCGGCGAGGCTGACGATCGCGCGCTTGGTGTCCTTGCGCTTGCCGGTGCCCGTGCGGGTGCGGCGCGTCTTGCCGGGACGGTTGATCGTGTTCACGGAGGTGACCTTGACGCCGAAGACCTTCTCGACCGCGATCTTGATCTCGGTCTTGTTGGCGTCGGGGCGCACCAGGAACGTGTACTTGTTCGCGTCGAGGAGCCCGTAGCTCTTCTCCGAGACGACCGGCGCGAGCAGGATGTCGCGGTGGTCCTTGTGCAGGGTGCTCACTGGGAGACCTCCTCGTTCTGCGCGTCGGCGGCCGGGGCCTCGACGACGGTGGCCTTGCGCTCGGAGGCGCGGGCGGCACCGGAGACGAACGCGTCGTACGCGCCCTGGGTGAAGACGATGTCGTCGGAGGCCAGCACGTCGTAGGTGTTGAGCTGGTCGACCGCGACAATGTGCACCTCGGGGGCGTTGCGCAGCGACAGCCAGGTGACGGTGTCGTTGCGCTCGAGGACCACGAGGAAGCGGCGACGCTCGCTCAGGCCGGCCAGCGCGGCGATGGCGGCCTTCGTCGAGGGCGTGGTGCCCTCCACGATGCCGTCGACCACGTGGATCCGGTCGTTGCGCGCGCGGTCCGAGAGGGCACCGCGCAGGGCGGCGGCCTTCATCTTCTTGGGGGTGCGCTGGTCGTAGCTGCGCGGCTGCGGGCCGTGGACGACGCCACCACCGGCGAACTGCGGGGCGCGGGTCGAACCCTGACGGGCGCGGCCGGTGCCCTTCTGCTTGTACGGCTTGCGACCACCACCGCGGACCTCGCCGCGGGTCTTGGTGGCGTGCGTGCCCTGACGGGCAGCGGCCTGCTGGGCGACGACGACCTGGTGGATCAGCGGGACGTTGACAGCAACGTCGAAGATCTCGGCAGGAAGGTCGACCTTGACGGTCTTGGCGGCCATGCTCAGGCCTCCTTGCCAGTAGTGAGAGCAGACTTGGCAGCCGAGCGGAGCACCACGAGACCACCCTTGGGGCCGGGGACGGCACCCTTGAGGAGGATCAGGCCCTTCTCGACGTCGACGGCGTGGACGGTCACGCCCTGGGTCGTGACGGTGTCGTTACCCATGCGGCCCGACATCCGCGTGCCCTTGAACACGTGGCCCGGCGTGGCGCAGGCGCCGATCGAGCCGGGCTTGCGGTGGTTGCGGTGGGCACCGTGGGAGGCGGAGACGCCGGAGAAGCCGTGGCGCTTCATCGTGCCGGCGAAGCCCTTGCCCTTGCTGGTGCCCGTCACGTCGATCTCCTCGCCGGCGGCGAAGGTCTCGACGGAGAGCTCCTGGCCCACGGTGTACGACGTGGCGTCGGCCGTGCGGATCTCCAGCAGGTGGCGGCGCGGGGTGGTGCCGGCCTTGGCGAAGTGCCCGGCCTTCGGCTTGGTGACCTTGCGGCCCTCGATCTCGCCGAACCCGACCTGGACGGCGTTGTAGCCGTCGGTCTCGGGCGTGCGGACCTGGGTGACGACGTTGGTCGCCGCAGCGACCACGGTCACGGGGACGACGCGGTTGTTCTCGTCCCAGAGCTGGGTCATGCCGAGCTTGGTGCCCAGCAGGCCCTTCACGTTGCGTTCGATAGTCATCTCGTCAACCTCAGAGCTTGATCTCGATGTCGACGCCGGCCGGCAGGTCGAGGCGCATGAGCGAGTCGACGGTCTTCGGCGTGGGGTCGATGATGTCGATGAGGCGCTTGTGCGTGCGCATCTCGAAGTGCTCGCGGGAGTCCTTGTACTTGTGGGGCGAGCGGATGACGACGAAGACGTTCTTCTCCGTCGGCAGCGGCACCGGGCCGGCCACGCGGGCGCCCGTGCGGGTCACCGTGTCAACGATCTTCCGCGCCGAGGTGTCGATCACCTCGTGGTCATAGGCCTTGAGCCTGATGCGGATCTTCTGTCCCGCCATAGGTCTCTCTCGTCCTTACTTCTCATCTGCCGCGTGCATGTCCCGGGACGTCCCCCGGTTTGGGTCGGTCCCGCCCTGGCCCCGCCATCCTCGACCCCGGCCCCCGCGGTCGGGCGTGTCGCGACCTCGGGGCGTGACACAGGACCGGGATCCTGCTGGGTTTCGGTGCTGGCACCCGACGGTTCGTCGGGCTGATCGGGTCTCCTGGTCCGGTGCGGCACACCGCCGACGACCGAAGCTCGTTCCGACCCGGCGGACCGGGGATGAGGAGACGCGATTCAGAAGTCAAGTTATGCCGCACCCCGGCGACCCGCCGGAGCAACCGGACCATCTTGGCAGAGAACGCGGACGGGACCAAATCCACCGGGGCACTACCTCGCTCCCCCGACGGTGGGGCGTCCGACACGCCGGTCAGGTCCTGCGGTAGCACAGGTCGGTGATCGTGCGGCCGGCCTCGACGCCCTTCCGCTCGAACCGGGTCACCGGGCGCTCGGCCCACCGCTCGACGACCCCGCCCTCGAGCGCCGGCTCGGCGTCGAGGACCTCGAGCATCTGCTCGGCGTAGTCGGCCCAGTCGGTCGCCAGGCGCCAGACCGCACCGGGGCGCAGCCGGCTGGCGGCCAGCCGCGCGAAGGCCGGGGAGACCAGGCGCCGCTTGTGGTGGCGGGCCTTGCGCCACGGGTCGGGGAAGAAGGTCCACAGCTCCTCGACCTCCCCCTCCCCCAGCAGGTGCTCCATCGACCACACCGCGTCGACCCCGCAGAGGCGGACGTTCTCGGCGCCGGCCTCGGCGAGCTTCCAGAGGGTGTCGGCGACGCCGGGGCGCCAGACCTCGAAGGCGAGCACGTCGTACGCCGGGCGGGCTGCGGCGAGCGGAGCGGTCGCCTCGCCGACCCCGGACCCGATCTCGACGATCAGCGGGGCGCGGCGCCCGAACCACTGCTCGAGGGAGAAGTCGGGCTGGTCGACCGCCTCGTCGGGGATGACCCACCGCTCCTGGTGGGCGGCCCACGCCTCGGCCTGGCGGGGGGTGAACCGGCTGCCGCGACGGGAGTAGCTGAGCACCTCGCGCATCCGCCGGCCGTCCTCGGTCAGCTTGTGGTGCGGGCGGGCGGGGGTGACGGGGCGGTCCATGGGGCGGTGTCCTCGAGGTGGGCTGGTGGGACAAGCAGATCGGCCCCGGACCACAGGGTCCGGGGCCGATCTGGTGTGTCAGGTGCGGTCAGTGACCGCGGGGATCACTTGGTGATCTTGGTGACCCGGCCGGCGCCGACGGTGCGGCCACCCTCCCGGATCGCGAACCGCAGGCCCTCGTCCATCGCGATGGGCTGGATGAGCTCGACCGACATCTCGGTGTTGTCACCCGGCATGACCATCTCGGTGCCCTCGGGGAGGGTCACGACGCCGGTCACGTCCGTCGTGCGGAAGTAGAACTGCGGGCGGTAGTTGTTGAAGAACGGCGTGTGGCGGCCGCCCTCCTCCTTCGAGAGGATGTAGACGGAGCCCTCGAAGTTGGTGTGCGGGGTCGTGGTGCCCGGCTTGATGACGACCATGCCGCGCTCGACGTCCTCGCGCTTGGTGCCACGAAGCAGCAGACCGACGTTCTCACCGGCCTGGCCCTCGTCGAGCAGCTTGCGGAACATCTCGACACCGGTGACGGTGCTCTTCTGCGAGCCCTCGCGGATGCCGACGATCTCGACGTCCTCGCCGACCTTGACGATGCCGCGCTCGATACGACCGGTGATGACGGTGCCACGACCGGTGATCGTGAAGACGTCCTCGACGGGCATGAGGAACGGCTTGTCGGTCTCACGCTCGGGGGTCGGGATGTAGTCGTCGACCGCCTGCATGAGCTCGGCGATCGAGTCGCCCCACTTGGCGTCGCCCTGGAGAGCCGGGAACGCAGCAACGCGCACGACCGGGACGTCGTCGCCCGGGAACTCGTACTCGCTGAGGAGCTCGCGCACCTCCATCTCGACGAGCTCGATGAGCTCCTCGTCGTCGACCATGTCGCACTTGTTGAGCGCGACCACCAGGGCCGGCACGCCGACCTGGCGCGCGAGCAGCACGTGCTCGCGGGTCTGCGGCATCGGGCCGTCGGTGGCGGCGACCACGAGGATCGCGCCGTCCATCTGGGCCGCGCCGGTGATCATGTTCTTGATGTAGTCGGCGTGACCCGGGCAGTCGACGTGCGCGTAGTGACGCGACTCGGTCTGGTACTCGACGTGCGCGATCGAGATCGTGATGCCGCGCTGACGCTCCTCGGGAGCCTTGTCGATGTCCTCGAACGCCGAGGCGGCGTTGAGGTCCGGGTGCTTGTCGTGCAGCACCTTGGTGATGGCAGCGGTCAGCGTCGTCTTGCCGTGGTCGATGTGACCAATGGTGCCGATGTTGACGTGCGGCTTGGTCCGCTCGAACTTCGCCTTAGCCACGGTGGGCTCCTCCTGGTGTGGTTGTTACTTGACTCGTACTAGCTGGGTGGTGCCGAGGGTCCGGTTCCCCGGGCACCGCGGTGCCCGGGGAACCGGCGAGGATCACTCGCCGCGGACCTTCTTGATGATCTCGTCGGCGATGTTCGTGGGAACCTCGGCGTACGAGTCGAACTCCATCGAGTACGACGCCTGGCCGGAGGTCTTGGACCTCAGGTCGCCAACGTACCCGAACATCTCGGACAGCGGCACGAGGGCGTTGACGACGATGTCGCCGTGACGCTCCTCCTGCGCTCGGATCTGACCCCGTCGGCTGTTGATGTCGCCGATGACCGTGCCGAGGAACGTCTCCGGCGTGGTCACCTCCACGGCGAACATCGGCTCGAGCAGGACCGGCTTCGCCATGCGAGCGGCCTCCTTGAAGGCCTGGTTGCCGGCGATCTTGAAGGCGAGCTCGGAGGAGTCGACGTCGTGGTAGGCGCCGTCCTCGAGCGAGAACTTCACGTCGACCATGGGGAAGCCGGCGAGGATGCCGAACTCCATGGCCTCCTGGCCACCCTGGTCGACCGAGGGGATGTACTCCTTGGGCACGCGGCCACCGGAGACGTTGTTGCTGAACTCGTAGCCCGCACCGGTGCCGGTCTCGGGGTCGATGTTCGGGCCGAGGGAGACGACGACCTTCGCGAACTGACCAGAACCACCGGTCTGCTTCTTGTGGGTGTAGCTGTGGTTCTTGACCTCCTTGCGGAGGGTCTCGCGGTAGGCGACCTGCGGCTTGCCGACGGTGGCCTCGACGCGGAACTCGCGCTTCATCCGGTCGACGAGGATCTCCAGGTGGAGCTCGCCCATGCCGGCGATGATCGTCTGGCCGGTCTCCTCGTCGGTCTTGACCGTGAAGGTCGGGTCCTCGTCGGAGAGCCGCTGGATCGCCAGACCCAGCTTCTCCTGGTCCGACTTGGTCTTCGGCTCGATGGCGACCTCGATCACCGGGGCCGGGAAGGTCATCGACTCGAGCACGACCTGGTTCTGCGGGTCGCAGAGGGTGTGACCGGTCTTGGTGTCCTTCAGGCCCATGACGGCGACGATCTGGCCGGCGCCGACCGACGCGATCTCCTCACGCTTGTTCGCGTGCATCTGGTAGACCTTGCCGATCCGCTCCTTCTTGCCGTTGACCGAGTTGACCACGGTCGAGCCGGACTCGAGCTTGCCCGAGTAGACGCGGACGTAGATGAGCTTGCCCAGGTGCGGGTCGGAGGCGATCTTGTAGGCCAGGCCGGAGAACGGCTCGGAGTCCGAAGGCTTCCGCGCGATCTCGACCTCCTCGTCCTTGGGCGAGTGGCCGATGATCGCCTCGATGTCGAGCGGCGAGGGCAGGTACTTCACGACCGCGTCGAGCAGGGGCTGGACGCCCTTGTTCTTGAACGCGGTGCCGCAGAGCACCGGGTTGACCTTGTCGGCCAGCGTGGCGCGACGGATCGCGGCCTCGAGCTCCTCGACGGAGAGGTCCTCGCCCTCGAGGTACTTCTCCATCACGGCGTCGTCGGCCTCGGAGAGGGTCTCGAGGAACTTCTCGCGGTACTCGGCGGCCAGGTCGGCCATCTCGGCCGGGATCTCCTCGACCTCGTAGTCCTCGCCCATCTTGGTCTCGCCGCGCCAGGTGAGGGCACGCATGCCGACCAGGTCGACGACACCGAGGAAGTCGCTCTCCGCGCCGATCGGCAGCTGGAGGACGAGCGGGTTGGAGTTGAGGCGGTCGACCATCATGTCGACGCAGCGGAAGAAGTCCGCGCCCGTGCGGTCGAGCTTGTTGACGAAGCACATGCGGGGCACGGCGTACTTGTTGGCCTGGCGCCACACCGTCATCGTCTGCGGCTCGACACCGGCCACGCCGTCGAAGACCGCGACCGCGCCGTCGAGGACGCGCAGCGAGCGCTCGACCTCGGCGGTGAAGTCCACGTGACCCGGGGTGTCGATGATGTTGATCTGGTGGTTCTTCCACCAGCAGGTCGTCGCGGCCGACGTGATCGTGATGCCGCGCTCCTGCTCCTGCTCCATCCAGTCCATCGTGGCCCCACCCTCGTGGACCTCACCGATCTTGTACGTGATACCGGTGTAGAACAGGATGCGCTCGGTGGTGGTGGTCTTGCCGGCATCGATGTGCGCCATGATGCCGATGTTGCGGACCTTGTTCAGGTCCGTGGTGATGTCGACTGCCACGTTGGATCAGCGTCCCTTGAAAGAAGTTGGGTGGTCGCAGGTGGAGCAGGAGCGGCCCGAGCCGCCCCCGCCCGAGGTCACCAGCGGTAGTGCGCGAAGGCCTTGTTGGACTCGGCCATCTTGTGGGTGTCCTCGCGCTTCTTCACCGCGGCACCGAGGCCGTTCGAGGCGTCGAGGATCTCGTTCATCAGGCGCTCGGACATCGTCTTCTCACGACGGTCCTGCGCGTAGCCGACGAGCCAGCGCAGCGCGAGCGTGGTGCCGCGCGTGCCCTTGACCTCGATCGGGACCTGGTAGGTCGCGCCGCCGACGCGGCGGGACTTGACCTCGATGGCCGGCTTGACGTTGTCCATCGCGCGCTTGAGCGTCACGACGGGGTCGGTGCCGGTCTTCTCGCGGCAGCCCTCGAGCGCGGTGTAGACGATGCGCTGCGCGACCTGCTTCTTGCCGTCCTGCAGGACCTTGGAGACGAGCTGGGAGACCAGCTGCGACCCGTAGACCGGGTCGACGTCGATCGGCCGCTTCGGGGCCGGACCCTTGCGCGGCATATCAGCTCTTCTCCTTCTTCGCGCCGTAACGGCTGCGAGCCTGCTTGCGGTTCTTCACGCCCTGGGTGTCGAGCGTGCCGCGAATGATCTTGTAGCGGACACCGGGGAGGTCCTTCACCCGGCCGCCGCGCACGAGCACGATGGAGTGCTCCTGGAGGTTGTGACCCACACCCGGGATGTAAGCAGTGACCTCGACGCCGCTGGACAGGCGCACGCGGGCGACCTTGCGGAGGGCGGAGTTCGGCTTCTTCGGGGTGGTGGTGTAGACGCGGGTGCAGACGCCACGGCGCTGCGGCGAACCCTTCAGGGCAGGCGTCTTGTTCTTCGACACCTTGTCCTGGCGGCCCTTGCGGACCAGCTGGTTAATGGTGGGCACCGGGTGGTTCCCCTTCTTGTCGACTCTCAGTACGCGGCACGGTGCTGCGCACGGTGTGTTGCTGGTTGTGCCGGGTGGTGCTCCCAACCGGCGCTGCTCGCCCCCGAGGTCGGGCGTGTCGCCCGGCATGGACCACCACCGAGGCGGTGGCGGGGGATTCTGCGAGCCGGAATCCGACGGTCCGTTCCCGCCGACTACTTCCGAGCACGCGCAACGGCCTGGTTGTCCCAGACACGAGGACCGAGGTTACCCGGCGCCTCTGTGGGGGTCAAAACGCGCGCGAGCCCACCGGACCGGGCGACGTACCACAGGACCGCCAGCGCGACGCCGACCAGGGTGATGGCGCCGCCGCCGACCAGGGTCCACCGGGCCCCGAAGGTCTCCCCCACCCAGCCGACGACCGGCGCCCCGACCGGGGTGCCGCCCATGAAGATCATCAGGTAGAGCGCCATCACCCGGCCGCGCAGCGCGGGCGCGGTGGAGACCTGCATCAAGGTGTTGGCGGCGGTGATCATGGTCAGCGCCGAGAGGCCGAGCAGCGGCATCCAGATCGCGAAGGTGAGGTACGTCGGCAGCAGCCCGGCGACGATCTCGGCCACGCCGAAGAGCACCGCCGCGCCGACCACCAGCCGCAGCCGGATGACCGGGCGGCGCGCCGCGAGCAGGGCGCCGGTGAGCGAGCCGACGGCCATGTAGGTGCCGAGCAGCCCGTACTCGGTCGCCCCCTTGCCGAACACGTCGGTGGCCATCAGCGCGGAGGTCATCTGGAAGTTCAGGCCGAAGGTGCCGACGACGAAGACCACGATGAGGACCAGCACGAGGTCCGGTCGCCCGGCGACGTACCGCACGCCCTCGCGGACCATGCCGGAGTGCCGCGCCTGGGTGGGTGCCGGGGTGAGCCGGCGCGGGTCCATGCCGCGCAGGGCCAGGATCGGGGCGAGGTAGCTGATCGCGTTGGCCATGATCACCCAGCCGGTCGCCTCCGTGCCGCCGCCGAGCGCGCCGATGAAGACGCCGGCGAGGGCCGGCCCGACGATGCGCGCGGCGTTGAAGGAGGCGGAGTTGAGCCCCACGGCGTTGGTGAGGTCGTCGGGGGTGACGATCTCGCTCACGAAGGACTGCCGGGCCGGGGCGTCGATCGCGGTGCCGATGCCGAAGACGAGGGCCAGCACGTAGACGTGCCAGACCTCGGCGACGCCGGTCGCGGCGAGCAGGCCGAGCACGAAGGCCGGCACGGCCATCATCACCTGGGTCAGCTGGAGCAGCTGGCGCTTGGGGAAGCGGTCGGCGATGACGCCCGCGAGCGGCGAGAGGAGCAGGGCGGGCAGGAACTGCAGACCGGTGGTGATGCCGACGGCGGTACCGCCGCCGTCGACCGCCAGGTGCAGCACCAACCAGTCCTGGGCCACGCGCTGCATCCAGGTGCCGGTGTTCGAGATCACCGCACCGGCGGCGTACCGGCGGTAGTTGGGGTTGGCGAGCGAACGGAAGGTGGGGCTCAAGCGTTGGCCAGTCTTTCCAGGATCGGGGCGGCCCGGCGCAGGACCGCGCGTTCGTCGGGGGTCAGCTCCCGCAGCCGCCTGGCCAGCCACTCATCGCGGCGGCGGCGGTCGGCGAGGACGGTGGCGCGGCCCTTGTCGGACAGCTCCACCACGATCTGGCGGCCGTCGGTCGCGTGGGCGCGGCGGGTGACGTAGCCGCGCTCCTCGAGGCCGTTGACCGTCCGGGTCATGCTCGGCGGCTGCACCCGCTCGGCGGCGGCGAGCTCGCCGAGGGTGAGCCCGCCGTTGCTGGACAGGCAGCCGAGGACGCCCATGTGGGCGATGGACAGCTCGTTGTCGGGATGGCGCTCCGTGGCCAACCGGCGGCGCAGCCGCATGACGGACAGCCGGAGCGCCGACGCCAGTCCGGCATCGGCGCGGGAGACCTTCTCGACAGTGGGCACGAGGTGACAACTCGTTACCCTCGCTAAGTATTCCAGGACGCACAAGAGGCCCTCCCCCGCTGGTGCCGGGGAGGGCCTCTCGGTGTCTTTCGCAGTGTGGTTCTACGGCGCGGTCACCGCGCCGCGGGCGGCGCTCAGGTGAGCAGGTCGGTGATCGGGTCGATGCCGAAGTAGAGGACGAAGAGCACGCCGACGACGGCCAGCAGCGGGTGGATCTCGCGGACCTTCCCGACGACGACCTTGATCAGGAGGTAGGCCAGGAAGCCCGCCCCGATGCCGGCGGTGATCGAGTAGGTGAACGGCATCAGCACGATCGTGAGGAACGCAGGGAGCGCGATCTCCGGGTCCGACCAGCGGATCTCGGTGACCTGCTGCATCATCAAGAAGCCCACCAGCACGAGCGCCGGGACGGCGGCCTCGGACGGGATCGCCTCCACGACCGGGGTGAAGAAGGTCGCCAGCAGGAAGAGTGCGCCGGTGACGATGGAGGAGAGCCCGGTGCGGGCGCCCTCGCCGACGCCCGAGGCCGACTCGATGTAGGAGGTGTTGGACGAGACGCCGCCCGCACCGCCGGCGATCGCCGCGACCGAGTCGACGATGAGGATCCGCTGGGTGTGCGGCGGCACGCCCTCCTCGTCGTTGAGCCCGGCCTCCGCGCCGATCGCGGTCATCGTGCCCATGGTGTCGAAGAAGTCGGCGAGCATCAGCGAGAAGACCAGCAACAGGGCGGCGATCACGCCGATCGAGGAGAACGCCCCGAACAGCGAGAACTCACCGAGCGTGCCGAAGTCCGGGACGTCGACGAACCCGTCGAAGGAGGGCACCGTCAGCGCCCAGCCGCCGAGGTTGTCCGCGGATCGCGCGCCCAGGTCGAGCGCCGCGTCGAGGGCGATGGCGACGACCGTGGCGAGCACGATCGAGATGAGGATCGCGCCCTTCACGCGGCGTACCCACAGCGCGATGAGCAGCAGCAGGCCGCCGGCGAAGACCAGCACCGGCCAGCCCTCGAGCTGGCCGGTCGTGCCCAGCTGCACCGGGACGGTCGAGTTCGCGGCGTCGGGAATGCGGGAGACGAAGCCGGCGTCCACGAAGCCGATGAGCGCGATGAACAAGCCGATGCCGACCGAGATCGCGACCTTGAGCTGGGTCGGCACCGCGTGGAAGACCGCGCGGCGGAAGCCGGTCAGCACGAGCACCAGGATCACGATGCCCTCGAGCACGACCAGGCCCATCGCGTCGGCCCAGGTCGACTGGGTCGCGACGGTGAAGGCGACGAAGGCGTTGAGGCCGAGGCCCGCGGCGAGCGCGAGCGGGAAGTTCGCGACGGCGCCCATCAGCATCGTCAGCACGCCGGCGACGAGTGCCGTGCCGGCCGCGATGGCCGGGAGGTTCGGCTCGGCGCCGCCGCCGAGGTAGTTGCCCTCGGAGTCCTGGACGTAGCCGAGGATCAGGGGGTTCAGGACGATGATGTAGGCCATCGTCAGGAAGGTCACGACACCGCCGCGGACCTCCTGTCCGACGGTCGAGCCACGTTCGTGGATGCGGAAGTAGGAGTCGATGCTCACGGCCAGCCAGCATGACAGAACCGGCGGCCCCCGGAGTACGTTGTCTCGCGTGGAGCTCCGCGACGACCAGCCGACGCAGCACGAGTTCGGCAAGCGCACCTTCCTCGTCGCCGACGTCGAACCGCTCGACGTGGACGGCGTCCGCACCGTCGAGGTCGGGGTGGCGCTGTGGTTCGTCGGCTTCCTCGCGCTCCTCCCCTTCTACGGCCGGCTGGACGACGCCGGCCGCGGCTGGTGGCTGTGGACCTGCCTGGCCGGCTTCGGGCTCGGCCTGCTCGGCCTGGAGTACTGCCGCCGCCGCCGCCGGGCACGCCTGGCCCGCGACGAGGCCGCGTGAGCGGTCCGGGTGACCGGCCCGTCCCACCCGCGACGCGGTGGGCGCTGGCCGGACCGGCACGGGGCGGGTACGCCGAGAACTTCGCGCGGCTGGTCGCCACCGGCGCCGACGTCGACGGCGAGGCGCGCCTCGCCGACGCGCTCCTCCCCCGCGGGGCCCGCGTCCTCGACGCCGGCGCCGGGATGGGCCGGGTCGCCGCCGCGCTGCGCGAGCGCGGCCACGAGGTGGTGGCGGTCGAGCCGGACCCCGCGCTGGTCGAGCAGGCGCGTCGTACCTATCCGGGCCTGGAGGTCCTCGAGGCCGACGTGCTCGCCCTCTCCCCCGACGACGTCGGCACCTTCGACCTGGTCGTCTGCGTCGGGAACGTGCTCGTCTTCCTCGCCGAGGGCACCGAGCGGCAGGTGCTCGCGCGGCTGCGCTCGCTGCTGCGCCCCGGCGGTCGCATCCTCGCCGGCTTCCACCTGCGCGGCGCTCCCGCCGCCGCCCGGCACTACCCGCCCGAGGAGCTCGTCGCGGACGCCGAGGCCGCCGGCCTGCGGGTCGACCTGCGCGTCGGCAGCTACGAGCTGCACCCGGCGAACGACGAGTACGCCGTCTGGCTGCTCTCGGCCGCCGACTGACCCGGCCGGCGCTGCAGCAGTGCCACCTCGACCCTGCACGGGTGCCACCTCGACCCTGCAGGAGTGCCACCTCGACCCTGCAGGAGTGCCACCTCGACCCTGCACGGGTGCCACCTCGACCCTGCAGGAGTGCCACCTCGACCCTGCAGGAGTGCCACCTCGACCCTGCAGGAGTGCCACCTCGACCCTGCAGGAGTGCCACCTCGGCGGTGGGTCAGAAGCGCTCGAGGTCCTCGAGGGTGATCGTGTCGATGACCGGCTCGGGGAGCGGCAGGGGCTCGTGCTTCTTGGCGAGCCGGACCTCGGAGTGGGCACCGCAGCCGTGGTCGAAGGAGACCACCTTGCCGTCGTCGTTGGCGTCGCCGTTGGCGCAGACGCCGAACATCTCCGAGAGCGGGCCGTTGATCCGGAGCAGGAAGCCGCAGGTGGTGCAGGAGTCGGGCGCAGCCTGGGCCAGCGGGGAGGACGGGCCCTGGTCGCCGTCGTACCACCGCTGCGCGGCGGCGTCGCGGCCCTCCGGGGAGAGCGTGCGGACCCGGCCGAGGCCGAGGTCCTGGGCGACCTGGCGGACCTGGGCGCGGTCGTCGGCGTCGAGCGGGTCGTCGCCGTAG
Organism: Nocardioides marmotae; assembly: GCF_013177455.1. Lineage (NCBI taxonomy): Bacteria > Bacillati > Actinomycetota > Actinomycetes > Propionibacteriales > Nocardioidaceae > Nocardioides > Nocardioides marmotae. The sequence goes on from NZ_CP053660.1 coordinate 3,706,023, forward strand.
GAGTAGGTGGGGACCAGGCGCGGGTCGTCGTCCTCGACCGGCAGCAGGTCGCCGGGCCCGAGGTCGCCGGGCTGGATCCGCTCGCGGTAGGGCACCCACGGCGGCGCGACGATCGCGTCCTCGCCGGGGACGAGGACGACCTCGTCGACGGTGATGTGCTTCTGGCGGGGCGCCCGGGTCACCGTCACCGACCAGCGCCAGCCGCGGTAGCCCGCGCGCTCGCAGGCGAACAGGTGGGTCACCAGCCGCTCACCCTCGACCACGTGGCCGAGGTGCTCACCGACGTCCGCGGAGCCGACCTCGTCGAGGAGGGCGGCGCGGGCGACGTCGACGGCCGCCACGGCGGCGGAGTCGGGCTTGGCGCGCACGAGAGTCGTCACGCCCCGCAGTCTGACTGATCCGGGACTCGGGTGCCATCTCGGGGGCGGGTGTCGGCGGCGGCGCCCAGGACCGGCACGGCAGGATGGGGCCCATGACGTCCGAGCGTCCCGAGCCCGGCCCGGCCCCGGACGGGGACACCCGCCCGCCGGCCGGGGCACGCCACCTCGGGGCCGGTCTCGGGGCCGGTCTCGGCACCGGCGCCCGTGCGACCGTGCGCGGCGTGGCGGCGGCGGGCCGGGCGACCGGGCGCGCGAGCCGGTACGTCGGCCGGCAGGCCAGCCGGGCCGCGAACGCCGAGGGCGCGGGCGAGTCGGGGCTGGCGCGCCTGATCCAGATGCACTTCTTCAACACCGCCGGCGACGCCGCGGTCGCGATCTCGCTGGCCGGGTCGCTGTTCTTCCAGGTGCCCTCGGGCGAGGCGCGCGGGCAGGTCGCGCTGTTCCTCGGCCTGACGATGCTGCCGTTCGCGGTGGTGGCGCCGCTGATCGGCCCGTTCCTCGACCGGTTCGCCCACGGGCGGCGCTGGGCGATCGGCGCGACGATGGCGATGCGGGCGTTCCTGTGCTGGGCGCTGGCGACCTCGGTGACCGGAGACTCGCCGTGGCTCTTCGCCGCGGCCCTCGGCGTGCTGGTCTCCTCCAAGGCCTACGGCGTGACCCGCGCCGCCGCCGTGCCGCGCCTGCTCCCGGCGGGCTTCACGCTGGTGCGGGCCAACGGGCGGGTCAGCCTCGCCGGCATCATCGGCGCCGCGGTCTCCGCCCCGCTGGCCGGGCTGGCGTCGCTGGCCGGGCCGGAGTGGAGCCTGCGCTACGCGTTCCTGCTGTTCGTGGTGGCCACCGTGTGCGCCATCCGGCTGCCGGCCGCGGTCGACTCCAGCGTCGGCGAGGGCGACCTGGTCCTGCGCGGCGACAGCGACGCCGAGCCCGGGCGGCGCACCCGCACCCGCATCCCCCCGGCGGTCGCCTTCGCGCTGCGGGCCAACTGCGGGCCGCGGTTCCTCTCCGGCTTCCTGCTGATGTACATGGCGTTCCTGCTGCGGGAGAACCCGCCGGCGACCTCGCTGTCGGCGGAGCTGATGATCGCCCTGGTCGTCGGCGCGGCCGGCGCCGGCAACACCGCCGGCGTCGCGGCCGCCTCGATGCTGCGGCGGATCAACCCGGCGGTCGCGGTCGTCGTGGTGCTCCTCGCCGACCTGGTCGCGATCCTGCTCGCCACGCTGTTCTACGGCGTGCTGTGGCTGGCCGTCCTCGGCCTGACCGCCGGCCTGGCGCAGACGCTCGCGAAGTTCTGCCTCGACTCCACGATCCAGCGCGACATCGCCTCGCGCGTCCAGGCCAGCGCCTTCGCGCGCAGCGACACGACCCTGCAGCTGGCCTGGGTGGTCGGGGGCTTCCTCGGCATCGCGCTGCCGCTGGAGCCCGCGCGCCTCGGCCTCGGGGTGGCCGTCGCGGTGCTCGGCTGCTGGACGGCGTACGTCCTCATCGGCGGTCGGTCCGCCGCGCGCCGCGACGCGGCCCTGCGGCAGTACGACGGGCCCCCGGCGACGGCCGCGGACCCGGAGCCGGCCGCTGACCCGGCGCCGGCGCCGGCGGAGGCCTCGTCGGTGGCCTACGACGACATGCCGGACACCCAGCCGATGCCGCGACTGCCCCGCGACGGGTCGGCCTGACCCCGGCCGATCCTGGCGGAGCGAGGCTTCTAGAGCTCCAGCTCGTCGGCGAGCGCCCGGAGCAGCTTGGCGGTCGGGGCGGCCGTGCGCGCGTCGGGGTGCCGGCCGTGCCGGTAGCCCTCGCCGATCCCGTCGAGCAGCCGGATCAGGTCCTCGACGATCGGGCCCATCTCCTCGGGCGACTTGCGCCGCGCGGCCTGCTGCTTGCGCGAGACCGACGCCGGCTTGTCGAGGATCCGGACCTGGAGCGCCTGGTCGCCGCGGCGGCCCTGCGCGATGCCGAACTCCACGCGCGTGCCGGGCTTGACCGTGTCGACGCCGTCCGGGAGGGCGTCGGCGTGGACGTAGACGTCCGGCCCGTCCTCCTGGGACAGGAAGCCGAACCCCTTGCCCGCGTCGAACCACTTCACCTTGCCAGTGGGCACGGTCTGACCTCTTCTGCTCGCAGCGCACCGGCGACCTGCCGGGCGACGGCACAGCCTACGAGGCCGGGCAAGGCCGGTTCCAGCGGTGTCGCCGGGCCGGCCGGCCCCGCTCAGCGCCCGGTCGTCCCCGCCGCGGGCGCGGCGGCCCCGAGGTGGGCCTCGAGCCAGGCGGGGAACTCGGTGAGGCTCCCGAGCACCACGTGGGTGCCGGCGGCGCGCAGCTCCTCCTCGGTGCAGCCCCCGGTCAGCACCGAGACGCTCAGCGCGTCGGCGGCCAGCGCGCCCTCGACGTCGTGGACGTGGTCGCCGACGTAGATCGAGGCGCCCTCGCGGATCATCACGTCGGCCTTGCCCACGCCCCACACCCAGCCCTCGAGGTGGTCGACCTCGAGGCCGAGGTGGTCGAGGTGGAGGCGGGCGTTGTCGGGGAACTTGCCGGTCACCACGATGGTCCGACCGCCCCGGCGGCGTACGGCGTGCAGCGCCTCGCGGGCGCCCTCGAGCAGCGGGACGGACGCGATCGCGTGGTCCGGGTAGCGCGCCCGGAACCGGTCCCCGGCGGCGGGGATGGCCTCGGCGGGCAGGTAGGGCGCCAGCAGCAGGTCCAGCGGCGGGCCGAGCCGCGCGGTCATCTCCTCCACCGGGAAGTCGACGCCGAGCTCCGCGCCGAGCGCGCGGAGCACCGAGCCGAAGCCCGGGACGGTGTCGATGAGGGTCATGTCGAGGTCGAAGCCGACCACCAGGCGGTCGGCCGCAGGAGGCACGGCGGGCACCCGGCGAGGGTAGTCCGCGTGCCCCGGATCCTTCGATCCACCGCAGCCGGAGCGCGCGTGGGACAGAATGGACGGCTCGGAGGACGGGAGGGACAGTCGTGAAGCCGACCGCAGGGCGGGTACGTCGCGTGCTCGCCGCTGCCCTCGTGCTGCCCGCGCTGGTGGTCCCCGGCCTCGCCGCGGCCGGCCCCGCCACCGCCGGCTCGACCGCCGCCACCGGCCCCGCCGAGCCCGCGGCCGGCTCCCGCCTGCACCTGGTGACGCTGACCGGGCCGGGCGTCGCGGGCTACCGCGGCCCGCTCGCGGACTCCTTCGTCCGCGGCGCGATGCTGCGCCAGCAGGACGCGCTGCTCGCGGAGGTCGGCGCGCCGCGACCGGCGTACCGCTGGACCACCGCGCTCAACGGCTTCGCCGTCCGCCTCTCCCCCGCCCAGGTCGGCGCGCTCCGCAGCGACCCCGACGTGGTGGGCGTGGAGCGCGACGAGGTCCGCCCGCTCGCCGGCGCCCCGGCGCCGCGCCTCGCCTCGGCTGCAGCGAAGAGGACCGCACCGGGCGGCCGGCGGGGCGGGGGCCCCGAGGGCTCGGGCGTCGTGATCGGCGTCGTCGACTCCGGCCTCGCGCCCGAGAGCCCGGTCTTCTCCGGCGCGCCCCGGCTCGGCCGGGCGCCCGAGGGCTTCGCCGGCGCGTGCATCACCACCGAGGACTGGCCCGCCGAGCGCTGCACCCGCAAGGTCGTCGGCGCCCGCTGGTTCGTCCGCGGCTTCGGCCCCGACGCGGTCCGGGCGGGCGCGTCGCTGAGCGCACGCGACGACGAGGGTCACGGGACGCGGACCGCCTCCATCGCCGCCGGCAACAGCGGGGTGAGCGTCCGGTTCGGCGCCAAGCGGGTCGGCCGCTACGGCGGCGTCGCCCCGCAGGCCCGGCTCGCCGTCTACAAGGCGTGCTGGACCGCGCCGGACCCCCAGGACGACGGCTGCGCCACCTCCGACCTCGTGGCCGCGGTGGACCAGGCGGTCACCGACGGCGTCGACGTGCTCGCCCTCGCGGTGGGCGGGGGCGACGGGTACGACGCGCTGGAGCGCGCCCTGCTCGGCGCGGCCGAGGCCGACGTGGTCGTCGTGGCCGCGGCCGGCAACGACGCCGGCCGGGCGCACGCCGCGCACCCCGGCCCGTGGGTCACCACCGTCGGCGGGGTCGCCGGCCCGCAGCGGCGGGGGCGGGTCGTCGTCGCCGGTGGCCCGACCCTCCTCGGCGCCAGCTCCGCCGCCCGCCCGGCCGGGCCGTCCCGCGTCGTGCGCGGCGCCGAGGTGGCCGCACCGGGGGCCGCCCCCGCCCGCGCCCGCGCCTGTGCCCCCGGCAGCCTGGACGCCGGCCGGGTCGCCGGCCGGATCGTGCTGTGCGAGCGCGGTGGACACGTCCCGCGCGTGGAGAAGTCCCGGGCCGTCGACCTCGCCGACGGCGCCGGCATGGTGCTGGTCAACGTCGGAGCCGGGTCGACCGACCCCGACGTCCACCACGTGCCTACCGTCCACCTCGACCGCGGCGCCGCCCGCACCCTGCGGCGGTGGCTGGCCGACCACCCCGCCGGGCGGGTCACCCTGCGCGCGGACGGCACCACCCCGGGCCCGGACCGGCGGATGCCGTGGTCGAGCACCGGCGACCCGGCCGGGGACGTGGTCAAGCCCGACGTCGTCGCGCCCGCGACCGGCCTGCTGGCCGCGGTCCCGGCCGCCGGCCGGCCCGCCCCGTGGGAGCTGTCCTCGGGCACGTCCGCCGCGACGGCGTACGTCGCCGGCGCCGCCGCCCTCCTGCGCCAGCGCCACCCCTCGTGGTCGGCGACCGCGGTCCGCTCCGCGCTGGCGACGACCGCGAGCCGCGTCGGCGCGCCGGTGCTGGGCGTCGGCTCGGGGCGGGTGCGGCCCCAGGAGGCGGTGCGGCCGGGCCTGGTGCACCTGGTGGCCCCCGGCGACTACCGCGCCTGGCTCGATGGCGAGCTGCGCGGCGACCTGAACACCGCCTCGGTGCTGCTGCGCGGCGGCGACACCAGCGCGACGCGCACCATCACGAACGTGACCGGCCGGGCCCGGTACTTCTCCTCCAGCGCGACCGGCTTCGCCCGCGGCGCGCAGGTCCGCCCGGCGGCGGTGCGGCTGGGTCCGGGCGCGAGTGCGACGTACACCGTCACCGTGCCCGGCGGCGGCCCCGACGAGGGGTACGTCGTGTGGCGCGGCGGCTCCGGCACGGTGACCCGCGTGCCGGTGGTCGTCACCAGCCGCTGATCAGGCGCCCTGGGCGAGCGCGACGAGCCGCTCGAGCGCGACCGGTGCGTCGCGGGTGACCATCGGGCCGACGTCCTCGGCGCCCGGGCCGGTGACCCGGGTGGTGACCGTGATCTCGGCACCGTCGCCGGCGGGGACCACGACGTGGTCGATCTCGATGGCCAGGTCGCCCATCGTGAGGCGGTCGAGGTAGCGGCTGCCCGGCTCCACGACCTCGACCACGAACGGGGCCTCGGTGCCACCGGTCAGGGTCATCGTCCCGCCGGCGCCCTCACCGAAGGAGCCCTCGAGCGCGACCGCCTCGACGGCGGGGTCCCACAGGTGCCAGCTGCCGACGTCGGACCACAGCGCCCAGACCGCGGCGGGCGGGGCGGTCGTGGTGATGGACTCCGCGTGCTCGAACGTCATGGGAGGCAACCTACGCCCGGGTGTGGCGCGGGTCACGGGGTCGCGCCGGCTCAGTCCTCGCGGGCGACGGTCATCTGGCGGTCGCCGAACCGGACGACGTCCCCGGCCAGCAGCGTGGTGGGCTTGCCCGCCGACAGCGGCCGGGAGACCCCCTGGCGCACGAGGATGGAGCCGTTGGTCGAGCCGCGGTCCATCACGACGAGGACGCCGTCGGCCGCCACCTGGAGCTGGGCGTGGGTCTTGGACAGCGACATGTCCGAGGAGCGCAGCGGCACGACGTGTCGCACCGGCTCGCCCTGCCGGGCCTCGGGCCGCCGGCCGACCAGCGCGAGGCCCTCGACCACGAACGACTCGCCGCTGTCGAAGGCCACCCGCCAGCGCGCCGGGCCGGCGCCGGCCGCGCGCATGACCGTGCGCTCGGCGGTGGTGTGGGAGGTGACCACGGGAGCGGCGGGAGCTGAGGCACCGGCGGCGGCGGCGTGGGCGGGCGCGGCGTGGGCGGGCGCGGGCGTGCCCTGGCCGATCGTCCCGACGGTCTCCGGCGAGGGGGCCGGCGGGTCGACCAGGGGCGGCCCGAGCTTGCGGCGCTTGGCCGGCGGCGGGCTCGCGGGCGCGGCCGGCGGGGCGCTCGGCGCCGGGGTGGTCGCCGGGGCCGGGGCGGCCGCAGGCGGGCTCGCGGGCGGAGCTGCGGGCACGGCTGCGGGCACGGCCGGCTGGGCGGCGCTCGGCGGCACGGGGAGCGTCGGCGTCGGCGCGACCGGGCGGGGCGGGTTCGTCGGGCGCGGGGCCCGGGGCGGCACCGCCGGGCTGGTCGCGGCGGGCGGCGGCGAGGGGACCAGCCGCATCGCGGTCAGGTTGACGATCTGGCGCGGGGCGGCGGCGACCTCCTCGACGACCACCGGCGCGGGCCGCACGTCGACGACCGCGGCGTGGGTGAGCCGGTCGTGCGCGCCGCGGCGCCGGCCGCTGCCGTCCATCACCGCCGTCCAGGCCAGGGTCGCCAGGCCCATCCCGAACGTCGGCAGCGCGGCCACGCCGAGCATCAGCGAGCGGAGCATCGCAGCCGGCACCCCGATCGGCGCGCCGGTGGCGGCGTGCACCACGCGCAGCCCGAGGAGGGCCCGGCCCGGGGAGATCCCCCGCAGGCCGAGGAGCAGGGAGAAGACCAGCGAGACGAGCAGGACGACGCCGACGATCACGCCGATCCCGGCCCAGGTCTCGCCGCGGTCCAGGAGGAACCACCAGGAGAGCAGCCCCGCGACGACGTAGGTCCCCCAGGCGACGAGCCGGTCGACGGTGAAGGCGTAGAAGCGCCGGTCGAGCTCCGCTGCGGGGTACGTCGTGGCGGCCGGCGGGGTGTGGTCGGCCATCAGGGCTTGGTGACCTGGATGGTGACCCCGTCACCGAGGTCGATGACCGCACCGGGGATCAGCTGGACCGCGATGCCGGGCTGCAGGTCCTCGGGGCCGAGGCCGGGCTGGACCAGCACGGTGCCGTTGGTCGAGCCGAGGTCGGTGACCACGGCGAGCCCGTGGTCGGCGCCGGATCCGGGCCGCACCTCGAGGTGGGTCGAGGAGATCTCCTGCTGCGGGCTCGGCACGGTGACCAGCCGCGGCTGCTCGGTCGAGGTGAACCGGCGCGCCTCGGGCGCACGACCGACCAGCACCGCGCGGTCGACGTCGACGGTCTCTCCGTGGGAGATGACGAGCCGGGCGACCGGGCGCGAGGTCACCGCGGGGGCCTGCGGCTGCCCGGCGATGCCCGAGGGCCGCCGCTGGAACGGGCTCGGGTCCAACACGCCGGCGCGGGTCTCGCCGTCGTGGTCCTCCGAACCCGACCCCGACGGGACGGGAGGCTCGGAGGGCACCGGCGGGGCGGGCGGCACCGGAGGTGCGGGCGGCGGGGGCGGCACGGACGGCGGCGGGGGCGCGCTCGGGGGCGCGGCCGGCGGTGCCGGAGGCGGCGGGGGCGGTGCGGACGGCGGGGGCGGGATCGGGGTGGAGGTGGTCGGGACGTCGTCCTCCCCGTCCTCCTCGTCGTCCTCGTCCGGGTCGTGGAGCTCGGTCTCGTGCTCGGGGCCGAACTCCGGCTCCTCGACGGCCCCGGCGGCCGGGCCGGTGCCGGTGGCCCCGGCGGGCTCCTCGAGCCGCGCGAGCCGGACCAGGCCGGTGGCGGCGAGGAGGTCCGGGCCGGAGGGGCGCTCGTCGAGGACGACAGAGAGCGCCTCGACGCGGACCCAGGAGCGCTCGACCCAGGTCGTGGCCGACGCACCGTCGACCTCGACGGTCTCCCCGTCGGCGGCGACGCGCACGCGGACGCGACCGCGCACGAGCAGCCGGGTCGCCCCGTCGTCGGCGGTGGTCGCCAGCACGAACGCCGGCAGCGCGCGCAGCCCGTCGGAGAGCAGCGCGTCGAGCAGCGCGTCGGCGTCCACGCCGTCGTCGACCAGCGGCCACAGGGCCGCGGCCCGGTCCTTCTCGCTCGGCGGCAGCAGCACGGTGGCGTGCTCGCCGAGCACGCCGAACCACTCACCCGGCCGGTAGGCGCGGGTCGTCGTCTGCTCGCTCACGGCAGGGCTCCCAGTTTCTGCTCGAGACTCACCCGTTGGGCGTCGGAGTCGTAGGAGAACTCACTGACCAATCCCACCACATCGACGACGACCACCGTCGCGTTGTCCCGGCCGCCGGCCGCAAGAGCCGCCGCGACGAGCTGGTCCGCGGCGTCGCGGGGGTCGTCGACCCGGCCCAGGATGGCGCCCATCTGGTCGTCGGTGATCATCCCGGTGATCCCGTCGGAGCAGAGCACCAGCCGCTCGACCGAGGCCAGGGGCAGCAGGAAGTAGTCGGCCTCGGCGGCGTCGGGGCCGCCGAGCGCGCGGGTGATGACGTGCCGCTCGGGGTGCACCGCGGCGTCGTCCTCGGTGATCGCGCCGGCCTCGACGAGCTCCTGGACGACGCTGTGGTCGACGCTGACCTGCTCGAGGCGGCCCTCGGTGAAGCGGTAGATGCGCGAGTCGCCGAGGTTGGCCAGCAGCCACTTCGGCTCGCCGTCGTCCTCGACGAGCAGCGCGACGACCGCGGTGGTGCCGGCGTGGAACCGGCCGGCTCCGCGGGCGCGTTGCGCGGCGCCGTACTCCGAGATGCGGTGCTGGCAGCCCGCGAGCGTCGCGGCGATGACCTCGGTCCCCCGGGCGGGGTCGTAGCCGGCGTCGGCGAGCCGGGCGAACTCCTCGACCACGATCGCGCTGGCGACGTCGCCGCCCTCGTGGCCGCCCATGCCGTCGGCGACGACGAAGACCGGCGGCGCGGCGAGGTAGGAGTCCTCGTTGACCTCGCGGACCAGGCCGACGTCGGTGGCCGCTCCGTGGTGGAGCTCGACGGCCTTCACCCGCGGCTCGATAGCGTTGGGGGGATGTCCGGACACCGCTCGCTCGCCGACCAGCTGCGCAGCTGGCCCGACGAGCGCTTGGCCCGGCTCCTGCACGAGCGTCCCGATCTCGCCACTCCCGCCCCTCATGACTCCGGCCAGCTGGCGTCCCGCGCGGCCACTCGTTCGTCCTTGATGCGTGCGCTCGACGATCTCACGAGGCTCGAGCTCTGCGTCCTTGATGCCCTCGTCGTCGCAGGTCAAACCACACCTGCGGAACTCGCCACGCTGGTCCGGGCCGCTCCGGGGTCGACCACGGCGGCGCTGGAGCGGCTGCTCGACCTCGCGCTGGCGTGGGAGTCGACCGGCGGGCTGCGCGCGCTGACCGGCGTCGCGGAGGCGATGGCGGGCGTCCGCGGGGGCGGGGCGAGCGGGCTGCAGCCGCGCTCGCCGGACGCCCCGGCGCCCGCCGAGGTGGAACGCCGGCTGGCCGAGGTCTCCCCCGCGGCGCGCACCCTGCTCGAGCACGTCGCCGAGCAGGGCGGCGAGGCGACCACGGGCTCCTCGCGGCACCACGTGAGCGTCGCCGACGCCGCCACCCCGGCCGAGGAGCTGCTCGCCCGCCGGCTGCTGGTGCCCCGCGGCGGCGGGTCGGTCGTGCTGCCCGGCGAGGTCGGGCTGGCCCTGCGGGGCGGCACCACCACCCGCGAGCCCGTCGACGAGGTGCCCGAGGTGGTCACCTCCGAGCGGGCCGCCGGCCTGGTCGACCGGGCCGCGGCCGGCGCGGCCTTCGAGCTGGTCCGCCGCGTCGAGCTGCTGCTCGACCACTGGGGCACCACGCCCCCGACCGCGCTGCGCAGCGGCGGGCTGGGGGTGCGCGACCTCAAGGCGACCGCGACCCTGCTGCACGTCGACGAGCCGACCGCGGCGCTCCTCGTCGAGACCGCGTACGCCGCCGGGCTGCTCGCCACCGCGGCCGACCGCGACGGCAACCCGGCGTGGGTGCCGACCGACCTGCTCGACACCTGGGCCGGCCACGACCTCGCCGAGCGCTGGGCGTTCCTGGCCCGCGCCTGGCTCGACATGCCCCGGCTGCCCAGCCTGGTCGGGCGGCGCGACCCGCAGGGCAAGGCCTGGAACGCCCTCCAGCCCGAGCTCGCCTCCGGCACGGCCGCCGAGGCGCGGCGGATGGCGCTCGAGACGCTCGCCGGGCTGCCGGCCGGCCGGGTCGTGGCGACCGGGACCGGGCCGCCGTCGGTCGTCGCGCGCGTCGCCTGGCTGCGGCCGCGACGCTCCCGCACGCGGGCCGACCAGGTGGCCGCGGCCCTCGTCGAGGCCGCGGTGCTCGGCGTCTGCGGGCACGGCGGCCTGGCGACGTACTCCCGGGCGCTGCTGGGCGGCGAGGACCCGGCGCCCGCGCTGGCGGGCCTGTTGCCCGAGCCGGTCGACCACGTGCTGCTCCAGGCCGACCTCACCGCGGTAGCGCCCGGCCCGCTGGAGTCCGCGCTGGCGCGACGGCTGCAGCTGGTGGCCGACGTGGAGTCGCGGGGCGGGGCGACGGTCTACCGGTTCACGCCCGGCTCGGTGCGCCGCGCGCTGGACTCGGGGTGGACCGCGGTGGAGCTGCACGACTTCGTCGGGTCGGTCTCGCGCACGCCGGTGCCGCAGCCGCTGACCTACCTCGTCGACGACACCGCCCGCACCTACGGCGCGGTGCGGGTCGGCGCGGTCGCGGCGTTCCTGCGCTCCGAGGACGCCTCCGCCCTCACCGAGCTCGAGCACCACCCCCGGGCGGCGGGCCTGGGGCTGCGCCGGATCGCGCCGACGGTCCTGGTCTCCACGACCCCGCTCGACGTGCTGCTCCCCCGGCTCCGCGAGCTCGGCGGGGCCCCGGTCGTCGAGGGTCCCGACGGGACGATCCACGTCGCGCGCCCCGACGTGCTCCGCGCCCGCACCCCCAAGGACCGGCGGGTCCCCGCGCGCACCGCCGCCCGGACCGCCGCCCACGCCGCGGCGGTCGTCACCACGATCCGCGCCGGCGACCGGGAGGCCTCGACCCGGCCCGCGGCGGCCGCGACGCTCTCCCCGGGCGGCGCCCTCGCCGCGCTCCGCGAGGCCGTGGAGGCGCGCACCTCGGTGCTCATCGCCTACGTCGACAACCACGGCGCCTCGACCGAGCGGCTCGTCGACCCCCTCTCCGTCGAGGGCGGGCAGCTGACCGCGCACGACCACCGCAGCGACGACCTGCGCACCTTCGCGGTGCCCCGGATCACGAGCGTCCGGACCGTTGAGGAGTCTCCGTAGACTCCGCGGGTGGACTTCATCCGGTACGCCGAGCAGTCGGCCGCACTGCTCAACGCACCGCTCGACGACGTGGAGGCGCTGCGCGACCACCTCGCCTCCCGGCCCTGGCTCCAGGAGCAGTGCACCGACCGCGACTGCATGCTGCTGCGCAAGCACCAGCGCGAGCTCCGGCCGGTCTTCGAGGCCTCCGCCGCCGGTGACGTCGCCGGGGTCGTCGACGGCCTCAACGAGCTGATGGCCCGGCACCCGGTCAGCCCGCGGATCTCCGACCACGACGGGCACCTCCACGTCCACGTCGCCAGCCGCAGCGCCTCGGTCGCCGAGCTGCTCGTCGGGGAGTCGCTGCTCGGGCTGATGACGCTCGTGTGCGACCTCGGCCCCACCCGGCTCGGTGTCTGCTCGGCGGCGCCGTGCCGCCAGGTGTACGTCGACACCTCCCCCAACCAGTCGCGCCGCTACTGCTCGGACCGCTGCTCCTCGCGGGCCAACGTGGCGGCGTACCGAGCCCGGCAGAAGGCGGTCACCCCCGCATGAGCACCCCATGAACGACGGACCACTCATCGTCCAGTCCGACAAGACCCTGCTCCTGGAGATCGACCACGAGCGCGCGGCCGACTGCCGCAAGGCGATCGCGCCGTTCGCCGAGCTCGAGCGCTCCCCCGAGCACGTGCACACCTACCGGCTCACCCCGCTGGGGCTGTGGAACGCCCGCGCCGCCGGCCACGACGCCGAGCAGGTCGTCGACACGCTGCTGGAGTACAGCCGCTACGCCGTCCCCCACGCGCTGCTCGTCGACGTCGCCGAGACGATGGCCCGGTACGGCCGGCTGCGGCTCGACAAGCACCCCACCCACGGGCTGGTGCTCACCTCGACCGACCGGCCGGTGCTCGAGGAGGTGCTGCGCGCCAAGAAGATCCAAGGCATGCTCGGCGAGCGGATCGACGACGACACCGTCGTGGTCCACGCCTCCGAGCGCGGCAACCTCAAGCAGGCGCTGCTGAAGATCGGCTGGCCCGCCGAGGACTTCGCCGGGTACGTCGACGGCGAGGCCCACCCGATCGCGCTCGACGAGTCCGACTGGCAGCTGCGCGACTACCAGCGCGACGCGGCCGAGTCGTTCTGGCACGGCGGGTCCGGCGTGGTCGTGCTGCCCTGCGGCGCCGGCAAGACGCTGGTCGGCGCCTCCGCGATGGCCCACGCGCAGGCGACCACGCTGATCCTGGTCACCAACACCGTCTCGGCGCGCCAGTGGAAGGACGAGCTGGTGCGGCGTACCTCGCTGACCGAGGACGAGATCGGGGAGTACTCCGGCTCGGTCAAGGAGGTCCGGCCGGTCACCATCGCGACGTACCAGGTCCTGACGACCAAGCGGAAGGGCGTCTACCCCCACCTCGAGCTGCTCGACGCCCGCGACTGGGGGCTGATCATCTACGACGAGGTGCACCTGCTGCCCGCGCCGATCTTCCGGATGACCGCGAACCTCCAGGCGCGGCGGCGGATCGGGCTGACCGCGACGCTGGTGCGCGAGGACGGCCGCGAGGGCGACGTGTTCTCCCTCATCGGGCCCAAGCGGTACGACGCGCCGTGGAAGGACATCGAGGCGCAGGGCTGGATCGCGCCGGCCGACTGCGTCGAGGTGCGGGTGACGCTGCCGACCGACGAGCGCCTCGTGTACGCCGTCGCGGAGCCCGAGGAGCGCTACCGGCTCGCCTCGTGCACCGCGGAGAAGACCCGCGTGGTCCGCGACATCGTCGCCTCCCACCGCGACCAGCCGACGCTGGTCATCGGGCAGTACATCGAGCAGCTCGACGAGCTCGCGGCCGCGCTCGACGCCCCCGTGATCAAGGGCGACACCCCCGTGAAGGAGCGGCAGCGGCTCTTCGACGCGTTCCGCGCCGGCGAGGTCGGGCTGCTCGTGGTCTCCAAGGTCGCGAACTTCTCCATCGACCTGCCCTCGGCCGAGGTGGCGATCCAGGTCTCCGGCTCCTTCGGCTCCCGCCAGGAGGAGGCCCAGCGGCTCGGCCGGCTGCTGCGGCCCAAGTCGGAGGGGAAGACCGCGCACTTCTACACGATCGTCTCCCGCGACACCGTCGACGCCGACTTCGCCGCCAACCGGCAGCGCTTCCTCGCCGAGCAGGGGTACGCCTACCGGATCCTCGACGCCGAGGACCTCCCGGCCTGAGCGCTCACCCCGCCCCGACCGGACCGCGGACCCACCGGTCGGGCTCGCGGAGCAGGCGCGGGCCGGCCTCCTCGGCCGCCCCGACACCGGCCGCCTCCGCCGCGGTGAGCACCGCCCGGCGCAGCTTGCGCCAGTTCCCCTCGGAGGTCGGCATCCCGTTCTGGTGGACGGCCTCGCGCAGCGCCAGCCGGGTGCCACCGCCCTCGGCCGGGACCAGCACCGCCGTGGTCGCGACCTCCCCCTCCTGGATCGTCCAGGCGCGCTCCCCGGCCGGCTTCCACCAGCGGGGCAGCTTCGCGGCGGCGAGGACCTGCTCGGCGCCGGGCAGATCGGTGTCGAGGTGCACCTCGGTCGCCAGCGAGACCAGCAGCTTCTCCACGAAGGGGTTGCCCTGGTTGTCCCAGGTCGCGCCGCGGGCGGAGTTGTCGGCCGCCCGGGCGACGAACTGCCGCCGCCAGCGACGCACGCGCCACCCGATCAGCACGAGGGCCAGGAACGCCGCCATCACGAAGTAGCCCTGGTTCAGGCGCCACCACTCCTCCATCGCCCCTCCTCCCACGACGCCCCGCCGGGGGGCGTCTGCCGGTGCTTCCAGCCCTACCCCCGCCCGCGCGCCCTCGAACCGGGCTGGGCGACGTGGCTAGACCTGGGGTCCGGCGTGGGTCCGGGGCGGTCCGGGGGCGCGGGTTTCCTGCGGATCGGGCCGCGGGCGGCGTACTTCTGGGCCTTTGCACCCGCTTCTGGGCCAATGTATTGACCCGGAAGCGGATGCGTACCACCTATAGGTGGTACGCACGCCCCCTCCGAAGGCCCCTCACCCCCAGCCGTCCCGTCTCACCCGGGGGCGGGAAATCGGAGGAGGAGGGGGGACGGTCCTAGGGTGCGAGCGTGAAGGCACTGCTGCTGGAGAACATCCACCAGGTGGCCGTCGAGTCGCTCGAGGCCAAGGGGTACGAGGTCGAGCTGCGGTCGGGCTCCCTCTCCGAGGAGGAGCTGGTCGAGGCGCTCGAGGGCGTCTCGCTGCTCGGCATCCGCTCCAACACCACCGTCACCGCGAAGGTCCTCGACGCGGCGCCGGACCTGGTGGCGATCGGCTGCTTCTGCATCGGCACCAACCAGGTCGACCTCGCCGCGGCGACCGAGCGGGGGGTGGCGGTGTTCAACGCGCCGTACTCCAACACCCGCAGCGTCGTGGAGCTGGTCATCGGCGAGATCATCGCGCTGGCCCGGCGACTGCCGGAGAAGATCGAGAAGATGCACGCCGGCGTCTGGGACAAGTCGGCCAAGGGCAGCCACGAGGTCCGCGGGCGCACGCTCGGCATCGTGGGATACGGCAACATCGGCACCCAGCTCTCGACGGTCGCCGAGGCGCTGGGCATGCGGGTGGTCTTCTTCGACACCGCCGACCGGCCCGCGCACGGCAACGCCCGGCGGATGTCGACCCTCGACGAGCTGCTCGCGATCTCCGACGTGGTCAGCCTGCACATCGACGGGCGGCCGGGCAACGCCGGGATGTTCGGGCACGAGCAGTTCGCGAAGATGAAGCCGCGGGCGATGTTCGTCAACGCGGCCCGCGGGATGGTCGTCGACACCGAGTCGCTGCGCGAGCACATCCTCTCCGGCCACATCGCCGGCGCCGCGATGGACGTCTTCCCGGTCGAGCCCAAGGCCCAGGGCGACCCGTTCGAGTCGCCCCTGCGCGGCCTGGACAACGTCATCCTCACCCCGCACGTCGGCGGCTCGACGCAGGAGGCGCAGGAGGAGATCGGCTGGTTCGTCTCCGGCAAGCTCGCCGCGTTCGCCCTGCACGGCAGCACCGCGCTGTCGGTCAACCTGCCCGCCGTCAACGTCCCCGAGCTGCGCACCGGCCACCGGCTGGGCTTCCTGCACCGCAACGTCCCCGGCGTGCTGGCGCGGCTCAACGAGATGCTCGCCGAGGAGGGCGACAACGTCGTGCAGCAGCAGCTCGCCACCCGCGGCGAGGTGGGGTACGTCGTCACCGACGCCGCCGCCCCGCTCTCGGAGGGGTCGCTGCAGCGGCTGGCCGCCTCGGAGAACGGTCTCTGGGTCCGCACCTGGTCGGCCTGACGACGTACGCCGCCGGCCCGGCGCGAGGACCGGCGCGCCCCCCGGGGCGTGCCGACCCGGGTCAGCCGACCTCGGAGCGCGGCTGCGGCCCGACGTCGCCGACCCGGCCGGGTCGCCGGGCGGCGTGCCGCTGGCCGGGGCCGGGCCCGCTGCGGGCCGCGAGCGCGTCCGCGACCAGGCCGGTCACGGCGGCGTACACGCCCTTGTGCAGCACGTCGACGACGAGCTCGCCGCGCGGCCAGGTCTGCGGCGGGGCGCCGACCCCGGTGGCGTTCTCGAGCACCTGGTCGGTGGTGAGGCGGATGACCGCGAACTGCGCGGAGGCGAGCGGGCCGCGGAGCCCGGCGTGCGCCATGGCCGAGCGGACCACGCCCAGGAGCGCGCCCTGCCCGTGGTGCATGACCCAGTTCAGGGCGAGCGATCGGGCGCCGGTCTGCTCAGAGGCGCCGCTGAGCCGCTCGAGGACCCGGGCGGGGACGTAGGAGCTGGGCCGGCCGGTCACCACCCGTTGCTCGACCTTCTCCCCCAGCGTCATCACCGCCACCCCGGCCGCGCCGGCGACCAGGCCCTCCACCACGACACGTCCGATCATGGGCGCGGGGTACCGGGCTGCGCGCCGGGTGATCCGGCGGCGAGCCAGGCCCGGTCGCGCTGCTCCCCTGGGCGGGTGTCCACGACGAGGGCGCCGGCGGCCAGGGCCGCGGGGAGGTCCTCCGGCCGCACGCGGTCGAGACCGCGGCGGCACACCTCCAGCAGCCGGTCGACGGCCGCCGGCGGACCCTCGTCGTGCTCGTCCACCACCACAGGGACGTCTAGTCGGCGTTGAGCCGGTCGAGCTCGTCGTCGGTGAGCTCGAGGTCGGCAGCGGCGGCGGAGTCGGTGATCGACTCGGGCCGCTTCGCGCCGGGGATCGGGATGACGACCGGGGACTGGGCCAGCTCCCAGGCGAGCGCGACCTGCTGGGCGCTCACCCCGCGGGCCTCGGCGACCTCGGCGAAGGCCGGGTGCTTCTCGGCCAGCGACTTGGCGTCGCCGAGCCCGCCCAGCGGGCTCCAGGGCAGGAACGCCAGGCCGAGCTCGTCGCACACGTCGATCTCGGGCCGGCTGGAGCGGAACGCCGGGGAGAACTGGTTCTGCACGCTCACCAGCGCCTCACCGAGGACGGCGTGCGCGGCGCGGATCTGGTCGGGGTCGGCGTTGGAGAGCCCGACCATGCGGACCTTGCCGCTGTCGGCGATCTCCTTGAGCGTGCCGATGACCTCCTCGTAGGGCACGTCCGGGTCGGGCCGGTGGTGCTGCCACAGCGCGATCTGCTCCACCCCGAGGCGCTCGAGGCTCGCGTCGACGGCCGCGCGCAGGTGCTCGGGCGAGCTGTCGGAGTCCCAGCCGCCGCCCTCGGTGCGGACGTGCCCGCCCTTGGTGGCGAGGAAGACCTGGCTGCGCACGCCGAGCTCGTCGAGGAGCCCGGCGATGAGCCGCTCGTTCTCGCCCTGGGCGCCCGCGCCCTTCTCCTCGCCGGGCCCGTAGGCGTCGGCGGTGTCGAAGAGCGTCACCCCGGCGTCGAGCGCCGCGCGGATGGTGGCGGCGAGCTGCTCGCGCGGCTGGCTGCCGGACTGGTCGAACGTCATCAGGCCCAGGCCGATGGCCCCCACCTGCACCCGGCCGACCCGGTCGTTGCCGATCCCTCGTGTCCTCACCGCGCCCAAGTGCCCGGAGGGGTCCCCGATGAAACGGGCCTCCGGGCCGCCGCGGGCCGGCCCGCAGCGCCGCAACCGCCCCGGGGGGCCGGGCGGCCCGATCCGGAGTGCCCTTGTGGTCGCTCCGCGGCGGGCAGATCGTGAGTGATCCCCCTCATCTCCGACTCGACGGGCCGCTTCCCATGAAGAGAACACTCCTCAGCGCACTCGCAAGCCTGGCCATGGTGACGACCCTCGTGGCCACGACCGGCAGCCCGCCGGCCACCGCCCAGGACGAGGACCTCCCCTGGATGGACACCTCGCTCCCGGCGCCCGAGCGGACCGAGCTCCTGCTGGACGCGATGACGCTGGACCAGAAGCTCGAGCAGATCTTCAACCGGCCGGTCTACAACGACGACCTCGACGACGGGGTCCCCGACAACGGCGTCGGATGTGACTTCACCCTGATCGGCCGGCACATCGAGGGCATCCCCGAGCTGGCGATCCCCGACTTCCGGATGGCCAACGGCGGCACCGGCATCCGCGGTGGCGACTGCCTCCCGGAGCCCACCGCGACCGCGCTGCCCGCCCAGATCTCCTCGGCGGCCACCTTCGACCGCGCCACCACGCTGCGCTGGGGCCAGGTGCTCGACGCCGAGCTGCGGGCCTGGGCGCACCAGGTGCTCTGGGGGCCGGTCCTCAACCTGATCCGCACGCCGTACGGCGGGCGCAACAACGAGTTCTTCAGCGAGGACCCGTACCTGACCGGCGCCCTCGCCTCGCAGATCATCCGCGGGATCCAGCAGCGCAACGTGAGCCAGGCGACGGCCAAGCACTTCGTCGCCAACGACTCCGAGTTCCAGTTCGAGCGGTGGACCGCGGCGATCCGCGTCCCCTCGCGGGCGATGCAGGAGCTCTACCTGCTGCCCTTCGAGATGGCCGTCAAGGACGCCGACGTCGCCTCGGTGATGTGCGCCTACGGACAGGTGAACTTCACCTACAACTGCGAGAGCAAGCCGCTGCTGCGCAAGACCCTGCGTGAGAGGTGGGGCTTCGACGGCTACGTCTTCTCCGACCGGCGCGCCGCGCAGAGCACCGTGCCCTCCATCCTCGCCGGCACCGACGTCGAGGTCGACGAGGCGCCGGAGTGGTACGCCCCGGCGCTGGTGAAGGCCGCGATCAGGAACCGCGAGATCACCGAGGCCGACGTCGACGACATGCTGCGCGAGCGCTACATCAAGATGTTCGAGTTCGGCGACTTCGACGACCCGCACACGGAGTTCACCTGGGACCAGCTCGAGGACGAGATGGTCCAGGGCGGCACCCACGCCCAGGTCGCCAAGGACGCGGCCGAGGAGAGCCTCGTGCTGCTGCGCAACGAGCGCGAGCTGCTGCCGCTCAACGCGGAGGCGACCGAGTCGGTGGCGCTGATCGGCGCTCGGTGGTTCGCCGGCGAGGCGACGCTGCCGCCGCGCAGCGGCGACCGCGCCAACAACGTCTCGGTCAACGCGCCGTACGAGGTGACCCCGCGGCAGGGCCTCGAGAACGTCCTCGAGACGCTCGGCTCCGACGCCCAGGTCACCTACGACAACGGCACCAACGTCAACCGCGCCGTCGCGCTGGCGAGGCGGTCCGACGTGACCATCATGATGCTCGGCGACGTCGCCCGCGAGACGTGGGACAAGAACAGCAACTGGCAGCAGGAGAACCCCAGCGGGGGCCCCGGCGGAGCCGCGAACGAGGTCCCCGACCTCGATCTGCCGACGGTGCAGGGCACCGACCAGCAGCGGCTCGCGCCGGCCGTGCTCGACGCCGTCCCGAACACGATCACGGTGCTGAAGACCCAGGGGCAGGTGAACATGCCCTGGATCGACAAGGTCGACACCCTGGTGGAGGCGTGGTACCCCGGCCAGGAGGACGGCAACGTCGTGGCCGAGGCGCTGTTCGGGATCAACAACTTCTCCGGCAAGCTGCCGGTGACGTTCGGCAAGACCGACCGCGAGGCGGCGTACGCGAGCCAGGAGCAGTACCCGGGCTACCCCGAGGACACCGGCTCGCCCGGCGGCATCGGGCGTGACCCGATCCCCGGCGCGCCGCAGCGGGTGGTCCGCTACACCGAGGGCCTGAAGATGGGCTACCGCTGGTACCAGGCGACCGGCACCGAGCCGCTGTTCCCGTTCGGCTACGGGCAGTCCTACACGACCTTCGGCTACAGCGACCTTCAGGTGGCCAAGGTCCGCAAGAACGGGAAGCAGACGGGTGTGCGGGTCGGCTACACCGTGACCAACACCGGCGACGTCGCCGGCAAGGAGGCCTCGCAGGTCTACCTGAGGCTCCCGAAGGCGGCCGGCGAGAACTTCAACCGGCTGGTCGGCTTCGAGAAGGTCGACCTCGAGCCCGGCGAGAGCAGGCGCGTCTCGACGGTCCTGAACGCCGGCGCCTCCAACCACCCGCTCTCCTACTTCGCACCGGAGGACCCCGACGACCTCAGGCGCTGGGCGGACGGGAAGTGGACGACGCCGAAGGGACGCTTCACGGTCTTCGTCGGCGGCTCCTCCGAGGACACCCCCCTGCGTCGGTCGGTGACGCTGGACGTCGACAAGGCGGTCAAGGCGCCCTCGCAGATCAAGAAGCCGACGGTCCGCCCGCGGCCGGTGACCTCGAGCACCCGAGCCCGGATCACCCTCCGGGTCGTCTCGGCCGGGAAGCCGGCGACCGGCGAGGTCCGGGTCAAGGAGGGCGGAGTCGTGATCGCGCTCGACGCGCTCGACGCCCGCGGCCGCGCCCAGGTGCGGCTGCCCCGCCTCCGGGCGGGCGTCCACCGGCTGAAGCTCGTCTACACCGGCTCGGCCGTCTCGAAGCGGGCCACCAGGACGCTGGTGATCACGGTCCGGAAGGGGTGACGACCCGAGGGCCCCGGTCGGGTCCACCGACCCTCCGTCGACGCGGGGCCCCTCGGGCGTGCGGGACCGTCGCCGGCCTGCTCGCGGTCGTGCTGACCGCGTGCACCGGCGACACCCCTGCGGAGCCGGAGCCCCCGTCCACGCCCGAGGAGGCGACCGCCGGGACGGCGTACGACGTCACGGACCTGGGAGCCGATCCCGAGCCCGGCACCGGGGACGACGCCCCCGCCATCCGGGAGGCGTTGGCCGCGGCGGAGCCGGGCGACGAGGTGGTCCTCCCCGCCGGGGTGTACGACCTGAGGTCGGCCGACCCCGACGAGGAGGACGCGAACCTGCTGCTCGCCGCCGGCGTGCAGGTCCGCGGCGCGGGCCGCGAGGCCACCGTGCTCCGCACCTGGTTCGACGGGGAGGACGACAGCGCGGTCGTGCGCGGGTCGGGCGTCCGGGACGCCTCGCTGCGCGGCCTCACCATCACCTCGGCGCACGAGGGCCCCCTCGGCACCGACCCGGACGAGGAGGGGCCCGGCGGGGGCCCGATGTACGGCGTGCAGATCGGTGCGGACGACGGGCAGGGCAGTCGGCGGGTGCTCGTCGAGGACGTCGCCGTGGAGCTCTTCCAGCGCCATGGCATCACGGTGAAGGCCAGCCGGGAGGTGACCGTGCGGGCCTGCCACGTCGCCGACGCCACCAGCGTCGGCCCCGGCGGCGCCGGCTACGGGATCGTGGTCGAGGGCACGCCCGACGACCGCGACCCGGGCGGCCCCGACGACTCGCGGGACAACGTGGTCGCGGACAACCACCTCGACGGCCGGCACCTGCGCCACAGCATCCTGTTGCAGTTCCCCACCCACCACAACCTGGTCGCCGACAACGTCGTCGAGGGCGGGGTCCTGGACGCCATCGACCTGCACGGCGAGGGCGAGCACCGCAACGAGATCCGCGGCAACACCGTCACCGGCGTCGACGCCGCCGCGGTCGCGCTGGGCAACTCCGGAGGCACGAAGCACCAGCACGACGCCAGCGGCGAGGGCAACTGGGTCCACGACAACCGCCTGGTCGGCAACCGGCAGGGCGTGCTCGTCATCCTCGGGACCCCCGACACCCTCATCGAGGACAACGAGGTCGTCGGGCGCCCCGGCTCCGAGGTGGGCATCGAGCTGCGCAACGCGCCCGGCACGACCGTGCGCGAGAACGCCGTGACCGGCGCCGACCGGGACTTCTGGGCGATCGTGGTGACCGAGGACGACGGCACCGACGGCCGCGGCGCCGGCGTCGCCACCGACGTGCTCATCGCCGACAACCGGCTCTCGGGCCCGGTCAACGGCATCGCCGTCGACGCGGGCCGCGGCATCGAGATCACCGGCAACTCCGTCGACGTCGAGGGCGTCCCGCTGCGCGTCGCCCCGGGAGTGGAGCGGTCCTCGCCTCCCCCGGCGTGACCGCGCCCGCTCGCAGGCGCGGACAGGGCGAGGGCCCGGACCGTAGGCTCAGGGAGGTGACCAACGTGCGCGAACGGCTCGGCCAGGCGCTCTTCCTGCGGGTGGCGGGCCCGGACGGGGCGAAGCAGGCCGCCCGCATCCACGGCCGGCCCGGCCCGCGGTGGTTCGAGCCGGACAGCCCGATCGCCCGCGTGCACGGCGACGCCTCGATGTTCGTCGGCGGGATCCGCGCGCTGCTGCTCCAGACGCTGCACCCGGCCGCGATGCGCGCGGTCTCCGAGCACTCCGGCTTCCGCGGCGACATGTGGGGCCGGCTCGCGCGGACCAGCACGTTCCTCGCGGTGACCACCTTCGGCCACGCCGACGACGCCCAGCAGGCCGTCGACGCGGTGCGCCGCATCCACGACCGGATCACCGGCACGATGCCCGACGGCACGACGTACGCCGCCAGCGATCCCCACCTGCTGATGTGGGTCCACGTCGCCGAGGTCGACAGCTTCCTGCTGGCCCACACCACCTACGGCGCCGAACCGCTCGACCAGGCCGGCCGCGACACCTACGTCGCGCAGGTCGCCGAGGTCGGGCGCCGGCTCGGGGTCATCGACCCGCCCACGACCGAGGCCGAGCTGCGCGAGCGGCTCGCGGCGTACCGCTCCGAGCTGCGCGGCACCCCTGAGGCCCGCGAGGCCGTGCGCTACCTGCTGTTCAAGCCGCCGCTCCCGCTGCCGGCCCGGGCGCCGTACGGCGTGCTGGTCGCCGCAGCGATCGGGCTGATGCCGGGCTGGACCCGCCGGCACCTGCTGCTGCCGTGGCTGCCGGTCTCCGAGCGCACCGTGGTGCGCGTGCTGGGCTCGGTCGCGGTCGGCACGATCCGCTGGGCGATGACGCCGCCGGGCGAGCGCGCGGCCCGGTCCGGGGCGTGATCGACGGCGTGACCGACGTCGTGAGCGGAGTCGTGAGGCGAGCTGTGACCGAAGTCTTGAGCGAAGCCTGAGGCGATCTTGCGCGGGCGACCCGCCTGCGTTCCTAGGGTGGCCCCATGGGGACCCTCACCGTTCGACGCCGCTCCGCGCTGGTGCTCGCGCTCGGACTGCTCGCCTCGCTGCTGACCACGCTCCTGGTCGCCCTCGGGCCGACCGCGCCGGCGCAGGCCGCCAACGGCACCGTCCGCGGGCAGGTGATCAACCCCCAGGGCGGGAAGATCAACCTGACGATGCGCTGGTTCGCGAAGGACTGGAGCTACCTCGGGCAGCGCCGGGTCACCTCCGACATCTACTCCCTCTCGCTGCCGCCGGGCACCTACCACCTGCAGTTCGTCGACCAGCGGCCCTCCTACGACGTCACCAAGTACGCGCCCGCCGACGTCACCGTCCGCCTGGCCTCGGGCCAGAAGGTCCAGAAGGACGTCCGGCTGCGGCGCGGCGCCGCGATCACCGGCACCGTCCGCGCCGGCGGCAAGCCCGCCGGCGGCGCCCGGGTGGTCGCCGCGAACACCTACGGGCAGTCGTATGAGACCAAGGCCAACGGCAAGGGCCAGTTCGCCATCGGCGGGCTGCCGGGCAGCAGCTACTCGGTGTGGGGCTATGACCGGCGCGCCCAGTTCGTCGGCCGCAGCATCTACGTCCGCAAGCTGGCCCGCGGCAAGATCGCCAACATCAAGGTCGCCCTCGGCACCCGCGGCGGCAGCCTGCTCGTCGACCTCCAGAAGCCCGATGGCAGCCGGATGGACGGCACGTTCTTCGTCACCGTGAGCAGCAAGCGCACCGGCCAGTTCTGGACCGCCAAGGCCAGGCGGGGCACGGTGACCTTCCAAGGCCTCTTCCCCGGCAAGTACGTCATGGAGGCGCCCGCGGTCGGCATCTACCTCCCCCGCCGCGGCAACGTGAGCGGCGCCTTCGTCAAGGCCGGCCGCGCCGACCTGGCCAGCACGTTCCGCTGGACCAAGCGCGGCGCCTGGGTGACCGGCACGGTCGTCGACGAGGCCGACCCGGGCCAGGTGCTCGAGGGCGTCAAGGTCATGCTCTTCGACCGCGGCGGCGCGGAGATCGCCTCGACGATCACGGGGCGCCGCGGCTCCTTCGACCTGGGCGGGGCGCTGCTCACCCAGAAGGGCATGCGGATCGTCGCGATGCCCGCCTACACCGAGTACCTGGGCCCCGATCCCGCCGGCAAGTGCCGGTTCGGTCGCGTCGAGGTCGGCGGCATCGCGGTGACCACCGGTCGCCGGACCGACGTCGGGGACGTGCTCCTGCCGCGCCTCCCGAAGCAGGACACCCCCGCCTGCGCCACCCCGAGCCCGACCCCGAGCCCGACCCCCACCCCGAGCCCGACCCCGACCCCGACCCCGAACCCGACGCCGAGCCCGACCCCGACCCCGACTCCGGCGCAGGACCCGGGTCAGGCCAGGCGCATGTCCGCCTCGCCCCAGTAGGCGCGCATGCTGGTGATCCGGGCGTCGTCGTCGAAGGTCATCACGTCGAACGGCGCGAGCACGTAGGTCTGGTCGCCCGCCTTCGTCCGCACCTCGAAGGCGAAGACCGCCTCGCCCGCGACCACCCGTGCGTCGAGGAGCCGGGTCTCCTGCTCGAGCCCCTCGAGCGTGGCGTAGAAGGCGTGGATCGCCTCCCGGGTCGTCAAGGGCTCGCTGCCGACCGGGTCCTCGACGGTCGCCCCGTCGGCGTACAGGTCGACGATCTGGTCCGCGGTGCCGGTCGCGACGAGCGCGACGTACCTCTCGACGACGGCGCGGACCGCTTCGTTGCTCGCTGGCATGGCCGGCAACCTAGCGGCTTTGCCACACTGTGCGGGTGGACGACGACCATCTGCTCGCCTCCTGGCCCCTGACCGCCGGCGAGGAGGTGCGCGACGCGCTGGCAGCGGCGTACGCGGGGGACGACCGCGACTACCACGACACGCGGCACCTGGCGGAGGTGCTGGCCCGGCTGGCCGAGCTCGCCGAGCGCGGGGCGGCCTACGACCGGGTGCCGGTGCTGCTGGCCGCGTGGTTCCACGACGGCGTGTACGACGGCGAGCGCGACGCCGAGGAGCGCTCGGCGGTCTGGGCCGAGGACGCGCTGGCCGGGCTGGTCGACGCCGCGACCGTGGCCGAGGTCGCGCGGCTCGTGCGGACGACCGAGACCCACCGCCCCGAGGACGGCGACGCCAACGGCTGCGCGCTCTCCGACGCCGACCTGGCGATCCTGGCGGCGCCGCGGCCGCGCTATGAGGAGTACGTCGCCGCCGTCCGCCGCGAGTTCGCCCACCTCGACGACGAGACCTTCCGCCGCGGCCGCACCCAGGTGCTCCGCTCGCTCGCCGAGAAGGAGCACCTCTTCCACACCCCGTGGGCGCGCGAGCACTGGGAGGGCCCGGCCCGCGCCAACCTGGCCCGCGAGCTCGACGAGCTGGCCCGGCCGGCCGGCGCCGCACCGGCACAGGCCTGAGGACCGAACCGCGGTCAGCCGGCGGACCGGCCCCGGCGCTTGCGTCGCCGCAGGTCGGCCGCGACCAGCCGGGCGACCAGCTCGCGGGAGCTGACCGGGGCGGCACCGGAGGCCACGACCCGGTCGTACCACTCCGCCGGCACGTCGTAGTGGTCCCGGTCGAAGCCGCGCTCGGGCAGGCCCAGGGTCCGCGCGAAGGCGTGCAGCTCCTCGAAGGAGGCGTCGCTGGCGACGTGGGACCAGAGCCGGCCGTGCCCGGGCGCATTGGGCGGGTCGATGAGGATCACGGGCGCACCACCGCGGCTCACCCCAGCAGCCGGCGCCACGAGCGCACGTGGCCGGCCTCGACGTAGGAGCGGTGCGAGGCGCCGGGTCGCACCTGGGTGTCGACCGCGAGCTGGCGCACCCCGGCGCGCAGCAGCCACGGCACGTGCTCGGCCAGGAGCCCGCCGCCCGCGACGAGCAGCCGGGCGACGGCGGGGTCCGCGGCGGCGGCCAGCAGGTCGTCGTACCCGACGCTCATCCCCTGTGGCGAGCCGGCCGAGCGGACGCCGGTGAGCCCGGG
This sequence comes from Nocardioides marmotae, assembly GCF_013177455.1. NCBI lineage: Bacteria > Bacillati > Actinomycetota > Actinomycetes > Propionibacteriales > Nocardioidaceae > Nocardioides > Nocardioides marmotae. The sequence goes on from NZ_CP053660.1 coordinate 3,731,924, forward strand.
GAGCACGCGGACGCGCCGCCAGGAGCGGCGGGGGTCGAGGGTGGCGTCGAAGGCCTCGGAGAAGGTCCACGGCAGGTCCTCGGGCAGCCGCTCGGCCAGGTGCGCGCAGACCGCGAGGTCGACCTCCAGGTCGGCGTCGAGGAAGCCGAAGGAGAAGCCGGCCGCCCCGCACGCTGCGTAGTCGGCGGCCAGGCCGACGAGCCGGGCGAGCTCGCCGCCGGTGGTGGTCCAGGAGTCGGTCAGCCGCAGCTCGACGTGCACCGGCAGGTCGGACTCGCGGCAGACCGCCGAGACCAGGGCCGGCTCGGGCGAGAACCGGCCGGGCGCGGCGAGGCGCAGCCGGTGCGCCCCGCCCTCGGCGGCGCCGGGCACGTCGCGCTCGTGGGCGACCGCGACCTCGAGCACCGGGGCCGCGAGTGCCGCTCGCTGGTCGGTCGCCGTCTCTGCCACGCCCCCAGGCTAGGCCCCCACCGTGCCGCTCGGCGCCCACCGCCGCGCCACGTCGGCGAGCACCCGGCCGACGAGTGCGGGCGGCGGCCGCTCCCAGACCGCCTCCCAGCTCGTGCGTCCCTCCCGCACCCGGGCCGCGAGCGCCTGCAGCTCGACCGGTGCGTCCGGCCCGCAGGAGGCGGACAGCGACTCCCGCATCCCGGCGTCGAGCGGCTCGACGCTGCCGGCGGCCACCGCGCTCATGCCGCGAGCTCCTCGAAGACCGCGAGCCGGTCGCGCTGGACCTCGGCCCAGTCCGCGACGGTGCGGTGCAGGTCCAGGACGGCCTCGACCAGGTCGACCACGCGACGGACGTCGTCGACGATGTCGGTGACGGCGTCGAGCCCGCGCAGCGCGAGCTCGGCCGCGAACGACGCCCAGCCGGCCGGACCGCCCACCCGGGCCAGCAACCGCCGGGCCAGCCGGGCGATCGCCTTCCCGAGCTCGACCAGCAGCTCCTCGACGCGGACGCCGAGGCGCTCGGAGACCTCCGCGATCTCCTCGAGCAGGGCCGACCCGCGGCGCACGACCTCCGCCAGCCCGCGTGCGGCGACCGCCTGGACGCTGAGCCGGGCGGTGAACGCGGTGCCGGCCAGCCCGTCCCAGCGCGGGTCGAGCGTGGTGGCGACCCGGACGAGGTTCGCCGTCCACGTGCCGAGGGCGTCGGCCACCTGGTGGCAGGCGGTGGCGTTCTGCCGGATCGCGCCGTAGTCGCCGGTCAGCGGCTGGACGAGCAGCTCCTCGAGCGAGCCCTCGGGCAGCAGCGGCAGTCCCGCGCCGACCTGGTTGAGCGTCCGGATGCCGGTGTTGACGACGTCGCGCAGCGCCGAGATCGACTCGTCCCACAGCTCGAAGGTCGCGTCGTGGCGCAGCTCGGCCTCGCCCGGCTCCGGGTCGACGAGGTGCAGCCCGACCAGCATCAGGCCACCTCGGGCAGGCCGGGCGGTGCGGGCAGGGCCGGCAGGTCGGGCGCGGTCACCGTGGGCAGGCAGGCGGGGACCGCGGCGTCGGAGGCCTCGATCACGCGGGTGGCCGCCTCGACGCCCTGGACCAGGTCGGCGAGCTCCGCGACCGCCGTACGGCCCGCCGCCTCGAAGGCCGCACGGACCCCGTCCATCGCCTCGGCCAGCGGCCGCAGCAGGCACACGGGGCTGGGCTCGAAGCCGTCGCGCCGCGCCACCCAGGTCACCGCGTGCGCGGTGATGTCGGCCGCCTGCGCGGCCGTCTCGTCGAGGACGCCCGGCAGCCGCCGCAGGTCCTCCCAGTCCCTCACGAACAGGTCCATCTCCACCTCCGGAGCGGGGGCCGCGTGCCGCGACCCGGTCCTTCCGGGTTGCCCTCGGCGGGCGGGCCTTGAAACGCGCGCCACGATGGGCCTGTGGACAACGCGCTGCTGATGAATGCCCGAGCACGGGTCCTGGCCGACCTCGAAGCGCGTCGGTGCGCCTCGGCGGACGCCGTCTCGGCGCTGGAGGACGCCTGCTCGGCCCGCCAGTGGTGGGCCGAGCAGTGGCCCCAGGGCGAGGTGTACGTCGCCGGGCTGGTCGCCCAGGACGTCCAGGACGCCTTGCTGGAGACCGTCGGCCGGTGGCCGCTGTGCCTGCGGTGCGGCGCCGACGCACCCGAGCACGCCCTCTACATCCAGCCCGACCTCGGCGGCCCCGACCCGGTCTGGGTGTGCGAGGAGTCCGGCGAGGTGGTGGCCCCGCTGGGCGGCCTGTAGCGCCGGCTGCCCGACCGCCGCTGCCCGACCGCCCCGGGCCCGACCGCCCCGGGCCCGGCTGCCCGGCTCAGGCGCCGGGACGAGTGGCCCGGCCGTCGAGCCAGAGGGTGTCGGACTCGTCGCGGTGGCTGCCGGTGGAGCCGACGTGCTTGTCGCTGATCCGCGGCCCCTTGACGACCACGTGGGCCAGCGCGGCGGCGTGCCCGTGGCCGAGCCCGTGCTCGGCCTTGAACCACGCGATCACCTCACCGGATCGCGACGAGGCGTCCAGGCCGTGCTCGTTCGCCTGCTGCACCAGCTGGCGGGGCGTGAGGCCGGTCTGCTCCTCCGCCTTGTCGAGGTAGGCCTGGAAGGACATCGCGTGCTCCTGTCGTCGGGGGCCCGCCGGCCGTCCGGTCGGCGGGGTCGGGACCGGGCCGAGGGAGTCGACGCGGTCGGGGTGATCGACCCGCGCCGGCCGGCGTACTCATCGACGCCCGGGGCAGCACTTATCAGGGGACCCCTGCACTTATCGGGGCAGATCTGCCCCGACAAGTGCAGGGGTCACCGGTGAACCGGTGACCCCGACAGACCAGAGCAGGCCCCGAGCAGACCCCGACCAGGGCCGCCGACAGACCTGCGGAGCGGCCTCAGGACTCCTGGCCGAGCTGCACCCAGAGGGTGAACCGGTCCGCGCGGTAGACGGTGCGCGAGACCTCGACGACCTTCTCGCCGGCGATCGCGCGGCGGGAGTGCCGCAGCACCGAGGCACCGGTCTCGACCTCGAGCAGGGTGGCCTCCTCGGGGGTGGCCTTGTCCGCGGTGATGGAGTCCTCGGCCCAGGTCGGGCGCAGGCCGCGCGCGTCCAGGGCGTCGTACAGGCTGGTGGGCATGCCGCTCTGCAGGAAGCCGGGCAGGAGCACCTCGTTGAGGTAGGCGTCCTCCAGGCACATCGGCTTCGCGTCGGCGCGGCGCAGGCGGCGCCAGTGGATGACCGCGTCGCCCTCGCTGAGGCTCAGCGCGCGGGCGACGCCCGGGCCGGCCTGCTCGCGGCGGGCGAGGAGGGTCTGGGACTCGGCGAGGAGGCCGCGCCGGTTCATCTCCTCGGTGTACCCGGTGATCTTGCTGGCGGTGCGGCGCGGCCGGGCGACGAACGTGCCGCGGCCGGGGATCCGCTCGAGCAGCCCCTCCACCACCAGCGCGTCCATGGCCTGGCGCACGGTCATCCGCGCGACGCCGAAACGGTGGACCAGCTCGCGCTCGGAGGGCGCGGGCGATCCGGGAGCGCACCCGGTGACCAGGGAACGCACGTACTCGCGCACCTGGACGTGCTTGAGCGCACGTCCGTCCGTCACCAGCAGCTCGTCCACACCGGTGAGGGTAGGCGGACCAGACCAGCGCTGTCCCCGAATTGAGGTAAACGCCGGCCTCTCGCTCAGTCCGTCGCGATCGCCTTCAGCACGTCGAGCCGCGCCGCGCGCCGCGAGGGGAGCACCGCGGCCAGGACGCCGACGACGATCGCCACCCCGAGGAACGCCGCGAGCTGGCCGACCGGCACGCTGACCACGTCGAGCCCCTCGTCGCGCAGGGCGCGCATCAGCACCACGCCGAAGAACGTGCCGAGCACGACGCCGAGCACCGCCCCGAGCACCGCGATGACCACCGACTCCAGGGTGATCATCAGGCGCAGCTGCCCGCGGCTGAGCCCGATGGCGCGCAGCAGGCCGACCTCGCGGGTCCGCTCGATGACCGAGAGCGCGAGGGTGTTGACGATGCCGAGCACCGCGATGACCAGCGCGAGCCCGAGCAGCGCGAAGACCATCAGCACCAGCTGGTCGATCGGCTCGCGCTGCTCCGCGGCGAAGCCGGCCTCGTCCTTGACCGTCACGACCGGGTTGTCGGCGACGACCTCCTCGAGCCGCTCGTGCACCCCGGTGGCCCCGGGCTCGGCGTCGACGACCACGTAGTTGTCGCGGTCGGGGAAGCCCGCGGACAGCAGCGTGTCGAGGGTGGTGAGCAGCGGGAAGAACACGATCGGGTTGTCCTCGAAGATGCCGACCACCTCCCACTGCTCCTCCCCCGCCGGCAGGTCGAGGGTGACGGTGTCGCCGACGCCGACCCCCTCGTCCTCGGCCCACGACTCCTGCACCACGACCGTGCCGTCGCGCAGCGGGTCGGCGGATCCCTCCACGAGCCGCAGGCCGAGGTCGTCGATGCTCCCCGGGTCGGTCGCCGAGATGCCCTGGTCGTCCCCGTCGCGGGCGCCGAACGCGAAGCGCTCGCGCACCACCGAGGCCACCCCGTCGACCTCGGCCATCTCGTCGGCCACGGCCGGGGAGAACTCCCCGCCGAAGGCGCTGCTGACCACGTAGTCCCCGACGAAGCTCTCCTCCACCGACCGGTCGACGGTGGCCTTCGCCGACGCGCCGAGGATCGCCATCGTGCAGGCCAGGGTCAGCCCGATCATCAGCGCCGAGGCGGTGGCGGTGGTGCGCCGGGGGTTGCGCAGCCCGTTCTGGCCGGCGAGGTTGCCGACCGCACCGAAGACCCGGGCGTACGCCGCCCGCGCGGCGCCCAGGAAGGGCCGGCTGAGCACCGGGCTGGCGCCGGCCACCCCGAGCAGCACGGCGAGCACGCCCAGGCCGACCCACCAGCCCGCGCGGGGCACGTCGGCGAACAGCCCGGCCACCAGCGCGACCAGCCCGACCGCCACCAGCACCAGCCCGCCGACCAGCCGGCGACGCATCGAGCTCTCGGGCAGCGCCACGTCGTCGCGCATCGCCTGGACCGGCGCGATCCGCCCGGTGCGGTGGGCCGGCAGGAACGCCGCGGCCATGGTGACCAGCACGCCGACGGCGTACGCCGCGAGGACCGTGCGCGGCTCGAAGACCAGGCCCTGGCCGGTGAGGTCGAGGCCGAAGGTCGCGGTGACCGCCCGGATGCCCATCGCGAGGAGCACGCCGAGGCCCAGGCCGACGGTCGAGCCGACCAGCCCCAGCACGAACGCCTCGAGCAGCACCGACCAGGTGACCTGTCGGCGGGAGGCGCCGAGGGCGCGCAGCAGCGCGAGCTCGCGGCTGCGCTGGGCGACCAGGATCGAGAAGGTGTTGACGATGAGGAAGGAGCCGACCACCAGCGCGATGCCGGCGAAGATCAGCAGGAAGGTGGTGAGGAAGGAGACCGCCTCGAGCAGGTCCGAGGCGCTCTCGTCGGCGGCGTCGTCGCCGGTCACGGCCTCGACCCCGGCGGGCAGCACCTCGCGGACCCGCTCGGCGAGCTCCTCCTGGCTGACGCCGTCCTCGGCGGTGACCCACACGTCGTTGTAGACGTCGCGGCCGCCGAGGAAGAGGTCCTGGGCGGTCGCGGTGTCGAACTGCGCGAGCGTCGCGCCGTTGAGCGACCCGCCCTCGGCGAACTCCGCGATGCCGACCAGCTCGGCCTCGAGGTCGGGACGTTCGGTGGAGGTGACGAACGGGACCGTGTCGCCGATGTCGTACCCGGCGCGGTCGGCGGTGCGCTCGTCGAGCACCACCTCGCCGGCCGCGCGGGGCTCGCGCCCCTCCTGGATGGTCAGCCCGGTGAGGCCGTGGCCGGCGGGCGCGTCGTTGAAGTTGCCGCCGAGGGCGGGCGGGCCGAGGCCGCCGACGACCTTGCCGCCGGTGTCGACCACGAAGACGCCGACCGCGGTGACGTTGCCGTCGGCGCGGGCCGCCCCGGGCACCTCGGCGAGCTCGTCGACCAGCGCGGCCGGGAGGATCTCGGTCGACGGCGAGCCCTGGACGGTGGTGCCGCCGACCGGGCGGACGACCACGTCGCCGACGGCCGAGGCGAAGAGGGCGGTGAAGCTGCGGCCGAGGGTGTCGGAGAAGACCAGCGACCCGGCGACGAACGCGACACCGAGGACGATCGCGAACGTGCTCATCAACAGCCGCAGCTTGCGCCCGAGCAGGCTGCGCAGGGCGACGCGGATCATGCGGGCGCGCTCATCCGGGCCATCACGTCGAGCACCTGCTCGCGGGTGGGCTGCCGCAGCTCGTCGACCACCCGGCCGTCGGCGAGGAAGACGACACGATCGGTGTACGCCGCCGCCACGGGGTCGTGGGTGACCATCACGACCGTCTGGCCGCCGCCCTCCTCGGGCGGGGCGTGGACGCTGCGGCGCAGCAGCTCGAGCACCTCCGCGCCCGAGCGCGAGTCGAGGTTGCCGGTCGGCTCGTCGGCGAAGACGATGCGCGGGCGGCTGACCAGCGCGCGGGCCACGGCGACCCGCTGCTGCTGGCCGCCGGAGAGCTCGTTGGGCCGGTGGTGGAGCCGGTCGCCCAGCCCGACGGCGGCGACCACCGCGTCGTACCACCCGGGTTCGGGGCGGCGGCCGGCGATGGACAGCGGCAGCAGGATGTTCTCCCCCGCTGTCAGCGTCGGCACCAGGTTGAAGGACTGGAAGACGAAGCCGATCTGGTCGCGGCGCAGGCGGGTGAGCGCCTTGTCGCCGAGCTGGGTCAGGTCCTGGTCGCCGACGAGCACCTCACCGGAGTCGGCGGTGTCGAGCCCCGCGCAGCAGTGCATCAGGGTGGACTTGCCCGAGCCGCTCGGCCCCATCACCGCGGTGAACTCACCGGCGGCGATGTCGAGGCTCACGTCGTCGAGGGCTCGCACGAGCGCCTGGCCGGTGCCGTAGGTCTTGGTCAGGTGTCGCACACGGGCGGCGGGCTCGGTCATGGGTCCACGATCCCGCCCCGGACCAAGGGCGCGCCACCCGGTTGACCAGCAACGCCTCCTTCCGGGTGGTACCGCCTCGAACACGCGTTCGATACCCTGGCTCGCGTGGACTTCCAGACCTCGCTGTTCCAGGCGGAGGCTCCGGCCGCGGAGCCGCCCCGCGCCGCGCTGCTGGCGTCGCTGGCGCGGACCGAGCGGATGCCGCTGACCCGCGGCGCCTGGGTCGACGTGTGCCGCAGCTGGCTCCCCCAGGCCGACGACGTCTTCGCCACGCTCGTCGCCGAGGTCCCGTGGCGGGCCGACCAGCGGCAGATGTACGACCGGCTGGTCGCCGTGCCGCGCCTGCTGCACACCTACCTGATCGGCGAGGAGCTCCCCCACCCCGTGCTCACCGACGCCCGCGAGGCGCTCAGCGAGCACTACCTGCCCGAGCTGGGCGAGCCGTTCCGCACGGCCGGCTGCTGCTGGTACCGCGACGGCCGCGACAGCGTGGCCTGGCACGGCGACACGATCGGCCGCGGGTCCACGCGCGACACGATGGTCGCGATCGTCTCCGTCGGCGACCCCCGCCGGCTCCAGCTGCGCCCCCGCGGCGGCGGGGAGTCGATCTCGATCGAGATGGGCCACGGCGACCTGCTGGTCATGGGCGGCTCCTGCCAGCGCACCTGGGAGCACGCCGTGCCCAAGGTGGCGCACGCCGGGCCGCGGATCTCGGTGCAGTTCCGCCCGTTCAACGTGTTCTGAGCACCACCGGCGTCGTACGCCGCCGGGCGGACGTGGCGCGGGCGCCGCCTCCCCAGGGGGAGACGACGCCCGCGGTGGTCCGGGGCCTGGCTCAGTGGTGCCGGCGCCGCCGCAGCAGCACGAGCACCAGCACGACCAGCAGGCCGATGCCGACCTGCTTGCCGTAGGACTTCAGCAGCACCGGCAGGACCGACGCCCCGAGGTCGAGCGCGTCGTTGCCACCGCCCGGGCCGGCCCCGACCGCGGGTGCGGGCCGCGGGGCGGCCGGCGCGGGTCCGGTCTCGGCCACGACCGGCGTCACCTCGTCCGCGGCGACCGTGTCGGCCGGCGGGGTCGCTGCCGGGGTCGCTGCCGGGGTCGCTGCCGGGGTCGCGGCGGGCGCGCTCGCGGCCTCCGGCTCGGGCTCGGGCTCCGGCTCCGGCCCGGCGGAGAGCCGCTGCTCGAGGCAGGCGACGAACTGGCCGAGCAACTTGTCCGAGACGTCCTGCATGACGCCGCGGCCGAACTGCGCCGGCTTGCCGGTGATCGCCAGGTCGGTGACCACGACGACGTCGGTCGCGCCGCCCGCCGCCTCGGCCATGGTGAGCGTGACGGTCGCGCCGGCCGTGCCGTTGCCGCGCTTGTCCTTGCCCTTGGCCTCCACGACGAAGGAGTGCGCCGACTCGTCCTTGTCCACGAACGTCCCGGAGCCGCCGTACACGAGCGCGATCGGGCCGAGCTTGACCTTGACGGTGCCGGTGAACGTGTCGTCCTCGACGCCGGTGACGACCGCGCCGGGGAAGCACTCGGCGACCGAGGCGATGTCGTTGAAGTGCGCCCAGGTCTCCTCGACCCCGGTGGGGACGGTGAACTCGTGCCGGAGGTCCATCAGCCGCCTGCTCCTGCTGCCGTGAGGACGGCCCGCCGGGTGAGGACCGTCGCGAGGTGCCGACGGTAGTCGGCGTCGCCGTTGAGGTCCGAGGGCGGGTGGGTGCCCTCCGCGGCCTGCGCGGCGGCCGCGCGGACGGCCTCCTCGGTGGCGGGCTGACCGGCGAGAGCCTCCTCCACGGCGCGGGCGCGCAGCGGGGTGTTGCCCATGTTGGTCAACCCGATCCGGGCCTCGGCGATCGTGCCCCCCTCGACCCGCACCGCCGCGGCGACCGCGACGATCGGCCACTGGTGGGCCACGCGGACGAACTTCTCGTAGTGCGCGCCCCAGCCGGTGTGCTTGGGCAGGCGGACCCCGGTGAGGATCTCGTCCTCGCCGATCGCGGTCTCGAAGAGGTCGACGAAGAACTCCTCGGCCGGCACCGTGCGGGTGCCGGCAGGCCCCTGGACGAGGAACTCGGCGCCGAGCGCCAGCGTCGGGGCGCCGAGGTCGCCGGCCGGGTCGGCGTGGGCCAGCGCCCCGCCGAAGGTCCCGCGGTGGCGGATCTGGGCGTCGGCGAGGTGCTCGACGGCCTTGCTCACCAGCGCGGCGTGCTCGGCGACCACCGGGTCGGAGCCGACGACCGAGTGGGGCGTCATCGCACCGACCACGATGGCGTCGCCCTCGTCGCGGACCCCGCGCAGCGCGGGGATCCGGCCGAGGTCGATGACCATCTCCGGGGCGTTGAGCCGCATCCGCAGCACCGGGAGCAGGCTCTGCCCACCGGCGAGGATCTTCGCCTCGTCGCCGTGCTGGGCGAGCGCGGCGAGCGCCTCCTCGACCGTGGTCGGGGCGAGGTAGTCGAACTGTGCGGGGATCACTGCTGGGCTCCGTCCTGGGCGCCGGCCGTGCGGTCGGTGGTGCCCTCCATGCCGGTGGATGCGTCGAAGTGCGGAGCCGCCGCGCCGGTGGTCGGCTCGGCGCCGGTGCCGGCGTCCTGGATGGCGCGCCAGACCCGTTCGGGCGTGCACGGCATCCGGATGTCGTCGATGCCGAGGTGACGCACCGCGTCGACGACGGCGTTGACGACCGCGGGGGTCGAGGCGATCGTGCCGGCCTCCCCGACGCCCTTGGTGCCCAAGGTGTTGGTCAGCGACGGGGTCGTGGTGTGGTCGACCTCGAAGCTGATCGTGTCCGCCGCGGTGGGCAGCAGGTAGTCGACGAAGGAGCCGGAGACCAGCGTCCCGGCGTCGTCGTACACCGCCTCCTCCCACAGCGCCTGCGCGATGCCCTGGACCAGGCCGCCGTGGACCTGCCCGGAGACGATGAGCGGGTTGATGACGTTGCCGATGTCGTCGACGCACACGTACTTGCGCATCCTCAGCGCGCCGGTCTCGGTGTCGACCTCCATCGCGCACAGGTGGGTGCCGTGCGGGTAGTTGAAGTTCACCGGGTCGTACGTCGCGTCGGAGTCGAGCGAGGGCTCCATCCCGTCGGGCAGGTCGTGCGCGGCGAAGACCGCACCGGCGATCTCCTGGATGGCGACGCCCTGGAGGGTGCCGCGGACCGCGAACCGGCCACCGCTGAACTCCAGGTCGTCGGCCGAGGCCTCGAGCATGTGCGCGGCGACCACCCGGGCCTTCTCCACGACCTTGTCGGTGGCCTTGACCAACGCCTCGCCGCCGACGACCAGCGAGCGCGAGCCGTAGGTGTCCAGGCCCTTGTGGGAGATCTGGGTGTCGCCGTGCAGCACCTCGACGTCCTCGAAGGGCACCCCGAGCCGGTCGGCGACGATCTGGCTGAACGCCGTCTCGTGGCCCTGGCCGTGGGCGCTCGCGCCGGTGACGACCTCGACCTTGCCGGTGGCCAGCATCCGCACGCTCGCGTGCTCCCAGCCACCCGCGCCGTAGTCGAGCTGGCCGAGCACGCGGCTCGGCGCCAGCCCGCACATCTCGGTGAAGGTCGAGACGCCGATGCCGAGCTGGACCGGGTCGCCGGACTCGCGACGGCGGCGCTGCTCGGCCCGCAGCTCGTCGTACCCGAACATCTCCTTGGCGCGCGCCGTGGCGGCCTCGTAGTTGCCCGAGTCGTACTCCAGGCCCGCCACCGTGGTGAACGGGAACTCCTCGTGCTTGATCCAGTTGCGCTCGCGGATCTCCAGCGGGTCGACCCCGACCTCGGCCGCGAGCTCGGTCATCAGCCGCTCGATCGCGAACGTCGCCTCCGGCCGGCCGGCGCCGCGGTAGGCGTCGGTCCAGGTCTTGTTGGTCAGGACCGTCTGCACCGCGAAGTGGTAGGCGGGGAACTTGTAGATCGCGTTGAACATGAAGGCGCCCAGCACCGGCACGCCGCCGCCGACGAGCGAGACGTAGGCGCCGAGGTCGGCCAGGAGCTCGACCTTGAGGCCGGTGACGTTGCCCTCCCGGTCGGCGGCGAGGGTGAGCTTCTGCCACTGGTCGCGGCCGTGGTGGCCGGCCATCAGCGACTCGCTGCGGGTCTCGGTGTACTTCACCGGCTTGCCGGTGCGGCGGGCCAGGGCGACGGTGACCCACTCCTCGGGGGTGGTCTGCAGCTTGCCGCCGAAGCCGCCGCCGACGTCCGGGGCGATCACGCGCAGCTTGGACTCCGGGATGCCGGTCGTCGCGGCCAACGCGTAGCGCAGGATGTGCGGGATCTGGGTCGCCGACCACACCGTCAGCTGCTCGCCGGTGGGGTCCACGACGGTCGAGCGGGGCTCCATGAAGGCGGGGATGAGGCGCTGCTGGCGGTACTCCCGCTCCAGCACGATCCCGCCGTTCGCCCGGGCCTGGGCGATCGCCTCGTCGACGTTGCCGCCGGTGCCGGCCTCGGCGGAGTCGAAGACCCAGTACGCCGACTTGTTGGTGCCGAGGTCGGGGTGGGCGAGCGCCCCGCCGTTGTCGGCATCGGCGGCCGCGGCCTCCTTGAGGTCCAGGGCGGCCGGCAGCTCGTCGTACTCCACGTCGACGAGCTCGGCGGCGTCGCGCGCCTCCGCAGCGCTGCGGGCGACCACGACGGCGACGATCTCCCCGGCGAAGGCGACCCGGTCGATCGCGACCGGGAGGTGGGTCGGGGTCTTCTGGTCCGGCGTGATCGGCCAGGCGTTGATGAGCACGCCCTGGGTCTCGGCGAGGTCCTGGCCGCTCACGACGTCGACGACGTTCGGGCTCTGCTTGGCCTCGGCGGTGTCGATGCTCGTGATCCGGGCGTGGGCGAAGGGGCTGCGCACCATCGCGAGGTGGAGCATGCCGGGGAGCTGGATGTTGTCGGTCCAGCGGGTGCGGCCGGTGATCAGCCGCTGGTCCTCCTTGCGGCGCCGCTCCTTGCCGATCTCGCGGTCGGGAGCCTCCGCCTCGGCCTCCGGGCGGGCCTCGGTGGCGGTCATGCCTGCACCGCCTCGGCCTGGCCGGCGGTCTGGCCGGCCGCGTGCTGCACGGCCTTGACGATGTTGTGGTAGCCGGTGCAGCGGCACAGGTTGCCCTCGAGGCCGAGCCGGATCTCCTCCTCGGAGGGGTTCGGGTTCTCCTTGAGCAGGTCGACGCTCTGCATGATCATCCCCGGCGTGCAGTAGCCGCACTGGAGGCCGTGGCACTCGCGGAACGCCTCCTGCACCGGGTGCAGCTCCCCGTTGCTCGCCAGGCCCTCGATCGTCGTCACCTCACCGCCGTCGGCCTGCACGGCCAGGACGTTGCACGACTTCACGCTCGTGCCGTCCAGGTGCACGGTGCACGCCCCGCAGTTGCTGGTGTCGCAACCGACGACCGTGCCGGTCTTGCCGAGCTTCTCGCGCAGGTACTGCACGAGCAGCATGCGCGGCTCGACATCGTCGGCGACCTTCGCGCCGTCGACGGTGAGGTTGATCCGGACCATGACTCTCCTCGGGGGTGCGCCGGGTGTGACCCGGCTCACGGTAGGAGGGGTTGGTTGGGTGATCGTTGGTCCGGCCTCGCGGCCCTCCCGCTGGGCGTCGAGAGGCCCGGGGGCCCGACTGCGGCCTGCGGGTGGTGGGTGGTTGCGGTGGAGGCAGCTATGGGAGAGGTAGACGCGGTCGCGGTCGCCTCCCGGCTCGCGGTGGGTGCGCCGCAGTGGGGCAGCGGGACGGCTCCGAAACTCGGCGGAGTTTCGTCTCAACATGCGGTCTGACCTGGGGAAACAGCGCTTTGACTGTCGGTGGTCGGTGCTTGAGTAGACCCATGGCCAAGGACTCGAGACACCACGCACACACCGTGTGTCGTGCTGTCGCGAAGTCCCGGAAGAAGACCCGCGCAGCGGCGACCGCAGAGCTGTGGTCGATGTCGGACGAGGACGTCGAAACCACCCTCTCCGAGGCCGAGAAGCTCCGCGCGCAGGCCGATGCGCTCGCACTCCGGCTGGTCGCCGAGGCTGAGCGGCGGCATGCCGGCGAGCGAGCCGGGGCGACCGACACGGCCTCGTGGTGGGCCCACCGCACCCGGCAGGAGCGTCGGGTCGCGAAGGGCCGGGCCCGGCTCGCGGAGTCCCTCGACCGGCACGAGCCGACCTCGGCCGCGCTGGTCGAGGGCGCGATCAGCGTCGACCACGCCCGGGTGATCACCTCCTGTGTGGACCGGCTCCCCGACGACCTGGAGGACCCCACCGTCTCGGCCCGCGCCGAGCAGCACCTCCTCGCGGAGGCTCAGCACCTCGACCCCAAGACACTGGCGGTGCTCGCCAAGCACGTCCTCACCGTCGTCGCCCCCGAGATCGGCGAGGCCCGCGACGCCCGTGCCCTGGAGCGCGAGGAGCGTGAAGCCCGTGCGGGTGCGTGGCTGACCATGTGCCCCGACGGGAAGGGCTCGGTCCGCGGGAAGTTCTCCATCCCCGAGCTCCACGCCGCGATGCTCCACAAGACCCTCCTCGCGTACGCCGCACCCAAGCACCAAGCCGCCACCAAAGAGGCTGACGCCGAGAACGAGCAGATCGAGCGGCGACCCTCCCCGGAACGGATGGGGGACGCGTTCTGCGAGCTCCTCGAACACCTCCCCGCCGACCAGGTCCCCAAGCTCGGCGGCCTCAACGCCACCGTCGTCGTCACCATCGACCTCGACTCACTGGTCGGCGGGCTCGCGCCGGGAGTGCTCGACGACGGGAGCGTGATCTCCGCTGCCACCGCCCGACGGCTGGCCTGCGAAGCGGGACTGATCCCGGCCGTCCTCGGCTCGAAGTCCGAGCTGCTGGACCTCGGCCGCAAGACCCGACTGTTCTCCGGGGCTCAGCGACGCGGGATCAACCTGAAACAGCCCACCTGCACCGCCCAGGGCTGCGACTGGCCCGCCCACCTCTGCCACGCCCACCACGACCAACCCTGGTCCCACGGCGGCAAGACGGATCTCGCCAACGCGCGCAACCTCTGCCCGAGGCACCACGCCCGCATCCACGACCCCGCCTTCGAGACCACCCACCTCCCCGACGGGCGGGTCGCCTTCCACCGGCGGACATAGACCGACCAGCCGACGGACCAGGCCCACCCCGCAGTCCGATCCCTCGACCACCGCAACCACAACGGTCGACCCCCACCTGCCGCGAGCCGAGAAGCAACCGCGCCCAAACACCCGCACCCCAGCGGCGCGCAACCACGTCCTTCTCAAAGTCCTTCAACAACGCACCACCCGGCAGCCGGACGACCACCCCGAGGCCCTGCGCACCTCACCGGGCCTCGACACGCTCGCCAGGGCTCGCTGCTCGACCAACGGGTGGCCACCAGGGCTCGCTGCTCGACCAACGGGACGCAGGGCACACCCCTCGACCACCGCAACCACAGCGGTCGACCCCCGCCAACCGCGAGCCGAGAAGCAGCCGCGCCCAGGTGCCTCGACCACGACGGCGCGCAACCACGTCATTCTCAAAGTCCTCCTACACCGCACCACCCGCCGCCTCCGGACGCGCCCGCACCACCGCCAGCAGCCGATGGTCGCCGATCGACCCGCAGGCTCAGTCCGAGCCGACCGCCCGACGCAGCGCGGCCCGGGCGGCGGCGCGGAAGCGGGCGGTGCCGGGGGTCGTGTCGGCGTGGTCGACGTCGGCGGCGTGGTACATCCCCGGCTCGACGTGGACGTCGCAGTCGACGCCGGCGGCGCGGAGGCGGGCGGCGTACTCGAGGTCCTCGTCGTGGAACAGGTCGAGGTCGCCGACGCCGATCCAGGCGGGCGGCAGGCCGGCGAGGTCGGTGCGGCGAGCGGGGACGGCGTACGGCCGGTCCTCGCCGTCGGTGGTGGGCTCGTGGCCGAGGTAGGAGGTCCAGGCGAACCGGTTCGACGGCGGCGTCCACATGAACCGGCCGCGGCCGCCGTGCTCGGAGCGGAGCACGGTGCGGTCGTCGAGCATCGGGTAGACGAGCAGCTGGAGGGCGACCGGCACGCCCTCGTCGGTCGCCTGCTGCGCCAGGGAAGCAGCCAGGAGGCCACCGGCGCTGGCGCCCCCGACGGCGACCCGCGAGACGTCGACGCCGAGGTCGGCGGCGTGCTCGCGCAGCCAGGCCAGCGCGGCGGCGCAGTCGTCCAGCGCCGCGGGGAAGGGATGCTCGGGGGCGATCCGGTAGTCGACGTTCGCGACGACGAGACCGACGTCGCGCGCGAGCTCGCTGCACAGCCGGTCGTCCTGCGCCGCGGTGCCCATGATCGTGCCGCCGCCGTGGATCCAGACGAGCGCGCCGCTCGGGGTGGGACGGCCGCTCGTCGGCACGTGGACCCGCACCGAGGCGCCGTCCGGCAGGTCGTGGACGGTGACCTCGACCCCGTCGACCGGCGGGGTCGCCCGGCCGTAGACGCGGCGAGCCACCGACAGGAGGGCCGGGTTCGCGATCGCGATCGGCGCCCAGAGCATGGGGGTCCGCATGGCGCGCGGCACGTCGCGGACCGCCCGGGCGCGGCCCAGGACGGCACCGACGGCGGCGGCGCCGAAGGTGATGGGGGCGAGCGGCAGCAGGCGCGAGGTCACCCTCCGACGCTAGCGGTCGACCGTCCAGAAGTGCCGACTCGATGGACCAGAACTGCCGACTCGGCACGCCAGAACTGCCGACTCGGCGGATGTGGGTGGTGGGTGGTGGCTGGGGAGATCAGGAGCGGGCGACGGCCAGCCGGCCCTTGAGGAGCGGCACGGCCGGGTGGGCGGTTCCTTCGAGCCGGGCCAGGCAGGTCTCGAGCACCTCGACGTCGTACGGCGCCAGCTCGCCGTACCGCACGACCGCATCGGGCTGCGGGTCGGCGAGCAGCGCCTCGCGCAGCGCGACGGCGACGTACTCGGCGAGCTCGTGGAGCGCGGGGCTGTTGGTGCCCGGCAGCAGGTCGCCGCGGTAGGCGTCGACCGCCGCGGCCACCTCGCCGCGGCGCAGCAGCGAGAGCACGTGCTCGACGTCGGTGGCGACCGGCATCAGCAGCCGGTAGGGCCGCGAGGAGAGCTGGCCGCCGAGGGCGGCGCGCAGGTGGGAGACCTCGGCCTTGAGGGTGGAGAAGGTGACCGCCTGGTCGCCGTAGACCAGCGCGTGCAGCTGCTCGAGCGAGAGCCCCTCGGGGTGCATCGCGAGCAGGGCGAGGATCTCGGTCTGCCGCCGGTTGAGCAGCAGCCGCTGCCCGTCGAGCCGGGTCTCGGCGGTGCCGAGCAGGGTCATCACCAGGCCCGGGTCGCGGGTCTCCTCCAGCAGCCCGCCGTGGGTGCGCGAGCGCGGCATCGCGGTCTCGATGAGCCGGGCCATCACCCGCGCGGTCGCCAGCCCGATCGGGTGGGTGCGGTCCCACGTCGTCGACAGGTCGATGACGCCGAGCTGCGCGCCGGTGACCGGGTCGTGCACGGGCGCGGCCCAGCAGACCCAGTTGTGCACGATCGGGGCGTAGTGCTCGGCGCTGAAGACCATCGCCGGCGCCCCGAGCCGGTTGGCGAGGTCGAGGGCGTTGGTGCCGACCGAGCGGTCGTCCCAGCGCCCGCCGGCCACGAAGTTCACCGACTCCGCCTTGCGGCGCATCATCCGGCCGCCGTAGGTCCACAGGATGCGGGTGTCGGGGTCGGTGACGGCGACGACGAGGTCGCCGTCCTCGGCGGTGCGCCGCAGCTCGGCCTCGACCCGCTCGACCGCGACCTGGAGGGGCGAGTCGCGCCACCGCCCGGCGGTCTCCCCCTCGTCGGCCAGCGGCGCCTCGGTCACGTCGGTGCCGACGGCGGTCGAGCGGCCCCAGCTGCGCAGGATCTCGGGCCGTACGGCGCCGGGTGCGTCGCCGTGCTCGACGAACGACGTCCACGCGCGCACGGCCTCGCGTCGGCGGTCCTCCAGCTCACCGACGCCCATGCGGCGGACCGTAGCACCGACGCGGTGATCGCGGTCACAGTCGCAGGTGAACTCTCAGGAACTCCAAGGTCCGGCGCATCGAGTCGGCGAACCGCGGCCCGAAGGCGTGCCCCTCCCCCGCGTAGACCTCCAGCTCCGCGTCGGCGCCCGCCTCGCGCAGCAGCCCGTGGGTCTGTCGCGACCACGCGACCGGGCAGGTGTCGTCGGCGGAGCCGTGCAGCATGAGCACCGGCTCGGTGACCCGGTCGAAGAAGGTGCGCGAGGACAGGTCGCGGTAGAAGCGCGGGCTCTCCTCCGGGGTGCCGAAGCGGTCGTAGTAGCGGGCCAGCTCCTCGGGCCGGTTCGGCTCGGTGAACTGCCGGATGTTGTCGACGAAGCGCGAGCTGACCGAGGCGAAGACGACCGCGGCGTCGACCAGCCCCGGCTCGGCGACCAGCGCGTTGAGGGTGACCCCGCCGCCCATCGAGCGGCCGAGCATCGCGAGCCGGTCGTCGTCGACGTACGGCTCCTGCTCGAGCGCCTTGACCGCCCCGATCGCGTCGCGGGTGTAGGCGAGCCGGCTCTCGCGGTCGACGTCGCCGACCGGGTCGGAGCCGGCGTGGCCGCGGTAGTCGGTGTGCAGCACGACGAAGCCGGCCGCGGCCAGCCACTCCTGCTCCCGCGACAGCCCGCGCCCGAGGGTGTAGATCGCCGGGTCGATGTAGCCGTGGTTGAGCACCACCGCCGGGAACGGCCCGCGCCCGCGCGGCACGAGCAGCTCGCCGGAGACGGTCGCGCCGTCGACGGTGTACGTCGCCGTCCAGCTGCGCCAGCGGGCGGTGCTCGCCAGCGGCTCGGTGCGCCGCAGCCGCCCGGCCCGCACGTCCTCGCGCATCAGCGCGGGCAGGGAGACCCGGTGGCGCACCGGCGGCAGCGCCTGCGGGTCCGCGCTCCCCGAGGCGGACGGGTCCCCCGACGGGGTGGCCGACGGGTCGGCCGAGGACGGCACCGGGCTGGCCGGCGGGGTGGTCTCGGTGGGTCCGCCGGCGGGGTCGTGCACCGGCTCGTCGCTGCACGCCGCGAGCGGCACCGACAGCGCGGTGGCCAGCGCGAGCGCGACGAGCCGCCTCACCGGTGGATGCGCCCCTCGGTCCGCGCGAGCGGCTCCCCGGACCCGCCCCAGCGCCCGGCGATGATCTCGGCGGCGATGCTGACCGCGGTCTCCTCCGGCGTCCGGGCGCCGAGGTCGAGCCCGATCGGGCTGCGCAGGCGGGCCAGCTCGGTCTCGGTCACGCCGGCCTCGCGCAGCCGCTCCATCCGGTCGTCGTGGGTGCGCCGCGAGCCCATCGCCCCGATGTAGGCGACCTCGGGCAGCCGCAGCGCCACCTCCAGCAACGGGACGTCGAACTTCGGGTCGTGGGTCAGCACCGTGACGACCGTCCGGCCGTCGATCCGGCCGGCCTGCTGCTCGGCGCGGAGGTAGCGGTGCGGCCAGTCCACGACCACCTCGTCGGCGTGGGGGAAGCGGGTCGCGGTGGCGAAGACGGGCCGGGCGTCGCACACGGTCACGTGGTAGCCGAGGAACGCCCCCACCCGGGCGACCGCGGCGGCGAAGTCGATGGCGCCGAAGACGAGCATCCGCGGCTTCGGGGCGAAGGCCCACACGAAGACGCGCATCCCCTCCCCGCGCCGCTCGCCGTCGGGCCCGTAGGTCAGCACCCCGCTCGTGCCGGCGGCGAGCAGGCCCAGCGCGTCGTCGCGGACCGCGTCGTCGGCGCGGGGCGAGCCCAACGACGAGCCCGACGACGAGCCCGACGACGAGCCCGACGACGAGCCCGCCGGCGCGTCGGGCCGCAGCAGCACCCGCCGGCCGACCCGGTCGGGGTCGGGGTGCTCGATGACGGTGGCGACGGCGACCGGCCGGCCCGCCTCGAGGTCCGCGGCGACCTCGGCCAGCTCGGGGAAGGTCGTGCGCGAGACCTTCTCGACGTACACGTCGAGGATCCCGCCGCAGGTCAGCCCGACGGCGAACGCGTCGTCGTCGGAGACGCCGTAGCGCTCCAGCACCGGTGCGCCGGACTCCACGACGGTCTGGGCGAGGTCGTAGACCGCGCCCTCCACGCAGCCGCCGGAGACCGACCCGACGGCCGTGCCGTCCGGGCCGACCAGCATCGATGCGCCCGGTGGGCGGGGTGCGGAGCGGAAGGTGGCGACGACGGTGCCGACGCCGACCTCCTCGCCGGCCTCCCACCACGCCATCAGCTCGGGCAGGACCTCACGCACCGGCGACCACCTCCACGACCTCGGCGTACGTCGCGAGCGAGTGCCCGGCGACGAAGTCGTCGACGTGCGGCAGCACCGCGACGACCCCCTGCTGGACCGGCTCGTAGCCGGCCTTCCCGCGGTGCGGGTTGACCCACACCAGCCGGTGCGCGACCCGGGCGAGTCCTTCGGCCTGCTCGGCGAGCAGGGTGCAGTCGCCGCGCTCCCACCCGTCGCTGAAGACCACGACCACCGCGCCGCGGGCCATCCCGCGGCGGCCCCAGCGGGTGAGGAAGGTGTGCAGGTTCTCCCCCAGCCGCGTGCCGCCCGACCAGTCCGGGACGGTGGCGCCGGCGGCGACGATCGCCTGCTCGGGGTCGCGCAGCCGCAGCGCGCGGGTCAGGTGGGTGAGCCGGGTGCCGAGCGTGAACGTCTCGACCGAGCCGGGCGCGGCCTGGGTGAACCGGTGCGCGAGGCGCAGCAGCGCGTCGGCGTACCCGCTCATCGAGCCGGACACGTCGACCAGCAGCACCACCCGGCGCGGCCGCGTGGCGCGGCGCCGGTGGACGACCTCGGCGGGCTCGCCCATCCGCCGCAGGCTGGCCCGCAGCGTGCGGGCGGCGTCGACCTCGCCGCGGCGCCAGGCCCGGTGCCGCGCGCTGCGGCGGTGCGGGGCGCGCGGGCGCAAGGTCGCGAAGAGCGCGGTGAGGCGGGCCCGCTCGGCCGGGGAGAGGCCGGCGACGTCGCGGTGGCGCAGCACCTCGGCGTCGCTGGCCATCGCCCGCACCACGTCGGCCTCCTCCGGCCCGCCGTCGCCACCGGCGGCCTCGGCCTCCGGCATCGAGGCGTACGACGTCGTGGCCGGCGCCGCCGGCCGGGGCCGGGGCAGGCCGGTGCGGTGGTCGAAGTACGCCGCGAACACCTGCTCGTGCCGGGCGAGGTCCGCCGGGCCGGCGCACAGGGTGGCGCGGCCGGCGGCGCGGGTGCCGTCCTCGGTGGGGCCGAGGAGCGCGACCGCCGCGAGGTACTGCTGAGCGCGGTCGGGGGTGACCGCGACGCCGGCGGCCCGGAGCGCGCGGGTGAAGCCGAGGAGCACCTCGTCGGCCCCGTGCAGGGTCTCCTCCTGGAGGTCCTGGAGGACGGTCACGGCGCGAGCATCCGGTCGAGGGCGACACGGACGCGGTCGGCGTCCTCGCGGTACTTCACCAGCGCCCCGAGGCTCGCCGCAGCCGTCGCGAGGTCGAGGTCGGTGGTGCCGAGGTGGTGCAGCGCGCGGGCCCAGTCGAGGGTCTCCGCGACGCCCGGCGGCTTGACCAGGCCGGTGTCGGCGCGCAGTCCCTGCACGACCTCGACGACCTGGCGGGTCAGCGACTCGGCGACCTCGGGGGCGCGCGAGCGGACGATCGCGACCTCGCGCTCCAGCGCCGGGTGGTCGATCCAGTGGTAGAGGCAGCGCCGCTTGAGCGCGTCGTGCAGCTCGCGGGTGCGGTTGGAGGTCAGCACGACGATCGGCGGCGTCGCGGCCCGCACGGTGCCGAGCTCCGGGATCGTCACCTGGTAGGTGGAGAGCACCTCGAGCAGGAACGCCTCGAACTCGTCGTCGGCGCGGTCGACCTCGTCGACGAGCAGCACGGCCGGGCTCTGCTGGAGCGCGGCCAGCACCGGGCGCGCGAGCAGGAACCGCTCGTCGTACAGGCTCTTCTCGGCCTCCTCCAGCCCGCCGGCCGCGGCCGCGCCGCCCGCGGCCTCGAGCGCGCGCAGGTGGAGGACCTGGCGGGGGAAGTCCCAGTCGTAGAGCGCCTGGGTGGCGTCGATCCCCTCGTAGCACTGCAGCCGCACCAGCGGCAGGTCCAACGCCTCGGCGATCGCCTCGGCCAGCGCGGTCTTGCCGGTGCCGGGCTCGCCCTCGAGCAGCAGCGGCCGGCCCATCCGCAGGGCGAGGAAGGTGACGGTGGCGAGCTCGGGGTCGACCAGGTAACCGGTCTCCCCCAGCCGCTCCGTCACGTCGCCGAGGTCGAGCAGCTGCGGGGTGACGGCGGTCATGCCCCGAGGCTACGACGAGGCTGTTGGGGGCCGGTTGGTTGACTGGCCCTCGTGGACGCGGAGGACGTGGGCGCCCGGCTCGAGCGCACGATCCTCGACCTGCTGGCCCAGCGCGAGGAGGGGAGGACGATCTGCCCCTCCGACGCGGCGCGCGCCGTGTGGTCCGGCCCGGAAACCGAGGGCTGGCGCGACCTGATGGAGCCCGCCCGGCAGGCCGCCCAGCGGCTCGTCGAGGCCGGCGAGGTCGAGGTGACCCAGCGCGGGGAGGTCGTCGACCTGCCCACCGCGCGCGGGCCGGTCCGGATCAGACGAGCCGCTCCGCGCTCTCGATGAAGGTGCGGCCGACCTTCGCCGCGCCGAACGAGGTGACGTAGAGGCCGGTGGTGACCCGCTCGAGGAAGCCCCACTCCCAGATCGCCGTCCGGTCCAGCCCCGTGCGCTCGGCCAGCAGGTCGGCGTAGCGGCCGAGCACCTGCGGCGCGTCGGGGCCGCGCAGCCGCCCGGTCCACTCCCGCAGGGTGACCCCGAGGTCGTAGGCCGGGTCGGCACGGAAGCCGTCGGGGTCGACGAGCACGAAGCCGCCCGGGGCGCCTGCCCGCTCCTCGCGCACGCGCAGCACGTTGGCCGGGTGCGGGTCGCCGTGGACCACCACGCAGCGCTCCGGGTCGTGGGCGGCCGCCCGCCGCTCGGCGCACGCCAGCGCGTGGGTCCGCACCCGCGGCGCCAGCGGCCGGCCGAGCCGGTCGTCGAGGTCGACCAGGAGCCGGGCCAGCGTGCTGGCCTTGTCCTCGCCGGCAACGACCTCCGGGGCGGTCGCGAGCGGGACGTGCCAGGCCTCGCGGAGCGTGTCGGCGAGGACGGCGAGCGTGCGCTCGGGCTCCCAGGCCGTCTGCTCCAGCGACGGGCCGAGCGCCTCGAGCAGCAGCGCCCGGCTGGCGGGGTCGTGGTCGTGGAGCCGGACGTACCCGCGGCCCGCCGCCGCGCGGAGGGTCCGCGGCTCGTCGGCCAGGTCCGCGTCGGGCACGGGCACCTTGACCACGCGCGGCTCGCCCGCGGCGGTCGTCGCGCCGGCGACGTACGACGCGCTGCCGCCGGGCAGGGGGCGGCCCCAGGTCAGCCCCCACCGCTCCGCCAGGTCGTCGAGCACGCGCGGCAGGCCGGCGACCCACGCCGCGCCGGCGTCACCCAGCGAGGCGACCCGGGCCCGGGTGAGCGGCTGGAGCCGGACGCGCTGGGCAGTCACGGGGCCGTCACCGGGAGTCGACGTCCACGCCGGTGGCGAGGTCGCCGCACTCGACCGGCGTGACGTCGTGGCTCGCGAGGTAGCCCTTCGCGCCGCGGTCCCCGCCGGTCTCGGCCAGCACGCCGGGCCAGTGGTCGCGGCCGAGCAGCACGGGGTGGCCGGGGACGCCGTCGTACGCCGCGCGGGCCAGCGCGTCGGGGGCGGCGTGCGCGGCGACCCGCCGGACGACCTCGGGCACCAGGTCGGGCAGGTCGACCAGCGTCACGAGGGCGGCGTCCGCGGCGGGGTCGGCCGCGGCGAGGCCGGCCCGGAGCGAGGCGGACATGCCGCTGGCCCAGTCCGCGGCGACGACGTGGGCCGTGCCCGGCGGCAGGAGCGCCACCGCGTCCTCGGCGCGGGCGCCCAGGACGACGGTGACCCGGTCGCAGCCGCCGGCGTCGAGCAGCCGGACCGCGCGGGCCAGCCAGTCCTCGACGAGCGCCTTGGGGGTGCCCATCCGGCGGCCCGCGCCGGCCGCGAGGACGATCCCGTGCAGCATCAGCGTCGGTCCCCTACTCGCCGAACGCCTGGGAGTACAGCGTCTGCAGCTCGCCGGTCGCCGGTCCGCTGAAGCCGCAGACGGTGACCCGGCCGTCGGTGGCCGAGACGAGGTACTGCTCGCCCTCGCGGAAGTCGACCGCGCCGGCGAGCAGCTGCATCTGCTCCGGCGGGGACTCCACCCGGACCTCGTCGGCCTCGGTGCCGGCGTACTGCTCGTCGACCTCCAGCACGACGGTGTCGTCGGCGAGCTCCTCGACGGTGCCGAGGAAGGCGACCTCCTGGGCCGCGAGCACCTCGGCGTTGGGCACCATGCAGCGGCTCTGCTGCGCCGCCGGGGCGGCCAGGGTCAGCACGGCCGGGGTCTCCTCGGCGCCGCCACCGCCGGCGGTGGGGGTCTCCTCGTCGTCGCCGCCCATCGTGGCGGTCAGGGCGACGCCACCGACGACCAGCACGGCCGCCGCGGCCGCGATCCAGGTCAGCGGGGAGCGTCGGGTGCGGGGCGCCTCGGGGCCGGCGTGGCTGCCGGAGCCGGTGGTGTCGTGGTCGGTGGTGCTCATCGCTGCCTCCAGGAGTCGGGCCACCCGGTCGGGCTCGGCCGGGGGGAGGGAGGCGGCCGGGTCGGCCGCGCGCAGCCGCTCGCGCAGCTGCGGGTCGTCGTCGTACGACGGCTCGTCGGGTCCGCTCATGGCCTGCTCCTCCCTCTCGACCCCTCATGTCCGGCAGCGGCGTCGATCTTTCGCAGCTCCTCGCGCAGCTTCTGCCGGGCCCGGTGCAGGCGGATGCTCACCGCGTTGGGCGTCAGCCCGAGCACGGTCGCGATCTCGCTAGGACCCAGCTGCTCCCAGGCCCACAGCCGCAGCAGCTCGGCCTCGTCGGGGCGCAGCGCGGCCAGCGCCTCGTCGAGCGGCACGTCGCCCTCGCCCTCCCCCGGCCCGGTCGTCGCCTGTGCGGGTGGGTCGAGGACGGCCACCTTCGCCGCCACCCGGCGCTGGCGGCGCGCGCTGCGCTCGGCGTTGGCCAGGGCGTTCCGCGCGACGCCGTACGCCCAGGGCAGCGGCTCGGCCGGCACCTCCTCCAGCCGCCGCCAGCACACCAGCAACGTCTCGGAGAGCACGTCGTCGGCCGTGGCGGGATCGGTACGTCGCGCGAGGAACCGCCGCAGCGGCTCGACCAGCGCCGGCGCCATCGCCTCGAACCGCGCCCTCCGGTCCTGCTCCTCGCCCGCCACGGCCCCACCCTCGCACGGCGCTTCATCAAGGGATGCAGGCCAGTCCTCACTCCCCCGTGCGAGCTCACCCGGGAAGTGCGGGTTCGTCTGCATACCTTGATGAACAGTCCGGCACGACCCCACGAACGACCCCACGAACGACCCCACGAACGACAGCAGGGCCCCCGCCGGAGCGGGGGCCCTGCTGGTGGTGCTGGTGGAGCGGTGGCTCCTGATCCTCAGATCAGAAGTCCATGCCGCCCATGCCGCCGGTCGGGTCGCCACCCATGGGGGCGGCCTTCTCCGGCTTGTCGGCGACGACGACCTCGGTGGTGAGGAACAGGGCCGCGATGGACGCCGCGTTCTGCAGCGCCGAGCGGGTCACCTTGGCCGGGTCGATGATGCCCTCGGCGATCATGTCGACGTACTCGCCGGTGGCCGCGTTGAGGCCGTGACCGGCCTCCAGGTTCGCGACCTTCTCCGCCACGACGCCACCCTCGAGACCGGCGTTGATCGCGATCTGCTTGAGCGGGGCCGAGGTGGCGACGCGGACGATGTTGGCGCCGACGGCCTCGTCGCCCGACAGGTCCAGCTTGTCGAACGCGATGGCCGCAGCCTGGACGAGCGCGACGCCACCGCCGGCGACGATGCCCTCCTCGACGGCCGCCTTCGCGTTGCGAACGGCGTCCTCGATGCGGTGCTTGCGCTCCTTGAGCTCGACCTCGGTGGCCGCGCCGACCTTGATGACGGCCACGCCGCCGGCCAGCTTGGCGAGGCGCTCCTGGAGCTTCTCGCGGTCGTAGTCGGAGTCGGACTTCTCGATCTCCGCGCGGATCTGGTTGACGCGACCGGCGATCTGGTCGGCGTCACCAGCACCCTCGACGATGGTGGTCTCGTCCTTGGTGATGACGACCTTGCGGGCCTGGCCGAGGAGCTCGATGCCGGTGGTCTCGAGCTTGAGGCCGACCTCCTCGGAGATGACCTGGCCGCCGGTGAGGATCGCGATGTCCTGCAGCATGGCCTTGCGGCGGTCGCCGAAGCCCGGAGCCTTGACGGCGACGGACTTGAAGGTGCCGCGGATCTTGTTCACGACCAGGGTCGAGAGCGCCTCGCCGTCGACGTCCTCGGCCAGGATGACGAGCGGCTTGCCCGACTGCATGACCTTCTCGAGGATCGGCAGCAGGTCCTTGACGTTCGAGACCTTCTGGTTCGCGATGAGGATGTAGGGGTCCTCGAGGACCGTCTCCATGCGCTCGGGGTCGGTCACGAAGTACGCCGAGATGTAGCCCTTGTCGAAGCGCATGCCCTCGGTGAGCTCGAGGTCGAGCCCGAAGGTGTTCGACTCCTCGACGGTGATGACGCCTTCCTTGCCGACCTTGTCCATCGCCTCGGCGATGATCTCGCCGACCGTGGGGTCAGCGGCGGAGATCGAGGCCGTCGAAGCGATCTGCTCCTTGGTCTCGACGTCCTTGGCCATCGCCAGCAGCTGCTCGGACACGACCGTCACGGCCGCCTCGATGCCGCGCTTGAGGCCCATCGGGTTCGCGCCGGCCGCGACGTTGCGCAGGCCCTCGCGGACCATCGCCTGAGCGAGGACGGTCGCCGTCGTCGTGCCGTCACCGGCGACGTCGTCGGTCTTCTTCGCGACCTCCTTGACCAGCTCGGCGCCGATCTTCTCGTAGGGGTCCTCGAGCTCGATCTCCTTGGCGATGCTGACACCGTCGTTGGTGATCGTGGGGGCGCCCCACTTCTTCTCGAGGACGACGTTGCGGCCCTTGGGACCGAGCGTGACCTTGACGGCGTCGGCGAGCGTGTTCATGCCACGCTCCAGGCCGCGCCGGGCCTCCTCGTTGAATGCAATCAGCTTGGGCATGTTCCTGCGGTTCCTCACGCTGGAAGTTGCGGATCCGGCTCGGTGGGCTGCCCGCGACGGACGGTCCCGCGACCCGGCGAACCCTTTCTCGCCGGCGCGTCGGACCTCAGCTGGCACCGATCCGGTTGTCACTCTCATGGCGAGAGTGCCAAGTCCCATGTTTAGCACTCGACCCTGGCGAGTGCAAGAACGCTCAGCCCCTGCCGAGGGCGGAGACGACCGTGTCCGCGAACGGTCCGGCCAGCTCCGGCGCGAGGTCGAGGTAGAGACCCGGCTCGATCAGCTCCAGCTCGCCGACCGCCCAGCCGCCCTCGAGCAGCACCAGGTCGACCCGGGCGTACGCCGGCGGGGAGCCGAGCCGGCGGGCAGCCGCGGCCACGGCCGCCCGGGCCAGCTCCGCGCGGGCCGGGTCGACCGGCACGGCGGCCGAGGTGCCGCCGTACAGCTCGTGGACCCGCACCTCGCCGCCGGCCGGCCGCTTGTCGACCTGGCCGACCACCTCGCCGTCGAGCACCCACATCGAGGACTCCCCGGTCGTGCGCACCGACTCCACCAGGGGCTGCACCACCCAGGGGCCGGCGACCAGGCCCTCGAGCCGCAGGTCGTCGGTGCGCTCGACCACGACCACGCCGACCCCGCCGGCGCCGGTGCGCGGTTTGACCACGACGGTGCCCCACCGCTCCAGCGCGGCGGCCAGCCCCTCGACCAGGCCGCGGTCCTCGAGCAGCGCGGTCGGCACGACGGGGACGTCCGCGGCGAGCTCGAGGAGGTAGGACTTGTCGGCGTTCCAGGCCAGGACGTCGGAGCCGTGCAGCAGCGTGGTCTCCTTCTCGACGCCGCGCGCCCACGCCAGGAACTCGGCGTACCGGCGCTGGTAGTCCCACGTCGAGCGAACCACGACCAGATCGGCGGCGGCCCAGTCGACACCCGCGTCGTCCCAGACGACCCACCGCGCCGCGACCCCGCGCTCGGCCAGCGCGTCGACGAGCAGCCCGCCCCCGGGCTCACCGTCGGGCAGCAGGCAGAAGGTCGCGAGGAGGACCTCGCTCATCGTCCGGTCAGGCGCTTGAGCCGCCCGGGCACGGCGACGACGGCGCGGCCGGCGCGCCACGTCGCGCTCGAGCGGACCTCGGCCAGCTCGCGCTCGAGCCGGCGGACGCGGCGCTCGGCCCGGGTCGCCCGGGCCTCGGCGTCGGCCGCGCGCTGCTCGGCCCGGCGGGCGCGGCGCAGGGCGCGGTCGAGGTCGGCGGCGACGGCGGTGTGCATCTGCTTGGTCGCCTTCGCACCGAACCGGCGGGCCGCCTTGAGCTCGGTCTCCAGCCGGCGCAGGCCGGCGTCGACGGCGGGCTGCTGACGCTGCTGCTGCTGCTGGCCGCTCACGACTTCCTCCAGAACACGCCGGCCCAGTCGATGGTCTCGATGGGGTCGCTGATGCCGCGGGCGTCGCGGAAGTCGTGGATCGCCTCCGCGCAGGCCGGCACCGCGCCGTAGTCGTCGACGATGACGTACCCGCCGGGCGAGACCTTGTCGTAGAGGGCGTCGAGGGCGTCCATCGTCGAGGAGTACATGTCGCCGTCGAGCCGCAGCACCGCCAGGTTCTCGATCGGCGCGGTCGGCAGGGTGTCGCTGAACCAGCCCTGGAGGAAGCGGACCTGCCCGTCGAGCAGGTCGTAGCGGCGGAAGTTCTCCTTCACCTGGTCCACCGAGATGGCGAGCTCGTCGCGCGTGTGGTGCTGGTCGCCGGCGTCGGCCTCGAACCGCCCGTCGGGGGCGGGCAGCCCCGCGAAGGAGTCCGCGACCCACACGGTCCGGCCGGTCTCGCCGTACGCCTTGAGGACCGCGCGCATGTAGATGCACGACCCGCCGCGCCACGCGCCGGTCTCGATGAGGTCCCCCGGTACGCCGTCGGCGATGACGCTCTCCACGCAGGCCCGCACGTTGGCCAGCCGCTTCATCCCGATCATCGTCTCGGCGTCGGCGGGCCAGTCCCGGCCCTCCTCGCGCCGCCCGGCGTCGAAGTGGCCGGCCTCGACCATGCGGACGTCGCGACCCTTCAGCGAGCGCACCACGAGGTCCCACAGGTAGGACTCGTAGGACCGCGACGGCAGCTTGACCGTCACGTTGCGCCCCTCGAACCCGTAGCGGGTGAGCATCTTGGCCATCAGGTCGAGGTAGAGGTCGGTCGCGGGAGTGGTCACGGGGGTGGTCACGGCGCCGACCCTAGGGGACGGCACCGGTGCCGTCGTGTCGATCGAGGGCCGGTCTGCGCGTCATGGAGGTGGAACACTCACCGATCGAAGGAGGAACCATGACCGAGTACGTCGTGCTGCTGCCCGGGGACGAATCCGTCTGGGAGGCCGCGAGCGAGGAGGAACGCGCCGCGACCTACGCCCGGCACGCGGAGTTCTCCCGGCTGCTGGAGGGGCGCGGGCACCGGATCACCGGCGGCGCCGAGCTCGCGCACTCCCGGGGCGCGCGGACGGTGCGCTCCGACGGGGCGGGCGGGACCGTGGTCACCGACGGGCCGTACGCCGAGACCGTCGAGCAGCTCAGCGGGTTCTACCTCGTCGAGAGCGACGACCTCGAGGACCTGCTCGACGTCTGCGGGCTCCTCGTGGCGCCCGGGGAGGCCGTCGAGGTGCGGGCCACGATCGCCGCCGGCCCGGACGCGACGGGCGGTGCGGCATGAGGTTCCTGCTGCTGATGGCCGAGGCGGACCACTTCGACAGCTGGGAGTCGGCCCCGCCGGCGCACCGGGACCGGGTGGTCGCCGACTTCCAGGCCTTCGACGAGGCGGTGCGGGCGCGCGGGACGATCCTGGCCGGCGAGGCCCTGGACCGCCCCGAGGCGGCGCGGACGGTCCGCCCGGGCGCGGACCGCCCCGTCACCGAGGGACCGTTCGCGGAGACCGTCGAGCAGCTCGGCGGCTTCTACCTCGTCGACGTGGACTCCCACGACGCCGCCGTCGAGCTGGCCGCGCTGCTGCCCCGGGAGTACACCGTGGAGGTCCGGCCGGTCGTCGAGGTCGATCTCTGACCCCGCTCGAGCAGGCGCTGCGCGACGACTGGGGCCGGCTGCTGGCGCTGCTCGTCGCGCGGTTCCGCCGTCTGGACCTCGCCGAGGACGGCCTGGCCGACGCCTTCGAGGCCGCGGCCCGCACCTGGCCGGTCGACGGCGTGCCGGGCAACCCGGCGGCCTGGCTGCTGACCGCCGCCCGGCGCCGGGTGCTCGACCGGCTGCGCGCCGAGGAGGTCGCGGTGCGCAAGGAGCCGCTGCTGGTGGTCGAGGCCGAGCTCACCGCCACCGCGCAGCGGGTGGTGGCCGACGCCGGGGAGGTGCTGGTGGACGAGCGGCTGCGGCTGGTGCTCCTGTGCGCCCACCCCTCGCTGTCCCGCGAGGCCGCCGCGGCGCTGACGCTGCGCCTGGTCCTGGGCGTCCCGACCGGGGACGTCGCCCGACTCTTCCTCGTGCCGAAGGCGACGATGGCCGCGCGGCTGACGCGGGCGCGCAAGCGGCTGGCCGGCGAGCGGTTCGAGGTCCCACCGGCGGCCGAGCTGGCCGACCGCGTGGCCGTCGTGGCCGACGTCGCCTACCTGGCGTTCACCACCGGCTACGCCCCCGGCTCGGGGGCCGACGTCCTCCGCGCGGACGTCGCGGGCGAGGCGGTGCGCCTGGTGCGCGTGCTCCGCGACGTCCTCCCGGCCGGCACACCGACCGCGGAGCTCGACGCCCTGCTGGCGCTCCTGCTGCTGCAGCACTCCCGCCGCGACGCCCGGGTCCGCGACGGCCGGCTCGTCCTGCTCCCCGACCAGGACCGCGGACGCTGGCACCACGACGAGGTGCTCGAGGCGCTCGACCTGCTGCGGCCCCTGGTGAGCGCTCCGCCGGCGCCGTACCTGCTGCAGGCGCTCGTCGCCGCCGAGCACGCGATCGCGCCGAGCGCCGAGCAGACGGCCTGGCACCGGGTGGTCGCGCGCTACGACGAGCTGCTCGCCCTGGCCGACTCCCCCGTCGTCCGGCTCAACCGGGCGGTGGCGGTCGCCGAGGCCGACGGCCCCGCGGCGGGGCTGCGCGAGCTCGAGGGCGTCGCGCTGCCCGGTCACCGGCTGCCCGCGGCGCGGGCCGAGCTGCTCGCGCGTGCGGGCCGCACGGACGAGGCGCGCACGGCGTACGACGCCGCCCTCGCGCTGTGCCGCAACGACGCCGAGCGCACCCACCTGCTCGCCCGCCGCGAGCGGCTCAGCCGCCCGCGACCGCCGGGATGACCGAGACCTGGGCGCCGTCGGGCGTCGGGGTGGCGAGGTCGTCGAGGAAGCGGACGTCCTCGTTGCCGACGTAGACGTTGACGAACCGGCGCAGCGCGCCGTTGTCGTCGAGGATGCGCCCCTTGATGCCGGCGTAGCTGGCGTCGAGGTCCTCGAGCACCTCCGCGAGCGTGCTGCCGGTGGCCGTCACCTCGGAGGCGCCGTCGGTGTAGGTGCGCAGGATGGTCGGGATGCGGACGGAGACGGGCATGCGGGTGCTCCTGGGGCTCGGGGGCGCTCAGGCCAGGCCGGTG
Organism: Nocardioides marmotae; assembly: GCF_013177455.1. Classification (NCBI taxonomy): domain Bacteria; kingdom Bacillati; phylum Actinomycetota; class Actinomycetes; order Propionibacteriales; family Nocardioidaceae; genus Nocardioides; species Nocardioides marmotae. The sequence continues at coordinate 3,762,444 of NZ_CP053660.1, forward strand.
GCGGCGAAGGCGGCGTACGTCGGGGCGATGGTGGCGACTGGCCCGACCGAGCCGGAGACCGCGTCGAGGGTCTTCAGGCCGTGGCCGGTGTTGATGACGACGGTCTCGAGCTCGGGGTCGAGCTGGCCGGACTCGACGAGCTTCTTCAGCACGCCGACCGTGGTGCCGCCGGCGGTCTCGGTGAAGATCCCCTCGGTGCGGGCCAGCAGCACGATGGCCTCGCGGACCTCGTCGTCGGTGATGTCCTCGACCGCGCCGCCGGTCTGCCGGCAGACGTCGAGGACGTAGATGCCGTCGGCGGGGTTGCCGATGGCCAGGCTCTTGGCGATGGTGTCGGGCTTGACCGGGCGGATCGCGTCGACGCCGGCCTTGTAGGCGACCGAGACCGGCGAGCAGCCGGCCGCCTGCGCGCCGTACACCTTGTAGGGCTTGTCCTCGACCAGGCCGAGGGTGATCAGCTCCTGGAAGGCCTTGTGCACCTTGGTCAGCTGCGAGCCGCTCGCGACGGGGATGACGATCTGGTCCGGCAGCCGCCAGCCGAGCTGCTCGGCGATCTCGTAGCCGAGCGTCTTGGAGCCCTCGGCGTAGAAGGGGCGGACGTTGACGTTGACGAACGCCCAGCCCTCCTCCTCGCCGGCGATCTCCGAGGCGAGCTTGTTGACGTCGTCGTAGTTGCCGTCGACGGCGACCAGGGAGTCGGTGAAGACCGCGGAGTTGACCTGCTTGGGGTGCTCGAGGTTGCTCGGGATGAACACCACGGTCTTGATGCCGGCGCGGGCGCCGGCCGCGGCGACCGCGTTGGCGAGGTTGCCGGTGCTCGGACAGGCGAAGACCTTGGCGTCCAGCTCGCGCGCCGCGCTCAGCGCGCAGGCGACCACGCGGTCCTTGAAGGAGTTGGTGGGGTTGGTCGAGTCGTCCTTGACCCACAGCTTGGCCAGGCCGAGCTCGGCGGCGAGGTTCCTCGCCTCGAGCAGGCGGGTGTAGCCCGGCTCGGTGTTGGGGCTGGTCTCGATGTCGGTCGGGACCGGCAGCAGCGCCTTGTAGCGCCAGATGTTGCGCGGCCCGGCCTCGATCTCCTCGCGGGTGACCTGCGGGAAGTCGTAGGCGACCTCCAGCGGACCGAAGCACTCGGTGCACGCGTAGTGGGGGCCCAGCTCGACCTCGGTGCCGCACTCGCGACACACCAGGGCTCGGGCGTTCCCGAAGGCCCCCTCGCGGATCCGGGACTTCTCGACAACGGCAGCGCTCATGACCGACCTCCTTCTCATCTTCCCCGGGTCACGACGGTCGTGCCGGGCGGAATTGGCACCGTTACCGACGACCGTCCCGGTTTCACCGGGGGCGGAGGCGCGTTGGCGGTTGCCGGGACTTCACAGGGCCGTTCCCTCTGTCCCTCTGGATGAGCTGGGCAGAACAGTACGTCCCCCGTCCCAACCCGTGAAACCGGGTCCCGCGATGTGGACACGTGGGGGCGTGGGCGGTGGGGCGCGCGTCCCACCTTTAGGTGGTACGCACCCGCTTCTGGGGCAATATTTCGCCCCAGAAGCGGTCGTATCCCACC